>NZ_JAGPOX010000100.1 GCF_019038435.1 Nocardia alni
TATAAGAGACGGCCATCGCCGCCGCCAAGAAGCTGCGCCAGAGCACCAACCCGCAGATCCAGCAGCTGGCCCTGGGCATGCTGGACTGCACCAAGCCCGACCCGCTGGCCGGTAACGACGATCCGACCCTGCCGCTGGTCGCCTGCTCCACCGACGGCACCGGCACCTATCTGCTGGGCCCCAGCGCCATCGACGGCCAGGACATCAAGGACGCCAGCGCCTCCCTCAACCAGCAGCAGGGGCAGTGGGAGGTCGATCTGACCTTCAAGCACCCCGACCCCTGGGCCAAGCTCACCGGTGACTACGTCAACCGGCAGGTCGCCTTCGCCCTGGACTCCAGGGTGGTCAGCGCCCCGGTGGTGCAGCAGGGCCCGCAGCTGGGTGGCTCCACGCAGATCACCGGCCACTTCACCGCCACCGCCGCCAAGGATCTGGCCAATCAGCTCAAATACGGCTCGCTGCCGCTGTCCTTCGCGACCTCGGATGCCGAGACGGTGTCCGCGACGCTGGGCCTGTCCTCGCTGCGCGCGGGTCTGATCGCCGGTGCTGTCGGCCTGATCGCGGTGTTGCTGTACTGCCTGCTCTACTACCGGATGCTCGGATTCCTGGCCGGATTCTCGCTGGTCGCCTCCGGTTTCGCGGTGTTCGGCGTCATCGTGCTGCTGGGCCGGTGGATCAGCTTCACCCTCGACCTCGCCGGTATCGCCGGTCTGATCATCGGTATCGGTATGACGGCGGACTCCTTCGTGGTGTTCTTCGAACGAATAAAGGACGAGATGCGCGAGGGCCGCAGCTTCCGCTCGTCGGTGCCGCGCGGCTGGGCGCGCGCCCAGCGCACCAACCTGTCCGGTAAGACGGTCAGCCTGATCGCCTCGGCGGTGCTGTACATCCTGGCCGCCGGGCAGGTGAAGGGCTTCGCCTTCACCCTCGGCCTGACCACCGTGTTCGACGTGATCGTGCTCTACCTGGTCACCTCGCCACTGATGATGCTGGCCTCGCGCTCGCCGTTCTGGGCGAAACCGAGTGTGAACGGGCTGGGCGCGATCGCGCAATACGCCCGGGAACGCAAGGCCGCCGCCGGTGTGCTCGTGGGCAAGGAGGCGTGACGATGAGCGATACTCCTGTCATGGAAGCGGAGACCGTGGACGACCAGGTGGCGACCGCAACGCCTCAGCACGGGTTCTTCGAGCGGCTCTACACCGGTACCGGTGGGTTCCGCATCGTCGGGCGGCGCAATCTGTACTACGCGATCGCCGCGGTGCTGGTCGTGATCGCGGGGCTGAGCATCGGGCTGCGCGGATTCACCCTCGGCATCGACTTCGCCGGTGGCACCCGTATCGACCTGCCCGCCGCCGCAGGGGTGAGCACCACTCAGGTCTCCGATGTGTACGCCCGGTCTCTCGGGAGCGCCCCGGTGAGCGTGCAGAAGGTCGGCTCCGGCTCCTCGGCCTCGTACGAGATCAATTCGGACACACTGAGTTCCGATCAGCAGGACAAGGTGCAGGGCGCGCTGTTCGACGCGTTCCATCCGAAGGATTCCACCGGCGCGGTCAACCGCAACGCGATCAGCATCGCCGAGATCAGCTCCACCTGGGGCGGTGAGGTCACCCGTAAGGCGATCATCGCGCTGGTGGTGTTCGTGCTGCTGACGATGATCTACATCAGCATCCGGTTCGAGCGGGACATGTCGCTCGCGGCGATCGCGTCGCTGTTCTTCAACCTGGTCGTCACCGCGGGCATCTACTCCATCGTCGGGTTCCAGGTGACCCCTGCGGCGGTGATCGGTCTGCTCACCATCCTGGGCTACGTGCTGTACGACAACGTCGTGGTGTTCGACAAGGTGGAGGAGAACACCCGCGGTGTGCTGCACCGCACCAACCGCACCTACGCCGAATTCGCCAACCTGGCGGCCAACCAGACGCTGATGCGCTCGATCAACACCACCGTGATCGGCATCCTGCCGATCGTCGGCATGCTGGTGATCGCGGTGTGGCTGCTGGGCGTGGGCACGCTGAAGGACCTGGCGCTGGTGCAGCTGGTCGGCATGATCGTGGGCGCGTACTCGTCGATCTTCTTCGCGGTGCCGCTGCTGGTGACGCTCAAGGAGACCTGGGGGCCGGTGGCCGCGCACACCAGGAAGGTGCTGGCCAAGCGATCCGGCGCGGCGCGAGACCGGGCGGGCGAGGCGGCCACGCGGCGCGCGGCCTCCCTCGGCGGCTCGGGCGTATCCGCGGGCTCGGGCGCACCCACCGCGCCGCTGCGTCAGCAGCGCGAACCGGGTGCGGCGCCGCGTCCCGGCGCGCGTCCGACCGGCAAGCGGCAGAAGCGGCGGCACTGATCCGACGGTGACCACGCGGGGGCCCGGCTCCCGCGTGGCGCAGCGAACAGCGGAGGAAGCTTGCGTAATCACCGAATCCTGCGTTCCACACTCGCGATACTCGCCGCCGGGGCATTGATGACCGGTGCGCTGGCCGGGTGTTCGGCGAAGAACAAGATCCCGTCCATCGGCTACGCGGTCGACGCGGTGCCGTCGAGCTACAACGGCGGCACGACGCTCGGCGCGAACGGCGGTGCGGCGGCACTGTTCTCGCGGGTGCTGACCGGATTCTTCTACACCGGCCCGGACGGGCAGCCGGTCGCCGACACCGACTACGGCACCGCGAAACCCGTTCCGGGACAGTCGCAGACGATCCAGTACCGGCTCAACCCGGAGGGTGTCTACTCCGACGGCGCCCCGACCACGTGCGACGATCTGGTGCTCGAATGGGCGGCGCGCAGTGGGCGTTTCACCAAACCCGGCCCCAACGGCGATCCGGTGCCGTTGTTCGACGCCGCCTCGACCTCCGGATACTCCGATATCGAGCGGGTGGACTGCCAGCCGGGCTCCAAGGACGCGACGGTGGCGTTCCGGCCCGAGCATCACTACGTCCCGTGGCAGACCCTGTTCAACTCCTCGGAACTGATGCCCGCGCATACCCTCGCGCAGGCCGTGGGCGTGCCGAATATCGTCACCGCGGTGCAGACCGCCGATCCGGCGATGATGGCCAAGATCGCGCAGTTCTGGAATACCGGATGGGATCTGAAGCCCGGCAACGTGGACCCGAAGCTGTTCGTGTCCTCGGGCCCGTACCGGATCGACTCGTACAGCGCCACCGACGGTCTGGTGCTGGTGCAGAACGACAAGTGGTGGGGCAACAAGGCCCTGACGCCTCGAATCGTCTTGTGGCCCAAGGGCACCGATGTGAAGCAGAAGGTGTCGGACAAGGCGATCGGCGTCATCGACGTCGGTGCGGGCTCGGTGAAGGACCTGAGTATGGGCGGGTTCACGGTGAATCAGGTGCCCGGGCGCGGCGCCGAGCAACTGGTGCTGTCCACCGGCGGCGTCTTCGCCTCCGCCGACGCTCGCCGCGCGTTCGCACTGTGCGTCCCGCGTCAGGCGCTGTTCGACAAGCTCGGCCATCCGGGCTTCACCGAGCAGTCCGGTCTGGGTACGGGGCCGCTCAATTCCCGGACGGTGCAGGCGGATTCGGTCTACTACGGGCCGATCGTGGGCCCCGCCGCCAAGTACCGCACCGGAGACGCCGGTGCGGCGCAGCAGGCCCTGAGCGCGGCTGGGGTGACGAATCCCATTGTGCGCATCGGCTATCGCGCGCCCGACGACCGGCGAGCGCAGACGGTCGCGATGATCGCCGCCGCCTGCCACGCGGCCGGGATCAACGTCGTGGACGCGGGCTCACCCACATTCGTCCCGACTCAGCTGGGCACCGCCGCGGACGCGGTGCTGGGCAGTACCGCGGGAGCGCCCGGCCCGGCCGGATCTCTGACGGACAGGGGTACGACCGCGGCGCTGTACACCGGACAGGGCCTCAATTTCGGGCACTACAGCAACGGCCGGTACGATACGCTCGCGGATCAGCTTGCCGCAGATGACAATTCGTCCGACGTGCTCAATTACGACACCGACGCGGAAGGGCTGCTGTGGGGTGACATGCCGACGATCCCGTTGTTCGACACGCCGCGCACCATCGCCTTCGGCGACGGTATGCAGGGTGGGATCGTGAACCCCACCAAGGCCGGTGCGGGGTGGAATATGGATCGCTGGGTGTATCTGAAGGGCTGACTCGTCGGGTATCCGCGCGAACCGCCCGAGTGTCCTGACGAGGTGTTCTGGAGTGCTGGATGAGAGAGTGTGGTGGGTGTAGATGAGTAAGCATGGAATGGTCGAGTCGGAGCAGGAATTGAGCGAGCGCATTGCACGAGCGGCCGACGCGGTCGAGCGGCTGACCCGATGGCACGACGATTTCCCTACCCCTGGCGTGCGTTTCGCGGATCTTACCCCCGTATTCGCCGACGCCGGGGGATTCCATGCGTTGATCGACGCGCTGGGCGCGTGCGCCCCGGACGCGGATCTGGTGGCCGGGGTGGACGCACGCGGGTTCCTGCTGGGCGCGGGCGTCGCGGCCTCGCTCGGCACCGGGGTGGTCGCGGTGCGCAAGGCCGGTAAGCTGCCGCCGCCGGTGTTGTCCCGCGAATACACTCTCGAATACGGTTCGGCCGCACTGGAAATACCCGCCGACGGCATCGATCTGCGCGGCCACAGGGTGCTGCTGTTGGACGACGTGCTCGCCACCGGCGGCACGCTCGCGGCGGCGGCCGGCCTGTTCGCCGAGGCCGGCGCCGAGGTGGTGGCCGCGGCGGTGGTGCTCGAATTGAGCTTCCTGGGCGGGCGCGAGCGTCAGGGCGAGTATCCGGTGACTTCGATTGTGCGCCTGTGAATCCGGCGCATCCGGTTGTGCGGGCGGTGGCGGGGCTATAGGCTCTCGCCTCGGCGGCCAGGGGAGCGCCGCCCGGATGGAGTACTCAGTGAAATCACAGGGAGCCAGGGCCAGTATCACGCTATGAGTCGATCGAAGCGCACCAGCGTCACCACCGCCGTTGCCGTCGCTGCTGGAGGGGTGCTCCTCGTCGGCGCCTCCACCGCGTCGGCGTCGCCGTCGGCCGATGTGCACGGCGGTAAGACCATCACGGCGCAGGTGTCGGGCGAGAAGCCCGGGCAGTCCTGCCGAATCGACGCCGGTGGGATCCAGACGGCGTGGCGGCCGGTCGGGCGCGACGGCACGGTGCACCTGGACAGCGGTCCGGTGCCGCAGGGGCGGCACGACGCTGAGATTCTCTGTGAGAACCCGCTTGTCGGAGACGCGTCGGTGCACCATGTCGGGCACGAGCAGGACGTGTTCACCGGCCGCTGGGCCGCTGCGTTCGAATTCCTCCAGCACCATCGGCTGGAGTTCCTCACCCCGGACCAGCGTTCCTGAGCGAACCATCAGGTCGGCGCGTCCAGCGCACGACGGAGCCGAGCCGAGTCGTGAGCTAGACCCGGGCGACCAGCCGGGCCAGGAAGCCCGTCACGATCAGCCAGAACACTGCTGCCAGACCGTATGTGATGATCACGTTCAGGTCGTGGTTGCTCATGTTGAACAGGCCGGGGAAGAACAGGGCCAGCGGTTCGGCGAGCGATCTGATGAAGGTGAAGAACTTGTTTCCCGGGTTGGCGTTGAACAGTTGCAGCACGATGTAGACCACCTCGATGAGCGCGAAGATGGCGCCCACCCAGCTGATCAGTGCCGCAGCCGAACTCACGCCGCGGGAGGTGCGATATCGGTACATGCCTAGAACGTGCCCGCTACTGACCCGGTCAAACTGGACATCACCTGAATATTCCGGCGTCGTGGGCCTCGTCTCCAGAATTGAGAGCAGTGCTCTTGACTTGTCCGCATCCGTGGTGCAGACTCGTATTCACAACAGAGAGCAGTGCTCACAAGCAAGGAGTCATCATGAACGCCACCCGCAACATCGGCCCGTCCGGCGGCGACGCGATCTTCAACAAGGCGATGAATCTGGTCTCCAAGCTCGGGATCAGCGTGGCCGGTTCGCGCCTGCTGGCCGTGCGGGGTCGCAAGTCGGGGGAATGGCGTACCACCACGGTGAACCTCCTGGTCGACGCCGACGGCTCGCGCTACCTTGTCGCGCCGCGCGGGCACACCCAATGGGTGCGCAACATCCGCGTCGCCGGGGGTGGCGAGCTGCGGCTGGGCCGTAAGGCCGAGCCGATCACGGTGACCGAGCTGGCCGACGCCGACAAGACGCCGGTGCTGCGGCTCTACCTGAAGAAGTGGGGCTGGGAGGTCGGCCGCTTCTTCGAGGGCGTCACCGCCGATGCGACCGACGAGCAACTGGCCGATATAGCACCCGGCTTCCCGGTATTCCGGATCAACTGAGCGAGCTGCCGTCGTTCCCGCACGCCTTTGACGGGAATTCATTGTTACGCGATGGGTTCCGGTGGATACGTCGGAACGGCGATGAGCAGGGGGCGCGCGAGGAGGGAAATCTCCTTGCGCGGTCTCATTTTGTTGGCTAACTTTGTTGACGTCTTATTCCCGTTGATCGGAGTAGCCGTTGCTCTTCTGAGATGACCGCCGAGCCGCCCGCAATCGCGCGTGGCATTCTCGCGAACTCTCAGGAGCATGCATATGCCTACGACTATTTCGCTGTCCGATCTCACCTTCGCCTGGGCCGATGGCACACCTGTCTTCGACGGTCTGGACGCGGTCCTTGGCCCCGGTCATCTCGGCCTGGTCGGCAGCAACGGCGCGGGCAAATCCACGCTGCTGCGGCTGATCGACGGCGAGCTGCGGCCCGCGCGCGGTTCGATCACCATCGGCGGGCGGCTGGGCTATCTGCGTCAGGATCTGGGGCTGGCCGCCGGGCAGCGGGTCGACGAGGTGCTCGGTATCGCCGAGATCCGGCGCGCGCTGCATCGCATCGAGTCCGGCGCCGGCGCGGAGGCGGATTTCGGGATCGTCGGCAGCCGGTGGGACGTCGAGGAGTCCGCCGTTGCCCTGCTGGGGCGCCTGGGCCTGCGATACGTGGCCGACGGTGTGGCACAACTGGATCGCCGCCTGGATACCCTCTCTGGCGGGGAGACCGTTCTGCTCGGCCTGGTCGCCGAGCTGCTGCGCGAACCCGATGTGCTGCTGCTGGACGAGCCGACCAACAATCTGGATCAGGCCGCGCGCGGGCGACTCTACGCGGTGATCGATGAGTTCCCCGGCGCCGCGCTGATCGTCAGCCACGACCGGGATCTGCTCAACCGCATGGGCGCGATCGCCGAGCTGCGCCAAGGCGAGATCCGTTTGTTCGGCGGCGATTTCGACTCCTACTCCGCGACGATCGAGGCCGAGCAGCAGGCCGCCCGGGCCGCGATTCGCGACGCGCGCAGCGATGTTCGTAAACAATCCCGCGAATTGGTCGAGGCGCGAACGAAAATCGACCGCCGCCGGCGCTACGGCCAGAAGATGTACGAGCAGAAGCGCGAGCCGAAAATCGTGATGGGCAACCGCAAACGCCAGGCGGAAGTGTCGGCGGGCAAGCTGCGGGGCAATCACATCGCGAAGGTCGAACAGGCGCAGGACAGCCTGGCCCAGGCTCAGGAGCGGCTGCGCGACGACCGGGAAATCCGCGTCGAGCTGCCCGGCACCCGGCTGTATCCCGGACAGGAGGTCATGGATCTGCGCGAGGTGCGCCTGGCCAACGGTCCCGTGGTGACGTTGCGGGTGAGCGGCCCGGAGCGGATCGCGCTTACCGGCCGCAACGGTGTCGGCAAGACCACCCTGCTGCGCCGGATCGCGGCGGAGCCGCCGAAGGTGCCGTGGCGGATGCTCCCGCAGCGCCTGGACGTGTTCGACGAGCGGCGCACGGTGTTCGAGAACGTCTCGGCGGCCACCCCGCATGCCCAGGCCGAGCAGGTGCGCGCGCAGCTGGCCCGGTTCCTGTTCCGCGGCACGGACGCCGACGTGCCGGCGGGCGCGCTGTCCGGCGGGGAGCGGCTGCGCGCGGCCCTGGCGATGCTGTTGCTGGCCGATCCCGCGCCGCGGCTACTGCTGCTGGACGAGCCGACCAACAACCTCGACCTGCCCAGCCTGGCGCATCTGACCGAGGCGCTGAGCGGGTTCGCCGGTGCGCTGATCGTCGTCAGCCACGATCAGCGCTTCCTGGACGACATCGGGTGCACCCGTCGAGTCGAGCTGACGGCGGAAGGCCTGCTCGAGCAGGAGTGAGCCGAGGCGCGTCCGGGCGCGGACCGAGGAGGCAGGTCGCGCGACCAGCTCAGCGGCGCGGCCGCTCCGGGGTAGCATCGGGAACTCCTGATGCCCCTGGGACGTTGTCTCGGGTGTCGGCTACCGCTGACGGGGGAAACCAACGGTGACGAGGCCGGAAACGGACGGAATACCTGGGAATAGGCGTGTGTCGGACATGCGGATTAAAGTTGGTGGTCTGAGCCGGTGGAACCCATCGGATAGGGTGTTCCGGTCGAGTCGGGAGAGGTGGTGACATGACTCAGCATCTGGAACGGGCGAGTGCCGAGCAACCGAACGCTGATGATCGTGTCGCACCGGCGCAGGCCGAGTCCGCCCCGTCGCCGGCAGGTAAACCCGCCGAGCCCGCGCCGCGTGCGGTTCCGCCGCGTCAGCCGGGCAGTCCCGCGGTCGTGTCGACCTCTGCGTCGCGGCGGGTGCGTGCGCGCCTCGCCCGGCGGATGACAGGTCAGCGCGGTATCGCCGCGGTCAAGCCGGTGCTCGAGCCGCTGGCCACCGTGCATCGTGAGCTGTATCCGAAGGCCAATCTGCAACTGCTGCAACGCGCTTTCGACGTCGCCGACGAGAAGCACGCCCACCAGTTCCGCAAGTCCGGCGACCCGTACATCACGCACCCGCTGGCCGTGGCCAACATCCTGGCCGAGCTGGGTATGGACACCACCACGCTGGTCGCCGCCCTGCTGCACGACACGGTGGAGGATACGGGCTACTCCCTCGACGAGCTCACCGCCGAATTCGGCCAGGAGGTCGCTCACCTGGTCGACGGCGTGACCAAGCTGGACAAGGTCAACCTGGGCAACGCCGCCGAGGCCGAGACCATCCGCAAGATGATCATCGCGATGGCGCGTGATCCCCGCGTCCTGGTCATCAAGGTCGCCGACCGCCTGCACAACATGCGCACCATGCGTTTCCTCCCGCCGGAGAAGCAGGCCAAGAAGGCTCGCGAGACGCTGGAAGTCATTGCGCCGCTTGCCCATCGCCTCGGTATGGCCACGGTCAAATGGGAGCTGGAGGATTTGGCCTTCGCCATCCTGCACCCCAAGAAGTACGACGAGATCGTGCGCCTGGTCGCCGACCGCGCGCCCTCGCGCGACACCTACCTGGCCAAGGTACGCGCCGAGATCGTCAACACGCTGATGACCAGCCGCATCACCGCCGTGGTGGAGGGCCGACCCAAGCACTACTGGTCGATCTACCAGAAGATGATCGTCAAGGGTAAGGACTTCGACGACATCCACGATCTGGTCGGCATCCGCATCCTGTGCGACGAGGTGCGCGACTGCTATGCCGCGGTCGGCGTGGTGCACTCGCTGTGGCAGCCGATGGCCGGGCGCTTCAAGGACTACATCGCCCAGCCGCGCTATGGGGTGTATCAGTCGCTGCACACCACCGTCGTCGGTCCGGACGGTAAACCCCTGGAGGTGCAGATCCGCACCCAGGACATGCACCGCACGGCCGAGTTCGGCATCGCCGCGCACTGGCGCTACAAGGAGACCAAGGGCAAGCACTCCGGCGATATCGCCGAGGTCGACGATATGGCCTGGATGCGTCAGCTGCTCGACTGGCAGCGTGAGGCCGCCGACCCGGCCGAGTTCCTGGAGTCGCTGCGCTTCGATCTGAAATCGCCCGAGATCTTCGTGTTCACCCCGAAGGGCGATGTGATCACGCTGCCGCAGAAGTCGACCCCGGTCGATTTCGCCTACGCCGTGCACACCGAGGTCGGGCACAAATGCATCGGCGCCCGGGTCAACGGCCGCCTCGTCGCACTCGAACGCCAGCTGGAGAACGGTGAGGTCGTCGAGATCTTCACCTCCAAGGCGCAGAACGCCGGGCCGAGCCGCGACTGGCAGAACTTCGTCGTGTCGCCACGCGCGAAGGCCAAAATCCGCCAGTGGTTCGCGAAGGAACGCCGCGAGGAGGCTCTCGAGGCGGGTAAGGAGCAGATCTCCAAGGAGGTCCGTCGTTCCGGCCTGCCACTGCAGCGCCTGATGAGCGTCGACGCGATGACGGCGCTGGCCCACGAACTGCACTACACCGACATCTCCGCGTTGTACGCGGCGGTCGGGGAGAGTCAGGTCTCCGCCCACACCGTCGTGCAGCGGCTGATGGCCCAGCTCGGCGGCGTCGGCGACGTGGAAAACGAACTCGCCGAACGCAGTACGCCCTCCACGCTGCCGCTGCGCCAGCGCACCGGGGGCGACGCCGGGGTGGAGATTCCCGGCGCTCCGGGCACCGTGACCAAGCTCGCCAAGTGCTGCACCCCGGTGCCGGGCGACGAGATCATGGGCTTCATCACCCGTGGTGGCGCGGTGAGCGTGCACCGCACCGACTGCACCAACGCCGACTCGCTCCAGGCCCAGCAGGAGCGGATCATCGACGTCAAATGGGCGCCCTCACCGTCCTCGATCTTCCTGGTCGCCATCCAGATCGAGGCATTGGACCGCACCCGCCTACTATCCGACGTCACCAAGGTCCTCGCCGACGAGAAGGTCAACATCCTGTCCGCCTCGGTAATGACCTCGGGCGACCGCGTAGCGATCAGCAAGTTCACCTTCGAGATGGGTGATCCCAAGCATCTGGGCCACCTGCTGAACGTGGTCCGCAATGTGGAGGGCGTGTACGACGTCTACCGGGTGACCTCGGCGGCGTAACCGCGCATCCGGTCCGGACGGGTCTTCCCCGGCCGGGACATGCGCGGATGCGGGATGTGCGCCCGAATCCGATTGTCCCGGTCCGGGTCCTCGACAGATCCTTTGTGGTACGGCACGCCGATCCGGCGGCCGCACAAGGTAATTCGAGGAGAATCGCAATGCAGAGCGCAACCATGGTCCGGACTGCCGGGGTGTCGTCGTACTTCAACGAGCAGCTGGATCTCGGTTCGGCCGACGCCGCCTACCGCGCGTACGGCCACCCGCAGGCCGGCGATGAGCGCAGCATCTTGATGGATCTGCTCAACATCACCAAGGGGCAGGCACAGTGCCTGCATGTCAACGACGTGTGCTTCATGTAGCACCAGGATTCATTGACAGACCTCTCCGGGCCGCCCACCGCGTCCCGGGGAGGCATCCCGAGGGGAATGTACGGTGAGAAAACTGACCACAGCGGTGCGGTCGCTCGTATTCGGCGCCGCACCGATATCACGGGAGCGCGCGCTGGCCGTGTCCGAGCGGCTGGCCGCGGCGACCACGGTGACTTCGTCGCTGGAACATCTGGTCATCCGCGACAAATTCGGCGCCGGCGGCGTCAACGACTGGAATATCGTGCGGCAGACCACGCTCGGCCGCGGCGCGATCGAGCGCCGGATTCTGGAGGCGGTGAGCACCGAGCGCCGAACCGTCGCCCTGCACTGCGCGAGAGTCGTTGTCGGCGTGTGTATTCTGCTCCCCGGCCAGGGACGTTGGCGCGGATACGGTAATGCGTTCCTCGCACTCGGCACGATCGTGCTGAGCCCGCGGCATCGGTACGGCAGCGACGGATCCGACCAGGTCGCCACCATCACTCACGCGGTCGCGGCGACCGCACGCCTGTCGCGCACGACCGAGGCGAGCGATGCCGCCCTGTGGTACGGGTCGATACAGGCGGCCCTGGCGTACTGCGTGCCGGGCACGCTCAAACTGCTGGGCGAGCAGTGGCGCGGCGGGTCGGCGCTGAGCGGGATCATGCGCACCCGTGCCTACGGCCATCCCGGCCTGTACGCGGTGATGCGGCGGCATCCGCGGGCCACACGGTATCTCTCCCACGCCACAGTGGCGTGGGAGTGCGCATTTCCCCTGATCTTTGCCGCGCGCGGCCGGCTGACCCGGCCGGTGCTCGCGACCGGTCTGGGATTCCATCTCGTCAACGGTGTCACCATGGGGCTCGGGCGATTCCTGACCGCATTCCCTTCGATGTATCCGATGCTGGCCTACACCACGACGCCGCGCACCCATCACGCGGTGGCGGACCGCGACGATCGAGTGGTGCGTGTGGCCCTCGGCGCGGTACTGGCCGCCGGCGCGGTCGCGGGGACGCTGGCGGTGCGTAAACGGCTGGAGGTGCTCGACGGCTGGCCCAAATCCAAGACCATGACCACTCGGTGCGGAAATCGCCTGCAGTACAAGGCCGTCGGTGACTGGGACGAGGGCTCCCCGGTGGTGGTGCTGCTCTCGGACCGGGCGGAGACGCCGGAGCACTTCTCCTGGCTGATCGATCGGCTCGCCGAGACCAGCGGCTGCGGCGTGCTGAGTTATTCGCGCGCCGGGTACGGCGCGAGCAGGCGATATGCCCGCGCGCGGTTCGAACTGAGCGAGGCGGCCGGCGATCTGGCGGACCTGCTCGCGGAGGCGGTGCCCCCGGACCGGCGAATCGTGTTGGCGGGCCACGGGTTCGGCGGCATACTCGCGCGCAGTGCGGCGCAGTCCCTGCCGGGGCGGATCGACACCGTGGCCTATATCGATCCGATTCATACGCCATGTCCGGACGTCGATCCCGCGGATGAGGCCCGGGAGGACGCCGAGACGCGGCAGGTGCTGTGGAGTCTGCGTGCCGGACTCGGCGTTCTGGTGAACCGGCCGCGATGGCTGGACAGTCTGCCCTCACCGAACCAGCGACAGGTGTTCGCCCAATGGTCCGACGCCAGGATGTGGCGTGCCACTGCCCGCGAGATGCGGGTGCTGCGCGAGTGGGCGGAGCCCACGGCGGGGCAGGCGGTCGGCCATGCGCTGGTCATCACCTCGCAGCAGAGCCTCGATCAATCACCGGAACGCGCCGCGCGTGATGCGGACCTCCTCGACGCGCATCGCCGGGCGGGGTTCCGCGGCGAGTCGGCGGTCCTCGCCCATGCCGATCGGCAGGGTCTGCTGACCAACCAGCGATTCGCTGTGCAGGTCGCGGACCGGATCCTGGAATTTCTGGCGGCGGCGAACCCGCCGGCGGAACAGCGGCACGGGGGAAGCGGCTGGTGGCCGACCGTGGCCGAGCCGATCGAGAGCATGCGTGGGGGACAGAAGTGAGGGCACGATCGCTGCGAACCGTCGCGATGCACTACGTTTCCGGCAGGGGGGCGATGGTCCGGCTGGTCGTGGCATCGATGCTCGTCGCAACGCTCGGGACGCAGCATCCGGGCAAGATGTTCAAGCGCCTGACGCACTCGAACCTCTTCGCGGTCCTGCCGCACTGGGGGTTCTTCGCCCCGAACCCCGCTACGCTCGATTACCACGTGATGGCGCGGTTCGTGCTGCGTGACGGTTCCGGGCTGGCGTGGCAGGACGTCGATTTCATCGAGGAGCGGCGGGTCCGGCATGCGGTCTGGTTTCCCCTGGCCCGGCAGAAGAAGGCGCTGTACGACCTGGTCGCCGACCTGCTCACGGTATCCGAGCGTGGCGCCGAGCTGATGGCCCTTACCCCGGCGTTCTCCGTCCTGACCGCCCATGTGCGCACGCGGCTGAGCCCTCCCGGCCGCGAGGACGTCACCGGGTTCCAGCTCGCCATCGTCGAGTCGACCGGGTACGACACCAGCGTGCCACCCGAGGTGAGGATCGTCACCCGGCCACAACCGCTGACTTCTCGCTAGTATTCGCCGTCACCCGGAAACTGTCGTGATCGGTTGTGTGACAGCCGATCACGGAATCCACTTGACCTGGAGTGCGCTCCAGCGGTTACCGTCGGACGGTATGGACGTAGACAACGCAGTGAACGGTCGGGTTGCGCTGGTTACCGGGGGCACGCGGGGGATCGGGCGGGCTATCGCGGAGGCGCTGGCGGGTGCCGGTATTGCGGTGGCGGTGAATTATCGCAGTCGCAAGGACGAGGCCGCCGAGGTCGTCGGGGGAATCGAGCGAGCCGGCGGGCGAGCTATCGCGGTGGGTGCGGATGTGTCGGTGAGTGCCGAGGTGGACGCGATGATCGAGCAGGTTCGCGGCGAGCTGGGCGAGGTCGACATCCTGATCAACAATGCGGGGATCGCCCTCACGCGGGATGTCGCCGAGGTGAGCGAGGACGATTTCGATCGCACGCTGGCGGCCAATCTGAAATCGGCGTTCCTGTGCACCCAGGCCGTCCTGCCCGGGATGCGCGCGCGGGGCTGGGGCCGGATCGTGAACATCTCCTCGGCCGCCGCCCGGATCGGCGGTGCGGTGGGCGTGCACTACAACGCGTCCAAGGCGGGCCTCGAGGGCCTGACCCGCGGCTACGCCGCCCGCGTCGGGCGCGACGGGGTGACCGTGAACGCCGTCTCGCCCGGACCCATCGACACCGAGATGGCCGCGCCGCTCAAGGCCGCCGGCGTCGGCGAGCAGTTGCCGGTCGGCCGCATGGGTACGCCCGAGGAGGTTGCCGCCGCGGTGCTGATGGTCGTCGGCAACGGGTTCGTCACCGGGCAGACCGTCGGCGTGAACGGCGGCCGGGACTTCATCTGACGGTGCTATCGCTCCGGAGACGCGTCGGCCGGTTTGGCGTCCGGTAACTCCGACTCTTCACCGGGCGCCGGCTTCTCGACGGCCTGCGCCCGGGCCAGCCGGACCGCCTCGACACACATCACCGCCACTGCCAGCAGCACCAATCCGGTGCCGATCGGGCCGCTGCGCAGGCGTTCGTCCAGGACGGTGATACCGATGAAGGCCGCGCCGATCGGTTCGGCGACCGTGAAGGCCGGAAACGAGGCCGACAGCGGGCCCACCTGGTAGGCCCGCTGTTGTAGATACAAACCGATCAGTCCGGTCGCGACCAGGGTGTAGGTCTCCCAATTTGTCAGCACCGCCACCGGGCCGTGTGCGAACAGGTGGGTGACGTGTTCGGTGAGCGCGGACGATATGCCGAACAGTAGCCCGGCCGCGGTGCCCAGGAGCAGCGCCTGCATCGTCGGCGCCTTCACCACCAGCGCGATCCCGATACCGGCCGCGATCAGCACGCACAGCAGGATCAGCGGCCCGAGCCAGTGATGCCACGGCGCGTCGATATGCCCCTCGGTCGGATTGCCGATGACCAGGAATACCGCCAGCGCGATCGACAGCGCACCGGCCTGCGCCCACATCCCAGCCGTGACGCGCCGGCCGCTGTAGTGTGCCGCCAAGGGTAGCGCGAAGACCAGCGCGGTCACCAGAATGGGCTGCACGATCAGCACCGAGCCCAGTGCCAGGGCCGCGACCTGGAATCCGAACCCGCCCGCGTCCCCGACCATGCCCGCCCACCAGCGCGGATTGCGGATCAACCGGGCGAGCAGGGCGTCACCCTCGGGGACGTCCGCTGCCGCGCGCTGCTGCGCGACGGCGGATACGGCGAACATCACCGCACCGATGAACGCACACCCGACGGCTGCTAGGGGTAAGTCGGCCACTCCCACAGTCTGCCCTGGCATGTCTGGGAACTTGCTCGAGGCCCCGGGGAAGATCGTCCGCCCGGCGGGGGAAGTTGTGCGGATGGGCGAATATCGCCGGAGTCGCCTGTGAAATGGCAAGGAATCAGCAAATGTGAAGTAGGAGAATTTAAAATACGAATCGGGCGATTCCTGGGCCTTTGTGACCCATGGCAAGTATGCGGCATCCCAATTGGCGTGTGGGAAAACTCGGTCCGGCGTGGCGCTAGCTGAATCTTTTCATCCAGTGCAGGTTTCGGGCAGTGATCGCCAGGTAGTTGCTGCATAGGGAGCTTTGCCGGTGTGCGGCCAGCGTATTCTTCCGGTTTCTCCGCCCGGATGCGCCGGATCTTCCTGTTATATGCAGGATGCACTGCACGGTAAGCCGGAATCTGTTACGGTCTATTGCGTTTCGGGGTTCACACGGCGCAACTCGAACCGTCGCAACCCTCCGAGCACCTTGCATACAGCTGGTTAAGGGGGTCGCAGGATGCCGACCGTGCGCACGACCTGGTGCATGCTGGTCAGGATCGCGGGGCACTCTGCGCGCCCGGAGGCGTATTCGCCGCAGGTGCTGCCTGCTTCGGCCCTGCACCACTTGGACATTCGACTTACTCGCCCATCAGGATGCCACATCGTCGCGACACGCGACGCGATCCGGGGAATCTCGAGTGGCCCTCTCGGCGCGTCGAGTTCGTCGAATTCGTCAGGTACGGGAGAATTTCCGTTTGGGACTCACCGCGTCGACGTCGCATCCGGCGGCGTGGCAACGGCCCGGTCCGCCGATCCCGCCTACCCGTTCTCCACGAACTGATCGCCGAGAGGGTCCGACCATGTCGCACGAGGTGCCTGGCTCCGGGGGATCGGGGGAATGTTGAACTCGTACAAAGATCTGCGCCGCTGGTTCCCCGCCCTGGAGCCCCAGGCCGCGACCTCGTACGGTCGGCCGAACCCCGACCTGGAAGAGACCCTGTCCCAGGGGTGCGCCGCGCGCTATCCGCACTACATCACCGAGACCGAGCCCGAACCGTTCGACGTCCCCTTCGCCGGTCCCAGGCGTAGCGAATTCGTCGGCGGCTGGTCGGACTGGGTCGCGGGGGGCCACGGTCCTCCCGCGGACGAGCCCCCGCACGACGCCGAACTGGTGCGTCTGCCCCGGGATCGTGACGGCGCGGACGACGATGCGCGGGGCCAAGAACGCGGCGGGACGCCGGACGAGCGCGTGCCGCACGATGATCGGGCAGATATGGATGTGGTGAACGCGCCGACGGGCGCGAAGGAGCAGGGCAACTCCCGCCTCGGTCGTTCGAAGATCGGCCGGGATCGCCGGGGGCATTCCGAGGACCGTCGTCCAGGCAGTGCGGACGAGTCCTCCGGTAGTGAGAGCGCGGGCGGTTCCGGTGTCGCGCTGGCCGATCCCGGCGAGGGCGTCCAGGATGACGCCGACCGGATCGTACGCCCGGATACGGACAACGAAGCCGCTCGGCCGGGCAACGCCGAGAACGTTCCCGACGACGCGGACCCGCACGGCGAGGGCGACCACCTGTCCGAGTCCGACCCTGCCCGCGAGGACGATCACCCGGACGGCGACGAAGATCACCCGGACGACCCGCCCACGGGTGGACGTGGCGGCCGCTTCCGCAGGCGTACCCGGCGCGAGACTCCCGAACCCGTCCACCCGATCGGCCGCGCCGACTGGCTGGACGAATGGCCGGGCGAGAACGACGACTGGCTCGGCGGTAAGGAGCGTTTCGGTCACACCACCTGGTCCGGCACGACCACTTGGTCCGACGCGGAGACACCCCGGCGTCGCCGCGGCCTGCTGACCGCCGCCCGCACGCGGTGGGAAGCCGCCGGTCGTGCCGCACAGGCGGCCGAACGCCGTCGCGCGGCGGAGTCCGAAACGTCGCGGACGACCGGCCCGCAGGCCGCGCGCACCCTGCACGAGCAGAGCGCCTCGAACCGCCTGCGGATAGCGATCGTCCTGGCCGTGGCCGTCCTGCTGCTCGCCGCCCTCGGTGGGTTCGCTCTCTATTTGCTCCACTCCCGCAACGCATCTCACGCAGAGCGCGGGAGGGGCTCGGCGGTGCGCCTGGCCGACGCCACCACCGGGCGGGTCCTGTACTGTCCCACCGAGCGGTCGGGCCTCGTCTTGCGCGGCGCCGACCCGGGCGGTACGGATTCGGGTCCCGAGGCGATCATGTGGTTCCAGCACTCCTACTACGTCGAGCGCTCCGCCGAACGCGCCTGGCGGGTCGTGGCCCCGGGCGCCGCGGTGTCCCCGATCACGCTGGTCCAGCGCGGCATAGACTCCGTGCCGCGCGGAACCGCGTACTGCGTGCGCGTCATCCCATTGGCCGCCGGTAGCACGGCTGCGAATATCGCTGGGGGGAATAGGTTTTCGGTGGAGGTGACCGAGCTACGCCCCGGCGGCACGCCCGCCACCTACGACCGACAGACGGTGACCACCGCGGTGGTGGACGGTCGCACCCTGATCACGGGCATCACGGCCGGGTAAGAGGAGAGCAGACGCATGGGACAGGACTGGAGCCAGTGGCTCGACGAGGCACCCGAGACGGGCGACCCGGCGGCCTCACGCACTCGCAAGGCTCCGGTGGTGCGGTTACGCCGCCGACGCGAGGACGGGAGCGAGGGCGAGGGGATGCGTCCGGTCCTGGTCGTCGGGGGTTGCGGCGGTGCGGGTACCACGACGACGGTGCTGGGCCTGGCGGCCGAACTCGGCGCCGGGGGTTCGACGACCGTCGCCGTCGACGCCACCAGCGCCGGAAGCGATCTGGCCCTGCGCGGCGCCGATGAGCACCTGAGCCCGATCAGCCTGCAGGCCTGGCTCTACGGCCGCGGTGACGATTCCCCCGCACCGCTGAAAGAGTGCCTGTCCCAGTCGAGTTCGGGTATCGGGCTGCTGTGGCGGGATGCCGCCCCGCTGCGCCGCCGCGCCACCTATCTGACCGTGGCTCGGGCCATCGCCGATGCCGGATACACACCGGTCTACGACGGCGGTAGCCCCATCGCCGCCCGACATCTGCGCCCGTTGCTCGAGGACGGTGACATCGCGCTGGTTCTGGCGATCCCGGCGCGTGCCGACGCCGCGAACCGGCTGCGCGTCACGCTGGAATGGCTGGACGACGAATTCGGCGGCCAGACCGAGGGACAGGGCGGCGGCATCGTCGGCGACACCACGATCGTGGTGTCGCATCAGTTGTCCGGCAACGATTCCGCGGTTGCCGACCATTTGCGTGAACATCTCACCGGCTGGGTCCGCGATATCCGCGAGATACCCTACGACCCACACTTGGCGCGCGGAGAACTGGTGCGGCACAACGCACTCGAGGCCGACACACGCAGGGCGTATCGCAACCTGCTGAGTGGGGTGGCATCATGACCGCGGCCATGAAGGACAATCGCAAACCATCGCAGACACCCTCCGGCGACTACGAGCCCCAGGGGGTAGCGGGCGTCGTCGCCCCGCCGGAGCATCGTCGCGCTCCCATCTGGGAGCGGCCCGTACCCGGCGCGGGACGTGCGCCGCTGGTGTGGCTGCTCGGCGTGCACGGCGGCGCGGGCGCCAGCACCCTGGCGCATGTGCTCGCGCCCGCGGCGGATTCGCACCGGCGCTGGCCCGGCGTGTTCGAGCGGGAGTCGCCCTTCGTGATCCTGGTCGCCCGGGAGACCATCGCCGGCCTGACCCGCGCGCACGATCTGCTGCGCCAGCATCACGCGGGCCTGGCCGGCACGTGCGAGGTGCTCGGCCTGATCACCGTGGCCACGCGCCCGGGCCGCATCCCGGCCGAGATCCGGCGCTACCGTGATGTGGTCGGCTCGCTGGCCGGGCCGGTATGGCAGGTGCCGTGGTACGAAGAATGGACCCTGGTCGAACCCGATCAGCTGCCGGTGTGGTCGCCCAGCAACCCGCCGCCGCAGCAGAGCAAACGTAAACTCGATCCGCTGCAGGAGGTTCCGCACGACGTCGACGCACTCGGTGCTGGGATCGTTGCTCTGATACGTGAAAAGGTAAGCTCCACTTCACATTTCAAGGAAGAGGACAGCGAATGAATGCGATGGTAGACACAATTGTGCCCACTCTGCCGTCGCCTCGCGTCGGTAAGCGGCCCTTGCGCCCCACATACGGTGTACCCCCGGTACACGAATTTGGTTTCGGTTCACCTATTGGAGAAGGACGCTCGATGAGTACCATCCTGCTCGCTGTGCACGAGACGTACAGCGCTGTTCTCGCGCAGGTCGGGAATCCGACCCCCGAGGCGCCACCCGCCTCGGACAAATTGCTGAAGTTGGTTCGCTACTTCACCTGGTTCGTGCTGCTGTCCGGCATCCTGGGCATCACCTACGCGGGCGGCAGGTTCGCCTGGGAGAAGTGGACCGGTGGCGGCCTGGAGTCTCCGAAGATGGTGGCCGGCGCCATGATCGGTGGCATCATCGCCACCAGCGCCGGGACCATTATGAACGCCGCCATCGGATCCTGAGGGGCGTGGCGCCCGTGTTGTTGTTCGCCTACAAACAGATGCCGGCCGATGTGCTCGAGCCGCTCATGAAGCTGATCGATTGGCTGCTGTGGGTGGTTCTGTTGGTCTGCCTGGCCTGGTTGATCGTCTCCGCCGGACGCCTGTGGTCGCAGATGCGTTCGAGCTTCGGGGTCAACGACGCGTCGCACGGCATCGTGATGAGTCTGATCGGAGCGATCGTCGCCTCCTCGGCGAGCACGATCGCGCTGGTCCTGCTGCCGACATGACCACGAGGGATATGGCCAACAAGGATAAGGGCTTCCGCGACTCCGACTCCGAGCGCGGCATCTCGTTCGGTGCCATCGCCTCCGCGGCGGTGTTGACACTGATCGTGGTGGTCGGCGTGTTCATGTATGTCACGCACGGCAATTCGAGCCCCAGCGCGTCCAATGCCCCCGCATCGGCGCCTTCTCCGAGTGCGGGTACGCACGCCACCGGGTTCGCGGAGCCGACGACCGACCTGTTCGGCCGACGGGTGGACATACCGAACAATCCCGCGGGACAACCACTTCCGCAGGACGTCAGTAAACAGCACAAGCCGAGCGATGGGGATTGGCTGACCGCCGCGCCGGCGGGCACCACCGATCCGCACGGCTGGCAACGGGTATACGGCGCGTCGGTGCCGTTCTCCACCAGTGACGGTCCGGTCGATATCGAAAACGGTCTGGCCGTTGGTTTCTCGCACACCCCGCAGGGTGCGGCGCTGGCGGCGGCGCAGATCGCCTACCGGCTCAACGCCCGTCCCGGGGATCGGGATCTGTACGTGCACCAGGTGAATGCCAGCCCACCGCAGCTGGCCGCGTACGACTCGGCCCGCTCGGCCGGGCGGTTGCCCGCGCAGGAACCCGAGCGGATCACCCGATATCTGGTGGCGCCGGACGCGTTTCAGATAGAGAACTACGCCGACGATATGGCGATCGTGCGCCTGGCCACCCGTGGCCCGGCGAGCGACGGCCAGCAGCTGTGGGCCGCGGTACGACTGGTGGTGTCGTGGGAGAACGGCGATTGGCGGCTGGAGCCGACCGATGCCGGCAGCTCGCAGACCGAGTTTGTGAACTCGCTGGATGGGTGGACCAAATGGTGAGCGCGGGAGTGTTGACCCGAGGTGATGGGAAACCGAGTGTGAGCGTTGCGATAGCAGGTCCGGATCGATTCACTTCTACGCATGGCGGGGTGAACCAGATGCTCAGGAGAATCGTCACTATTCTCGCGGTGGTCTTCACCGTGACCATTGCGACGCCGACGGTGGCATACGGGCAGACCTACGGCTTCGACCAGACGTGTAACCAAATTTACGACGACCTGAACAACCTTGGCTTACCCGGTGTTTCGCTCGGTGCTGCCGCCTCGGCCGCGTGCAAGGGCGCGAACGCCGCCACGCATCCCGGCGATGCCGCGACCGCGGTGCGGGACAAGGCGTGGGACTCCACCTTCGGCAAGGTGGTCGACTCGTTGATGAACGGCCTGGGCGAGGCGCTGATCATGGCGCTGACCTTCTGGATGAAGGTGCCCAACGAGCGCCTGAGCAACGGCGGCCAGCTGTTCGAGAAGATCAACGAGTACACCTATGAGGCGCAGATCCTGCTGCTGATCGTATCGATCATCCTGTCCGGCGTCAGACTCGCCGAGGCCAGACGCGGGGCCGTCCTGGCGGAGGCGGCCGAATCGTTCCGAATGTTCACCAGGGTGATATTCGCCTCCTGGATGCTCGGGGCGGTGATCGTCGCGGGGACGCAGGCCTCGGACAGGTTCTCCGAGTGGGTGATTCAGGACGCCACCAACGGCCAGGCCCGCAACATCGCCGAGCTGATGGTGAAAACCAGTAAGCTACAAGCATTTTCGCCGGGCCTGGTGCTGATCATCGCGATCGTGGGCCTCCTGGGCGCGCTGGCGCAGATCGTGCTGGCCATTGTGCGACAAGGGATGCTGGTCGTCGCGGCGGGTGTGCTGCCGCTGGCGGCGGCGGCCTCGGGTACCAATATCGGCCGCAACTCCTACAACAAGCTGATCGCCTGGATCATCGCGTTCATGCTGTTCAAACCCGTCGCGGCGATCGTCTATATGATCGCGTTCCTGACCGCGGGCAACACCAGCGACCTGACTCCCGCCGGCGGGCTGCCGGACGCGGATCAGGCACAGCGCATGCTGGTCGCGATCGTGCTGCTGGGCAGCGTCGCGTTCGTGCTGCCGACGCTGATGCGCCTGATCGTCCCGACCGTGGGCCTGGTCGGCAGCGGTGGTTCGGGCTTCACCACCGCCGGCGGCGTGGTGCTTGGCGCGATGGCGCTGGGCGCGGTCGGCACCAAGGCCGTGTCCTACCGCACGACCACGGGAGCGGGTGCGCCCGGATTCGTCGGCGGTCGTGGCGGACGCCCGCCGGGCGGCGCCGGTGGCGGCGGTCGTGGCGGCGGCGCACCGCGTCCCGCACCGCCCCGGGGAGGCGGCGGAGGTGGCGCGCCTGCCGCCGCATCGTCGGCGGCCACCGGATCGGGACCGGCAGCGTCCCAAACGAACAGAGTGATGAACCGCATGGCCAGGGCTCGTGCGACGACCGCCTCGATGCAGCGCGCCGAGTCGGCCGTGGGCGACGTCGCCGGTGACACCTGGGCCAACCGCTCACCCGACCTCGGCAGGAGCACCATCCCACGATGACGACGACCGAAACATACGAGCGGCGCTCGTACGGCCTGTGGCAGAAGCCCCGCAGCGCAGGACTTTTCGGCCTGCGCTGGGGGGAGACGGTGCTGGGCTTCGTGGTGGTCATCACCGCGCTGCTGACGGCGCTGGTGGCCGGTCCGAAACCGGCCTTCTTCGTCGCCGGGGCCGGTGTGGTCGTGATGCTTCCCCTGGTGTGGCGGTCCAACGGCCGCTCGGGCTACGAGACGGGATTGATGATGTTCCATTGGTTACGCGGCCGCAGCAATGGTGAGCACGTGTATCGCGGCGGCCGGTTCTCCCGCATCCCCGGCGGGGTTGCCCGGTTGCCCGGGCTGATGGCTCCGTCCAAGCTCTACGAGGGCATCGACGCCGGTGGGTACAGCTTCGGCATGATCCATCTGCCACAGTACGGGCAGTACACGGTCGTGCTGCGGGCGTGGCCGCAGGGCCACGAGGCGGTGGACCAGCCGGTGATCGACCGGTGGGTGGCCGCGTGGGGCACGTTCCTGGCCTCGCTCGGGCAGACCTCCGACATCATCGCCGTCATCCCGGTGATCGATACCGTCCCCGAGACCGGAAACCGTTTGCTGACAGAGGTTTCCACGATCACCCACCCGCAGGCTCCCGATCTGGCGCAGCAGGTGATGTACGAGCTGGCCACCGAATTGCCGCAGGAGCGTGTGCAACTGCTGCCGCGGGTGTCGATCACGTTCAAGGCCACCACCGCCGAGCGTCGCAAGAATCCGGCCGAGGAGGCGGTGGAGATCGGCCGCCGCCTGCCCGGTATCTGCGCCGCGCTGGCCGAGGCCGGCGTGCGCGCGCAGCCGATGTCCGCCGACGAGGTGATCGCGTTCATCCGGCGCTCGTACGATCCGGCGGCGCAGGCGGATCTGGAGGTCGCGGTCGGCGAACCGGGCGGGCACGGCCTGGACTGGGCCGACGCGGGCCCGATCTCGCACGAGGAGCGCTGGGACCACTTCCTGCACGACGGCGGCCGCTCGGTC
Organism: Nocardia alni; assembly: GCF_019038435.1. Taxonomy (GTDB): domain Bacteria; phylum Actinomycetota; class Actinomycetes; order Mycobacteriales; family Mycobacteriaceae; genus Nocardia; species Nocardia alni. The sequence continues at coordinate 23,690 of NZ_JAGPOX010000100.1, forward strand.
ACCTGGGAGATGGACACCGCGCCCGAGGGCGCGGTGGACGAGCGGGTGCTGCAGCGTCTGCTCGCGCCGAATCCCGAAGTGCCGCGCAAACGCGTCGCCATCGTGTACCGTCCGCACTCGGCGGCCGACGCCGCGGAGATCGTCGACGACGATTACAAGAACGCGCTGGTCGCCCAGCAGAGCGAACGCGGTGTGGTCTCGGCCGCGGCGACGCTGCGGGTCGGCGCGACCCAGCAGGCCCGGGAGGAACAGGCCCGCGGCCACGGCGTGACCCGCTTCGGGGCCCTGGTGACGATCACCGAGCCCCTGCGCGGCGATCTGCCGCGGATCGAGGCGATCACGCGCGATCTGTCCACACAGGCGCGCCTGCGGATTCGACGGTGTTACCGCTACCAGGCGGCGGGCTTCGCGGCCTCGCTCGGGTGCGGGGTGATTCTTCCGGAGCACGCGACCATTCCGAAAGCATTGGCGGGGTGACAGAGTATGGCGGGTGACGACGGCGAGGTGCCGGTTCGCTATCGCGGCGAACCGCCCCGCTATAGCGAGCGGGTGGTGGATCCGGAGAATCCGGTGCCGCCTCGGCGCGGATCGCGGCGCACGGACGAATGGGACGTGGAGGCCTACACGCCCGGAGAGCCGCGTGCCGCCGATTGGGACGACGCGCCGATGCGCCCGCGCCGGGAGCCGCCCGGGACCGGACGCAAGCGGTCCGATTACCCGTCGATGGACTCGGAACCGGTGCGGGCGCCGCGGGGCGAGCGCCGCGGGGCGACGTCCACAGGCCGTGGGGCGCAGCGTGATTCGAGGAACAGGAACCAGTCGGAGACGGTGGCGCGGGAGCGCGGGACGGTCGCCGAGCCCGGTCCGGGGCCGGTGGGCCGGGACCCGGGACGCGAGCATGCGCCGGATTTCGCCCCGGTGGGCCCGGACGCCGCACCCATGGACCCCGCGGGTGTCGATCCGGTGGCTGCCGACTCCGCCTCGCGCGAACTCGGTACGCGCCTGGACCCGGTGGCGCCCGAGCAACTCGCGCTCGAATCCAGTTCTGTACAGGGACGATCCGCGGACCACGACGCGCAGGTGACGCCGTCCCCGGATACCGCCGACGACCGCACCGGCGCGGCTCGCGCGGCCAATGACCGAACCGGGAGAGGTCGTGAGGATATGCCGGACAGACACAACGGACAGCGGCAGCGTCCGCCGCAGCAGCCGACAGAGTGGTCCGGGTCGAACGCGCCGACCGATCGGCACTCGCTGGTCGATCCGAATGCCGTGTACGGCAACGGTTCCCGGCGTCAGCCGGACCGGGGAGAGCGCGCCGACGCCGCGCACCTGACCCGCAACCGAGCGCCGGCCTCCGAGCGCAACGGCCGCCGGGTGACCGATCGCAACGGTGAGCGCGTGCGCGGGAGTTCGCGCCGGGCGAGTGAGCGGGCGGCCGCCGCCGAGGCCACCGCTGCGGCGCGCAAGCGAAAGGGCAAGGCCGCCAAGCCGCGCAAGCAGGGTCCGTCGATTCTCGACGACATCACCCGCGCGCGGCTCGAGGCCGTCGCGCGCGAGGGCGCGGGCCTGCGCGCGGCGTGGGCGACCTTCCGCATCCGCACCGACGATCTGCGCCGGATGAATGCCGCCGCGCGCACCGAAGGCGATCAACCAGACGGATTCGACCGTGCCACGGCGCAATTGACCGATCGTGGCTACGTCGGCGCGGGCGGCGGCCGGATGAACGTGGTGGGCCGGCCGGTCGAATACCGCGCCACCACCGCGCAGGTCGCGGGCCTGTGGCCCTGGTCGGTCGGTGCGGGCGCGCCGCTGATCGGCACCCCGCTCGGCTCGCATCTGCACACCGGCGCGCCCGTCTGCTTCGATCCGATGAACTGGTTCATGCGCGGCAGCTTCATTACCGCGCCGAGTCTTTTCGTGTTGGGCCTCAACGGTTTCGGCAAGTCCTCGCTGGTGCGCCGCATCGTGCTGGGCGGCATCGCCCAGGGCATCACCCCGCTCATCCTGGCCGACGTCAAACCCGACTACCGCCACATGATCGAGATGGTCGGCGGACAGGTCATCGACCTGGGTTACGGCCACGGCAAACTGAATCCGCTGGCCGGCGGTGTGCTCGGCCAGGTCGTGCCGCTGCTGGAAGATCTGCCCGCCTTGCAGATTCAGGTCACCCAGGAGCTGCGCGCCCGGCAGGTCACGCTGATCGCGGGCCTGGTCGAGCTGGTGCGCGGGGCGCGGGTGCGCGACTACGAGGAGACCCTGATCTCCACCGGGCTGAGCATTCTCTACCGCGAGGGCAGCGGGTTCGCCCCGGAGAGCCCGCCGATCATGGAGAATCTGCTCGACGTCATCGTGGCGGGCGGCGAGCAGTTGATGCTCGACGCGGGCGCCGACTCGGCGGACGAATACCTCGAGGCGATCAAGGGCCTGCGCCGCTCGCTGCGCGCCCTGACCCAGGGCCCCTTCGGCGCGATCTTCAACGGGCAGACCACGACCCCGATCGATACGACCGCGGTCGCGGTGTGCATCGACGTGTCGCACATCCCCACTGGCGACAAGAAGCTCAAGGCCGCGGTGATGTTGTCCTGCTGGGCCGACGGTTTCGCGTCCGTGGAGGCCGCGCACGTGCTGGCCGACGCCGACCTGGGCGCGCAGCGCTACTTCCAGGTCGTGATGGACGAGCTGTGGCAGGTGCTGGGGCTGGGCGATTTCATGGTCGACCGGGTCGACGAGCTGACCCGTCTGCAGCGCGGCCTGGCCACCTCGCTGATCATGATCAGCCACACCATCAAGGACCTGCAGTCACTGGGCTCCGAGGCCGCCATCGCCAAGGCGATCGGTTTCCTGGAGCGAGCTCGCGCGAAGATCTTCGGCGCGCTGCCGCCCGAGGAGATCAAGCGGCTGGATTCGACGGTTCCCTTCACATCGGCCGAGGAGGAAATGGTGACCGGATGGTCTGCGCCCCAGGCGTTGACGGGTGAGGCGCTCAAGCCCGGCCAGGCCCGCCCGCCCGCACCCGGCACCGGCAAATTCCTGCTGAAGATCGGCGAGGATCGCCGGCCGGGCATACCGTTCCACATGGAGTTCACGCCCTCGGAGAGGGAGAGCGGAATCCACGAAACCAACCAGCGTTTCAGCGAATTCACCGAATCCACTGCCCGCCGCGATGGCGACTCCACCGGCGGCGAGGGTGACGAGGGGAGTGCCGCGTGAGAGGCAGCCACGGTCGGTTAGGGAGGTTGGCCGTATGATGCCGCACAGGTCGTATCGACGAGTGTCACCGCAGGTGCGCCAGGCCGCGGTCCAGCAGGTGGTCGCGTTGACGGGCAAGCTGCGCAGCGAATCCGAGGCATGCCGGGTGGTGGCCGAGCAGATCGGCGTGCACACCAATTCGGTGCGCAACTGGGTCCGCGCGGCCGAGGGCCCGGGCCTGGATCGCATGGACGCGGGCGCGCTGCGCCGCAAAGTGGCCCTGCTGCAACAACAACTGGCGGCCGCCGCGGAAATGAACCGCACCCTCGTCGAAACCCTCAACGACAACAAACGTCTCACGTGAGCGCTGTTTTTCCGCGAAAAGGAAAGCCGTGATCACACGCGGGTGTGGATCACGGCAGTCGGCACGCCAGGATGACGGGGTGGGCGTGTGCTGAACGTCAAATCCTGGTTGTGGATGGGGCTGGGCAGTGTGATCGCGTTGCTCGCACTGGTGATCGTGATCGTGCTGCCGTCCTCCGAGGACGATTGCGCGGATCAGCAGACGGTGTCCAGTACCGCGCCCACCTCCGGTGGCAGCGGGCTGTCGGGTGAGGCGGCGCCCTCGGGCGGTGCGCCGGATACGGCCGCTCCCGGTGCGTCGATATCGAATGCGCCGGCCGCGGCGCCGAGTGTGCCCAGGACGTACGGGCCACCGATTCCCGGGCGGGCCACGAACTCTCCGAACGGGGCGAATCAGCCTGCTGCGGGAGGCATTACACAAGGTCCGCCGAATGCGCCCGCGGCGCTGGTGAATCCGGGGCCGACCGCGCCGGGTTCGGGGGATCCGCTCGCGCCGATCCGGCGGGTCTGGCCGCTGCCCGCCGGAACCTTCCACGTCACCGATCCGTTCGGTGCGCGCGGCGGCACGCATATGGGTGTGGACTTCGGCGCCCCGGACGGTACGCCCATCTACTCCGTGGCCGACGGCACCGTCGTGGCCGCCGGTCCGGCCTCGGGATTCGGGAACTGGATCGTCATCGACTCCACCGACGTCAACGGGCGCCCCTTCTCCGCGGTGTACGGGCACGAATGGACCAGCGGCGTGCGGGTGCAGGTGGGGCAGCGGGTCCGGGCGGGACAGCAGATCGGCGCGGTCGGCTCGGCGGGCGAATCCTCGGGCCCGCACCTGCATTTCGAGATCGTCCCGGGCGGCCGGCTGACCGGCGGGACCCAGATCGATCCGCTGCCCTGGCTGGACGGTGCGCCCACCCCGCAGGCCGGTGGCGCCTACCCGAATTCGGTGGATCCGTTGTGCGTCCGCGGTTTCGGCACCGCGGGAGGTGCGCTCGCGCCGGGCAAGGTGCCGCCCGAACTCGAAATCTGGTATCGCCGTGCGGGTTCGATCTGCCCGGAGATCACACCGTCGATCCTGGCCGCGCAGGGACGGCAGGAGTCGGGCTTCCAGCGCGGACTGACCTCCCCGGCCGGGGCCGAGGGCCTGGCCCAATTCCTGCCCGGCACAGCGGCCGAGACCGATCCCGACGACGGCAAGCCGTATCTGCTCGACGTGGACGGCAGGGGCTCGCCGAGCCTGTGGGACGACGGCGACTCGATCATCGCGCAGGGCCGCTACATGTGCGCGCTGGCGCACGAGATCGAGGGCTGGGAGCGGCAGGGCAAGGTGCACGGCGAAGTGGTGCCGCTCACGCTGGCCGCCTACAACGCCGGTGCGGGCGCGGTGCTCGCCTCGGGCGGCATGCCCGATCAGGTGGCCGCGCATTTCACCGAGACCCAGCCGTACGTCGCGAACATCCTGGCGATGGAACCGTCCTACCGGGCGGCCGGTTCGGAGGGCCGATTCGAGCCCGGGACCTCCGAGGGTTCCGGCGGCGACGCGGTCGTGCAGGCGGGGGAGCAGTGGCTCGGCACCCCGTACGTGTGGGGCGGCGGCGGTCCGGGCGGGCCGACCTCCGGCGGCCTGGACGGTCCGGGCCTGACCTCGGCGGCGGTCTTCGCGGCCTCCTCGGGCCGAATCAACCTGCCGCGCACCGCCGAACAGCAGTGGGAGATGGGCGAGGAGGTGACGCTGTCCCAGGCGCGGCCCGGCGATCTGGTGTTCTCCCGCTTCGGCCGGCGCGGTCCCGCGGAGGTGGGGATCTACATGGGCGGCGGCACGATGCTGCGCGCCGCCGATCCATCGGGTGTCAGCAAGGCGCCGATTCCGGGCGATGTTCGGTTGCGGAGGATGCTGTGAATACTGGACACGCCGGGCATGACGACTCGCCGGTAGCTGCGAACTGTCGGTCTCGCCGGATAGCCTGGAGGGAGCGCTTGGGAATCCTGGGTGGCAAGGCTCCGAGGTCCGTCCGATATGTGAATGTGGTGGTGATACTGGTGGTGGGCATCGCGGTATCGACCGCCGCGTGCGGTGGTGGCAGTTCGAGTTCGGATTCGGTGCAGGCGCCGACCTCCACCGTCCGGCCGCTCGAGGCCGCCCCGGCGCCGGATCCGAGCACCCCCGACGGCGTCGCGGTCGCGGCGCTGAAGGAGATCTACACCTGGTATCCGGCGCGCGAGTCGCAGGGCTCATCGCTCCAGCGTGCGCAGAAGTGGCTGGGCCCCAGCCTGATTCGCGCACTCGACACGCCGCCGAGCCCGAACGAGACGCCGGGCACCTCGCTGCAGTGGGCGCAGTGGGCCCAGGCCGGCGCGACGGTGCGGGCCTTCGCCTTCGCCTCGGACGAGACGGCGCCGCCCAGCGCCGATCCCGACCATCAGCAGTACAAGATCGGAATCGAGCAGACCGTCGTCTATCCCGACGGCCACAACGAGTCGCTGCCACCCACGACGGTCATCGCCACCGTCGTGCGCACTCCCAGCGGCTGGCGGCTCGACGGATTCCGCTGAGCGGCAACCACATAACGCATCACCAGGAGGCGGACATGGCGAAGAAGAAGGTGCAGGACCCGGCCGTACCGGGCCCCGACGTCACCCTGTATATGATCTACTTCGGGTTCGCGGTCCTCGGAACCCTGTGGGTGGCGCTGCAACTGGGCAATCTCCTGTCCTCCACCAAGCAGAACATCCCGATCAACCCGATCGCGATCGCGATCGCGCTGGTGAAGGGCAAGCTGCACTGGCCCTTCCCGTCGACGCTGATCGTGCTCTTGGTGATCTTGGCGGTGATCGCGTATGTGATGATTCGGAAGGAACTCGCGAAGCGCCGTAGTAAGGGCGTACTCGCGGTCGACGCCAAAGCGCAACATATGGGCCAGGGCGGGGCTATCGCCGCGCTGACCGAGAAGGGTGTGCGCGAGAAGGCCACCCAGCTCGATGTTTCACTGGGCTACAACGATTCGCCCGGCGTCCCGATCGGCATCTCTGTCGCCGAGGGTATCCCGTTGTACGGCTCCTACGAGGATCTGCATCTGGATATCTGGGGTCCGCGTCAGGGCAAGTCCACCTCGCGGGTGATTCCGGCGATCCTGTCTGCGATAGGCCCGGTGATCGCGACCTCGAACAAGCGCGATGTTGTCGACGCGACGCGTGGTGTAAGGGAGCGTAAGGGCGATCCACGCTACGTCTACGTCTTCGATCCCCAGGGCGTGGCCATGGGGCCGGAGGAGACGGTTACCTGGTATTGGGATCCGCTGCGTTGGGTGGACGCGCGGCGGCCAGGCTGTGAGATGCGTGCGGCGCAGCTGGCCGGCCACTTCGCCGACGCCGACAGCGGCAGCGATTCCAAGGGTGACGCCTATTTCGATACCGAGGCCGAGGACCTGCTGGCGAGCCTGTTTTTGGCCGCGGCGGTGGCGCAGCAGCCGATCGTGCAGGTATGGGAGTGGGTCACCAACTCTCGTAATCCGGAGCCTATCGAGGTTCTGCGTCAGGCCACGTCCTACTGGCAATCCGCCGACTTGAGCCTGACGGCGTCGAGTCTGTCCGCGCAGTACAACACCGACGAGCGCACCAAGAGCGGCATCTTCGGTACGGCCAAGAAGATGATCGGCTGCCTGAAGATGTCCAATGTGCATCCGTGGATCACGCCGGGCGGTGACCGATATGAATTCGACGAGCTGGAATTTCTCGAACGCAACGGCACGTTGTACAGCCTCTCGCTGGAGGGTCGCGGTTCGGCTGCTCCGCTGGTCAGTGCACTGACCGCAGCCGTGATCGATGTGGCGATGCGCCAGGCGACCCAAATGCCGCACGGGCGGCTGCGGGTGCCGCTGCTCGCGGTACTGGACGAGGCCGCGAACGTGGTGCGCTGGAAGGATCTTCCCAAGCAATACAGCCATTTCGGCTCGCGCGGCATCGTCGTGATGACCGTTCTGCAATCGTGGGCGCAAGGCGCACGATGCTGGGGCGAGGACGGCATGGCGGCGCTGTGGTCGGCGGCAAACATTAAGGTCCTGGGCAGCGGCATCGACGACACCAAATTCCTCACCGAACGGTCGGAGGTCATCGGAGACTATGACTCGATCTCCCAGTCGATGTCGGAATCCAAGGGAGGCAAGAGTTATTCACGCTCGCTCGGCTCGTCGCGCACCTTCAACGTCAACGCCTTGGTCACCCTGCCGCGTGGGCGCATCATCGTGTTCACCTCGGCTGCTCCGGCCGTCCTGGTCCGCACCATCCCCTGGTGGGAGGGCGAGTACGATAGCGAAGTTCGCGCGTCGCTCGAGCGCTACGAGCCCGGTGCTCGCCGCACTACCACGATGAGCGATCTCGTTCAGGAGCGTGAGCTCGCCCCGGCGAATCAGCCGGACCAGTACGGACAACCGCAGGAGGTTCAGCCCCTGTGATGGATTGTGGTACAGGAATCATGGGCGTTAGCGAGGTGGATCGGTGACGCAACCGGAGGAGTCGACGCCCACGCACTTCAGAAACGTCGCGGCTTTCGTCGACGAGTACCTGCGCTACATTTATCAGCGGCAGGTCACCGATACCACTGACGCCGTGTGGTGCCCGGAATGGTGGAAGCACACCGAGGCGGTCGTCCGGCTGGACTCGCTCTGGCGGGCATGGGAGCACTACCGATTGAGGGAGACCACCGGCCTTAGTATCTGGTTCACCGACCATGCTGATCCGCACATGACCAAGCTGCTCGACCCTTCTGGTCCGTTCAAGTACTGCAACGCGCGTCATGGACATCGCCAGTTGTTGGCGCCACTACCGCTGACTTCTCCGCCACGGGAGGTCTTCGACTGGATGGCGCCGTTGACACCTCCGTTGCCGGAGAGTTCCAAGGAGAAGGAACCTGTCGACAGGGTCTACGCATCGGTGGTCGAATTCGTAGAGAACTACTTGAGCGTGACCTATCAGCGTCAGGTCACCGATACCACCGAAACTGTTTGGTGTCCGGAGTGGTGGCGGCACCCCGAGGCGATCATTCGGCTCGATTCACTGTGGCGGGCATGGGAATTCTTCCGGCAGAAAGCTCCGGTGGGCCTCAGCGAGTGGTTCCTGACCCTGGCCGACCCGCAGATGAAGCAGCTGTTGGACCCGCGCGGCCCGTTCCGCTATTGCAGCGCACGGCATGGGCATAAGGAACTACTCACCCCGCTACCGTCAGCAGTCAGTCCGGGAATGTTCACCGATCCGGACGACGCCAGGGACTACCGGGTCTGATCGAATACCCCTGTGCGGCTGGCATTGCCAGCCGCACAGGATTAGGAGTGCGGTCGCACCACTGACGGCACTCCTTGCCGCCACTGGTCGAGCAACAGCCTTCGACGTACCCGTAACACCAAAGTTTATTCGCGTACGCGGGCCAGTCCGCGGCCCTCGAGTTCGCGAGACTGTGCAAGTCGCCTGGTCTCATCCGGCAAAGTCCTTACCGCTTCCGATGCAGGCTGCGCTTGGCCGACCTCCATGAGCATTCGCACGGCGGCCAGCTCCGGCGCGACGCCGATGCGGGAGAGGTGCTGCGCGAGGGCTGAACGGCGCTCGGTGGAGTCGTAACGGATGGGTGCGCGGGAGGAGGCTGCGGCCTGGGCGGCGCTTCGTGCTGTGCTGGCATGTTCGGAGAAGCTGTCCTTCTCCAGGGAGACGCCCTTTTCCAAGGGCGGCCTCTCCAACATGCGTGAGAGCTCGGAGTTGCGCGGATCTCGGGCCTTGGACTCCCGAGACTCCCGGAGCTGAAGTTCGCGGGCCTCCTTGATCCGCGATTCAGTTACCTTGACGCGGGCCTCGGCTTCCTTCTGCCCGCGTTCCCGGGTGCGCAGCGCGACCAAGGTCGCTAGCTGCAACATTTGCCTCATAATCGCGGCTGTTTCGCGACCGATGTCGTCGAGTTCCTCGGCCATGGCCTGCTCCCCGATGCTGCAGTGAGATCACTATGGATGATTGTGGTGCATCGTGACGGACAACGCCACAGGAACGGTGGTTCCAACGGCGGCATCCCACCCGCAACCTGGAGGCCGAACTGAGGAAGCGAGTGCGACTGCCCTGTGGGGCGACGAACTCACCGTCGTACTCCGTATCGCCAGTCTACCAGCCAAAATGCAGGGTTACCTTAGTTGCTTGTACAGAAAGCATATAACGCGCATTTCCGGCGCATCCGCAAACCCGCCCAACTCGCAATAATGAGGATGCCCGAACGCGATCGGGGGACGCACGCCCGACACGCCCCGGCCGGAGCGAAACCAGCTTGCGGTCCGCTCCGGCCGGGGGACGACCGATCAGCTCACCGTGACGGACTTGAAAGCCACCGGTAGGTTCGGTTTGCCACCGCCGGCCGAGGAGTCCATAGAGTGGTCGTCGCCGGCCTTGGCGATCTTGTCGAGCGTGGCCAGGCCGGGCTCGTCGATGGTGCCGAAGATGGTGTACTGCGGGGGCAGCTGGGAATCGCCGAACATCAGGAAGAACTGGCTGCCGTTGGTGCCGTTGCCGGACTGCGGGTCAGCCCCGGCGTTGGCCATCGCGATCACGCCGCGCTTGTACTCGACCGGGTTCTGCGCGTTGGGGTCGTCCTTGGCGTACTGGTCGGTCGGATACTCGTTGTCGAACTCGTATCCCGGACCACCCTGCCCGCTGCCGGTCGGATCGCCGCACTGCAGCATCTTCAGGCCCTCGGTGCTCAGGCGGTGGCAGGGCGCGCCGTCGTAGAACTTCTGCTGGGCCAGGCTCACGAAGCTGTTCACCGTGCACGGCGATTCGCCCTGGTTCAGGCTCAGCCCGATCGGTCCCTGCGTGGTCTGGATCTGGACCTTGGTGGCGCCGGAGGTGGAGACCTGGGTCTTGTCCGGCTTGTGAATTCCGGGCTTGGCGGACTGCCCGCCGTCGCGGTAGGTGCAGCTCACCGTCGCGGGCAGCGGCTTCGGGGCCGGCGGGGCCGCGGCCTGCGGTGTGCTGGACAGTGAGGGGTCGGCGCTGGTCGTGGCCGCGGCCGAATTCTTGCTTTGATCGTCACCGCGCGTCAGGTAGTAGATACCGACGCCCGCCGCGACCACGATGACCACCCCGAGCACGGACCCGGCGATGGTGAGCTGCTTGCGCCGCCGGGCGCGCTCGGCCCGCCGGGCCATCTGCCGCTCCAGCTTGCGTTTGGCCGCTGCTCGTCGCTGTTCGTTACTCGGCACTCCTAGTACCTCCCGTGTAGGTCCGCGTTCGTCGCAAGAGTCTGCCATTTATTCCTGAGATAGCCCTATATATGGTCGGCGACGTCGAGTCGATCCCCATGGATAACCGGTTGGACTTGCCCGGGACGAGTAGGGGAGACTGGACGATCGTGACCAAGACCAGCAGCTTCACTGCCCCGAAGGGGATCCCGGATTACGTTCCGCCCGGCTCCGCGGAGTTCGTCGCCGTGCGTGACGCGCTCGTGCGTTCGGCGCGACTGGCTGGTTACGGGCATATCGAGCTGCCGATCTTCGAGGACACCGGGTTGTTCGCCCGGGGCGTCGGTGAGTCGACCGATGTGGTGAGCAAGGAGATGTACACCTTCGCCGATCGTGGCGACCGCAGCGTCACGTTGCGTCCGGAGGGCACGGCCGGGGTGATGCGCGCGGTGATCGAGCACGGTCTCGATCGCGGGCAGTTGCCGGTGAAGCTGTATTACACCGGGCCGTTCTTCCGCTACGAGCGGCCGCAGGCCGGGCGTTACCGCCAGTTGCAGCAGGTCGGCGTCGAGGCGATCGGCGTGGACGATCCGGCGCTGGACGCGGAGGTCATCGCGGTCGCCGACGCCGGGTTTCGTTCGCTCGGCCTCGACGGTTTCCGGCTGGAGATCACCTCGCTGGGCGACGACACCTGCCGCCCGCGGTATCGAGAACTGTTGCAGGAGTTCCTGTTCGCGCTCCCACTGGACGAGGAGACCAGGCGGCGTGCGGAGTTGAACCCGCTGCGCGTGCTGGACGACAAGCGTCCGGAGGTACGTGAGCTGACAGCCGACGCGCCGCTCATGCTCGACCACCTCTCCGATTCGGCCAAGGTGCATTTCGAGCAGGTGCTGGGGCACCTGGACGCGCTGGGTGTGCCGTACACGGTCAATCCGCGCATGGTCCGCGGCCTGGACTACTACACCAAGACCACGTTCGAATTCGTGCACGACGGTCTGGGTGCGCAGTCCGGCATCGGCGGCGGCGGCCGGTACGACGGGCTGATGGCTCAGTTGGGCGGGCAGCCGTTGTCGGGCATCGGTTTCGGGCTCGGCGTCGACCGTACGATGCTGGCGCTGGCGGCCGAGGGCAAGGCCGCCGCGGAGCCGGCCCGGGTGGACGTGTTCGGGGTGCCGCTGGGCGAGTCCGCGACCGCGCGTCTGGTCGTGCTGGCCGCGCGGCTGCGGGCCGCGGGCATCCGGGTGGACCTGGCCTACGGTGGGCGCGGGGTTAAGGGCGCGATGAAGGCGGCCGACCGTTCCGGGGCGAAATACGCTCTGGTACTTGGTGATCGGGATCTGGCCGAGGGTGAGATCGGCCTGAAGGACCTCGGCTCGGGCGATCAGCGGCAGATCCCGCTCGATGACGTCGTGGCGACTGTCTCGACGGCTCTCGCGCGGCAGTGATAGTAGGCTCGGCGACCAGGTCTGGATCGGCGGAGCGAGGGGCTGTGGTCGGCGAGTTTTCCGTAGCGGGGCGGGTGCGGCCGGGATCCGAGGTGGGTCCTGGCCCGCCGAAACGAGTCGGGGGCAGTCCAACTCAGTGCGTTCGTCTCACATCCCCGGTCGCGCAAGGCGATTCGGTCAGGCGTTCGCGACCCCGCTACCCGGACGAATGTGAACGTGACTGAACAATCGAATCCCGCAGGGGCCCAACGTGTCGGGCTCGACCTGATCGCGCCCGAGGTGTACACCCCGGTGCTGCGCCGGCTCACCCTGGTCGCCGCCGTGGTGGGCCTGATCGTGGCGCTGGTGCTCGCGTTCATGGTGATCTGGCCGGTCGCGGTGCTGGCCGGTGTGCTGTTCATGCTGCCTGCCGCGGTGTATGCGGCCTCGATCTACCGGCGTCGAATCTGGTTGGTGGGCAATGTCATCGAGGCCCGCACCCTGCTGGGCCGCCGCCGCGTCGACATCGCGGCCGCGGCCGGTGTGGAGATCCTGGTCTTCCCCGGCCGCCTGAGCCGAATTGTGCTGCGCGTCACCGCCGACCGCGGCCGCCAGATCGTCCCACTGGCCATGTACACCGACGCGGGCGGCGGCCGCGAACTCCACATCCTGGGCCTGCGCAAACTCGCCGACGCCCTGGCAGCCTGCCCCCTGGCCGCCGCCCTCGCGGTTTCCGACATCCTGGTCGGCCAGCTCCGCGCCGAGGCCCGCGACGCAGGCCTGGGGGAGCGCCCGCTGTACCGCGCGGTGAAGCTGGTTCGCGCGAAGGACACAGTCCAACCTGTCACCCTGACCGATACAGACATCGCCTCCCTCGGGTAGATCGAGGGTGGGCTGTCCTGGGAACCGGCCCGCGACCGGGGGTTGCCGGAGCGGCCTCTGTGTCGCGGTGAAGCTGACAGGGCGAAGGACACAGTCCGACCTGTCACCCTGACCGATACAGACATCGCCTCCCTCGCGTACATCAAGGGTGGGGTTGCCCTGGGGTCCAGCCCGTGACCGGGGTTGCCAGGGCGACCTCCCGTGT
>NZ_JAGPOX010000101.1 GCF_019038435.1 Nocardia alni
TAGTGTGCCTGGGACCGGTACGCCGGTCGCGGCGCAGAATGCTGCTGCGGCTGCGCGGATGGGGGCTGGGACCGGTACCGCGGGGATGACCGGTATGGGTGGCATGGGGTCGAAGGGGGGTAAGGGTGAGGAGGATGGTCAGCATGAGCGGCCGGAGTGGCTCGTCAATATGGAGAACACCCGGGAGTTGCTCGGTGACGATCCTCGGACGATACCGGGTGGCGTGATCGGTGGGGATTACCAGGACTACGACCTGCCTCCGTCCTCCGGTTAATCTGGCGACGACGGACCAGCTGTGTGGCGGTGACGGTGGGGGCGGTAGCCCCGCAGCCGTCGCGGCCGCGCGATCGCTCTCACGAATGGACTAGTGCATGGCCGAGTGGGCTTGGGACGGCGATGATTTCGCCGCGCTGTGGTTCAGCGACGCTCGTGATCGCATTCCGAACCTGCTGCGCTACACCAGCCGATTCCCTTACCAGAGTGAAGTCGACCGCCATAAGGCCCAGGTCGCACAGCGTTACGACCTCGATGAGACAGAACGCATCGAACTGGCCATGCACACCCTGCAGACCTCCGATATGCGGATCGAGATATTCGGCAGTACGACCAAATACAAGGGCAGTGCCGGCGCCGACCGCGCCTATCGAATCATCGGTGGCCGCAACACCTACCACGCGGCGATCCTCTATCAGACCACGGAGGGCGACACCGACGGCCGCATCCGCCTGCGCATGTGCCGCCCCGACGACCTGCCCGCCCAGCTGGTCGCCACGGTCTTCCCCTGTGAGCCGGGCTCTCAACAGCCGATAACCGTCCACCCCAACGATATTCGCAACCCGCGCCGCTCACAGACCGGCAATACCCCGCCCGAGCGCTATCAGCGCCTGATGTCCACTCTGCACGGCGCGGGTTCGGCCCAGCTCCGAGTAGGCGCGTTCAACACCAACCCCGAACCCGCGAACATGCTCCAATGGTTCGACGCCGCCGACGGCCGCTACATGGAAATCCGCAGCGAGAACATCACCCTGCGTCCCGGTGCCCCCCAAGACCTCTCCAGCCGCTTCGCTGCCTGGATGGACAACACCCTGAAGCGTCTGCGCGAAGACGAATACGAACGCTGGTAGTCGACCTCCGCTACGCGGCCCCGGGTATCACCGCGTCGTCGGGAAAACGATGGACGACTTCGATCTTCCCGACGATATGCGCATTGAACTCATCCAGATCCCCGGCGGGAATCCAGTATTCGAGGATCTCCCGGCCACCGACCTGATGAATCTCGTAGCGCGCGAGGAATTCCGAGTCGACCGCGAACCTGGTCACGTATCCGGTGCCCGTATCCGGCACATTCCAATCCCGCGCGATCATGATCGCGTACTCCTCGGTCAGCACCGGGTAGAAGATCGGCTGTGACGGCAGGCGCGGCGGCCATGCGTGCCAGCCGGATTCGGCTACCAGCTCCAGCTCGGTCGGCCCGGTCGGCCGCCACAACGTCGTCACACCCTGCATTCGGTCAACCATAAGGGAGACGACGACATTCGTCTGCCGGTTGTTTCCGGGGCTTGTGCTGGGCCGAATACCTTGTGGCCCAGACGATCACGGCATGCCGCCGAACAGGGGATACGGTCCGAGCGGCTGAAGATCGCCTGAAGATGGGTATCCCGCCAATCTCGCTGTCTGCGCTGTTCAGGACATATTTTCGGACGAAGGCGCGGCCCGCGCGCACATCGTGAACTCGCTACGCTCGGCACATCGTTTCCACACGACGTACGAGAGGTGCATAATGCGAATTTCCAAGCTGCGGTTGGCGATTGTCGGAGTCGTTGGGGCGGCGCTCTTCACGGGGGCCGGCGCCGGTGTGGCCTATGCCTTCCAGCCGCATATGCTCACTGCCCGCGGCGACCTGCAGTCGGCCCAGGGTGAACTCCAGCAGGCGGTCCCGGACAAGGCCGGGCACCGTGTCGCCGCCGCCAACCTGGTCCAGCAGGCCATCAACCAGGTGAACCTTGGAATCCAGGCCGGCGCACAGTAATTCGCCACCGAGCTCACGGTCGTGGTGGACGGGCCGTGCGCACGCCGGAATGATGTTCGAACCGTCTTCGCTCGGGAAGACGGTTCGAACGGTTTCCGCAGGAGATTCTCATGCTCGAGCGGGAGCGCTCGCGGAGCGGTGGGCGAGCACCAGACCGGTGGTCAAGGCCGCCGCGATGGCGACCAGAACCCCGATATAGGCGGTGAGCCCGGCCCATCCGCCGTGGCCGTAGGCGAATCCTGCCGCCCAGCCGACGACCGCACTGCCCAGGTAGTAGGCGAACATGTACAGCGACGACGCACCGCTGCGATTGCCGGTGGCCGCCGCACCGACCCAGGAGCTCGCCGTCGAGTGCACGCCGAAGAACCCCGCGGTGAAAAGCAATATGCCCAGCAACACGGTCGGGAGACAGTCGGGCAGTGCGATCAGGATTCCCGCGGCCACGGTGATCACCGAGGCGATCAGCACGCGAGGCCGGCCGATCCGGTCGGCGAGGCGTCCGGCCGCGGTCGAACTGACCGTCCCGGCCAGGTACAGCAGGAAGACCAAACCCGCTGCGGCCGAAGAGAATCCGAACGGATGCGCGACGAGCCGGTAGCCCAGGTAGTTGTACACCGATACGAAGCTGCCCATCATCACGAACGCCAGCCCGAACATCGCCAGCAGTCTCGGGTTGCGCAGATGCCCGGCGAAATCCGCTGCCATGACGCGTAATTCGAGTGGCTGCGGGGTGAAGCCGCGAGACTGCGGCAGAATCTTCGCGAACCAGACCGCACACAGGGCCGTCGCCACCGCCACCACGGTCGCGGCCCATCGCCATGTCGTGGCGTCCAGCATGAACGCCGGAATCAGCCGTCCCGCAAGGCCGCCCAGCGTCGTACCCGAGACGTACACCCCCATCGCCGCGCCCAGTCCGGCCCCGCGGATCTCCTCGGCCAGATAGGTCATCGCCACCGCGGGAATGCCGGCCAGCGCGATGCCCTCGATCGCTCGCCCGGCCAGCAGCACCGCCATCGACGGGCTGAACGGCAGCAGCAGCCCGATCACGACGGTCGCCGTCGCGGAGGTGATCATCACCCGGGTGCGTCCGAACCGGTTCGCCAGCACGCCCGCCGGGATGATCGCCAGTGCCAAGAGCCCGGTCGTCACCGACACCGCCAGCGCCGCGTGCGCCGGCGTGGCTCCGAACGCCCTCGACAGGCTCGGCAGCAACGCCTGCATGCTGTACATCGAGGCGAACGTGGTCAGTCCCGCCGCGAACAGCGCGAGCACGATCCGCCGGTCGCGACGCGCCGCCTCGCTCGCGACGCGGGGTCCGGAACCACGCGACGCGGCCGCACTCGAGCCGGAACCACGCGACGTATCCGAGTCGCGGCTCGTCGTGGACGGTCCGCGCAGCGTGGCGGTGCGCTCACCGCCCTGCCGCGACCATGACCCGTGCCTGTCGAGACCGCGAATCGTGTCGACACCGTAAGTGCGCGGTCCGCACTCCGGCCCGGCTGCCGACGCTGATCCACCGGCTTCTGCTGGTCCGTCCTCGTAGGTCATATGTCCAGCATGGAAAGCTGCCGTTTGAAAAGGAAATGCATTAAAGTGGGTTACTTGATGTAAAAGAGGCATTAGCACAGGTCCGCGAAGGAATTCCCGCATGCAACGTGATGATTTGCACTGGTTCCTCACCCTCGCCGAACTCGAGCACGTCGGCGAGGCCGCCGATCGCCTGAACCTGTCGCAGCCCACGCTCTCGCGCATGCTCGCCCGGCTCGAGCAGCGCCTCGGCGTACAGCTGTTCGACCGGCACGGAAAACGATTGACGCTCAACGACTTCGGTCACGTCTACTACGAGCACGCCCACCGCGCGCAGGCCGAACTCGACGCGGCCGGGCGTGAACTGGCCGATCTGGCCAGCCCGGCTCTGGGCGCGGTGCGGCTGGCCTTCCTGCACTCGTTCGGGGCGCGGCTGGTCCCGGAGCTGATCGCGGGCTTTCGTCGCGGCTCGACCCGGATCACGTTCACCCTCGCACAGGGTTCCGCCAACATGGTCACCACCAGGGTCCGCGGCGGCCAGTCCGACCTGGGCATCGTCTCGCCGCGCCCCGCGGCGCCCGGCCTCGGCTGGCGCGAACTGCTACGGCAGCCCCTGGCGCTCGGCGTGCCCGCCGACCACCGGCTGGCGGGGCGGCGGCAGGTGCGTCTGGCCGAGATCGGCGACACGGACTTCATCGCCATGCATCGCGGTCACGGCACCCGAACCATCCTTGACAATCTCTGTGCCGCAGCGGATTTCCGACCTCGTATCGCCATGGAATCCAGCGACCTGGTGACCGTTTCCGGGTTGGTCGCGGCAGGGCTGGGCGCGGCGCTGCTGCCGCTCGCGGACGCCACGACGCGGGGGCCGCTGCGCGCGGCGGCGCAGCCGGGACCTACGCAGGGGCCGCGGTCCGGCCCGGTGCTGATACCACTGAGCGATCCGGGCGCCTCCCGCGCGGTCGGCCTGATCTGGTCGGCCGACGCCGTCGCCTCCGACGCGGTCCGGATCTTCCGCGATTTCGCCAGCGAATGGGGCAATCGCGGGTCGCTATCGAGTCCGGCACCCAGCACAGCCCCGTGACCTGCCGGTTGCCCTCTATTCACTGGGAGATGTCGGTGCTCGGTTGTAAACTTTCATCACAGCCAGCAGATTTCTCGAGACCGGAAAGCAGGCCATAGGACCTTTTGAGAACACCAGGTGAAAACGGCGACCCGACAACCCCTCAGCCCGGCATCGGCGCCGGCGAGAACGGTACGGGGCCCGCGGCGCGGATCGCGCGCTCGAGTATCGAACTTGCCCCAGAGTCCGTTTTCGGTTTCCTCGGTTCGGCCGACGAGAATCTGCGTGAACTCGAACGCCTCCTCGACGCCGACATCCATGTCCGCGGCAACGCCGTCACGCTCACCGGTCGCGCCGCCGATGTAGCGCTGGCCGAGCGCGTGGTCGAGCAGTTGGTGGCGCTCACCGGCCGCAACCGGGTCGTCACGCCCGAGGCCGTGCGGCACACCTACGCCATGCTCACCGAGGGTTCCTCGGATTCCCCGGCCGAGGTGCTGAGCCTGGACATCCTGTCCCGCCGCGGCAAGACCATCCGCCCCAAGACGCTGAACCAGAAGCGCTACGTCGACGCCATCGATGACCACACCATCGTCTTCGGCATCGGTCCCGCAGGCACCGGCAAGACCTATCTGGCGGTCGCCAAGGCCGTGCAGGCGCTGCAGACCAAGCAGGTCACCCGCATCATCCTGACCCGCCCCGCGGTCGAGGCCGGCGAGCGGCTGGGCTTCCTGCCTGGCACGCTGAACGAGAAGATCGACCCGTACCTGCGCCCGCTGTACGACGCGCTGCACGACATGATGGATCCCGAGGCGATCCCGAAGCTGATGCAGTCCGGTGTCATCGAGGTCGCCCCACTGGCTTATATGCGCGGCCGCTCGCTGAACGACTCCTTCATCATCCTGGACGAGGCGCAGAACACCACGCCCGAGCAGATGAAGATGTTCCTGACGCGCCTGGGCTTCGGCTCCAAGATCGTCGTCACCGGCGACGTCACCCAGGTCGACCTGCCCGGCGGCACCAGATCCGGCCTGCGCGTGGTCAGCGACATCCTCGGCGATGTCGACGACATCCACTTCGCCCAGCTCACCTCGAGCGATGTGGTGCGCCACCGTTTGGTCGCCGAGATCGTCGACGCCTACGAGCGCTACGAGGCGGATCGTCCTGCGGCGGTCGCGCCCGCGCACTACCCGGGCAACCGTGCCCAGCGCCGTGCGGCGGAGCGCTCACGTCGCTGAGTTCGATTGTGCACCAGGCTGATTCGCTGGAAGGCTGACCGCCGATCGGCGCGGTGTCTCACTTGGTTCGGATCCACAGCCCCGGGTTCTGGGCCAGGACGTCGCCGATGGACTGGGCGATCATCGAGACCTGAGGGATGTACGGCAGGACGGCGTCGATGGGCGGGCTCAGGCGTTCCAGGGTCCGCGGGCCGATGAGTTGCAGGATTCGGCCCACGTTTGGGGCGCCCGGCGGGGCGGGCGGCAGGAGTCCGGGCGGGTCGGTGGGGAAATCCTTTGTGTCGGTGTTGATCGAGCCCTCGCTGACGATGCCCATCGCCAGCGTGCCGGAGATAAGCGCCCCGCCGCTATCACCGGGCAGGGCCAGGGCCGTGTGCTTGAAACGGATCGGGGGACGGTTCGGATCCGGCTGATCCACGGAGGTGATGACGCCGCAGGTGAATCCCGTCGTGGCGCCCGACTTGCACACCGGCTCACCGGCGACCGGGATGCCGACACCGGTGACGGCGATCGGCGGTCCGTCGATATGTCCTCGAACAAGGTTGTTGCGGAAGGCATCTCGCATCGGATTGGCGATCCGCACGATCGAGTAGTCGCGCACTCCGTCGATCACCGACTTCTCGAACACGCCGTTCTGCGCGCCGATCTTACGGCCGGGCAGCGACTGGGCGGTGTGCTGGTCCACGCTCACCGGATGCCCGTCGAGCACAGCGACATTGCAGTGCCCCGCCGTGATCGCCGCCGGATGCCCTTGCGGATCAACCGCATTGAACGCCCACGAGCAGGCTGCGCCCTGAGTGCTCGGTGGTGGCAGGAGACTGATGTACGGGTCGCCACCGGCGACCGAGGTGGTGTCCGCGTCGGCGGACGGTGTCGCGGGCGCCGGATCGCTCACCGGAACGACATGCGGTGCGGGGAGACCCCAGTGCTCCGCCGCCTGCGGGACAGGGTGCTCGGCGACAACGAATCCCGCCCGCCGCGCCGCCGCCTGGACGCCCCCGGCACCGGGGGCGAGCGCGACGACGGCCCGACCCGTGCGATCCAGGCGGATATCGGTCACCGACCCGGGGGCCTGCCGCCGTTGGGCGCCCGCGAAGTCGGCAAGCCGCTGCGCGTCATCGACCCGCCGCTCGTATTCCTGCGGCGATATGTGCAGGTCACGGCCGATCGCCGCGACCAGGTCCGCGGGGAGTCCGGGCTCGGGCGGGGCCGCCGACGCGACGATAGGAGTGGACAACAAAAGGGCCGACACCGCCACCATCGCGGTGCGGCACACCGGGCGCATGGTCTTCATCGCGGCGAATGTAGCAGCGTTGCGGGCTTCCGGTGTGCCATGGCGTGGTTGAGCTGCGGCAGTACGGCGCGTCGCGGACGGCGGGTGACGACAAGTCGGCGGAGCTCGCGTAGCTGGCGGAGTGGGCGAACACCGTGGCTTAAGCTGAGCGCGTGAGTATCGAGATCGCCAACGAGTCGGGTATGGACGTGCCCGAGGAAGATCTGGTCAGCGTCGCGCGGTTCGCGATCGGCCGGATGGACGTGCACCCCGCGGCCGAGCTGTCGATGGTGCTCGTCGATCTCGACACCATGGCCGACCTGCACATGCGGTGGATGGATCTGCCGGGGCCGACGGACGTGATGTCGTTCCCGATGGACGAGCTCGAGCCGGGCGGGCGTCCGGACAGCGGTGAGCCCGGTCCGTCGATGCTCGGCGATATCGTGCTGTGCCCGGAGTTCGCCGCCGCCCAGGCCACCAAGGCCGGGCATTCACTCGATCAAGAGCTGGCCCTGCTGACCGTGCACGGCGTACTGCACCTGCTCGGCTACGACCACGCCGAGCCGGAGGAGGAGAAGGAGATGTTCGGCCTGCAGAACACCCTGCTCGCCGAATGGTACGAGAGCCTGCGCGAGGCCAAGCGCCGCGCCGAACAGGCCGACCGCGATCTGCGACTGCTGGGCAAGGCCGGCTTCACCGACTCGGGTGATCCACTGGATCCGGCGTGAATGCTCTTGTCCTCCTGCTGCTGGCCATCGCGCTGGTACCGGTGGGCGGCATGTTCGCCGCCGTCGACGCTGCCCTGATCACCGTCTCGGCCGCGCGCGTGGAGGATATGGTCCGGGCGGACCGCGGGGGCGCGCGCAGACTCGTGCGCATCGTCGATGATCGACCCCGCTATGTGAACCTGATGGTGCTGCTGCGCCTGACCTGCGAGATCACCGCGACGGTACTGCTGGTGGCGGCGCTGAGCACCTGGTTGGGGGACGGCTGGGCGCTGATCGTCAGCGCGGTGGCGATGGTGCTGGTGGACTACATGGTCATCGGTGTCGGGCCGCGCACCCTCGGGCGGCAGCACGCGTATTCATTGACCCTCGGCGCATCCCTGCCGTTACACGCTCTCGGGGTGCTGCTTGGTCCCCTGAGCCGTTTCCTGATCGTGCTCGGTAACGCCATCACCCCCGGTGGCGGATTCCGCAACGGGCCCTTCGCCTCCGAGGTCGAGCTGCGCGAGGTCGTGGACATGGCGCAGAAGAGCGGCGTGGTGGATTCCGAGGAACGCCGGATGATTCAGTCGGTGTTCGAACTCGGCGACACCCTCGCGCGCGCGATCATGGTGCCGCGCACCGAGATGGTGTGGATCGAGGCGGACAAGACTGCGGCGCAGGCGATATCGCTGGCGGTGCGGTCCGGGCACTCGCGTATCCCCGTAGTCGGGGAGAACGTCGATGACATTCTGGGCGTGGTCTACCTGAAAGACCTTGTGCCGTATTCCGAACGCAGCCGCAAGGTTCGGGTGCGCGAGGTCATGCGCGCGGCGGTGTTCGTGCCCGATTCCAAACCCCTGGACACGCTGCTCGACGAGATGCAGCGCCGCAGAAACCATATGGCACTGTTGGTGGACGAATACGGCGGCATTGCCGGACTGGTCACCATCGAGGATGTGCTCGAGGAGATCGTCGGGGAGATCGCCGACGAGTACGACACCGATGAGATCGCACCCATCGAGGAACTGGGCAACGGCAGATATCGTGTGTCGGCGAGGCTTTCGATCGAAGATCTGGGGGAGCTGTTCGACATGGAGATCGACGAGGAGGACGTCGACACCGTCGGCGGGCTGCTCGCGCACGCCCTGGGGCGTGTGCCGCTGCCCGGGTCCAAGGGCGTCATCCACGGATTGCAACTGCGTGGCGAGGGCGGGGCGGACACGCGGGGGCGGGTACGGATCCACACGGTGGTGGTGCGGCGGGCACCGGAGAAGAAGCGCAACCAGGAACCCGGATACGAGGAGACAGACAATGATGAGTGAGAGCGTGGCGCGGCGGAGCGAACCATGGGCACGGTGCGCTTCGCGCACGACGGAGCCGAGCACCGGCGAGGTGGAGTCGTGAGTACCACCGATACAGGCGCTTTGGACGCCGAGGACAACAAGCTGCTGGTGCTCGCGCGCGGCGCGATGGGACGTAGCGGTAGCGGCAGCGGGGCGGCGGTCCGCGATACCGACGGGCGTACCTACGCCGCCGGGCCGGTGGAGCTGAAGGCACTGTCGCTGACCGCGTTGCAGGCCGCGGTGGCCGCCGCGATTTCCAGCGGCGCCGAGGGCTTCGAGGCCGCGGTGGTCGTCGGGGCGCCGTTCCACGACGCGGGAGTGGCCGCGGTGCGGGAGATCTCGGAGGCGGGGAAGATCATCTTCGCCGACCGGCACGGTGCGATATACGACACCGTGGGTGCGGAGCAGACACCGTGAGCGTCGAATTTCGTTCCGGCTTCGTCTGTTTCGTCGGGCGGCCGAATACCGGCAAATCGACGCTCACCAATGCGATGGTGGGACAGAAGATCGCGATCACCTCCTCGCGGCCGCAGACCACCCGGCACACCATCCGCGGCATCGTGCACCGCGCGAACGCGCAGCTGATCCTGGTGGACACCCCAGGACTGCACCGGCCACGCACCCTGCTCGGGCAGCGGCTGAACGACCTTGTGCGCGATACCTATTCCGAAGTCGACGTGATCGCCCTGTGCATTCCGGCCGACGAGAAGATCGGCCCCGGCGACCGCTGGATCCTGGCCCAGATCCGGCAGATGGCGCCCAAGACCACCCTGCTCGGCGTGGTCACCAAGATCGACAAGGTGAGCCGCGACCAGGTCGCCGAGCAGTTGGTCGCGCTGTCCGAACTGCTCGGCCCGGACGCCGATGTGGTGCCGGTGTCGGCGGCCAAGGGCGAACAGGTCGAGGTGCTGGTGGAGGTCATCGCCTCGAAAATGCCCGAGGGACCAGCGTTCTATCCCGACGGTGAGCTGACCGACGAGCCCGAGGAAACCCTCATGGCCGAGCTGATCCGCGAGGCCGCGCTCGAGGGCGTGCGCGATGAGCTGCCGCATTCGCTGGCCGTGGTGATCGAGGAGATCCTGCCGCGCGAGGGTTACGAGGATGCCACCGGCGGTGAGGCGGCCGCGCCGGACCCCGAGATGCTCGACGTGCACGCCCTGCTCTACGTCGAACGCCCGAGTCAGAAGGCGATCATCATCGGCAAGGGCGGTGCGCGCCTGAAGGAGGTCGGCACCAACGCCCGTAAACAGATCGAGCACATCCTGGGCACCCGCATCTACCTGCACCTGCACGTGAAGGTGGCCAAGGACTGGCAGCGCGACCCCAAACAGCTCGGCAAACTGGGTTTCTAGTCGCGGCGCTGCACCCAGGTCGGTACGCGGCGGCGTGCCGGTGGTGTGTGCTCGGGGCGCGGCATACCGATGGGGTCGGTGTCGTAACGGTAGGGATCGGGCTCGATGAGGCCGGTCTCGTAAAGGTCGGGTTGGTCGACCGGGGCGGGTTCGTACTGCGCCTGTTCGAACGGGGCGGGTTCGTACTGCGCGGGCTCGAAAGCGGCTGATTCATATTGTGCGGGTTCGAACGCCGCGGGTTCGTATCGCGCGGGTTCGAAAGCTGCAGGTTCGTACTGCGCCTGCTCGAAAGCTGCGGGTTCGTACTGCGCCTGCTCGAACGCGGGGGGCTCGTACCGAGTGGTTTCGTACAGGGCAGGCTCGTACCGGGTGGTTTCCTGCGAGACGGGTTCGTATGGAGCGGCCTCGTATGGAGCCGATTCGTGCTGGGCGGCCCCATACGGATCAGGCTCGTACGCTGCGGGTTTGTACAGGCTGGGGTCGTGCCGGTCGAGTTGGAAGAGCTCCGAGTTGTACCGGTCGGGGTCGTACTGCTCCGGCTCGTAGCGATCGGCCTCGTGCGGTGCCGGTTCGTAGCGACCGGATTCGTTCCGATCGGTCTCGTACTGATCGCCATATGGGTCGTATTCGACGGGCGACGATTCGAGACCGGCGCCCGGAATGCGGCGGTAGGCCGAGACCGGCTGGACATAGCCGTTGCGGGCGAGCCAGTCGATGGTCTCGGTGATCAGCTCCTGGTCGTCACCGGAATCCAGCGCCAGCTCATCGACTGTTCGTGCGCCGCTGGCGTTCTGGAGGTCGCGCATGATGTCGACCTGATATCCGGTCAGCGTGAGATGCGAACGGAGCGCGTATTCCGCCCCGGAGGCCAGCTGCCAGGCCGACAGTCGCTCGGTCCAGCGCTCTCGTCGGAACTGCTCCAATGTGTCGGCGATCGCCCCCGCGGAGTAGCCCAGCTGTCGCGCCAACTCGTCGGGTGTACGCGCGCCGGCGCTGTCGGCCAGCGCCTCGAGCACGTCGATCTGGAAGTCGGTGAATTCGGTCATTCCTCGTGTACCGGTTGAGCGGGTCCGCTCTTCGCTCGGAGCCTATAGCGGGCACCGACGCTCGCGCGGCGATTTTGTTCTCTCAGATCGTGATCGAGAGATCGTGCCGCCGCAAACCGGGCGAACACCCCTCCCATGGGGGGAGTATATGTGATCTAGTCCCACCACGATGCAGGGCGGTGGCGGTCCCAGTGGAGTTCGGATTCCAGCTGGGCGGCGACGCAGGCCAGCAGGGGTTCGGTATCGGCTGGGCCCATCAGCTGGGCGCCGACGGGCAGGCCCGTGGCGGTGAAACCGGCGGGGACGTTGATGCTGGGCCAGCCCAGCACATTCCAGGGCCAGGTGTAAGGGCAGGCGGCGGTGATGAGGGCGTCGGTGGCGCCAGGGCTCAGTCCGTCCATGGCGTACAGGGGCTGGGGCGGGGTGGCGGTCGTGGGGGACAGGACCAGGTCGTAGTCGTCGAAGAACCGACCGATTCGTTTGCGCAGCAGTGGTTCTGCGGCTCGGGCGGCGCGCAGTATCGGACCGCCGAGTAACCTGCCCAGTCTGGCGTTGGTGCGAGTGCGTGAATCCACCTGCGCACCGGGGTATTCGGCGAGGGCGGTGGATATGCCGCTCATCGAGCGCGGCAGGAAGCTCGCGCCGATCAGCAGGCCGTAGTGCAGATCCGCGACGGTGACGGCGTGACCGAGGCGGCGCAGGGCGTTCGCGATATCGTGGACGTGCGCGGCGATCTCGCGGTCCAGTGCGGTCCGGGTGGCCGTGAACGGGATGCTCAGGGAGAGGGCGATTCTTAGGCGCCCGGTGTCGCGGCCGATGGCGTCGCAGATGGTCAGCGGGGGCGGGGTGTGCAGGTCGCCGGGATGGCTTCCCGAGACGGTGTCCAGCAGTAGTGCCGCGTCGGCGACCGTGCGGGCCAGCGTGCCGTGCACGGTCAGGCCGTTGAACGCCTCGGGTAGCGGCCAGGTGGAGATGCGGCCGCGCTGCGGTTTGATGCCGACCAGGTTCGTCCACGACGCGGGGATGCGCACCGAACCCGCGCCGTCGGAACCTATTGCGGCGGGGAGCAATCCGGATGCCACCGCCGCGGCCGAACCGCCCGAGGAGCCGCCGGGAGTGCGCTCGGCGTTCCACGGATTGCGGGTGTATCCGAAGGCGGCCGCGTCGGTGAACGGCCACTGCCCGATCTCGCAGGTATTGGTCTTGCCGACGATCACCGCACCTGCCGCGCGCAGCCGCCGCACCACCTCGGCATCTTCGGTCGCCTCGGGGAAATCGCCTCCACAGCCGAAAGCTGTTGGCGCCCCGGATATGTCGGTGTCGTCCTTGATCGCGATCGGCACGCCGAGCAGCGGCAGCCGCACGCCCGCGGCCACTCGGCGGTCGGCCTGCGCCGCCTCGGCCAGAGCCTGCTCGCGACGGACCACCCGGAAGGCGTTGAGCCTGGACTGGCTGGTCTCGATCGCGTCGAGTGCTGCGGTGACGGCCGTCACCGACGTCGTTGTGCCGTTGCCGACCGCGGCGGCCAGCTCGGCCAGTCCCAGTTCGCGTGTGGACGCCGTTGTCATTCGATGCTCTCTCATGTCTGCCCTCGGAAAAAGGTAGCGCGCGACTGGTCGGTCGTCCATATCGGGTAGTTGTTACCGAATCGTGACCTTATTGGTGGCTTGTCTGGCGCCCACCTACGATGCTCTGGATGAAGTGGATGTCCCGGGCGTTCGGTTCGAAAGAGCTGACACCCCAACTGCGTTCGGATATGGAATCGGAGGGGATCATCGTGTTCGGTCCTGTGGAGGGATCGGTGGCGCGGCGCGGTTATCGGACACCACTGCATTACGCCTCCTCGAGCTGGGAGAACATCGCCCAGGGCACGATCGCGATGAGTCGTCGCCGGTTGGTCGTCTGGGGCGGTGGGGAGGTCCTGGTGGACGTGCTGCTCGGCCATCCGGCGGTCTCGGTGAACCTGCAGGATCCCGAGCGCATGCTCATCGAGGCCGACAACTGCCGGATAGACCGCGTCCGCACCGGCTGGACCACCCTGTTGCTGCGCACGATCCACGCTCCACGTATCACGCAGGTGTATGGAGAGAGCGTGTACCGTCTGGAATGAGAACGCGACGACCACGGTCGAGAGGGCGGCAAGCTGCCGGGCACGCCCATAATAGGTTCGGCACGCAACCGCCGGAACGCGTGTGAGACTGGCGACGGCACTCGGCCGGGCGCTGAAGGCGCGGAGAGGCGGGTTAGCACTCAGCCGGGCGCTGAAGGCGCGGAGAGGCGGACTAGCGCGGAGAGGCGGGCATGTGCAGTTGTATCGGGACCGGGCGATCGTCGTGCGCCAGCACAAGCTGGGGGAGGCCGATCGCATCGTCACGCTGCTCACGCGACAGCACGGGCTGGTGCGGGCGGTGGCGAAGGGCGTGCGGCGCACCCGGTCGAGGTTCGGGGCGCGGCTCGAGCCGTTCGCGTACGTCGACGTGCAGCTGTATCCCGGACGCAACCTCGACACCGTCACCCAGGTGCACACCGTGGAGGCGTTCGCCTCCGATATCGTCGCCGACTACGGCCGCTACACCGCCGCGTGCGCGGTGCTCGAGACCGCCGAGCGCCTCGCCGGTGAGGAGCGCGCCCCCGCGCCCCGGCTGCACACCTTGACCGCGGGCGCACTGCGCGCGATCGCCGCCGGACAGCGGCCGCAGGAGCTGATCCTGGACGCATTCCTGTTGCGCGCGATGGGTTTCGCGGGCTGGGCGCCCGCGTTGGACGACTGCGCCCGCTGCGCCACCCCCGGCCCGCACCGCGCCTTTCACGTGGCCGCGGGCGGCGCGGTGTGCGTGCACTGCCGCCCGCCCGGCTCGGCCACGCCCGCGATGGGTGTGCTGGAGCTGATGAGCGCGCTGTATCGAGGGGACTGGTCCGGGATCGACGCGGTTCCCGAGGGCATCCGCCGTCAGTCCAGCGGGCTGACGGCCGCGCATCTCCAGTGGCACCTCGAGCGGCAGCTGCGGACCCTTCCCCTGATCGAGCGCAGCCGCCCGCACGGGGTGATCGACGAACCGGCGCATTCGCGCGCGGTCTGACAGCCCGCTATCTTCCCGCCATGCCCGTGGTGGCGATGCCTCGGATGAAGGCCTTCTGCGCGAAGGCGTAGATGACGATCATGGGCACCAGCATCATGATCGAGGCGGCCATCAGGACCGGCCAGTGGGAGGTGTACTGGCCCTGCATCCAGACCAAGCCCAGGTTCAGGGTGGAGATGCTGGTGCGCTGGATCATCACCAGGGGCCAGAGGAAATCGTTCCAGACCGTCACCCAGGTCAGGACGGCCAGGACCATGACGGCCGGGCGGGCGTGGGGGAGTAGGACACGCCAGTACGTCTGCCACACGCTGCAGCCGTCCAGGACCGCGGCCTCCTCCAATTCGGCTGGGAGGGTGAGGAAGAACTGACGCATCAGAAAGGTGCCGAAGGCGCTGCCGAACAGTCCGGGCACGATCATCGCCCACGGGGTGTCCACCCAGCCGAAGGTGCGCATGAGGATGAACTGCGGGATCACGGTGACCGTGAGCGGCACCATGAGGGTGCCGAGATAGGCCAGGAACAGGGTGTCGCGGCCGCGGAACGGCAAGCGCGCGAAGGCGTATCCGGCCAGGGAGCAGAAGAAGACCTGTCCGGCGGTGACGCAGGCGGCGTAGATCACGGTGTTCAGGAACATGCGAGCGAAGGGCACGTATTGGAACACCAGGTGGTAGTTGGACCACTGCGGGTGTGCGGGGATCAGTGAGTTGTTCAGTTGGCCTTGGATCTTCAGAGAACCCGACAGCGCCCATAGGATGGGGAACAGGGCGCACCAGGCCATCACGACCAGTACGACGTAGATGAGCAGTCCGCGCACGCTGCGGCGCACCATGATCTGGCGCGTCACCGGGGAGATCTGCGGCGACTGTGCCGGGGCCGATGTGATCGGTGCCGGGTCGGTCATTGTTCGCCCCTCCTGCCCCAGCGCATCTGTAAATAGGTCAATATCAGCAGGATCGCGAACAGTACCCATGCCAGCGCCGATGCGTAGCCGAGATCGTCGAACTGGAAAGCGTTCTGGAAGAGCATGATCCCGAAGACATAGGTGCCGGACTCGGGTCCGCCTGCACCGCCGGTCAGTACGTAAGCCTGATCGAATGCTTGAAAGGAGTTGATGATCGAGATCACGAAGACGAATCCGAGCGCGGGCCGGATCATCGGCACGGTGATCGACAGCAATCGCCGGAGGCCGCCCGCTCCGTCGATCTTCGCGGCCTCGAGCAGCTCCTCCGGAACACCCTGCATAGCGGCCAGCAGTACCGCTGCGGCGAATGGCACGCTCTTCCAGGTGCTGACCAGGCACAGCGACACCAATGCCCAGTGTGGATCGATCAGCCAGGGTACCGCCGGGATGCCGAACCATCGCAGAATCGTGTTAAGCACACCGGTATCGGGTTCGAAAAGGTAGCTCCACACGACCGCCATCGCGGCGACCGAGGTCACCAGCGGCAGGAACATGACGCTGCGAAAGAATCCGATTCCTTTGACCTTCGCGTTCAGTGCCGCGGCGACGGCCACGCTGATCACCACCGTCGGAATCACCGTGGCGATCGTGAAGATGATCGTATTGACCAGCGCGACGTAGAACATCGGATCACCGGTGAACAGCCGTCTGTAGTTGTCTACCCCGACGAATTTCGGCGCATGAAAAAGATCCCATCGTTGGAAGCTCAGATACAGCGAGAAGGCCAGCGGGATCAGCATGAATATCAGCACCGCAAGCAGATTCGGCACGATGAACCGGCGTCCGGCCGTTGCCTTGCGCCGAGCCAGTGCGGATCGCCGCCGCGTCGGCGTCTGCAGGGACGTGTGGGTCACAGTTGCCCCCTGAGTACATCATCGATATGACTTGTCACAGACCCCTTGAAGTAGGTGGCCGGCGCCGCACCCCGCAGGATGTGGTCCGATGCCCGGCTGAAAGCGTCGTCCACTCGCGCCCAGTTGGGGCTCACGGGAATGGGATTGGAGTTGAATGGCCCGCCCGTCAGCACTCCGAGATTACGAATCCGGCTGTGTGCCTTGGCGAACGCGGGTGAGTTCAGCTGGGATTTCAGCACGGGCACGAACAGTCCCGACTCGGACACCGCCTGCTGTCCGACCGGACCGGTCGCGAATTTCACGAACTCCCACGCCTGCTCTTTGCGTGGACTCGCCGCGGAGATCCCGATTCCCGTGGTGCCGATATCGGATTTCGCGCCGCTACCGTAGGGGCCGACCGGCAGCGGCATGATGTCGAAATCCAGATCCGGGGTCGCGAGCATCGCGCTGTACTGCCAATGTCCGGTCAGCACCATCGCGGCCTTACCCTGGGAGAACAGTTCGATCGAGGGTAGTGCTTCGGCGTCACTGGCGCGCGGTGCGACATGATGTCGCACCGACAGATCCGCATAGAACTGAAACCCCTCGATGAACTCGTCCCCATCGATTCCGGCGCGTTGTGGGTCGATAGCCGGGATGAACCACTGCCCACCGTTGTTCATCCCGAAGATCGACGCGGAATACCGGGGCACCGGCCAAGCATCGACGAAACCCCATTGGGTGGTATCGCCGGACCGATCCCGCTTGGTCAAAGCCTGTGCTGCCGACAGGAATTGGTCGAAGGTCCACGCCTTCTCCCAGCTTCCTGGAGGTTCGGGAACACCGGCCTCCTGAAACAGTTTCCTGTTGTAATACAGAAAGATTCCGGCCCATTGCTCGGGCAGGACGTACTGTCCGCCTCGATAGCGGAACATATCGTAGAGCGCGGGTTCGCCGTCGTCGCGAATGCGCGCGGCGAAGGTGGGATCGGCGTCGATATAAGGGTTGAGGTTTTCCAGAATGCCCAGTTCCACGAAGTGCGAATAGGATTCCCACTGCATGATCACGTCCGGGCATTTTCCGCCTGCGGCGTAGGTGAGGATCTGCTGGTTCGGATCCGGGCCCGAAAGCTGCACCTCGACCTTGATATCCGGCCGCAGCCTGGCGAACGCCTGGATGATCTGCATCCGCACCTTCGCCTCGTCGGGCGCGGCCTGGAAGAAGAACGTCAGCGCGTCCGAGGACGATCCGCATCCGGCCAGGCTCGGCACGGCCAGCGAGGCGCCCGCGAGCGCGCCGCCGCGGAGTAGATCACGCCGGTTGAGCATCGATGCCCTCCCGATTCAGGTGGGGACGAAACGAGGCTCACCGTAGCCAAACCCCCGTCGTTCCCGCATGCTTTTGGGCGGAAACGACGGGGGTGTGGAACTACTGTGGCGCTTGCAGATATACCGGCAGTTCGATGTGCCCGTTGGAGATGAAGCTGCCCACATGCGGTAGTGCGCCGGGGTCCGTGGCGAATCGTAGTTCGGGGAATCGGGCGAACAGCGCGGGCAGCGCGACCGCGGCCTCGAGCCGGGCCAGCGGCGCGCCGAGGCAGTGGTGTGCGCCGTAGCCGAAGGCCAGATGCTGATCCTTGGTGGTGCGTGCGGGATCGAACTCGTCGGCGGTGTCGCCGTGCACCTTCGGGTCTCGGTTGGCCCCCGCGTAGGAGGCCAGGATCGCCTCCCCCTTGGGGATGGTCAGGTCGCCGATGACGATGTCCTCCACCGCGTAGCGCAGCGGCAGATGTGCGACGGGGGCCTGGTAGCGCAGCGTCTCCTCGATCACGTCGGACCACGGGATCCGTTCGGCCAGTACGTCATCGCGCAGCCGCGGCCGGGTCAGCAGGGCGTGGATGGCCTGGTCGAGCAGGTTGACCGTGGTCTCGTGACCGGCGTTGACGATCAGCACCAGGGTGCCGACGAGTTCGGCCTCCGACAGTCGTGAGCCGTCCTCCTCACGCGTGCCGATCAGTACGGTGGTGATGTCGTCGGCGGGGTTCTCACGGCGGTAGGCGACGAGTTCACCGACCAGGCGCAGTATTTCGAGGTAGTTGGCTGTCGACTGCTCGGGCGTGAACGAGCCGTCGAAGAAGCCGTCGACGCAGGCGTGGATGGCGGCGTCCAGATGATCTGGCACGCCGATCAATTCGCTGATCACCTTGATCGGCACCGGATAGGCGTAGCCGGCCCGCAGATCGGTCACCTCGCCGCCTGGCGTGGCCGCCAGCATGTCCAGCAGGCCGGTCGCGATCTCCTCGATGCGCGGGCGCAGATCCTGGGTGCGGCGGTTGGTGAAGGCGGGGGACACCAGCCGCCGCAGCCGCCGGTGCTCGGGGCCGTAGGCGGTGAACATGTTCTCCGCGATCACCCATGGCAGCAGCGGCCACGCCTCGGTGATCTCGCCGTTGACGAACGCCGACCAGTGCCGGCGCGGATCCTTCGACACCCGCGGATCGGTCAGCAGGGCGCGCAGGACCGTGGCGTCTGTCACCGACCAGGCCGGAACGCCGCCGGGCAACTCGACCGGCGTCACCGGGCCGCGTGCGCGGATCCGCGCGGACTCGCCTTGAATGTCGACGCCACTGGTATCCAGGACGATCGGTTCGTATGTCATGACGTACTTCCTCGGAGATTCGACGCGGGAGACTTGGGGAATTCGACCGGCAGCCCGGTCATCGCCCGGTGGAAAGGCCCGGGCCGCCAGGTCAATTCGTGTTTCGGCACGGTCAGGAACAGGTCGGGCAGCACGTCCAGGAGCTGATCGATCGCCTCCTGTACCACCAGATAGGCCACCGAGCGGGCCGGGCAGGCGTGCGGCCCGGCGCCCCACGCCAGATGCGAGCGGTTGCCGGTGCGGTCGCCGCCCGCGATCGCGGGGTCGTTGTTGCATCCGGCCAGACTGATCACCACCGGCTGGTTCGCGGGCAGCCAGGTGTTGTCGATCAGGAGTGCTTGGCGCGGAAAGGTTATCGAGAAGTTCGCCATCGGCGGATCGTTGAACAGCACCTCGTCCAGCGCGTCGCGGGTGGACAGGGAACCGCCCAGGAATCCGCCGGCGAACCGCTCGTCGGTGAGCATCAGCAGCAGCGTGTTGGTGATCAGATTGGTCTGCGGCTCGATCGCCGCGCCGTAGAAGCTGATCAGGTTGCAGAGGATCTCCTCCTCGTCCAGACCCACCGGATGGTGTGTCAGGCGCGAGGTCACGTCGTCGCAGGGATCGTTGCGGCGCAGCGCGATCAGCTCCAGCAGCGCTTCGCTCAGATGCCGCATGCCCCATGCGGCGTCGACGGTGTCGAACAGCGCGGCCATGCCGGCCGCCACCCGCCGGCCCAATTCCGGTGGGCAGCCGACCATTCGGTTGAGCACCTCGAAAACCAGCGGAAAGGCGTACTGCGTCTGGAGATCCGCCGTCCCCGCCTCGCGGAAACTGTCGATCAGCGGCACGGCGATGCGCTCGACCGTGGCCTGCAGCGCGCGCAGGTCGATTCCGTCGATGGCGGCCACGTACGCCTGCCGGTAGCGGGCGTGGGTGAGTCCGGCGTTGCGCAGCGCGTTGGGGTACCACTGCATCATCGGACGCACGGGGCAGTCCTGCGGGATCGAGTCCTGCCAGCCGCGCGGGTCTGCGGGAAAGTGCCCGGGATCGTTGAGGATTCGCAATGCCGTGCGATAGCCGACGACCAGTGTCGCGGGCACGCCCGGCGACAGCTCGATCGGCACCAGTGAACCGTGACGACGGCGCATGTCGCGATAGGCGCCGTGCGGGTCGGCGGCGAATTCCGTTGTATCCAACGGTATCCGGGGTCCGTTGGAGTCGAACGGTGAACCGTGCTGGACGGGACAGGCCGGGAGAGACGACGGCGTGGGCAACACCGCGACTCCCGGCGAGAGTGTCCGAACACGGCCGGGCCGGGCGGCAACCACGTGAATCTCTCCCTCACAACCGTTGTAGGACAGGAGGTTCGACGACACCGATCGGACAAGCCCCACCGGTCCCCCCAAACGCGACAACAGTCTCAGGATAACAGTTCTGCCGCGAACTCCGTCGGTGCCAACTCATTTCGGCGACCGCGACACCCATGGAATGGCTGGAGAAGTGCGGTACGACGCGACCGAATTCCCGATCCGAGATCTCCCGTAATGTCGCGTCGAGCCGGTCGGCCCGGATGGCTGCACGGGCAGATGAATTGCTTCGGCCATCGCGTGGATCTGTGCATCGTGGCTGGTGGTGGCCGTTTACCGGACGGGCATCGCGAATTCATCGGATCATTCCGCGTCGGATTACCGAATGTACTTTTCCAGCTGCGACTGTTCCAGTACAGGGCTATTCGGTGACCGGTCCGCCTATGCGCGGACCTCGACCATCCGCGGTGAATTTCATGACCCCTATACGAAATTCGGGAGCCAGAAGCATGAACCGTACATCCGGCACCACCAGGCGAACTGTCCTCGGCGGCATGATGGCCGCCGCCGGACTGGCAGGTATCGGCGAGCTGCCCGCGTGTGCCGCGCCGAGCCGCGGGGGCCTCGCCGATGTCGAGCATGTGGTGATCCTGATGCAGGAGAACCGGTCGTTCGATCATTATTTCGGCACCATGGCCGGGGTTCGCGGATTCGGTGACCGGACTGCGGTGCGGTTGTCCCCCGGTGCCGCCGGGCCGGTGATCTCCGGAAGTGGTTCGGGCAGTGCGAGGTTCGCGGGTCTCGATGCGGGCAGCGCCGTGCCGGGCGCCGCGGGGCGGGCGTCGGTGTTCGCCCAGCCCGATACGTCCAGCGGCGTCGGCTATCGGCTGCCGTTCCGGATCGATACCGGTGCGGTGGACGGACAGGACATGGCCGACCTGCCGCACGACTGGACGACGACCCATCGGGCCTGGGCCGGCGGCGCCTACGACGGCTGGGCGCCGGCCAAGTCGCCCATGACGATGGGCTATTTCACCGAGGCCGATATCCCGTTCCACCGGGCACTGGCCGGCTCGTTCACCCTGTGCGACAACTACTACTGCTCGATCCTGGGGCCGACGACGCCGAATCGGCTCTACCACTGGACCGGAACCATCGATCCCGGCGGCATCATGGGCGGTCCCGCGACCGACAATCCACCGGACTACAAGCCGGTGTTCCGCTGGACCACCTATCCCGAACGCCTGCAGCAGGCGGGCATCTCGTGGCAGATCTACGCCAACGACGTCATCGGTGACGACTCGACCAAGCCGTTCCTCGGCGATTACGGCGACAACCCGCTGTGGCTGTTCCACGCCTACCACGACGCGCTGAACTCTTCGGATCCGAAGGTGCGGCAACTGGCGCAGCGGGCCAACGTCACCGGAGGCTGGCCCGCCGAAGGAACACAGGACGGCGGGAACATCGATTACGTTCTGCAGCAGTTCATCACCGCGTGCGAGACCAACTCCCTGCCCAAGGTGTCGTGGATCGTGGCGCCCTACGGCTACTGCGAACATCCGGCCGCGCGACCGGTGGATGGCGAGGCGTATGTCGAGCGGGTGCTGAAGGCGTTGTGGGGCAACCAGGATCTGTGGCGCTCGACCGTGGTGTTCATCAACTACGACGAGAACGACGGGCTGTTCGATCACGTGGTGCCCCCGACCGCACCGGCCGGGACCGCGGGTGAGGAACTGCCGCTGAACCAGAGTGGGATCGGCGTCCCGGTTGCGCAGGGTGCGGGACCGCTGGCCCCGATCGGGCTCGGCCCCCGGGTGCCTATGCTGGTGATCTCACCGTGGAGTCGCGGCGGATGGGTCAATTCCCAGGTGTTCGATCACACCTCGGTGCTGCGGTTTCTCGAACAATGGACCGGTGTGCGCGAACCGAATATCTCCGACTGGCGGCGCGCGGTCTGCGGTGATCTGATGAGCTGCTTCGATTTCAGCCACGCCGACACCAGCATTCCGGCGCTTCCCGCCGCGAATGCCCTTCGCGCGCAGGCCGATCAGACACAGTCCAAACTTCCCGCGCCATACCCTCCGGCGAATCAGTCCATGCCACAGCAGGATCCGGGCTCAGCCAAGGCTCGGCCGCTGCCGTATCAGCCGGTCGTCTGGGCGGAGGTCGGCGCGGGGAACCTGACCGTGCACCTGGCCAACCGTGGGAAGGAGGCGGTGGCGTTCCAGGCGTATTCCTATGGTGCGCAGACGGCGGTCACCCAGATCGTCGTCTCCGGCGGCGGTGCGACCGATCAGCCGATCACCTATTCCGGACGGTACGACCTCGCGGTCCACGGCCCGAACGGATTCCTGTTCGCCGCGGCCGGCGGGCCGGAGACTGCGGGGATCGCGGTGTCGGCGGCACTGGGCGGGACCGCCGATCGGCCCGCCCTCGTGCTGACGGTGCGGAACTCCACGTCCGCGACGGCCGCCTTCGTCGTCGGCGGCAAGGATCGGTTCACGGTCGACCCCGGCGCGTCGCATGTGGTGGCGGTGCCGACCTCGGACGGGTGGTACGACCTCACCCTGGCAGGCGCCTCCGACAACGCCTGGTCCCGCCGGTTCGCCGGTCACCTGGAGAACGGAAAGCCGAGCCGGACGGCGTGACGCGGGCGGGTGCGCCGAGCGGCGCGCCCTGCGAGCCCGGGCCGGTAGGCAGTGCGGGCGTCCGGTTCGGCGGTGCCTGCCGGGCGGTCGACCGGCATCAGGCAGGATAGGGGCGTGATCGGTAATCGTAACCAGTCCGCTCCCGCGCCCGACCGCGCGATTCGCCCGCCGTCACCGCATCCGTCGGGTGCCCGGCCACCGGCGATTCCGGCGGAATTCGTGCCCCGGCACGTCGCGCTGGTGATGGACGGCAACGGACGGTGGGCGCAGGAGCGGGGGTTGCCGCGCACCGCCGGGCACGAGCAGGGCGAGGCGGTGCTCATGGACACCGTCGAGGGCTGTATCGAGATCGGCGTCAAATGGCTTTCGGCCTATGCCTTTTCGACCGAGAACTGGAAGCGCAGCCCCGACGAGGTGCGCTTCCTGATGGGCTTCAACCGTGACGTGATCCGCCGCCGCCGCGACGAGATGCACGAGATGGGCGTGCGAGTGCGGTGGGCCGGGCGCCGGCCGCGGTTGTGGCGCAGCGTGATCAATGAATTGGAGGTCGCCGAGGAGTTGACCAAGGACAACACGGTGATGACCCTGACCATGTGCGTCAACTACGGTGGTCGCGCCGAAATCGTCGATGCCGTACGGGAAATCGCGCGGCGCGCGGCGGCCGGTGAGCTGAATCCGGAGCGGATCACCGAGGCTACCTTCGGCAGGTATCTGGACGAGCCGGATATGCCGGACGTGGACGTGTTCCTGCGGCCCTCGGGTGAGCTGCGCAGTTCCAACTTCCTGATCTGGCAATCGGCGTACGCCGAATTCGTGTACCAGAACACGCTGTTCCCGGACTTCGACCGCCGCAATCTGTGGGATGCGTGCCTGGAATACGCCAAGCGGGACCGCCGATTCGGAGGTGTGAAGTGAGCGAATCCACGAATGAATCGGATTCGGGTACAACCGAATCCGCGATAGATCTACAGGTCAAGGCCGGAGCATGTCTGGCGCACTACGGCGCGGTGGATGTGCGGGTCGAGGGCGCCACGCTCGCGTTCGAGTACGAGGGCTCGCTGTGCTCACTGCGTGCGGTGACGTTGGCCCCCGGCCTGGACGTGCTCACCCTCACCCTGGTGCTGGCCTGGGATCGCCCGCTCAAACCCCAGTTGCACAAGCGCGTCGCCGAGCGCAACAGCGCCTTGCAGTTCGGCTCGCTCAGCGTCATCGGCCACGACAAACTGGCCGACGTGATCATGCGCTACACGTTCCCGGCCGCGGGTCTGGAGGACGAGGCGATGGCGACGATGTTGCTGCTGGTGCTGTCGGGTGCGAGCCGGGCGCGTCAAGGTTTGCTGCCCTGAGTGCGGAAACCTGCCGATTTACGGTCGGGCCCGTGCCGCCGCGCACTCGCAGCAGGTACCGAACACCTCCAGGGTGTGGCTGATGTCGGTGAATCCGTGCTGTCCCGCAACGGATTCCGCCCATGCCTCCACCGTCGGCCCCTCCACCTCCACGGTGCGCCCGCAAGTCCGGCACACCAGGTGATGATGATGGCCCTTGGAACACTGCCGGTACACCGACTCGCCGGTGTCGGTGCGCAGCACGTCCACGATGCCCGCGTCGGCCAGCGACTGCAGAGTGCGATAGACCGTGGTCAGGCCGATGCCCTCACCGCGTCGGCGCAGCTCGTCGTGCAGGTCCTGCGCGGACCGGAACTCCTCGATATCGCCGAGGAGCGCGGTGATCGCGCTGCGCTGCCGGGTGCTGCGCACACCCACGGTCTTTTCTGCCTGTCCCACCGTTATCCTTCCTCGGCGTGTGCCACCGCATCCACCACGATGCGGGCGAGATGGTCGTCGACCAACTCGTAGATCACCTCGCGGCCGGTGCGCAGGCCGCGCACCACCCCGGCGGATTTCAGGATCCGCAGGTGTTGGCTGACCAGTGGCTGTGTCACTCCCAGGGTGTCGACCAGCTCGTGCACGCAGCGCGGCGACTCGCGCAGCTGCAGGACGATGGCGATGCGCACCGGCGCGGCCAGCGCACGCAACAGCTCACCCGCGTTCTCCAGCACCGGGCGCCCGGGCACGCTGGGTGCGACCGGGGCGCGGTAGGGATACGGGTCGTGCGGAATGGGGGTGGGCGCCTCCACCGCGACGCGGCTACGGCGTGCGGGTGTGCCGCTGTCGGTGGTCATCGAATGCCAACTCCTTATCGGAAACCGATGCCATTATTAATATGCAAAAGTGCGCATGTCAACTAGCAACACCGGCTCTCCTGGACCACAGGTGCTGACCTCGAGGAACGAGAACGTGCTGAGTGCGGTCGAGAGGGCGGCAAGCTGCCGGGTACGCCCAGAATCGGCTCGGCACACGACTGTCGGCACGCGTGCGGGACCGGCGACGGCACCCAGTCGTGCGCTGAAAACGCGGAGAGGCGGCTTGGCATACTGCGTGGACCGCTTGTCTGGACGCCCGATACCCTGGGACGAATCGCCGTTCACCATTGCA
This sequence comes from Nocardia alni, assembly GCF_019038435.1. Classification (GTDB taxonomy): domain Bacteria; phylum Actinomycetota; class Actinomycetes; order Mycobacteriales; family Mycobacteriaceae; genus Nocardia; species Nocardia alni. The sequence goes on from NZ_JAGPOX010000101.1 coordinate 25,540, forward strand.
GAGGGAGAGCTCCAGCCGTGGCACCCAAGTCGAAGGTCGACACCGTCGCCAATCTTGCCAAGCGTCGGGGTCTCGTGTTCCCGAGCGGCGAGATCTACGGAGGGACCCGGTCGGCGTGGGATTACGGGCCGTTGGGCGTGGAGTTGAAGGAGAACATCAAGCGCCAGTGGTGGCGGGCCATGGTCACCAGCCGCGACGATATCGTCGGGTTGGATTCTGCGGTGATTCTGCCGCGCCAGGTGTGGGTGGCCTCGGGCCATGTCGGCGTGTTCAACGATCCGCTGGTGGAATGCCTGAACTGCCACAAGCGGCACCGGCAGGACCATCTGCAGGAGGCCTACGCCGAGAAGCACAAGGTCCAGGACCCGGACAGCGTCTCGATGGAGCTGGTCGGCTGTCCGGACTGCGGCACGGTCGGCCAGTGGACCGAGCCGCGCGACTTCAACATGATGCTCAAGACCTACCTGGGCCCGGTCGAGTCCGAGGAGGGCATGCACTACCTGCGGCCCGAGACCGCGCAGGGCATCTTCGTCAACTACAAGAACGTGGAGACCACCGCGCGCAAGAAGCCCCCGTTCGGCATCGCGCAGATCGGCAAGAGCTTCCGCAACGAGATCACTCCCGGCAACTTCATCTTCCGCACTCGCGAGTTCGAGCAGATGGAGATGGAGTTCTTCGTCAAGCCGGGTGAGGACGAGCAGTGGCATCAGTACTGGATCGACACGCGCAAGGCCTGGTACACCGACCTGGGTATTGATCCGGAGAACCTGCGCCTGTACGAACACCCGAAGGAGAAGCTCTCGCACTATTCGACCCGCACGGTCGACATCGAGTACCGTTTCCACTTCGTCGGCAGCGAATGGGGTGAGCTGGAGGGTGTGGCCAACCGCACCGACTTCGACCTGAAGACGCATTCGGACCATTCCGGCGTCGATCTGAGCTTCTTCGACCAGAACTCCGGCGAGCGCTACACCCCGTACGTGATCGAACCGGCCGCCGGTCTGACCCGCTCGCTCATGGCGTTCCTGATCGACGCGTATTCCGAAGACGAAGCGCCGAATGCCAAGGGCGTCATGGAGAAGCGGACAGTGCTGCGCCTGGACCGCCGGCTCGCGCCGGTGAAGGCCGCGGTACTTCCCTTGTCGCGCAACGCCGATCTGTCGCCGAAGGCGAAAGACCTTGCCGCGCAGCTGCGCAAGAACTGGAACATCGACTTCGACGACGCGGGCGCCATCGGCCGTCGTTACCGTCGTCAGGACGAGGTCGGCACGCCGTTCTGCATCACCGTAGACTTCGACACCCTCGAGGATCAGGCGGTGACGGTGCGCGAGCGGGATTCGATGGCGCAGGAGCGGATCGGTCTGGACCAGGTGGAGGGCTATCTGGCTCAGCGGTTGATCGGATCCTGAGAGTTCCGGCGGAAATAACGGATCGGGAAACACTGTTCGGCTATGTCATAGGCAGTCATCGCACGAAGGAGCGAGTCATGGCACAGGCAGTGAAGTTCGATCGGTATGGCGGGATCGACGTACTGAACGTGGTCGAGATTCCCGAGCCGGTGGCGGGGCCGGGGCAGCTCGTGGTGCAGGTTGTCGCGGCCTCGATCAACCCGGGGGAGTGGAAGATTCGCCAGGGTCTGCTGCACGAGCGCTGGCCCGCGACGTTCCCGTCCGGTCAGGGCAGTGATTTCGCCGGCCGGGTGGTCGCGGTCGGTGACGGGGTGAGCGGCGTGGCCGTGGGGGACGAGGTGGTCGGATTCAGCGACGAGCGCTCCAGCCAGGCGACGCATGTGGTCGTCCCGGTCGGTCAGGTGACGCCCAAGCCCGCGGGGCTGTCGTGGGATGTGGCCGGGTCGCTGTACGTCGCGGGTACGACGGCGTTTGCGGCGGTGCGTGCGGTGAGCCCGGAGGCGGGGGACACCGTCGTGGTGTCGGGCGCTGCCGGTGGTGTGGGTTCGCTTGTGGTGCAACTGCTTCGCGCACGCGAGGTAACGGTTGTCGGCATCGCGGGCCCCGGTAACCACGAGTGGTTGCGGTCGGTGGGCGCGGTTCCCGTGGCCTACGGTGACGGTCTGGCCGACCGTATTCGCGCCGCCGCGCCCGACGGTGTCGACGCCTTCATCGACACCTACGGTCCGGACTATGTCGAACTGGCCATCGACCTGGGGGTCAAGCCGGACCGCATCGACACCATCGCCGATTTCGCGGCCGTGGCGAAGTACGGCGTCAAGGCCGAGGGTAGCGGTGCGGCCGCCACCATCGACGTGGTCGCCGGGCTGGCCGATCTCGCCGCCTCGGGCAAGCTCGACGTCCCCATCGCGGGTACATACCCGCTCAGCGAGGTTCGCGCCGCCTACAGCGAGTTGGAGGCCGGGCACACGCACGGCAAGATCGTCCTGCGTCCTTGATCGGGTCTCGCGTGTCGCACCCCGCGTTCGGGCGGGGTGCGACCTTGCGAAAAAGTCCCGACCGCAACGGGTTCACCCGGGGAGGGATCTGGATTATCCAGACATAACCGGCCTCAAACGTCGGCGTCGGAATCCCGCCAACGGCTGTACCGAGGGTTGAACGCGCAGTATCGTGTGCACGCGAAAGTTTGTGCCGCGCGGGGGTATAGGCGCGACGTGGCGGGTACGGCGAGGGAGATGTGGTGGCCTCAGCGCGGATGTCGCGCGATCGGCTCGATCGACTGCTCCAATTCTGGGTAGCGCTGGCCGCGTTGGCCGGGCTGGTGATCTTCGGTGTGGCGGCGGTGTCGGCATTCGATATTCGCGCCTGGGTGGCCGGGGTGCTGTGCGTGTTGCTCGCGACGCCGTGCGCGTTGATCGTGGCGCTGCACATCGTCGTCGAGGTGGCGGAATACGCGCTGGGCCTGTTTCGGGTGATCGGCACCGTGCTGGCGGCGCCGTTCCTGATGATCCCGGGCGTGCGGCAGTGGGTGAATCGAATGTGGTTGCCCGACAGTGAATCACATGCAGACGTGGGCCATCCGGAGTGGCGCGACACCATGCCGGATCGGAACTACCCGAATCATCCGTATGCGAATTATCCGCCGCGACAACGAAATTACCCGACGCCGCGACCTCGCCCGCCGCGGTGACATTCGAGACACCGGATGCGGCGCCATTCGCGCTGGTGAGAAGAGCGTAGGTTCGCAAGTGTGCACTTGACTCAGATTCGATTGATAGTTGGGGATTTCGCGCGGTGTGTCGAGTTCTATCGGGATGTGGTCGGGTTGCGGCCGCAGGTCGAGGAGCCCGAGCCGCCGTATGTGGCATTCAAGCCCGAGTTGGGGAGCAGTCTGTGCCTGCATGAGCGGGACGACCTGGATGCCATGCTGGGTGGGGTGTTGCGGGCGGGGAAGGGCGATACGGCGCTGGTGTCGCTGCGGGTGGACGATCTGGACGACTACCTCTCGGTGATTCGAGCCCGGGGCGCCGAGATCGCCAGTGGGCCGGTCGCTTTCGGCGATCGTATCCGGTGCGCCTATCTTCGTGACCCGGATGGGAACCTGATCGAGATTCAGCAGTGGCTGGCGACTCGTTCGGGAGAGCCGGTTCCGCCCGCGAGCTGAAACCGGCCGTCCGCGGGGCTGGACCGCGGCGCCGGTGGTTACGATCGAAGAGTGATCACGCTGGACGCATATACCGGCCATGTCTCGCCGGGGTCGAATCCGCAGCAGCGCTCTGTGCCCGGGGCGCACATTGTGAAGATGTCGGTAGGCCCGGTCGACAACAACAGCTACCTGGTGCAGGACACCGCCACCGGGGCGACCCTGCTCATCGACGCCGCGAACGAGCCCGAACGGCTGCTCGAGCTGGCCGGTCAGGAGGTGTCCGGACAGCTCGAACTGATCGTCACCACCCATCAGCACGCCGACCACTGGCAGGGCCTGGAGAAGGTGGCCGCCGAGACGGGCGCCCCCACCGCCGCCCACGAACTGGACGCCGCCCCCCTGCCGGTTCCGCCGCACCGCCTGCTGGCCGACGGCGAGACGGTCCGGGTCGGCGAACTCGCACTCGAGGCGATCCATCTGCGCGGCCACACCCCGGGCTCGGTGGCCCTGGCCCTGACCGACGGCGCCGGACAGACGCACCTGTTCACCGGCGACTCCCTGTTCCCGGGCGGGGTGGGCCGCACCAGCACCCCGGAGGATTTCGCCTCTCTGTATGGCGACGTGACCGGCAAGCTGTTCGCGCGCTACCCGGACGAGACTGTCGTCTACCCCGGCCACGGCGACGACACCACCCTCGGTACCGAGCGCCCGCATCTCGACGAGTGGCGTGAGCGCGGCTGGTAACCGAACCGTCGGTGCACGGGCTGGTGAGATATACCACGCGTGTCGCCGGCTCGATGCGCGATGGCGAGGCACAGCCATGCCGATCGGCGCAGCGAGCCGGCGCCGACACACGGCGATATCCGGCTCCGCAATCTGGGCGTGATCGAACTTTGGCACACTCGGGGAATGTCCTGGGCTCCGACTCGTCCCATACCCCGCGTAACGATGCCGAACGGTGATCGTGCGCGCGGGTCGGCGGCCGGACGGTGGGTGCGTCGCCTGATCGTCGGGGCGGTGCTGATGGCGCTGGTCCTGGTCCTCGGGACGGCGGTGCGGGTGTGGCAGGTGGCGCGAATCGATGACGACACCCATGCGGACGCGATCCTGGTGCTCGGCGCGGCTCAGTACGACGGGACGCCCTCCTCGGTGTTCCAGGCGCGGTTGGGCCAGGCGTATCGGCTGTTCTCCAGGGGCGTTGCGCCGCTGGTGATCACGGTAGGCGGCAAGCGCCCCGGCGACGCCTACACCGAGGCCGCGGCCGGGAAGATCTATCTGGCCGATCAGGGAATTCCCGCGGACCGGCTGCTGGCGGTGGAAACCGGTTCGGACACCCTGGAGAGCATCAACGCCGTCGCCACCTCGATGCGCACCCGCGATCTGTCCTCGGTGGTGCTGGTCAGCGATCCGTGGCACTCGATGCGCACCCGGACCATGGCGCGCGACGCGGGATTGCGGGCGTGGACCGCGCCGACCCGCACCGGTCCGTCGGTGTACACCCGCGAATCGCAGTTCCACGGAATCGCCCGCGAGACTGCGGCATTGCTGTGGTACAAGCTGACGCATTTCCCCGCCGACTTCAAATACACGGCGGAACAATGAGCATTCGCCAGGAGCAGTGATGGTATGACCGGCCTGCCCGACGCCTATACGGCGCAGGATCGCGAGCGCATGGTGGCCGAGGAGGCCAAGACCGCGGGCCTGAGTTGGGCTCCGGTTCCCGAGCGGCGCAGCGACTTCGCCCGCGACCGCGCCCGGGTGCTGCACTCGGCCGCGCTGCGCCGCCTCGCCGACAAAACCCAGGTCATGGGCCCGCGCGACGGTGACACCCCGCGCACCCGGCTCACCCATTCGCTGGAGGTCGCCCAGATCGGCCGCAGCATCGCCGACGGCCTGGGCTGTGATCCGGACGTGGTGGACCTGGCCGGGCTGGCCCACGATATCGGCCATCCGCCGTACGGCCACAACGGCGAACGCGCCCTGGACGAATTCGCCGATGCCTACGGAGGTTTCGAGGGCAACGCGCAGAACCTGCGGATTCTGACGCGGTTGGAGCCGAAGGTGTTCGGCCCGGACGATACCGAGAGCTTCGGCCTCAACCTGACCCGTGCGGCCCTGGACGCCACCATCAAATACCCCTGGGGCAGAACGGGTTCGGTGCGCAAGTTCGGCGCCTACGAGCAGGACCGGGAGCGCCTGGACTGGGTTCGCAAGGGTGCTCCCGAGCGGCGGCAGTGCCTGGAGTCGCAGGTGATGGACTGGTCCGACGACGTGGCCTATTCGGTGCACGACGTCGAGGACGGGGTGATCGCGGGCCGCATCGACCTGCGGGCGTTGGCCGATCCGGTCGAACAGCGCGCCCTGGCCGACCTCGGTCAGGCCCGCCACCGCGGCATGTCCGACGAGGACCTGATCGCCGCCGCCCAGCGGCTCTCGGAGCTGCCGGTGATCGCCGCATCGGTCGGCTACGACGGCACCCTGCGTGCCTCGGCCGCCCTGAAGCGACTCACCAGCGATCTGGTCGGCCGGTTCGCCACCGCCGCGGTCGAGGCGACCCGGCAGGCGTGCAGCGGCCGGCTGTCCCGCTACAACGCCGACCTCGAGGTGCCGCCCATCGTCGCCGCCGAGGTCGCGATGCTCAAGACGGTCGCCCTGCGCTACGTGATGTCCGATCCCGCCCACCACCGCCGCCAGGCCACGCAGCGCGAGCGCATCGCCCTGGTCGCCGACCACCTGCTCACTACCGCCCCGCACGGCCTGGACCCCGTGCTGCTGCCCTGGTGGGAGGAGGCGACCGACGAGGCCGCGCGGGTGCGCGTGATCGTCGACCAGATCGCGTCGTACACCGAGAGCAGACTCGAGCGCGTTGCCGCTGATATCGGGTAACGGACGCGAACGACGCCGAGGTTGTGAGGCTAGGCCACAGGAACGGACGGCCACTGTGGTGGCTGCACCCGTTCAGCAACACGATGCAGTCGAATAGATACGCCCCAATCTATGCGGCACTATCGCTGCATTGCATCGGCGCTCGTGGCTGACAGCCTTCTTGATCGCGATATCGCAGCAGTTGGAACGGTTGTCGCTGTGGCCGCCGTTCCAGCGTATCTACACGATACGACGCAGGCTAGACTCGCTCCGTGGCTGGCAGACTTCCTGATCGCGATATCGCGGCAATTCGTGACCGCGTGCGCATCGAGGATGTCGTGGGGGAGTACGTCGCGCTGAAACGCGCCGGGGCCGATTCGCTCAAGGGGCTGTGCCCGTTCCACGACGAGAAGTCGCCCTCGTTCCATGTGCGGCCGAATCACGGGCTGTTCCACTGCTTCGGCTGTGGTGAGGGCGGCGATGTGTTCGCGTTCCTGCAGAAGATCGACCATGTCGGGTTCGTCGAGGCCGTCGAGCAGATGGCCGATCGGATCAACTACAAGATCAACTACGAGGGTGGCGGGACCTCGGTACAGCGCGATCGCGGCACCCGAAGCCGGTTGGTCGCCGCGAACGCCGCGGCGCACGAGTTCTACGTCTCGCAGCTGTCCACCCCCGACGCCGCCGCGGCCCGCAAGTACCTCACCGAACGCAACTTCGACGACGCGGCCGCCCGGCACTTCGGCTGCGGCTACGCCCCCAGCGGCTGGGACACCCTCACGAAACACTTGCTGCGCAAGGGTTTCGATATCAAGGAGCTGGAGGCCGCGGGTCTGTCCAAACCCGGCAAGCACGGCCCGATCGATCGCTTCCACCGGCGGCTGCTGTGGCCGATCCGCAATCTGAGCAGTGAGGTCATCGGGTTCGGCGCGCGGCGGCTGTACGACGACGACCAGATGACCGCCAAGTACATCAACACCTCGGAAACGGTGCTGTACAAGAAGTCTCAGGTGTTGTTCGGGCTCGATCTGGCCAAGCGCGAGATCGCCAAGAGCCATCAGGCCGTCGTGGTCGAGGGCTACACCGACGTGATGGCGATGCATCTGGCCGGGGTGACCACGGCCGTCGCCTCCTGCGGCACCGCCTTCGGCGAGGAGCATATGGGGATGCTGCGCCGCCTGCTGATCGACGACAACTTCTGGCGCGGCGAGATCATCTACACCTTCGACGGCGACGCGGCCGGTCAGGCGGCGGCGCTCAAGGCGTTCTCCGGCGACCAGAAGCTGGCCGGGCAGACCTTCATCGCTGTTGCTCCCGACGGCCAGGACCCGTGCGAGCTACGTCAGCACTCCGGCGACGGCGCGGTACGGGATCTGGTGGCGCGCCGGATTCCGTTGTACGAGTTCGTGATCCGCGGCACGCTCGCCGAGCACAACCTGGAATCCCCCGAGGGGCAGGTGGAGGCGCTGCGCCGCACGGTGCCGGTGGTCGCGCAGATCAAGGATTACGCCCTGCGCAAGGCGTACGCGACCAAACTGGCGGGCTGGGTCGGCTGGGACGACATCCAACTGGTGGTGCGCCGCGTCGGTGACGAGGCCAAGCGTCGTCGTGCGGCTCCGCCCGGACGTGAATCCGCCTCCCCGGCAAAGGCTTCCGGCTCGACGGCCGACAAGCCTCCCGCCGAGTCCGTCCCGGTTCGGCCGAATCCCCGTGATCCGGTCCTCCTGTCGCAGCGCCAGACGCTGGCGGCGGCCCTGCAATACCCGGCGATCGCCGGTCCGATGTTCGACACCCTCGAGCACGAGGTGTTCACCCATCCCGCGTACCTGGCCGTCCGCGCCGCGATCGCCGAGGCGGGCGGCACGGCCGCGGGCCTGGGCGGCGCCGAATGGGTGGGCCGAGTCGCCGACCACACCGACGATCTGCTGCTGCGGGAACTGGTCAGCGAGCTTGCCACCGAACAACTACCGGTCAAATCGATGGACGACATCCAGCGCTTCGTCACCGGCATCATCGCCCGCAGCCAGGAGATCTGGATAGGCCGCCAGGTCGCCGAACTGAAGTCGAAACTCCAGCGCATCTCCTCGACCGAACAGCCGGACGCCTACATGTCCCTGTTCGGCGACGTCGTGGCCTTGGAGCAATACCGCAAGAGCCTGCAAGCCCAAGCCATGGGCGCGGTCTAACCCGCCCAGGCGCTCTCTCAGCGACGCAATTGATCGTGCGGGACCAGCACGGTGGTGCGCTCGTCCAGCGGCTCCATCGGCTCCAGCTTCGGCTGGGTGCTGAGCTTGTCCGACAGCTTCTGCCGACTGACCTCGACGAGTTTGCGGGTGACCGGGCTGGCGGCGATGGCACGGCCGGTCTTGCTGATCTGCTCATAGCGGACGCGCCCGGCCTTCGCTCCGAGTATGTACCCGGCCGCAATGCCGATGATCAAGCGCAGCATATCCTCGAGCTCCCTCCGGTCACCTGTCCGCGCCGTACATCCTGCCTGACACCGGGTACGGCTGTCGATCCGGCACTGTTTTCGCTCACCATGCCAGATGGGTCCGACAGTAAATCGCTGTCAGGAATCGGCGAGTTCGGGCGGGAATCCGCCGGTGGCGATCGGGCCCCATCGGTCGATGTGGATGCGGATCAGCGATTTGTTCTGGCGAGCCATCGCCTCGCGGTACTCGTCCCAGTTCGGGTGCTCGCCGGAGATGCAGCGGAAGTATTCGACCAGACCGTCCAGGGCCTGCGGCATATCCAGCACCTCGGCGCGGCCGTCGACCTGGACGTACGGGTCGTTCCAGTCGTCGGAGAGCACGCAGATCGACACCCGTGGGTCGCGGCGGGCATTGGCGGTCTTGGCGCGGCTCGGATACGTCGACACCACGAGGCTGCCGTCCGGAGTCAGGCCGCAGGTCACCGGTGACAGCTGGGGAGTGCCGTCGGTGCGCGAGGTGACCAGGACACCGCGATGGCGCGGCCGCAGGAATTCCAGGAGCGCGTCGTGCTGGACACGGTCCGCTGTGGCGATGCGTGGCATGGGATCCTCTCGGCGCGTGGACGTGGGTGCGGATCCAGGCTACCGGTCGGTGTGATCCACGCCGTATCCGTAACGTCGAAGACCCGTTCGACGACGTTTCTTGTGGCACATGGTCCTCGGGGGGCCGTTTGCGTCATCACGTCGAAATGGGGACCGGGCATGGATTTTCGGCAGCGCGTATCGACTCTGCGTGAGTTCGTGCGGCGGCACCGACTCGCCACGACCATCGCGACGCCTGTGGTAATAGGCGTCGTAGTGGTGGTCGTGGTCGCGGCGTTGCTCTTCGCGACGCCCAACGCGCAGACCCGGCTCACCGCCTCGGTGACCACCTGCCACGACATGGTGACCATCGCGGTCGCCGGGCGCAACGACAGTCCCTCCGCGACGACGACGAAGATGCTGGTCGGCGCGGATGGCAAGCCGCTGCCCGCCGCGACGTCCGACGACTATCACAGCACCTGGGAGGATCCGGTCATCAACGCCCCGACGAGCAAGGTCGCGGCGGGTTCGTATGCCGCGATGTACATCTCGTACCCGGCGAACATGTCCACCTTCGACGATGCGGTCGGCGCCGGCGTCGCGAATACCGAGAAGGTGATGGAGGCGATCCGGCAGGCCTGCCCCAACACGCAATTCGCGATCGTCGGGTACAGCGAGGGCTCCGCCGTGGCGCGGCAGGTAGCCCAGCAGATCGGTGATCAGAAGCCCGCCACCGGCGGCGCCTACGGCATCGTCGATCCATCCAAGGTGACCGGTGTGGTGATCCTGGCCGATAACGGCCGCTCGGCCGGGGACGGCCCGTTCCCCGGTGCGCAGCAACCGTTCGCGCATCCCGACAACTTCGACCAGAACTATCAGACCGGTACGACGCCGACTCCCGGACAGGGGGCAGTGACCGACAGCAGCGGCGGGTTCGGCGCACTGAACGGGCGCGTCGCCTCGTTCTGTTCCGACGGTGATCTCACCTGTGCCGCGCCGCAGAACATTTCGCTGCTGCAGCTGGCGGTGAACGTGGGCAGCCAGATCAACGTCGACGATCTGCAGAACAAGGGTCTCACCCCCGCGACCGGGGCGGACGTCGCGGTGACCCTGGCCAAGATCGGCTTCAACGCGTTCGAATACATTCAGTCGCAGCCGAATTGGATGGCGAGTAAGCAGACGTTCCTCGACGTGCTGCTGAAGGTGTCCGACCCGACTTACAAGCCGGGGCAGGAGCAACCACAGCAGCAGCCCGGTCAGCAGCCGTCGGGTCAGCAGCAACCAGGTCAGCAGCAGCCGGGACAGCAGCAGCCGGGTGAGCAGCTCGGTCAACAGCAGCCCGGCCAGCAAGAACCGGGCCAGCAGCAACCGAATCAGGCCGTGGCCCAGACGATCTCGAGCGATGACCTGTCCTCGCTGGCCTATCTCCCACAGAAGTTCTTCAACGAGATGATCGGCCTGATCGTCACCAACCAGAACACGATCCCGGTGATCATGAGCAATCCGTACCAGCTCACGCTGGGCCCCAACGGAACCGGCCACCACTTCGACTACTGGCGCGATTCGAACTCGGCTGACGGCAAGCCGCTGACCTCCGCCGAATACGCCGCCGCCTGGCTCGTCAACTTGGCCCAGCAGGCGCAGGCGGGCAAGAAGGTCAACACCACGGTCCAGCCCCAGCAAGCCGACGTCGCCGCGGCGTACCAGGCCGGTGTCGATGTCAAGGCCAAGGAGGCCCAGGTGGCGAAGTTGACCACCCCCGCCACCCCCGCGACTGTCTCTTATACACCTCTGACGCTGCCGACGAATAGCCTTGTGGTGTTTTCGGTGGTCGCCCTATCCATAAAAA
>NZ_JAGPOX010000102.1 GCF_019038435.1 Nocardia alni
GGGTGGGGCCAGTTGAAGCCTGTGCCTTGGACTATGTGGATTTTTTCCTGGAGGAGCAGGTCCAGGACGAGTTGTTCGTCGTCGTGGATGGGGTAGACGGTGCGGTCGATGCGGGGGAAGGCGTAGAGGGCGCCTTTGGGCGTTACGCAGGAGATGCCGGGGATGCTGTTCAATGCCTCTACGGCACGGTCGCGTTGGTCGCGCAGGCGGCCGCCGGGGAGGGTGAGATCGTAGATGCTCTGGTGGCCGCCGAGGGCCGCCTGGATCGCGTGCTGGGCGGGGACGTTGGCGCACAGGCGCATTCCGGCGAGCATGGTCAGGCCCTCGAGGTAGCTCTGAGCGTGCTGGGTGGGGCCCGAGACGACGAGCCAGCCGGAGCGGAAGCCGGCGCAGCGGTAACCCTTGGACAGGCCGGAGAAGGTCAGGCACAGCAGGTCCGGGGCCAGCGACGCGACTGCGGTGTGGGTGAGGCCGTCGTAGTAGATCTTGTCGTAGATCTCGTCGGAGAACACGATCAGGTTGTGGCGACGGGCGATCTCCAGCAGTTGACGCAGGATCTCGGGCGGGTAGACCGCGCCGGTGGGGTTGTTCGGGTTGATGATGACCAGGGCGCGGGTGCGGTCGGTGATCTTGGCCTCGATATCGGCGAGATCCGGGTACCAGTCGGCGGATTCGTCGCAGATGTAGTGTACGGGACGGCCGCCGTTGAGGGTGGTCGCGCCGGTCCACAGCGGGAAATCCGGTGCGGGAACGAGGACTTCGTCACCGGGTTCCAGTAACGCCGTCAGCGCCATCATGATCAGCTCGGAGACCCCGTTGCCCAGGTATACCTCCTCCACGTCCACGCCGTGCACGCCGAGCGTCTGGTAGTACTGCACCACCGCGCGCCGCGCCGGCAGCAGCCCCTTGGACGTGCAGTAACCGCTCGAGGCGGGCAGGGCGCGCACGATGTCCTGGAGGATCTCCGCGGGCGCCTCGAAGCCGAACAATGCCGGGCTGCCGGTGTTGAGCTTCACCACGTGATGCCCCTCCGCCTCGAGACGCGCCGCGTGCTCGGCGACCGGGCCGCGGATCTCGTATGACACCCCGGCCAGCTTGCTCGACTGCTTCACCTGCATGAACGTCCTCCTCGTAGTGGCTGCAGGTCACTCTACTTGGAATTTCCAAGTTGTCACTTGGTATTTCCAAGTAGTCGGTTACAGTGGGGGCGTGCCCCGTCGAAACTATGATCACTACTGCGCGATCAGCCGAGCGCTGGACGTCGTCGGCGACCGTTGGAGCCTGCTGGTGGTCCGCGAATTATGCTCGGGCCCGAGGCGATACAGCGACCTGTTCGCGGATCTGCCCGGGATCAGCACCGATATGCTCGCCACCCGGCTCAAGGAACTCGAACACGACGGGATCCTCACCCGCCGCCGCGTCGGCCCCCGCGCGGCCACCGCGGTGTACGAGCTGACCGAGTTCGGGGCGGCGCTGCGCCCGGTGCTCGACGCACTATCGGTCTGGGGCACACCGCTGCTGGGCCCGCGGCGTGCCACGGACGCGGTGCGCACACAGTGGTTCGCACTACCGCTGGGTCGCGCGCTGGCCGAATTAGTCCCCGCCGGAACCGTGACGGTGCACATCGGCGAGTCGGCCATCCACTACGAGATCACCGGCGCTGGGATCACCCACGGCGACGGCCCCGCCCCCGTCCCGGACCGGGAAATCCACCTGAGCTTCGACGATGCGGTCGAGGTGGCACTCGGCACGCGATCCCTCACCGACGTCCTACCGGCCGCACCCGCCGACTCCTGACGCGCACCCAGCGCCTACCTGGCCTCTCGGGCTGCGCCGCCATCACAGTTACCGCCCCATCGAGCCGCAGCTCATGCTCTCCCCGGCGCGTCGCCGTCGCACACCGATCACCCACCGTCCATTCAGGCTGCGGTGCCCCGTGTTCGGTCCCGGCTCGGGCTCCCATCGGCGCCACAGCTCCGGAACACACCAGCCGGATGGGACCCGGAGCTGGACGCACCGACCCGATGGCCCCTGGAGCTGGAACCCGTCAGCCGAGCGCCCCCGGAGCTGGAATGCACAAGCCCGGTGCACCCCGAGTCGGCACACTCCGGCCCGATGCATCCGATGTCGGCACATCGGCCGGGCAGCCTCTGTTCACACCGGATCGGCAGCGGTCGCCGGGTAGACCGGCGGACCGCAAAAATCCGGGTGTCGGTGCCCCGGTCCCCGGCGACTTACCGCGCAGAATGGCACTCATGGCGAACATGCAACCACTGCAACCATTTCCGGATATCGAGCCCTACGCCTCCGGGCTGCTGGAGGTGGGGGAGGGCAACCGGGTCTACTGGGAGACCAGCGGCAACCCCGAGGGCAAACCGGCGCTGGTGGTGCACGGAGGCCCGGGCAGCGGCGGGAGCCGGGGGTCGCGGCGGAGCTTCGATCCGGACGCGTACCGGATCGTGCTGTTCGATCAGCGCGGGTGCGGGCAGAGCGAACCGCACGCTTCGGATCCCGCGGTCGGGCTCGAGCACAACACGACCGAGCATCTGATCGCCGATATGGAACGACTGCGTGAGCATCTGGGGATCGAACGCTGGCTGCTGTTCGGCGGATCCTGGGGCTCGACGTTGATCCTGGCCTACGCTGAGCGGTATCCCACACGGGTCAGCGAGATCGTCCTGATCGGCGTCACCACCACGACGCGTACGGAACTCGACTGGCTCTACCGGGGCGTGGGGCGGTTCCTGCCCGCGCAGTGGGAAGCGTTTCGCGACGGTGTGCCCGAGGCGGACCGCACCGGGAATCTCCTCGCCGACTACGGCCGATTGCTCAACAGCCCGGACCCGGGCACCCGCCGCCGCGCCGCGCGCGACTGGTGCGCGTGGGAGGACGCGGTCATCTCGCACGAAAACCTCGGCAGTCCAGGCCAATACAGCGCCAAGTCCGAGCCGGCGATGATGGCGATGACCCGTATATGCTCGCACTACTTCGCCAACGCCGCCTGGCTGCCGGAGGGGCAACTACTCCGCGAGGCGCACCGGCTGAAAGGAATCCCGGGCATCCTTATACACGGCCGCCTGGATCTCAGCGGCCCGGTGAGTACCGCATGGGAACTGGCGAAAGTGTGGCCCGAAGCGGAATTGCAGATCATCGAGGAGTCCGGCCACACAGGCAGCCCCGCCATGAAACAGGCCGTGCTCCAAGCAGTTCGACGATTCGCGCCGACATGAACTCGGACCCGGCCGTCCCGAGGCGACGGCGCTCGTACGGAGGCATGCCTCGATCCGGTGCCCGGCCTATCGCTACATTTTGTGGCTCCACTTGTCCGATACCGGACGATCAAGGACACAGAATGTAGCGGGAGGCCGGTTCTCAGGTGGTGGCTACGAGAATCTCTTCCGAAACGGCCGGGCGTAGGCCGTCGGACCGGTTGCGGAAGTATCGGTCGGTGAGGTTGGCGGCCGATACGGGGTGGGCGGCGGCGAATCCGGACTCCAGGGCCAAGGCGGTGAACTGGTCGGCGGTGTAGAAGCTGATGAAGGGGGTGCCGGAGGTGCGGGCCCCGCGTTCGGCGAAGCCGCGCATGGTGAGCTCGGGCTCTTCGATCTCCTCGATCGGGCGCATATAGGTCATCGCGAGGGTTGAACCCGGTGCCAGGGAGGAGATTTGGCGAAGGGATGCGGTGTTCGCCTCGTGTGTGAGGTACATGGAGACGCCGGTGGAGGCCAGAACCGCGGGGCGCTGGGGGTCGAAACCGGTGGAGAGCAGCCGTTCCCACCAGGATTCGGTTTCGAAGTCGACCGGCACGAATCGCAGTCCCGCCGGAACGGTGAAGCCGAGTTCTTCGAGGCGCTTGCGCTTCCACGCCTGCGCTTGCGGTTGGTCGACCTCGAAAATCCTGATGCTCGAGGTGATTTCGGGCCGCCGCTGGGCGAACGTGTCCAGGCCCGCGCCGAGCAGTACGTACTGATCGACACCGTGCGCGGCCTGCTCGACGATCAGATCCTCGATGAACCGCGCCCGCGCCACGATCCACGCGCGCATCGGGCCGGTGCCGACCGGATCCATATCCGGGCGCTCACGCCAGCCGGGCGCCGGTTCGACCAGCCGCAGTCCGACCTCGTCGACCAGCACATGCGGCGGCTGATCGACCAGCACGTGCAGGGCTCGCCACAACGCCACCCGAGCCCCGGTATCCTCCGGCGCGAGATCCTCGGATGCGCTGACAGCACTACTCGTGGCCGGGACCTCCGGGGAACGCTCGGCGCGCTCGTCCTTCGAGGGCTGGGATGGGACGGGGTCCCCGGGGGCCTGTGCCGGAGGCATGTCGTCCGGGTGAGAACTCATCTGCGCACCTGCCCGGTAGTCGGGTGTACTTCGAGGGAGCGACCGAAGCTGTCCGGCGCCGCTGATCGCGCGATCATGCTTGCGCCTCGCCTGTGTGTGCGTGGCCCGGCTGACCCTCGGGCGCCGCCTGCAACGTCCACAGGCGTCCGTCGGGATCGCGGATGATCATTTCCGTTGTACCGAAATGGGTTTCGGTGAACTCCTCGACCACCTGGACGTCACCGTCGAAGTGGACCGCCGCCGGATCGGGTACCCGCAGCACCAACTGTGTGCTGGGCTCCTCGTGCGGGACCTCGGCGACGAAAATGTACGGCCCGTCACCGTTGCGGAACAGTCCCGAGTTGTGATCGGTGGTGAAATCGGGCTCGTAGCCGAGGGATTGCATGAATCGGGCGGCCTTACCCCAGTTGCGGGTGGTCAAGTACACGGCCTCGATACCGTCGGTCGTCATGATCGTGGCTCCTTTCCGTCGGTGTGTGCGGGGGCGGAGGTGGACTCGTCCAGGTATTCCCGCAGCGCCTCGGCGACCAGCGCCGACAGCGACTGCCCGGACTCGATCGCCCGGAACTTGACCTGCTTGATCAGCTCGACCGGCAGATACACGTTGAACTGTTTCACCTCGTCGCCCACGCATCAACGCTAGCATGCTAGCAAGCTAGTCGACAACAGTGTCGCCGATTCGGTGCCCCAGATGCGGGAGTACCGACGCGTTCGACCGGCTCGGCACTCCCGTCCGCACCTGATGGGATGTGTTGCACCCGGCAGCCCGAGGGCGGCCGGGTGCATTCGGGAAACCAGCGGTAGGCGCTCAGGCCGCGGAGCTGAACAAACCGTTGACCGGCCCGTTCGTCGGCGCGGACAGCGCGTCCAGGCGCTCGGTGAGTTCCGCGGGCAACTCGATCTCGACCAGATTCTCTTCGAGTTGCTCGATCGTGCGAGGACCGATCAGGCTCGAGGTGATATCCGACCGCCCGGCGATCCAGGCCAGCGCGACCGCGACCGAGGTGGTGCCCAATTCCGTTGCGATGCGGCCGACTTCGTCCGCGATCCGCAGATTCCGGTCCGACAGCGTGTCGGTGACGAGCCGCTGGACCATCGCGGGTCCGGCGTCGCGGATCTTGCCCCACCGAGACTCCGGGGCCGGGTTCGCATCCCGATACCGGCCGGCCAGCACGCCCCCGCCCAGCGGGCTCCATGCCGTCACACCCAGTCCGTGGCGGCGGCACGCGGGCAGGACCTCCGCCTCGATCGTGCGCGCCACCATCGAGTACTGCGCCTGCAGCACGGTGAACGGCGTGCCACCGATACGCTCTGCGGCCCATTGTGATTCGACGATCTGCGCGGCGGTGAAGTTCGAGCAGCCCAGATATCGGACCTTGCCCGAGCGCACGAATCCGTCGAGGGTGGCCATCGTCTCCTCGATCGGCGTGCCCGGATCCCACTGATGGCAGTAGTAGATGTCGACGTAGTCGGTATCCAGCCGACCCAGGCTCGCCTCCAGTGCGGGTATCAGGTGCGCCCGCGACAACCCGCGGGCGTTGGGGCTCTCACCTTGGGGTGCAAAGGCTTTGGTCGCCAGCACCACTTGGTCTCGGCGTCCGCGCAGTGCACGCCCGACGATCTGCTCGGACTCGCCGTCGGAATAGACATCGGCGGTGTCGATCACGTTGTGCCCCGTGTCCAGGAATCGGTCGATGATCTGCCGCGCGTGCTGCTCGTCGCAGGTCGCGATGTAGGCCGAATGCCCGAAATTCATCGCGCCCAGGCTGATTCGGGAAACCTTGAGTCCGGATCTGCCCAGTGTCACGTAATCCATGAGTATGTCCTCAACCGCTCGGTACCCCCTCGGATAGAATCGGAATCATGACTCCGGTTAAAAGATACGGAATATGGATTCCGTTTGTCAACGGCTCGTCGACGTGACGGCCGGACGACCGCTGCGCGCCGACGCCCGTCGCAACCGGATCCGACTGCTCGAGGTGGCCGAGACGGTGTTCACCGCTCAGGGCGTGGACGTGCCGATCGAGGAGGTGGCGCGCATCGCGGGCGTCGGCGTCGGCACGGTGTACCGTCATTTCCCGACCAAACAGGACCTCGTGGACGCGATCGTCGTCGAGCGCCTGCGACGCCTCGCCGAATACGCGCATTCCGCTGCCGCACAGCCTGATTCGGCTGCCGCGCTGATCGAGGTGATCGGCCTGATCATGGCCGAGTCCACGGTGAAGAAGCACCTCGGCGCCGACGAGCCTGGCATCAAGAAGAGCCCCGCGACCGAGCTGGTGGCGGCGGATCTGCGCGCGGCCATGGCGGTCCTGCTGAGCAGCGCGCAGACCGCCGGTGACATACGCCCGGACCTCGACGTCTCGGACGTGATGGCCATCGTCTACGGCCTGAACGCCACCTCGGAGTACTACGGCTGGGACGCGTCGGGCCGTCGTCGCGCGATCGCTACTGTTTTCGAGGGCGTGCGTCCGCGCGGGTGACGCCTCGGGTACGCGTCGACACCGCTACGTGCGCGGTGCAACCGATGTTCCTCAGCGTGGTAGGTCCATACGCTGTGTGCCGATTACCGACAGCAGCCGCAACGCTTCCTCCGACGGCGACCCGGGCGCGGCGGTGTAGATGACAACGTGCTGATCGCGGTCGGTGATATCGAGTATGTCGCAGTTGACGGTGACCGGGCCGACCAGCGGATGCTGAAAGGTCTTGCGCAGGGTGTAGTCGTACTCCACCTCGCGAGTAGCCCAGAACTGTGCGAATTCGGCACTGCCGGTGTGTAGTTCGTGGATCAGTTCGCGCACCCCGGGATCGTCCGGATAGCGGGCGGTCGCGGCCCGCAGACCATGGGTCGCGCGCCGGGCGAACGCGTCGGCATCGGATACCCCGTACAGCCTGCCCCCGGCTGAATCCGGCCCAAGGAACACCCGGCGCAGCAGATTGCGGTCGCGCTGCGGTACCGCTGAGAAATCCTCCAGCAGCGCAGCGGCCAGATCGTTCCAGGCCAGGACGTCGTAGGTCGCGGACATCACCGTCGCGGCGGCATTGGGCAACCGGTCCAGCAGATCGAGAATGCTCTGCCGGACCTCCCGGCACGGCCCGGGCGGCGGGCCCGGCGGGGCTCCGGCCAGGTGATGCAGGTAAGTGCGCTGATCGTCGGACAGGCGCAACGCCCGGGTCAGTCCTGCCAAGACCTCCCGCGATGGGCGCGGGCCGCGCGCCTGCTCGAGCCGTGTGTAGTACTCGGTCGACATGTACGCCAGCTGCGCGACCTCCTCGCGGCGCAGCCCCGGGGTGCGGCGGCGCGGCCCGCTGGGCAGACCGACGTCGGCAGGGGTGATCTGCTCACGCCTGCCGCGCAGGAACTCGGCCAGTTCTCGTCGGTCCATACCTCGAGTGTCGCTCGATATGTGCGCGCGAGCCAGGTATCGGCGATGCCTGGATAGCTCGGCGGCCCGCACGCAGGCTCGTTTCATGAGCACAACGACATTTCCCGGAGCGGCCCTGCTGACAGGCAAGGTCGCGTTCATCAGCGGCGCCGGTCGCGGCATCGGCGCGGCGGCCGCGCGGGTCTTCACCCGCGAGGGCGCCCGGGTGCTGCTGGCCGCCCGCACCGAATCCGAGCTGAAGGCGACCGCCGAGGACGTTCGCGCCGCCGGCGGTGAGGCCGAGTACCTGGTCTGCGACCTGGCCGACACCGCCGCCGTGCGCGCCGCGATCGAGCAGACGGTGAGCCGGTTCGGCCGGCTGGACATCGCGTTCAACAACGGCGGGACGATCCAGCGCCCCGGCCCGATGGACGGTGTCGAGGAGTCCGAATTCGACCGCATCTATCAGGTGAACCTCAAAAGCGTCTGGACGGCCATGACCGCCGAGGTCGCCGCGATCCGAGCCACCGCGGGCACCGGCGCCATCGTCAACAACTCCTCGATCGGCAGCCTGCGCGCCAACCCGGAACTACCGATCTACGCCGCGATGAAACGCGGCGTCAACAGCCTCACCGCATCCGCCGCGGCCACCTACGGCCCCGAAGCCATCCGCGTGAACGCCATCGCCCCCGGCAACACCCGCACCGAAATGATCCGCGCCTGGGAGGAGAATTCTCCAGGCCTCCGCACCCGCCTGGAATCCCTCACCCCCCTGGGCCGCTCGGCCGACCCCGAAGAAATCGCCCAAGCCGCCGCCTGGCTACTGAGCGACCGAGCCTCGTTCGTCACCGGAACGGTGCTGCGCGTGGACGGGGGAGCGCGGGCCTGATGAACTGATCCGCACCGAAACGGACTGATCCGCGCGGATACAGCATGGCAACTCACGCAGTAGGGCCACGGTCGAAACAGGCCAGCTTCCGTCCGGGCGAGGTCGGCCGCGATGAGGTGGTCGAGTCGACGTCGGCCGCCAGCGCCTCACCCTCCAGCCGTAGGAGAGTCAACACGGCCTCTCGGCGGCACGTCGCGAGTTCGGCCGCCATACCGGACGAGCAGAGATATGCGCCTGCGGCGGATGCTGATTGGGCGACCGACCGGGTAGACGGTAGGTTGGGGGATCGCGGGAGAGGGAGGAATTCACTGTGTCCGAATGGCAGACCGTTCACGCCGGCCCGGACTGGGAACCCAGTGCGGACCTCATCGCTGCCGCGCGGGAGCAACCCGGCGGGATGGTGGCCGCGATCGACGGACACTACCTCGAGGACCCCAACGGCTATGTGCCGAGCGAACTGATCGAGGGTGTCTGGGTGGTTGACCAGAACGGGCGGCTGACCGGGGAGTTCAAGGCCAACCCCGAGTACGGCCCACCCCCGGTGGACGACTTCACCAAGCTCACCCAGGAGGAACTGCTGCTCACCCGGCTGGGTGTCGATCCGGCCGCACTGGTCCGCAGCGCGGTCACCGATATGCTGGACCAGCAGCAGGCGGGCACGACCGTGGCATGGATGAAGGTCACCGACCCGCCACGGCACCTGACCGGAGGCAAACGCACCCCGGACGGAACCGTGACCGTCACCTGTTTGGGCTTGGCCGTGCCGATCGCGTTCGAGGTGAACGCCACGGACGGCCACCGCCCCATCCTGCGCGCGGTGTTCAGTCACGTCGTCACCGGCTTGGGCGCCGAGGAACCGCCGAGCAACCGAATCTGGTTGGACCTCAACGAAACAGCGGACTGGGCCGAGGAGCAACTCCAGAACCGCATCCTGGATCCGGAGAACTGATCAGGCGTTCTGGATGGATGGTGCCGGCAGAGCCTCAGCGCGGGATGTGGAGATCCGCCGCCCACCCTATCGCGGGGCTGGTTGCCTGGAGATGAACTCGCCCGCCGGGTGTGTATTCCTCGTGCGCGTCGGTGAGCGGCAATCCTCGCCGTCGGCCCGGTCGCCATCGCTGCGTGGATGTTCCCCCGATTTGCGCGCCTCGCCCTCGACGCCCCCACGATGGGCGCCGGGGCGCGCATCCTGCACCGCATCACGCGTATCTACGCGGCGATCGGAGTGCTGGTCCCGGTATTCGGCATCGCCACCGGAGCCGGCATGGGCATTCTCGGCAGCACATGGCTGATCGTCTCCATGATCCTCACCGCCCTGGCAGCCGCCCTCCTGATCGCCCTCATCCTGCCGAATCAGACGCGCGTCCTGCGCGCCCTCGACGCGGGCGAGGACACACCGCGAGACTTGGCGCCTGACAGCATCACCCGCCGGCTCGGAATGCTGACAGGCGTGTTCAACCTGCTCTGGGTGATCGTGGTTGTCCTGATGATCTACCGGCCCGGATCGACCACGGGCGTCGGACTGTGAACCCCAGGCACATCCTGCAGATCATCGGCGCGATCGAGTTCATCACGCTCCTGCTGATGCTCGCGAACCTCGCTACCATCCATCTGCCGGAGGTCCCGCGAGTTCTCGGCCCTGTGCACCGGCTCGCCTATACCGGCACCATCGTCACGGCCATTCTCGTCCGGGGCGGAAGCCACCGGGTGTGGTTGCTCTCGCTCATCCCGGGAATCGGAGGCATTCTCGCGTCCCGTGTCGTGTCACCGAAGGAACTGAGCGGCGTCTGATGGGCGAGGAACTGTAGACGATTGCTACCGGAACCCCGTAATGGTTCGGCGGCACGCTGGACCGTGGTCGACGTCGGCCCGATCGGTCGAGTCCGGCGATCTGGCGCCGGAATTCGCCTTGGTGCGAGGAATCCGGTGCGTCCACGCCACGAACTCGGCCGCACGGCACACGGGCCTTGCTCGATCGTGGTGGCCCGACCGCGATCTGCGTGACCGGAGCGGCCTTCCGGCGGATATCCCCCGGCGTGGAGTCCGGAGCTATGAGTCGGATGCGCCGAGCAGGGTGCACAGGGTTCGTCGCAGGGTGGCGCGGTCGGCTGGGGGAAGCGAGCCCAGAAGCTCTTCCTCGATGGCGGCGCTCGCGGAGCGGAGTTCGGCGGCGATACGGATGCCTTCGGGGGAGAGTTCCAGTACGCGGCGACGGCGGTCGGCGGGGTCGACCGTGCGAATCAGCAGTCCTCGCCCGACCGAGGTCTCGATGATCGGGACGGCGTTGCGGGGGTCGATGCCGACCAGTTCGGCCAGTCGTTGCTGGCCCAGTGGGCCGGTCTCGTCGAGTGCCAGCAGGAACTTGTACTGACTGGGGGTCAGCTCGAGCTGGGCGAGTGCGTCGGCCCACCGGCGCAGGGCGAGTTTGCCGGCGCCGCCGAGTAGCCACCAGGTCGTTCGCTGGAACTCGAGAGCGTCGGTCGTGCCCGGTGGAGGGGTGTCGTCGTCGAGGTCTGTCTCCGGGGTCACGATGCCGAGTCTAGCGTAACCCACATCGGCCATGATAGACATGAGTAACGTACTTACATGAGACATGACTAATTGACCGGCGCGAGTCGGTGCATCGAGGAGGTTGATGATGAGAGCAGTTCGTTTCGATCACTACGGCGATGTCGAGGTACTCGATGTACGCGAGGTCGACGACCCGGTGGCGACGCCCGGGCGGGTGGTTGTCGAGATCCGGGCGGCCGCGGCCAATCCCGGAGACATCTACGTCCGGGAGGGCTTGGCCGAGGAAGCATGGGCGCTGCGGGCACGGTTGGCCGGGCCGGGCGCACCCCGGTGGTCGATGAGTTTTCCGGCAGGTCAGGGCATGGAACTGGCCGGTGTAATCGTGGCAGTCGGCGACGGGGTCGAGCGCTGGCGTGTCGGCGACGAGGTGCTGGGCTGGTGCACGGAACGCGTCAGCCATGCCGAACTCGCCGCCGTGCCCGCCGACCAGTTGGTCCCCAAGCCCGCCCAGATGAGCTGGGAAGTCGCCGGTTCGATGTTCATCGCGCCGATGGCCGCGCTCGCCAGTATCGAGGCGGTCTCCCCGGCGTCCGGTGAGACGGTCGTGGTGTCCGGCGCCGCCGGTGCGGTCGGAATCGTGGCGGTACAACTCGCTCGCCACCGCGGCGCCACCGTCATCGGCCTGACCAGACCGGTCAACCACGCCTGGATGCGCGACCGCGGCGTCATCCCGGTCATCTACGGCGATGGCCAGGCGGCCAGGATCGCTGTGGCCGCGGGCAATCGTGTCGACGCGTTCATAGACACCTTCGGCGCCGATTACGTCGACCTCGCACACGAACTGGGCGTCCCCGCGCAACGTATCAACACCGTCGTGGACTTTCAGGCCGCGATGACCGGCCGCGCCGGCATCGCGGGCACCAACGACGCGGGCGGGGCCGCCGGGCTCCAACACCTCGTGGACCTGGTCGCGGCGGGCGAACTCGAGATCCCCATCGCCGATGCCTACCCGCTCACCGATGTCCGCAAGGCCTATCAGCAGCTCGCCGAACGACGCACCCACGGAAAAATCGTCCTGCTGCCGTGAACGTGAAACAGCAACAGCCGCACGGGACGTGC
This sequence comes from Nocardia alni, assembly GCF_019038435.1. Lineage (GTDB taxonomy): Bacteria > Actinomycetota > Actinomycetes > Mycobacteriales > Mycobacteriaceae > Nocardia > Nocardia alni. Next base: position 12,232 of record NZ_JAGPOX010000102.1, read on the forward strand.
TGCTGTCCCGCAGGTCTGCACCGGATGCCCTATCATTGCGCATCGTTGTTCTGATCGGCGCAATTACGGCAGGTGTCAAGGAAGGGTCTCAGGTGCGATCGGATCGCCGGACGTTCATCGCGGCAGCAGTTGGTATGGCATCGACGGTGATGGCGCGGGGGTGGGCCGACGCCGCGCCGGACGCTGCCGCCTCCGCCGAACTGCCGGCGGGGTTGCGGCAACTCTGCACCGATGTAGAGCGGGATTTGGCCGGCGAACCCGCCGTAGCCGGATTGTTCCGGTCGGCCTTCACCTATACGTGGAAGAACGCGATGCACCGCCTGCCCGGCGGGTACGAGTTCGTGGACACCGGCGATATTCCCGCTATGTGGTTGCGGGACAGCACCGCTCAGCTGCGACCATATCTGTTGGCTGCCAAGGATCCGGTCGTCGCGGATGCCGTTCGGGCTACGCTGCGTAACCAGGTTCGTTATGTGCTCACCGATCCTTACGCCAACGCGTTCAAGGCGATACCCGATTCGAAGAACAGTGGCACGGACTATCCCGTGCCGGGACCATTGGTGTGGGAACGCAAATACGAGGTGGACTCGCTCGCCTCGGTGCTGCAACTCGGTTACGCCCTGTGGCGCGCGACCGGCCGGGTCGATCACGTGGATTCGGATTTCCGGGCGGCGTGCGAGGCCATCGTGCACCTGTGGACGGTGGAGCAGGGCCATCCGTGGTTCTCCCCGTACGTCTTCCGGCGGACCGGCATGTACAGTTCGGACACGCTGCCGAACGGTGGGCGGGGGAGCGCGATCGGCCCGACCGGCATGACATGGTCGGCTTTCCGTCCCAGCGACGACCCCTGCAAGTACGGCTATCTGGTGCCCGGCAACGCGATGGCATCGGTGTCGCTCGCAGGCCTGGCCGAACTGGCCGCGGCGGCCGGTCTCCCCGGGCTGAGCGCGCGTGCCGCCGCGCAGTCGGCCGTGATCGCGGCAGGCGTCAGAAGCTTCGGAGTCGTCGAATCGGGAAGCGCCGGAAGCGTTTACGCTTATGAAGTCGATGGTCTGGGACACCACCTGCTGATGGACGACGCCAACAGCCCCAGCCTGTTGGCGCTGCCCTACCTCGGATGGTGCTCACCCACCGACCCGATGTACACCCGCACCCGCTCATTCGTACTCAGCACGGCCAACCCCTATTTCTTCCGCGGCAAAGAAGCGGCCGGAGTCGGCAGCCCCCACACCCCACCCGGAAACATCTGGCCCCTGTCCCTGGCAATGCAGGGCCTCACCACCGCCCGCACCGACGACCAATTGACGATGGCCCGCCTCATCGCACACACCACCGCCAACACGAACGCAGTACACGAAAGCTTCGACCCGAACGACCCTTCCCATTTCACCCGAACCGAATTCGGCTGGGGCGACGCCCTGTTCAGCGAACTGGTCCTAGCCGTCACCGGCCGCCACACCGCCCCCTTGTTCCCCAGCATGCCCAAGATCTGACCCGCAGCCCGTCCCGCCTGATCGACGCGGCCGCCGACAACTCGTGGGTCGGACTGTCGGCCTTTCCGACCGATCGGGTTCGGCCGGACTGTGCCGATCCGCCGGTCGGCGTTCACGGCGAACATCGTTCCGGGACTTCCGGTTTCGCCGGGCACCTGGGTCATGCCCCATGACCATCGGTGCTCGTGACGTCACTTGGTGGAAGACATCGAGGCAGCGTGGCAATGTGGGCAATAATGCCGCCATGACGGTTGGGCGGCCACTGCGGGTGAGGGTCGCGATCCCGTGCGGGTTTCCCAGATGCGGCCAGACGGCGGCAATGGTCGAACTGATCCCTCACGGCGCCGTCTACGCCGACGGTCAGAAGGACATCCTGCACGAGATCGACATCTCCGGCCTCTTCGGCAAGGGCACCTTCAGGCTCAGCGACTTCCTCCGGTTCGCGAACTACTCCACCTATGTCGCCGACTACGAGGGATTCGTCGCTGCGGTGCGCGGCGCGGGCGACGACGTGGCCGCGGTGCTGTACGGGCTGAACAAGGAATATGCGCCGTTCTTCTGCGCGCAGTGCGGGTGTTCGTACTGTGGAGCGCACTGGAAGCTGGAGCCGTCATTCGACTACGGCTTCGACTATTACTCCGGAGACTGTCCCGTCGGGCACAGAAAGTTCATCGACCACTGACCGAGTGTCGCTGGCTCGGCACTCGCGTAGGGCTGCTGGGTCATGACCTGTTCGACCAGCCCAACGGCCACACCGCAGGCCTGCCCGAAGACGCCCTCGACACCGCCTGCGGGCTCTACCTGGGCGACCCAACAGCCTGGATCCGACCCCCGACGAACTTATGGACGTGACCACATAGGGTCGCACCGTGACCAAGAGCGAATCAGCCGATGCCGCAACCTCAGCTGTCGCAGTGGTGGGTCCGGGGGCGATCGGTACCACCGTCGCGGCGGCGCTGCATGAGGTCGGGCGTACTCCGATGCTCTGTGGTCGTACGGCTCGTGAGCGGCTGGTGTTGCGGGATGGCGAAGGGGACGTCGTTGTGCCCGGCCCTGTACGGACCGATCCGGCGGAGGTCGACGAGGTCGGTCTTGTGTTCTTGGCGGTCAAAGCCACACAGGTCGAGGCGGCGGCGTCGTGGTTGGCGGCGTTGTGCAATCCGGGGACCGTTGTTTGCGTGCTGCAGAACGGTGTCGAGCAGGAGGCGGTTGTCGCGCCGTACGTTCCCGGTTGTCCGGTACTGCCTTCTGTCGTGTGGTTTCCGGCTCAGACCCAGCCCGACGGTTCGGTGTGGTTGCGGAGCAGGGCCCGGCTGACTTTGCCGGATGTGCCAGCGGCCGGTCTGGTGCTGGATGCATTGCGCGGCACTCGGTGTTCGGTCGAGTTGGCCGCGGACTTCAGGTCGGTGGCGTGGCGCAAGCTGCTACAGAACGCGGTCGCCGGGCTGATGGCCCTCACCGGCCGCCGATCCGGCATGTTCAAGCGCGCCGACATCGCCCAGTTGTCCTTGGCCTACCTGCGGGAATGTCTCGAGGTCGCCCGAGCCGAAGGCGCACTCCTGGGCGACGAGGTGCCGCAGGAGATCATCGACAGTTTCCAAGCCAATCCGGCCGACATGGGCACCTCCATCCTCGCCGACCGTGAGGCCGACCGGCCGCTCGAATGGGACATCCGCAACGGCATCATCGCGCGCCGCGCTCGGGTTCACGGCATCCCGACGCCTATCAGCGATGTGGTGGTTCCGCTACTGGCGTCCGGAAGCGACGGACCCGGCTGATTCCGCCTTGCCCGCCACCATGTGAAGCCCATTCGTGTGGCGCGGAGTGTTGCGAACCCGACCGGTTGAGGCCGGATCGTCGATTCAGCGAACCGCACTTGTTCGTCGGCTCGACGTGTCGCGGCGTCTGGATTGGATGGGTGATCGGTATTTCCTGGCTGGTGGGAGGGCCTTGCTGCGGCACGATTTAGGGGGTGCGTGACTGCCGCTTGTCGATGAAGACTTGTCCGGGCGTCTGCCCAGGGGTGGTCGTTCTCGCTGAGCACAGCCTCGACATCCCTCGATAATACCAGTAGGCTGACAATCAGCATTACTGATGATTTATTGGGCTGACGAAGGGAACGCGATGATTCTCGTCACTGGAGGGTCCGGGTTCATCGGCTCCCACACCGTCCGCGCGCTGCACGGCCTCGGCGAGTCGAGCGTCGTGATGCAGCGCCGCAGCAGCCAGGTCCCCCCGCATCTCGCGGACCTGCCTGTCGTCGCGGAGCAGGCCGACGTAGCCGACCTGGATTCACTGCGGGCGATCGGCGAGCGCCACGAGATCACCGGCATAGTGCACCTCGCAGGCTACCCCGCGCCGCGGGGCACGGTCGGGGGCATCGAGGCCACCCAGGGGCTGCTCGACGGGCTCCTCAACATCGCCCGCGCCGCCGCGGAATGGGGCGTGCGCCGGGTGAGCCTCGCCAGCACGCTCGGGGTCTACGGCGGCATCGCGCGCAGCGGCCCGCTGACGGAGGACCTGCCTGTGCTCTTGAGCGCCCCGCACCCGATTCCGCGGTCGAAGAAGATCGCCGAGCTCCTCGCCGAGCAGCTCGCGGAGGCGACCGGCACACAGATCGTCAGCCTGCGGATCTCCGGCACCTGGGGCCCCCTCGGCCACGAGGACCCGTTCTTCGCCGCGCCCGCGCTCATCCACACGGCGGCCAGCGGCAAGCCCCTGGACCTGTCCACCCTGCTCATCCCGCCGCACCTCGGCGACGGGCTCGACCTGTGCTACGTCGAGGACACCGGCCGCGCGATAGCCCTGATCCAGCTCGCCGAGCACCTCCAGCACCGCACCTACAACATCGCGTCCGGGCGCGTGACCACGAACGCAGAGGTGATCGCAGCCATCCGCGAAGCCGTACCCGAGGCCGCACTCGACCTCCCGGCCGGCGCCGGCCGACCAGGCGCCGCTCTCGACATCACCCGGCTCCGCCAGGACACCGGGTTCGAGCCGCAGTACGACACCGTCCGCGCAGCCGCCGACTACATCGCCTGGCTCAGGGCGGGCAACGAACGCTGACCCGCACCGGTCGGTACTGATCCGGCCCGATGGCCATGCGGCCTGGGCATCCGACGACCAGCGGGCCCCAGGGCTGCTCGAAGCACTCACATCATGGGTCGGATAGGACGACTATCGGACGACTCCGCAGCGGCGGCTCGATGGCGGCGGACCTGGCCCTCGTCTAAACCTCGCATGAGCCTTAGCGCCTGCCCGCTCCGGCTACCGGGCTGCCCAGAGAGAACGGGAGCGTTGCTTCTCGATCGGCTGCGGCGACGACGCCATCGACCGCGTCGTCACGCTGACTGGGTAGGTGCGGCAGGTCGTCGCTCGGGGCGGAGGACGTTCTTGGAGGTCAGTGGGTGAGGGAACGGGCGATGCGGAATCCGACGTCATCCACTCGGAAGGTGGGGTGGCTGCGGCGCCGGGCAGAGACCCGGCAGCTCCAGTGCTCGTCGAACCAGCCGCCGCCGCGCAGCACCCTGTACGTGCCGTAGACCTCGGGGTCGTAGAAGTCCCAGCACCAGTCCCAGACGTTGCCGAGCATGTCGTACAAACCCCACGGGTTGGGACGCTTGCCACCCACCTCGCGGAGGCGTTCGCCGGAGTTGCCTCGGTACCAGGCGATCTCGTCGAGGGGTCCGTAATGCGGTCCGGTCGTGCCGGCCCGGCCGGCATGCTCCCATTCGGCTTCGGTCGGTAAGCGGTACCCGTCGGCGGACGCGTCCCAGTCGATGCCTTCGCCGTCGAAGGGGAGGGTGTAGGCCGGCGCGAGCCCCTCGCGCTCGGACAGCGTGTTGCAGAAGTGGACCGCGTCCCACCAGGAAACACCCTCCACGGGCAGCTGATCCCCAGAGGCCGTACTCGGCCGCAAGCCAGTGACTCGTGTGTACAGCTCCTGGGTGACCGGAAACGCCGCAAGCTGGTAAGGGGCTAGCTCGACTGCCCAGTTGCGCTGGGTCCGCCGGTCCGACAGGGTCACCTGTCCCGGCGGGATATCGATCATCGTCCCTGTGTTCGTGTCCACGATCTGGCGATCCTACTGGCCCCTGATGTGGGCGCGCCCCGCCGAGGTGTCGGTGCCATAACGCCATTCTGCCAGGACGTCTCGGCAGACCCGGTGCCGTCATGACGGCATTGCACGGGTGCAGCCCAACGGCCGCCCTGATTGGCGAGCCGAGGCCGACGGTGTCATCACCCTCGTGCTGGACGGGCTGCGCCGACCGCGCTCGGGCGACAGTCAGCGCGAGCAGGACAACCTCGCTCGGGGGAAAGTGACACGCTGCAGCAGTGCGGTATGAGCTCTTCCAAGGAACCGCTCCTGCGATCGGGGATCGCGGGGGAGCGGGGAAGCAGGCCGTGACACTCGGAATGAAATGGTACGTGCGTCCCATCGACCCTAGTTTTCTTCTGGTTTACGTCGCTTTTCGTTTCGTAAGAAGCACGCAAACGTAAACGTAAATAATCGCAGTAATCGACTGGAAGCATCGACGAAGCGCTGGGGGCTGACCGCCGATAACGTTCACTTATCGGCGGTCAGGACGGTAGGGATCTGATTGCAGCTCACTGCGATTCGTTTCGTGTTCTTTCGTTGGAAATGACGAAACAAACGCTACGATTTACCAGTGACGACGATGTGTAACTACCCGGGATGCTCCCGAACCATCACCCGCGGCGGTGGCCCCGGGCGACCCTCGGAATACTGCGACCATCCCGAACACACCCGGTGGCGGGCCTGGCGAGAGCGGCAACGGCTGCAACAGGAGCAGGAGCGCACACCGGACGCGAACGTCACTGTGACGCAACAGGGGCCGGTGACTGTGGCGCGACTGCGCGCGGACGAGTTGCTCACCCAGTTCCGTATCCTCGCCGAACAGTTGGGCACGACCCTGAACACCGCCGTCGCCGAACTGTCCACCCTGGCCGACCCCGCTGTCGCGGAGGCTCAGGTCCAGGCTGTGCAGGCCGAGGCCGCGCGACGTGTCGCGGAGGCCGAGATTGCCGCGGTGGGGGCCGAGCAGGCGCGGCGGGAGGCCGAACAGGCTCGGGCAGCAGCCGAATCCGCTGCTGAAGATGCCGCGACCGCCGCCGAAGATGCCGAGGCCCGGATCGCCGAGGCCTTGGCCGCCCGCGACGACGCGCTCATCGAGGTGCAGCGCATCACCACCCGCGCCGCGGACGACGTCTTCGCCGCGCGCACCGAGGCCGAGGCCGAGGTCCGCACCGCCCGCCGCGAGGCAGCCGAGGACGTCGAGCGGGCCCGCGACCAGGCGAACGAAGAAATCGCCCTGATCCGCCGCAAAACCGACACCGAGATCGAACGCGCCAAACGCGAGGCCGCCCAGCAGATCACCGCCGCCGCGGCCGAACGCGACCTGGCCGTACAACGCGCCGCGGACGCCGACCGCGCCATCGACCGCGCCGAAACCGCTGTAGCCGAACGCAACCAGGCCCTCACCGAAACCCGCGACGACCTCACCCGCACCCGCACCGAACTAACCGACGCCCGAGCCGAAATCACCGCCGTCCGCACAGAACTCACCGAAGCCCGCCGCGCCGCCGCCCAAGACGCCGCAACCCTGCGCGCCGACCACGCCGCAGCTCTCGCCGCCGCGCACCAAGAACACACCGAACGCCTCGCCGCCTTGGATGACGCCCGAGCGCAAACTCTCACCCGCGCCGAACGCGCCGAACGTCTGGCCGACGACCTCCTCTCCCGCACCCACCACCCCGACCCGGCGCACCCGACCGAATGACCCTGGGTTCGTCGATGCGATTCGTCGCGACAGTGACGCAGTCGGCACTGCCGGGTGCCGACCTGGTCGCGGGCCTTTCGGTGACCGACTGGAATCACGCACTCCGCACCCTGGCGATCGCCGTCCCCGATGACAGGCCCAGCATTGCCGTTATCGACGAGGTCCCGTGGCTGGTCGAGCAGGATCGCGAATTCGAGGGCGCGCTGCAGACGGTATGGGATAGAAACCTATCCAGCAAACCCGTGCTGTTGGTCTTGGTCGGCAGTGACACCTCGGTTATGGAGGCCTTGCAGACCCACGGGCGCCCCTTCTGCGGGCGCGCTACGAAAATGGCTGTCCACCCGCTGCATGTGGGCGACGTGCAGGCGATGACAGAACTGCCAGCCGCGGAGGCGGTGGATGCGCAGCTGATCACCGGCGGATTCCCGGAGTTGGTGCAGTCCTGGCATCCGGGGATGAGCCGTATGGAATTTCTTCGGGCGGCGGTGACGAATCCTCTGTCGCCGCTGCTGGCCGTCGGTCAACTCTCGCTTCTCAATGGGTTCCGCGAGACCTCGAAATCGCGCGCGGTGCTGGAAGCGATCGGCAACGGAGAACGGACCTACAGCGCGATTGCCGCCGCGGCCGGCAGCGCACAGGGGCGCTTCCCGCGGGCACCCTGACTCCGCTGCTGAACACGTTGCAGGCCAAGCGAATCGTCGCCACGGACTCGCCCTTGTCGTCAACCGCGGACACGAAGAACAAGCGCTATCGCATCGCCGACTCCTATCTACGATTCTGGCTGGCGTTTTTGCAGCGAGGTCTTCCGTTGATCGAACGCGGTCGCGGTGATCTTGCGTTGGACCGGATCGAGCGATCGTGGACGACCTGGCGGGGCCGTGCCGTGGAACCTCTCATCCGGGCATCGCTGATGCGGAGGCTGCCCGACGAGCAATGGCCCGACACTGAGGTGGTCGGCGGTTGGTGGAATCGGCAGAACAACCCGGAAATCGATCTGGTCGGTGCGGATCGTGCACCGGTCGCGAGCGCTGTCCACTTCGCGGGCTCGATCAAATGGCTCGAGGAGCGTCCGTTCGATCGTCACGACTACGACGAACTCGCTCGTTCCGTTCTGGCGATCCCGGGTACCGATGCGAGGACGCCGCTGGTCGCGGTGACGCGGTCGGGCGTGGATGGCGACCTACCGCTCACAGCTGTGTGGGACGCCGAAGACATTGTCGCCGCTTGGCGATAACGGGTCAGGGCCTAGTCTTCCATTGGCCTGCTATCCAGTTTTCCGATCGCACGGCGCGTAGTCTTCCGATCGCGGTGAGCACCGTCTTGGGCGGGGTGAATTCCGTCTCGCTGGAGGCGCGATGCTGCCCGTCGCTGATCGGTCCCGGAGCTGGATGCGGCCTGCCCAGGGCCTCGGGAGGTGACTGGCGAGGGTTGACGTACTCGGAGAACCACCGGCGTGGAGGACTCGTGTTGGTGGCCGTCTCGAGTAACGTCGAAGGTATGTCCGTCATGAGTAACACACCTGTCGTGGCGATCGATCTCATCCCTGCCGACGTCGATGGGCCGATCGGCTTGGGCGTCAACGCGATTCCCGTGGGGGATCGGAGCTGCGGCGGTCGGTGTGGCCCGTTCGAGGTTCGTGGCGGGGATATCCTGCTCGTGGCGGTCGCTGTGTCCGGAAGGGACTGAGGAAATGGCAAGCAGGACAGCATTGTTCACGGTTGCGATGATCGGTGCGGCGGCTTTGCTCGCCGCATGCTCGTCGACTTCGGGGGGTGGGTCGTCGACGACGTCGACCTCGACCACGTCGGCCGCCCCGAGTACCTCGACCCAGGCGCCGGGGCCGGAGAACAACCTCGAGACCACGCCACCCACCTCGTCCGCGACGGAGATGTCCGCCTGCGCCGATGGGCAGCTCGTGGTGTCCGCCCAGTCCATGGGGGCGGCGATGATGCATCGCGGGCTGCGATTGACATTCGCGCTGGCCCCGAACACGGGGGTCACGGCGTGCACGCTGAGTGGCTACCCCGGTGTCGACACCGGCACGGGTGGTCCCGTGGTCCACGCGCGGCGGACCCCCGGCAGCAACGGCGCCGACCCGTCACAGGTGGTCGTCGTGAAGACCGGCGCCCCTGCCCATGCGGTGGTCGAGGCCAGCGCGATGGGCCCCAACGGCACCGAGTGCACGAATTACTCCACCCTGCAGATCACCCCGCCCAACGTCTTCCAGGCACAGACCCTGAATTTCGACCTCCCCGGCTGTGAGCTGCAGGTGCACCCGGTCACGCATTAATTCGGCACCGGGAAACGAAAAGCATTGCGGCGCCCCCGAGTTCGCGCTCGATCCGGGGGCGCCGCGGGTACGACAGGTGTGACGCTTACGAGGACGGACCCGCGAGCAGCGTCGCGAGGTCCGACGCGGCGCCACGGAACGCGTCGGCGTCCACCGACATGCCGGCGACCGTCGCCTGATCGGTGAACTGCCAGATCACAGGGTTCGCGTTGCCGTAGGAGTTCCAGCCCTCGCCGGAATCGGCGCCGGCGTTCTGGTAGAGGTCGTAGGCGTATCCGGTACCGCCGGGGTAGGCCGAGGAGATCAGCCCGGGCACCTGCGACAGGTCGGGCGAGCCGATGTTGCTCCAATACCACTGCGGGATATAGGACAACGCGACCGTGACTCCCGCGTTGTTGAACGCGTCGACCAGGGCCCAGTAGTCGCTGATGTTGCCGGAGTTGGACTCGAAGTCGATCATGCACACGTTCGGGCCGCCGTTGGCCTGCCAGGTCTGCACCTGCGACGCCGGGCTCCCCGAGGAGTTGGCGTAGTGGTAACCGATGATCGGGAGTCCGGCCTGCTGTGCGCCGGATTGATTGGCCGCCCAGGTCGAGTCCTTGTAATAGTTTCCCTCGGAGACCTTCGCCTCCACCCAGGAGAATCCCTCGTTGGCAACCTCGGTCAGGTTGATGTTCGCTTGATAGTTCGAAATATCAATGCCGTACAGGGTCATTCGTCGACCTCCCGTGTTATTCCGGTGCAGCAACGCCACAGCGGCGCATGATGACGCTCGGCGACAACACGTTCGTCACGGACCAGACCTGCGGCACGGAGTCGAGGGCGCGGCGCCCTGATGCGACTACCCCCCATGAAACCCCCTGATACCTCGGCTGAATTCGGTCACGACCATTGCCCGCCGGCTGCCCAAGTGCCGTCGTCCTATCTTCAGTTCAACGAGCCGAGTGTTACATGCCGAGACTCCTGCCCGCAACCTGAGATTTGCTGCCTGTCAACAGGATACGAGGTCGCTGTAGCCCGACGGATAATACTGCCAGCAACGTCGGGGCGCGCCGGAAACTCCGGATCTCACAGCATCACGCAACATAACTCCCGCAGGACTTGCCTCGCTGCCGGACCGATCCGGGCGCGTGTCGTAGCGATCCGTCCGGTGGCGGACCGTAGCATCGGCAACCATGAAGGTTGTCGCGGATATTCTGGTCGTACTTGTGGCGCTGGTGCACTGCTACATTCTGGTGCTCGAGATGTTCCGGTGGACGCACGACCGCACTCGGGCCGCCTTCGGTACCACCCCCGAACTGGCCGAGGCGACCAAGCCGCTGGCGGCGAATCAAGGTCTCTACAACGGATTTCTGGCGGCGGGTCTGATCTGGAGCTTGTTCGCGGGCGGGGCCGCGTACCAGTTCAAGGTGTTCTTCCTGCTCTGCGTGCTCGTCGCCGGTCTCTACGCCGTGCTCGTGACGAAGCTGCGCCCGCCGCTGTTCGTGCAGGTCGTGCCGAGCGTGGTGGCGCTGGTGGCGGTGCTCATCGCGGGATGAACCAGGTCGGCATCGCCGGACATCCGACGGCCGCTCCGCATCACCCAACGGACCTCGGTCTGCCGGAACATCTTCCGGCAGACCGAGCCGTGCGGGCTACTCGCTCAGCACCTCGAGTACCGTCCCCGCCGCGACGGTGCGCCCGCCCTCGCGGACCGCGAAACGCAGACCCGCTTCGATCGGGGCGGGGCGTCCGAGCGTGACCGTCGCTCGGACGGTGTCGCCCGGGACGGCCAGGTCGGCGCCGGCGAGGGTGACGTCGCCGACCACATCGCCCGTGCGCAGGTAGAACTGCGGGCGATAGCCGGTGGTGATCGGTGTGCGGCGGCCGCCCTCGGCGGGCGACAGCAGGTGTATCCGCGCGGCGAAACGAGTGTGCATGTCGATGCTGCCGAGTGCGGCGACCACCTGGCCGCGGCGGACCTGGTTGCGTTGCACACCCCGCAGCAGCAAGGCGACGTTGTCACCCGCTTCCGCGGATTCCATGGTGCGGCCGAAGGTTTCGACCCCGGTCACCACCGACTCCAGCTGCTCGCCGTAGCCGATCACCGCCACACGGTCGCCGCCGCGGACCCGCCCGCGCTCCACCGCGCCCGTGACGACCGTGCCGCGGCCGGTGATGGTGAGAACGCTCTCCACCGGCAGCAGAAACGGCGCGTCGGTGTACCGCACCGGAATCGGAATGTAGGCGTCGACCGCGTCCAGCAGCCGCAGCAGCCCCCGCGACCACTGCGGATCACCCTGCAGCGCGCGCAGCCCGGACACCGGAACCACCGGGGCGCCCGCGCCGTCGTACCCGTGGGTGGTGAGCAGCTCCCGCACCTCCAGCTCGACCAGTTCGAGCAGGTCCGGGTCGGCGCCGTCGGCCTTGTTCAGCGCGACGACGACGTGCTCCACACCGACCTGCCGCGCGAGCAGCACGTGCTCCACGGTCTGCGGCATGACGCCGTCGTGCGCGGACAGCACCAGGATCGCGCCGTCCAGCTGCGCCGCGCCGGTGATCATGTTCTTCACGAAGTCGGCGTGCCCGGGCATGTCGACATGTGCGTAATGCCTTGTGGCCGTTTCATATTCGACATGCGCGATATTGATGGTGATACCGCGCTCGGTCTCCTCCGGGGCCTTGTCGATCCGATCGAACGGTACGAAGGCGCCGCCTCCGCGCTCGGCCAGCACGCGGGTGATCGCGGCGGTCAGCGTGGTCTTGCCGTGATCGACGTGCCCCATGGTGCCGATGTTGAGGTGCGGCTTGGTGCGTTCGAAGGCTTGTTTGCCCATGATGTGTTCGCTTCCTGGAAAGTCGTGGATCGGGACCTCGCCGGCGGGACACCTTCCCCGTCCGAGGTCCCGGAGACTTCCCGGGGAAGGTCAGGCTCGCGCGCCGTCGAATGCTGCCGCGACCACCAGGGCAGCTGCCATCGCGCCCGCAACCGCGGACGAGTCGATGGTCAGCTGCCAGAACATGGAACGATCATGCACGGGCGCAACGGTTGTGCGCCACCGAATTTCCCGATCGTCGACGAGGCGATCCCCCGGGGTCGTGCACGCCTCGCTACCCCCGCCTGATCCACCGCGCGAATACGTGATCGGGTGCGCGATCGTGGTCGAGTAGGTTCGGGCGCATGGCGAAGATTGCGTTTCTGGGTTTGGGCCGGATGGGGCAGGGGATGGCCGGGCGCATGGTTGCCGCGGGGCACGAGGTTCGGGTGTTCAACCGGTCCCGGGAGAAGGTGGCGGAACTGGTCGCTCAGGGGGCTACGGCGGCCGAGACACCACGACACGCCGCACGCGAGGCCGACGCGATCATCGCCATGGTCGCCGACGACACTGCTTCGCACGCGGTCTGGTTCGGAATCGACGGCGCGCTCGCGGGGGCGTCGGCGGGCGCGTTCGCTGTCGAATGTTCCACGCTGTCCCGGGCACATATGCTGGATCTGGCGAAAGCAGCTGCGGCACAAGGGCTGCGGTTCATCGACTCGCCGGTGACCGGTCTGCCGGACGCGGCCGCCGCGGGGGAGCTGACACTGTTCGTCGGCGCGGACGCCGCCGACCTCGACGACGCCCGCCCGCTGCTCGCCCCGCTCTGCGACCGGATCGTGCGCTTCGGTGAGGTCGGCGCGGGCACGACGTACAAGCTGATACAGAACCTGCTGGGTTCGGTCCAGATCGTGGCGACCGCCGAGGCATTGCGCACAGCCGAACTCGCGGGCCTGGACCTGCCGACCGTTATGGACACCCTCTCGCAGGGCAACGCCGCCAGCCCCACCGTGCTGCGCGTCGGCCGGCTCATCCTGGACGACGCCCACGATCGCGACATCACTTTCACTGCCGCACTGCGCCTGAAGGACACCCGCCTGGGCGTCGAACTCGCCGACACGCTCGGCACTCCCGCGGCCGTGGGGCCCGCCGCCCTGGACGTGTTCACCCGTCTGGTCGACGCGGGCCACGGCGAACTGGCCGAGACCAAAGTGATCGACCTGCTGCGGGATTCGCGGCCCGAGTGATCGACTGCCCGACATCCACACCCGGTCGCAGAAGTCGGCTTCGGTGAGCGGGACCGGGGAGATTCGTACCCCCAGCGGATCATCGGGCCTGGACTCGGCGAACACAGGGTACGGCGACCGAGTCGACCGCCGAAATCACTTATGTGGCAATCATGTAGCGAAGGTTGTTTTATCGGAATTGTCGGGTTGATTACCGTTATGCGAGACGCGGAACACATAATCCGCAAATATCAAGCTACACGATGGTAGTGGTCATACTATGTCGCTATGTCCACCTTCCGAGTGGCCGGGCGCGCCGATGTCTTCATCGGGAGCGCGTGGCAGGCGGCGTTCGCGATCGGTTGTGTTTCGGTATTTTTGGGGGCGGTGTTGATGGTCTGGCCCAACCGGTCGGTGCCGGTGTCGGAGTTGCTGTTCGGCTTGGTGGTGCTGTTGTCCGCCGCGTGGCAGCTGGTGCTGGCGGCGCGCGGGCGGATCCGCACCGGGCTCAAGATCCTCGAGTTCGTGACCGGCCTGACGGCGGTGATCCTGGCGATGGGGTGTGTGCGCAGCGGAGATTGGGTCTCGCTGGTCGCGCTCTGGGTGGGGCTCGGCTGGGTCGTCCACGGCATCGTGCAGGCCACCGTCGCGGTCTGGTCCGACGCGCTCCCGCGCCGCGCCGGCCAGGAACTGTCCGGCGTGCTGACCCTGCTTGCCGGACTCCTGGTGATCGTCTGGCCCATCGACACCCTCGACGCCCTGTCGATCCTGGTCGGTGTCTGCCTGATCCTGTTGGGCGTCAGTGAAATCCGGATCTCCTCCCGCATCGACCGCCCGCTGCGCCCCGCCGACACACGCGTCGGCGTCCACGGACTGCTGCGCTCCCAGTCCTGAACCCGACTATCGACCGGCACCGCCGAACCAGCGCGCCAGCGCCTGCCCGAGTCCGTCATCGCCGGCATCCGACGCCCAGGCGACGATGCCGTCCGGCGGCCATCCATCCATTAGATGGGCAGTCGCGCGGGGACGAGCTCGGTCGCGATCCTGGCGGCCGACGGCGTGGACGCGGAATGTCACTGGAGTGCATCGGCTGCGTCGCAAGACTATTCGGTTGCGATCGTCGTCAGTCGATGTGCATGACGAGACCGGCGACGACGGCGTCGGTGTGCGCGTGCAGCGCCATCGACAGTACCGGCACCCGCTGATTGTGCAGAAGTTGATGAAATCGTTTGCGGGGCCGCAACTGTGGCAGCAGCACGACGACGTTGTCGCCGGCGGCGCAGCGGTCGCGCACATGGTGGACGAGCGTCGTGACGACGCTGCGGTGGATACTGGGCAGCACGGTGAGCGAGACGCCCGGACGCCACCGATCCCACTGCGCGCACAGCTCGTCGGTGTCGTCCCGATCGACGCGCACGGTCACGGGGACGACCCGGTCGCCGAGTCGTTCCGCGGTGTTGATCGCACGGGTGGTCAGGTCGCTGACATTGGCGACCGGCACGATGACGACCGTGTCCGCGCGCCGCGAGGGCGCCGGCGCCTCGGGCGTGCGGCCGAGGCCGATCTGTTCGGCGACGGCCCGGTAGTACCGCTGGACGCGATGGAACAGCGCGATCAGGATCGGCACGATCAGCAGCAGCAGCCAGGCGCCCGCGGTGAACTTGCTGATCAGCAGTACGAGGGCGACCGTCCCGGTAAGCACAGCACCGAAGCCGTTGAGCGCGGTCTTGGCGCGCCACCGCGGGCCGCGTTCGCGCAACCAGTGCCGCGTCAACCCCGTCTGGCTGATGGTGAACCCGGTGAACACCCCTACCGCGAACAGAGGGAGCAGCCGATCGGTGTCCGCACCGACGATCACCAGCACGATCGCCGCCAGCACGCCCAGGGTGGCGATGCCGAAACGGAACACGGGCCGTTCGGCGCGCAGCGTGAACAGATGCGGCAGGTGGTCGTCGCGGGCCAGCAGGTTCAGCAGCACCGGTAGCCCGCCGAAGCTGGTGTTGGCCGCGACGCCCAGGACCACGGCCACGGCGAGATTCACCACGTAGTAAGGCCATCCGGTGCCGAACGCGCCCGCTGCCAGCTGCGCCAGCACTGTCACTCCTCCGCGCGGTGCGACATGGTGCAGCCGGATCAGCACGGCCAGGCCCAGTAGCATCGCACCGAGCAGCACACCGAGGGCCACTTCGGTGCGCTGGGCGCGGGCAACCGCGGGCGAACGGAATTCGGGCACCCCGTTGGCGATCGCCTCCACCCCGGTCAGTGAGGCGCATCCCGCGGCAAATGCCTTGACCAGCAGCACCACACCGACCGCGGTGGCCGCCGGGAAATGCTGGGCCGACCCCACCAACGCCACCGGATGCGAGTGAAACAGGCCGACGACGATCACCGCGAAGACCGACAGCAGGAAGATCGCGGTGGGCAGCAGCAGAACCTTGGCGGATTCGGCGATCCCGGCCAGGTTCAGGGCCGTGAGCGCCACGAGCGCGATCAGTGTCGTGACGAGCATGTTCCGCGAGATCAGCGGAAAGATGTTGCCCAGGCTCGCCGCGCCCGCGGCCAGGCTCACCGAGACGGTGAGCACGTAGTCCACGACCAGACTCGCGGCAGCGAGCAGGCTCGCTGGTCGGCCCAGATGCCGCCGGGCCACGGCGTACGCGCCGCCACCGTCCGGATGCACGGCGATCACCTGACGATAGGAGATCACCAGTACCAGCAACAGTGCCGCGATACCGCCCATGATCGGCAGGGCGAAGCTGGTAGCGGACGCTCCGGCGGCCGCCGCCAGCGCCAGCACGACGGCCTGCGGCCCATAGGCCACGCTGGACAACGCGTCCAGCGACAGTGCCGCCAGTCCGCCGATCGAGGTGAGCCGGAATTCGTCGTCTCGGTGGGCGTGCCGTTCGCGTCGATCGGGATGCCGCTTCTGAATCGTCACGAGAACAGCCGCGCCCGACGGACGGCCCGCTTGTGGTAACTCTGGATCACCTGTGCGCCCTCGGCTGTCTCTCCGTCGGAGTCCGCGCGGCGGTGGCCCGCGCACTCGCCCACCGCCTCGGCGACAAGGCTGCGGGCTTCACCAGTACCGCCCGCGAACAGGGTTCTCGCCGGACCGAGGCCGTTGTGTCCGGCTCGCTCGTCCGATGGGCACTCCGCACCATCGCTGCTCGCCCGACCGGCCCACTCACCGTGCCGCAGAGTGCCGCCGACCGGGCCATCGGTATGGCCGATCCGAACAGGCTGGAGACTTACCAGTGGGGCGCCGTTCAGGTCTGGTCGCTCACCTTCGGGGGAGGCAACCGTGGCCTCCGCGGTGACGCGCCGACCGTTCTCCGGCCGGGGCTCGCAGTGGGCGACTTTTTGGCCCGCCGCGAACAGGCCCTGGGCGTGGTCCCGGGATCGGCACGTACCAGGTAGCTCGTTGGGTCGGGGGTCCGCATGGTGGGTTCTCGGCATCGTGGTACCTCCGATGCATTCGGCTCCGAGCAGGCATCGTCACCGGCCTGTCGCGGCCGGTGATGTTGCCTTACGCCAGTTCGGTTATCTGGTCAGACGATGCCGGGCGGTCTCGCCGAGTTCGGCGCCGCGGTCCCTGGTGGTCTCGATCAGGCGGCCGCCGCGACGACGGGTGGTCTCGGCCAGTTCGGCGCCGCGGTCGCGGACGGTCTCGAGCGGGGCGGAGTCCTGCGCGAGGCCGCTCAACCGGGTGCCGATGTCGGCGGCGCGGTCCCTGGCGACCTCGGCCCAATGCGGACCCTGCTCGCGGGCGATATCCGTGATTCCGGCGGCGCGGTCCTTGGCGAGTTCGGCCCAGTGCGGACCTTGCTCGCGGGCGATATCGGTGATTCCGGCGGCGCGGTCGCGGACGGTGTCGACGAGCGGGGCGGAGTCCTGCGCCAGGCCGCCCAATCGGGTGCCGATGTCGGCGGCGCGGTCCCTGGCGACCTCGGCCCAGTGCGGACCCTGCTCGCGGGCGATATCGGTGAGATCCGCGGCCTCGTCGCGGGCGCGTTCGGCGAGCGAGCGGGCGGTGGCCGCGGCGCCCTGTATGTGGCGGGCGGCGGCGTCGCGGGTGGAGCTGTCGCCGGCGGCGAGGGGCAGGGTCGACGAGATCGTCTGTGCGGCATGGCGTGCGGCGCTCTTGCCGCGCCACCCGAGCGAGGGTTTGCCCTCCGTGTCGGCGGCGGCGATCAGCAGACCGCCGAGCAGTCCGGCGTCCTTCAGGAACGCGGACCTCTTGGCGGCCCGCAGGTCCGGGTCATCCTCCGCCCAGAAATCCTGTTCGACGACCGTGACCGGGACCGTCGTCGCGGCCAGGACGAGCGCCGCGAGACGCGGCATCTTCCCGAGCGCCAGCAGGATCCCGCCGCAGACCCGGGTGGCCGCGGTGATCCGCACCAGCTGGACCGGATCCGTGGACACCGCCGTCGCCGATCTCGTCGCGATTTCGCTCTTCGCGAGCGGTCCTGGATTCGCGAACACGGTGACCCCGTCCACGACGAAGACCGTCGCGAGCAGGGGGCGGGCAATTCTGCGTAACAGCATTATCGGCTCCCGTTGTTGAATTCGAATCGGTTCGGCGGTGCGGCACAGGCCGGGTGGGCTTCGCATCGGCCGCCTACGGGGCGCAATTCCCGGATCGGCGGCCGACAAACAGAAATCGCTGGCTATTCATCGGAATGCGCGAGCCGGGGAATCAGTCCACCGGCCAGCACATCCTGTACCTGACGTGGCGAGAGCCGATGTCGCACCGCGAAAGAATTCTGCTTCGTCAGATTGTGTACGTGCAGCAGCTCGCCGGAGGCCAGGGTGTCGCGGAGATCGTCGAGGCAGAGCATATCATCCTGGTCCACGGCGTCGTAGTCTGCGGCGTCGTCGAATTCCAGCGCCAGCACTCCGAAATTCGCCAGATTCTGCCAGTGTATGCGGGCGAATGATTTCGCTATCACGACGCGCAGGCCCAGGAAACGGGGTGCGATCGCGGCGTGTTCTCGCGAGGAGCCCTGGCCGTAGTTCTCACCGCCGACGATGATGTGGCCGGGTTCGGGAGTCTGCTGTGCGCGTTGCGGATAGGACTCGTCGATCTGGGTGAAGGTGAACATCGCCAGCTCGGGGATGTTCGAGCGGAACGGCAGCGCGCGGGCGCCGGCCGGCGAGATCTCGTCGGTGGAGATGTTGTCGCCCACCTTCAGCAACACCGGCGCGAGCAGTTGGACGGGCAGGGCGTCGGTCTCGGGCAGGGCGGAGATGTTGGGCCCCTTCACCGGCTGCACCTGCCGTGCCCGTTCCGGTTCCAACGGGGCGAGCAGTGTCGCGGTGTTGACCGAATAATGCTGTGGCAGAGTGATTTTCGGATAGTCCATGCCCTCGTCGCGGGCCCAGTCGCGCGGGTCGGTGATCTTACCGGTCAGCGCGGAGGCGGTCGCGGTCTCGGGTGAGCACAGCCAGACCGCGTCTTCCTTCGTGCCCGACCTGCCGGGGAAGTTGCGCGGCATCGTGCGCAGGGAGTTGCGGCCGACGGCCGGCGCCTGCCCCATGCCGATGCAACCCATGCATCCGGCCTGGTGAATGCGGGCGCCACCGGTTATCAGATCGGTGGTG
Source organism: Nocardia alni (assembly GCF_019038435.1). Taxonomy (GTDB): domain Bacteria; phylum Actinomycetota; class Actinomycetes; order Mycobacteriales; family Mycobacteriaceae; genus Nocardia; species Nocardia alni. The sequence continues at coordinate 31,438 of NZ_JAGPOX010000102.1, forward strand.
GCTCCCATCAGTGTCAGGTCGGTGAGGATCTCCCGGGAGGTCGGGTTGACATCGAAGCTGACCTCCGGCGCGGTCTGGCGTCCGCTGACCATCGCCGCGACGATGGCGAAGTCGCGCAGCCCCGGATTGGCGCTGGAACCGATCACCGCCTGCGCGATCTCGGCGCCCGCCACCTCGCGGACGGGCACCACGTCGCCGGGCGAGCTGGGCCGGGCGATCAGCGGTTCGAGCTGCGAGAGGTCGATGGTGTCCTCGATGTCGTACTTCGCGTCCTGGTCGGCGCTCAACTCGGTCCAGTCGTCCTCGCGTCCCTCGGCCCGCAGGAACTCCCGCACGGCCTCGTCGCTGGGAAATACCGTCGTGGTCGCGCCCAGTTCGGCGCCCATATTGGCGATCACGTGGCGGTCCATCGCGGTCAATCCCGCGAGGCCCGGACCGTGATATTCGATGATCCGGCCGACCCCGCCGGCCACGCCGTGGCGGCGCAGCATCTCCAGGATCACGTCCTTGGCCGAACACCACTGCGGCAGTTCGCCTTCCAGTCGAATACCCCACACCTGCGGCATGCGCAGATGCAGCGGCCTGCCCGAAATCGCCAGTGCCACTTCGAGCCCGCCCACCCCGATCGCCAGCATGCCCAGCGATCCCGCGGCGGGCGTGTGGGAATCCGATCCCACCATCGTCTTTCCCGGAATCCCGAACCGCTGCATGTGAATCGGGTGTGACACACCGTTGCCCGGTTTGGAGAACCACAGGCCGAATCGCTGCGCGGCGGTGCGCAGATACTCGTGATCCTGGGCGTTCTTGTCGTCGGTCTGCAACAGGTTGTGGTCGACGTACTGGACGCTCACCTCGGTGCGCGCACGATCGAGGTCCAAGGCCTCGAGCTCCTGCATGACCAGGGTGCCGGTGGCGTCCTGAGTAAGCGTCTGATCGATGCCGATCGCGATCTCCGCACCCGGTGTCATCTCACCGGCCGTCAGATGGGTGTCGATCAGTTTGTGCGTCAGCGTCGAGGGCATGGGTTCGCTCGCGTCCTTCCTGCGATGGTCGGTAGCGTCCCGTACCGGATAGCCCGAAAAGGCAGTCCGAAACTCCCCACCCGCCCGGGTTTCTCCCGCGATCGTCGGGGTAGTCGCCGGTCGGATAATAGGGACGCGACCGTCTCCGAGGAGGCCGAGATGGAAAAGGCAAGCTCCGGAATTCCGAACGTACTGGTCATCACGTCGAATACCGGGGTCGAACGCGACGAATTGCTGACACCGCTGGCCCGGCTGCGCGAACGCGGCATCCGGGCGGTGCATGCCGCACCGGAAATGGCCCGGGTGCAGACATTCGTCCACGACACCGAGAAGGATGCCGTCGTCGACCCGGATATCGACCTCGGCTCGGTCGCCGCGGGCGATTACGACGCGATCGTCATTCCGGGCGGGACCGTGAATGCGGACAGAATTCGCCAGGATTCGACCGCCGTGGAATTGGTGCGCGCCTGCGCGGACGCGGGCAAGCCCGTCGCGGCCATCTGCCACGGGCCGTGGCTGCTGGTCGAGGCCGGGCTGGTCGAAGGGCAGGTCATGACGTCGTATCCGTCATTGCGCACCGATATCCGCAATGCCGGCGGCCACTGGGTGGACCAGCAGGTCGTGGAATCGTCCCAGGACGGCCGGACGCTGATCACCTCGCGCAATCCCGATGATCTCGAGGCGTTCTCGGCGGCCGTGGCCGGGGCCGCGGTCGGCACGTTGCGGGCACGGAAATGATCAGGTGGTGGCGTTCGGCCCCGTGGAGTTCGAGCCCGCTCATGCGCTCCTGGGACCGCTGGGACGGGGCGGTCCGGCTGCTGGCCGTGGTGCTGGTGCTGGCCGCCGTTCCACTCGCGATCTGGGTGGGGTCGGCAACTTCGGCGGCGGATCGGGCCGATACCAGGCGGCCCGTGACCGTGGACGCCACCGTGACCGGTGGGCCGGTCCTGGTGGCGTCCGCCAGTGGTGCGCAGCCGGCCGACTACTGGCAGGTGCCCGTGCGATGGAAGTTCGGCGGCCGATCCAGGGCCGGCCTCATCGACGCGGGGCCTGGCGCCCGGATGGGCGATCGGATCGCGTTGTCGGTCGGGGCCGACGGGCAGCCGACGGCCACGCCGCCGTCGGCCGCGGCCGACGGAATCGATCGCGGATTAATGGTTTTGAGTGGGATATCCGCCGTTGCGATGTTGCTCGTCGTCACGACGCACTGGTTGATGAACCGCCGCCGGAACGCCGACTGGGATCGCGCCTGGCGCAATCTGACCCGCACCCGGCAGGGCCGATGATGCTGCGGCACAGGGGGTGCGACGAGAACGACCGCGACGAGAAGGCCGGATGGGCGGACCCGTCCGGCCTTCGCACGTGTTCTTACGCTGATCCCGCCGAATCGAGCGCGGGCTCGTCGGGCAGGGCCTGTTCGCGCAGGCCGCGTAGCGTGCGCGAAAGAATACGCGACACCTGCATCTGGGAGATGTCCAGTACGCGCGCGATCTGCGTCTGTGTCTTGGACTCGAAGAAGCGCATGATCAGGACGCGGCGTTCGCGTGAGGGCAGCTCCGCGATGAGTGGCCGCACGGCCATCGCTTCCTCGGTCAGCTCGTAGCAGCGTTCGTCGACGCCGAGGTCGGCCCCGTGTGGCGCGTTCTCGTCCTCGTCGATGTCGTCGAGCGAGGTGGACCGGTAGGCGCTCGCGGCGACCGTCGCTTGGGCGATCTCGACGATGTCGGTGTCCAGGTCCTTCGCCAGTTCGCGGGCGTTGGGCATCCGGCCCAGACGGTGGGCCAATCGTTCGGTGGCGGGGCCGATCCGCATCTGCAGATCCTTGAGCCGTCGCGGCACCTGGGCGGCCCAGGTGTGGTCGCGGAAATGGCGGCGCACCTCGCCCATGATCGTCGGGATCGCGAAGGACAGGAACGACGATCCGCGGCCGACGTCGTACCGATCCACGGCGAGCACCAGGCCGAGCCGGGCGATCTGCTCGAGGTCGTCGTATCCCTCGCCCCGTCCGGTGAACCGGCGGGCGATGTGGTCGGCCAGCGGCAGGCACAGGCGGATGATCTCCGAGCGGGCCTGTTCGCGATGCGGGTCCTGCGGTTGGTAGCCGGCCATCTTGTCGAACCAGGGTTCGATGTTGTCGTAGCTGTTGGGGCCGTGCCGTGCGCGGTGGCCCGCGTCAACTATCGGTTCGTGTCCCATTCGAGACCTCTCGTTTGCACGTGAATCCGATAACTGTCGGGTACCCGTTCATGGATTCATCAAAAGAGCCCTGGTAGACCGTCGGTTGCGACATCAGCGGCGAGGCTGTCAGCGTGCGGAGCATATGCCAGCTCAAGGGGTGCGGGCTGAAACGGATTTCGCTGGCGGCCAACGAGCCGACCCGGACCGTGACCTCGCTGCGGTCCTGCTGGAGTTCGCAGTCGACCTCGGAATCGGGTATCGCGTCCAACACCGCGAGGGTCACGATCTCATCGATCGCGAGCCGACATCGCGAGTCGCTGACGTCGATGGGCCCGTCGGGGCTCACGATGATCGAGCCTATCGCCGGTACCACTGCCAAATCCACTGGGCGAGCCCGCAATTGGATGCGTATGGTTCTCGACTCGGGCAGGCTCATGTGATCATGGACGGATCGGGTGGCAGCGGCGGCGGTACTGGGCGAGGTTCGGGCTCCGGCCGCGACGGATAGGGGTCCGGCGCCGGGAATGGTTCCGGGATCGGGGGTGCGGGAGCCGGGTCGGGCTCGGGTATCGGTCGCGGAATGGGTTCGGGAATCGGAGGTGCGGTCATGAGCGGCGGCTACCCCGGTTCGGTGATCGCAATCTCGGGGCCCGGACTGTTTCGGCGCACAGGCCCCGGGTAGCGCACAAGTGTCAGTGATTCCGCCATTCCGGAGGTGAATATCGTGTCCGAGCACGACAAAGGCAGTGCCCAAGAGACGTTCGAGGGTATCGCCGAGGGCGTGAAAGGCAAGGTCAAAGAGGCCGCCGGCGCCATCGTCGACGACGACGCGCTGCGACAGGAGGGCAGGGCGCAACAGGACCGCGCCGCCGCACAGCGGGGGGCCGCGCACAAGCAGGCGCAGGCCGACATCGAACGCGGTAAGGCCGCCGCTGCCGAGAAGCGTGAGCAAGCCCACCAACATGACGACAACTGACCCCTACGTGCACTGACGCACGGCGGACTCGCGCGTGCGAAGACGCGCGTGGGTGGCGTGCGACGACACGCGAGAGCGGCCGCCTGGTGCGTACCGGGCGGCCACTCTCGGTTGACGGCCTTCGCCGCAGCTATACGCTCCCGGAGCTGTAAACGCGCGATCATCGGGCGGCCCGAAGTGCGTTGACGGTGGTGTACCGGTCGGGTGGGAACGAGCAGTTGTCCGCCCGCCGATTTCCGGCGTTTTGGGTCGGGGAACCTGGGTAAGCGCCCAGCAAAGCAAGTGCGGGCGAGCGCATGGCTCGCATCACGGCACAACGTTCAGTGCAGGAGAAGGGATGTCGGGCACGAGTGATTTGTTCCAGGCGACGGCCACGCGGGTCGGCGTCCGGGTTTCGGCGGAATTCGAGCAACTCACGATGTTGCGCGCGCTCACCGAGACGGCCCTGCTGATGGCCGAGATGCCCCTCGACGAGGTGACCGATATCCAGGTCGCGGTCGACGAGATCGCGACCGCTGTCATCGATTCGGCGGTGTTGGGCTCGGAGTTGAAGTGCGAGTTCGGATTCCACGTCGGATGGGTTTCGGTGTTCATCACCGCGGTCGCGGGCACCCGGTACCCGATCGATGAGCAAGGTTTGGGCTGGCATGTGGTCCGCACGATCACCGACTCGCTGTCCGCGGATGTGGGTTCGTTCGACGCTGTCGCGGGAGGCTATCCGGTCACCGTCGAATTCGACCGGACCGGTGGATATCTCGGCTTGTGAGGGCTGAGGTCACCGTCTCCTCCGCCGCCCAGACGGTGATGGTCCCGGGCGCGATCGTGATCGCGCATTTCTGACCGGGCGCGCAGAGATCGTGGTCGGCGGCGATGGCCGTAAGTTCTTGATCGCCGGGCAGTTTCAGGCGCAGTTCGCTGATCGCGCCCAGCCGGATGACGTCCAGCACGTGGGCCGTGGCGACACCATCGGCGGTCGTGGCGACCAGGACGTCGCGGGGATCGACCGACCAGGTGACCGATGTTCCCGGACGTGCGAGGGCGGGAGCGATCGGTACGACTGTTCCGGCGATGTCCAGGGTGCCGTCGGCGCGGACCGGTTCGGTGTGCACATTGCGGGCGCCCAGCAGGCGCGCGGCGGTGGGGG
>NZ_JAGPOX010000103.1 GCF_019038435.1 Nocardia alni
GATCGACAACGGGCCCCGCGACCGCCCGGCCGTGGCGCTGACCTTCCACGGGCAGGGCAGTCCGCAGATCGCCGATGCCGTGCTCACCACCGCCGAACAGGCGGGCGCACGGGTCACAGTCCTGGCCGTGGGCAGTTGGCTCGACCAGTATCCGCAGATGGCGCACCGCATCCTGGCCGGCGGCCACGATCTGGGCAACCACACCCAGAACCATCTCGACATCTCATCCATGTCCGCCGCCGACGCCGCCGCCGAGATCACCGAGTGCGCCGACCGGATCCGTGCCCTGACCGGCGGGCCGGGCAGCTGGTTCCGGCCCTCGCAGACCCAGTACGCCTCGCCGTTGCTGGTCGATCTGGCGCGGCAGGCGGGCTACGCGCACGTGCTGTCGTACGACCTCGACTCGCTCGATTACACCGAGCCCGGCCCCGCCGAGGTGCGCGCCACGGTGCTGGAGCAGGTGCGGCCCGGCTCCATCGTGAGCCTGCACTTCGGGCATTCCGGGACGGTGACGGCGCTTCCGGGGATCCTGGACGGGCTGCGCGAACGGAATCTACGCGCGGTCACCGCCACCGCACTGGTGCGCTGAGACCTCAGTCGGGCAGTCGCACAACGCCATCCAGGTATCGATGACAACGACCGACCAGCAGCACCCGGTTGCCGTCGAGCATGCAGCGCAGTGAGCCGCCGCGGCGGGAGAGTTGACGGGCCCGCAGGTCGGTACGACCGAGTTCGGCGGCCCACAGCGGAGTGAGCTGGGCGTGCGCGGAGCCGGTGACCGGGTCCTCCGGAATGCCCACGCCGGGTGCGAACAGGCGCGAGACGAAATCGACCGACTCGCCGCGGGCGGTGAGGATCACCCCGCGCGACATCTTCGGGAACGCCGAGAGATCGGGCTCGGCCTCGCGCACCTGCCGCTCGGTGGCCAGGACGATCACCTCGTCCTGGCCGGTCAGCGCGCGCACCGGGTGCACGCCCAGCGCTGCGATCAGCTCGGGATCCGGTATCACGTCGAGGGATTCGACCATCGGCAGGTCCAGGACCAGTTCGTCGTCGTCGGTGCGGTCCACGGACAGCCAGCCGCTGCGGGTGTAGAAATGCACGCGGTCCGCGCCCGGATGCATATCCTCGAGGATCTGCGCGGCGCTGGCCAGCGTCGCGTGCCCGCACATGTCGACCTCGACCCTCGGGGTGAACCAGCGCAGGTGATAGGCGGGACCGCCGTCGGGCGGGTAACCGGCCTCATGCGGCAGATTCGCAGTGTAGAAGGCGGTTTCGGCGAGGTTGTTCTCCTCGGCGAGCTGTTGCAGCAGCCCGTCCGGCAACCACGAGTCCAGCGGCATCACCGCCGCCGGATTGCCCGTGAACGGCGCGTCGGCGAACGCGTCGATCTGATGCAGTAGAACCTCCATACTGCCGAAGGTACCCGTGCCGCGAGCCCGACACGCGAAAGGATTCGCCTCCCGGCGCGCCATAGCAGGCGACCAGTTCCGCGCGTCGGGCACGTACCGATCCACGCGGGGTGGCGAATCCCTTGGGATCGCCGCTATTTCGAGGCCCGCTGCGGCAGCATCGCGCGCCCGGTCGCGGCAGCGCTGAACCACCAGGCGATTTCGACCAGCACGATACCGACCAGACCACACGCCACCGCCACACCGGTCAGCGCCGTATTCGAGGGGTCGAGCCGGAAGAAGTGCCGGGTGAACGGCACGGAGAACAGGATCACGTAGCCCGCAACGGATCCGGCGATCAGCAACACCTTCCACCACACCCACGGACGGGCCACGATCGCCAGCACCCACACCGCCACGATCAGCAGCGTGATCAGCGCCGTGGTGCCCGCCTGCTCCTTCTGCGCCTCGCTCTGCTGCGCGCCGCGGTAGGCGATGAGGTAGGCCACGAACGTCATCGCGCCGATCACCACCCCGGACGGTATCGCCAGCCGCAGTACTCGCGGCACGAAACCCGTTCGCGCCCTTTCGTTGTTCGGGGCCAGGGACAGGATGAACGCCGGGATGCCGATGGTGAACCAGGCCGCCATCGTCACGTGCCGGGGCAGGAAAGGATACGGGACCGGCTGGTAGTGGAAGATCTGCGAGCCGATCCCGACCACACCGACCAGGAAGGCCAGCAGCACCGAGTACACGGTCTTGGTGAGGAACAGAGTCGACACCCGCTCGATATTGCCGATCACCCGCCGTCCCTCGCCCACCACGTATGGCAGCGTGGCGAATCTGTTGTCCAGCAGAACGATCTGCGCGACCGCGCGGGTGGCCGGGCTGCCCGCGCCCATGGCGACGCCGATGTCGGCGTCCTTGAGCGCCAGCACGTCGTTGACGCCGTCGCCGGTCATCGCGACCGTGTGCCCGCGCGATTGCAGCGCCGAGACCATCGCCCGCTTCTGGTCGGGGCGCACCCGGCCGAAGGTGGTGTGCTGCTCGATCGACTGCGCCAAATCCTGCTGTCCGGAGGGTAATTCGCGGGCATCCACCGGATCGTCGCCGCCGGGCAGGCCCAGGGACGTGGCCACCGCGCCCACCGAGACGGCGTTGTCGCCGGAGATCACCTTGATCGAGACCTGTTGTTCGGCAAAATATTCCAGCGTCTCGCGAGCGTCGGGACGCACGCGCTGCTCGAGCACGACCAGCGCCTGCGGAATCGGCTCGCCCGGGGCATCGGGCGCGTCGACCGGACGGTCACTGCTCGCCAGCAGCAGCACCCGCAGTCCCTTGCTGCCGATATCCTGCGCGGTGGCGGCGATCTCGGATTTCGGGTCGAGCAGCACATCGGGCGCGCCGAGCAGCCAGTTGCCGTGCTCGCCGTAGGAGCTGCCGCTCCACTTCTTCGCCGAGGAGAACGGGGCCAGCGCCGTGCGCCGCCAGCCCGGCGCCTCGGGGCATGCCTCCCCGATCGCCGCCACGCTGGCGTTGGGCCGCGAGTCGCCGGCGGCGAGGGACGCCAGCACCTGCCGCAGTTCCCGCTCCGAGGATTCACCCACCACACGGATTTCCGAGAGCACCATGCCGTTCTCGGTCAGCGTCCCGGTCTTGTCCGCGCACACGACGTCCACCCGCGCCAGTCCCTCGATGGCCGGGAGCTCCTGGACCAGGCATTCCCGCCGCCCCAGGCGCACCACACCGACCGCGAACGCGATCGTGGTCATCAGCACCAGGCCCTCGGGCACCATCGGCACCAGTGCGGCCACCATGCCGTTGAGCGCGGACCGCCAGGACTGGTGACTGGCGAACAGCTGGTTGTAGATCGTCACCAGGCCCGCCGGAATCAACAGGTACGTAATGACTTTCAGAATGGTGTCGATACCGGCGCGCAGTTCGGAGCGCACCAGGGTGAATGTGCTGGCGTCCGAGGCCAGCCGCGCCGCGTAGGCGTCCCGGCCGACCTTGGTCGCGCGATAGGCGCCCGAGCCGGACACCACGAAGCTGCCCGAGAGCACCTGCGCGCCCACGGCCTTGCCGATCGGATCGGCCTCACCGGTCAGCATCGATTCGTCGATCTCGAGCAGTTCGGACTCCTGGACCTCGCCGTCGACCACGATCTGATCGCCGGGGCCCAGCTCGATCAGGTCGTCCAGCACGACCTCGCCGGGGGCCACCTGATGCGCGGCGCCGTCGCGGCGCACCACCGGCCGGGCCTGCCCGACGATCGCCAGTTGGTCCAGCGTGCGCTTGGCCCGCAACTCCTGCACGACGCCGAACACGCTGTTGGCGATGATCAGCAGCCCGAACATCCCGTCGATGAGCGATCCGGTCGCCAGCACCAGCACGAACAGCACGCCCAGGATCGCGTTGATCCGGGTGAAGACGTTTGCCCGGACGATGTCCGCGACCGACCGGCCCGTCCGGTCCGGAATATCGTTGGTGTGACCCTCACGAACCCGTTCCTGAACATCCGCACTGGTCAACCCGGTTTCACGCGCTACCTGCTCGGTGCTCGACATACCCCATAGCCTAGAGCGCACGCGCGGTAACCAGATGGATGCTCACAAGGTCGCGCCACCCAGGTCATCCCCCGGGGCCGTACGGGTTTACCGCGCCCGCTGCGCGTCCTTGCGATGCAAGACCGCGTCCAGCACGGTGAACACTGCCGCCGCGAGGATCAAGATCGCCGAAACCAGCAGTGCCACAGCGAGTCCGTGGTGGAAGGCCGTCTTTCCGGTGTTGATCGCCTCGGAAACCTTCGACAGGTATTGGAGATACGGGGTGAGGTCGATGCCCTTGGGTATGCGGCCCCGCTCGACGGCATCGATCGCGTTGGGCTGCAACGATCCCGGCAGTCCCACCTGATCCATCCGCGTCGTCAGCTCCGAGATGAGGTACGAGTTCACCAGCGCGCCCAGTACGGCCACGCCGGTGGCCGAACCGACCTGGCGCATCGTATTGGTGACCGCCGCGGCCATGCCCGAATGTTCCGCGGGCACCCCGGACAGCACGGCCGAGGTCAACGGCACGACGGCGATGCCGAATCCGAGCCCGGCCACGGCCATCGCGGCCGACAGCGTGGGATCGTGCAGTGTTCCGGCCAGGGCCTGGCGGGTCAGCAGGATCCCGCCCGCGCCGAGTACACAGCCGACGATCATGGGGATACGAGCGCCCTGACGCGCCACCCACAACCCGGCCACCAGCGCTCCGACGATGATCGCCACGGCCATCGGCGCGAACACGGTGGCCGTGCGCGAAGCCGAATACGACTGCATCACTTGCAGATACAGCGCGGTGAAGAAGAAGATCGAGAAGACGCCGAAGTAGACGGCGAAGGCGACCACGAGCGCGCTGCGCACCGTGGGCAGCCGCAGATAGCGGAAGTCCAGCAGCGGCGCGCCGGCGCGCCGCTCGACCACGACGAATCCGATGAACGCGAGGGCGCCGACCGCGAACAGCGTGACCACCGAGGCGGAGCCGTACCCATGATCCTCACCGGTGGTCGCGGCGTAGATCACCGACCCGAGCGCGATCGCGCCGAGCAGGAATCCGGCCCAGTCGAAGCGGGCCTTGCTCGGATCGGAGCTCTCCGGAACCGACCACAGCGCGGCGACCAGGGCTACGGCCCCGAGTATGAGGTTGAACCAGAAGATCGACCGCCACCCGTACGCGTGGACCAGCTCGCCGCCCAGCACCGGCCCGGCTGCCAGGGCGAGACCGGACACCGCCGCCCAGACCCCGACCGCCTTGGCGCGCGCCCGCTCGTCCGGGAACATCTGCCGCAGCACCGACAGCGTGCCCGGCTCCGACGCGGCCGCACCCACACCCATGACCACGCGCCCGGCGATGAGCGCCGGCACGCTGTCGGCCATGGCCGAGACGACCGAGCCGGCGCAGAAGATCACCAAACCGGCGATCATGACCCGCTTGCGCCCCCACCGGTCACCGAGCGACCCGCCCGCCAGCATGAGGCAGGCGAACACCAGCGTGTAGCCGTTGACCACCCACTGCAGCAGCATCACATCGGTGCTCAACTCGTGCCGGATATCTCCCAGCGCGACACTGACCACCGTCGTGTCGAGAAAGGTCACGAACAACACGGCGCTGAGAGCCGCCAGCGCGATACCGGTCCGCACAGCGGATTTGGGCGGATTATCCGTGGACGTCACGCGCACAGGGTACTTGTAACGGACGTCGAACCCACGTCGAACGCGCAATCATCGTCGGGCGGTCCGATGAATACCCGTCTGGCATCGATAGGACCGAATCACGTCGTGGGCTGCACTAGAATTCGAGCGAGCTTGGCATATCCGGGGTGGCTTGTATGAACGGTAAGCGGGTCGGCATCATCGGCGGCAGTATCGCCGGATGCGCCGCCGCCATCGTTTTGCGACGGGCCGGATGCGATGTCACCGTTTTCGAGCGCAGTGCGGGCGCGCTGCGGGATCGCGGTCACGGCGTCTCGTTTCCGGTCGAGGTCCGCAACGAATTGGAAGCCGAGGGCCTGATCGATGCCCGGGCGCCCGCGCAGTTCATCGCCGAGCGCTACTGGTTCGCCCGTGACGGGGACGCACCGCTCGGCCGGCTGCTGTGGCGGCAATCGATGCACGGAGCTTCCCACAACTGGGGCATGCTCTGGGCGAACCTCCGGGATCGCCTCGACGGCGCCGACTACCGCGACGGCCTGCCGGTGACCGGGATCGAACCCGGCGCCGACGCCGTCACCTTGCGCTTGGGTGACGGCACGGCCGAGCGATTCGACGTCGTCCTCGGCGCGGACGGTTACCAGTCGATGGCGCGAGCGTTCGTGGATCCGGCCGCGACGCCCCACCACGCCGGATACGTGCTGTGGCGCGGGGGCTATCCGATCACCGAGGTCCCCGAGCCGATACCCGACGCGCTGCGGCACCAGAGCTCGAGCGTGGTCTACTCCGGCGGGCACGGCGTGATGATGCTGATTCCCGCCCCGCATCCGCCCGGACTGCGCGTCTACTGGGCGGTGTATCACCGAACGGCGCAGTCGCTGTCGCCCGGCCTCGGCGCGGTCACCGGGGATCGCCTGCACGGGCTCGACGACCTGCTGACCGATCACTTCCCGCCCTACTGGCGGGAGATCATCGCGCGGACCGAGCGGAACACCACCCTGGTCCATCCGGTCGTCGACGTGCGGATGTCCCAGTACGCGGCACAGCGGATCGCGTTGATCGGCGACGCGGCCACGGTGGTCCGGCCGCACGCCGGCAGTGGGGCGGTCAAGGCCGTCCAGGACGCCCTGGCACTGGGCCGCCTGCATCGCGAGCACCGTGACTGGGACACCGTGCTGGCCGCTTACGACGCCGAGCGGCGCCCCGCGGGCAACGCGCTGGTCGACCTCGGCGAGCGCATCGGCCAGGCCCAGGTCACCTCGACGCCATCGTGGACCACCATGACGCCCGGCGACTTCGACGCCTGGATGCGGTCCATCCTTGCCGGAGGCCGCCTCTACCTGTACGACCTGGAGAAGTGAGCAGCATCCGCAACCCGATCCGACCGGCCCGTCAGCCGATGGATGCCAATGCCGCAGAAGCACATTCGATGACCTGACTGCATCGTACCGACGCGCGGCCGTTCGCCACTACGTGGTGATCACATCGCTGGTGCGACCCTGCGGGCGACCGCTGAGTTCGGCATCCAGGGTTTCCTGGGCGAACCACATCTGCTGCTGATACCCGGGCTCACCCAGCCGGCGCATACCCTCCTGTGGCGTCACGGTTTCGACGATGGCGGTGATCCACCAGATGTTGCCGAACGGGTCGCGGACCCGGCCGGGGTGGTGGTCATGGGCTCATTGTGCAGCGGGGGTACGACATGTTCGCGAGGCGCGAACGGCAACTGATCAGGAATCGAGAAGCTCCGGACGGGGGTCGGGCCATACCGTTGATGACGACGGAGTACAAAACACAGAAGGGAACACTCCGATGGCGAAGAAGCTGGATGCGATCCTCTACCCGGTGACCGATATCGACGCGGCGAAGGCCCAGTTCACAGCATTGCTGGGGGTCGCTCCGGCGATGGATCAGCCCTATTACGTGCACTTCGAGACCGCCGACGGGATCGCGGTGGGACTGGTTCCGGGCGGCGATCAGCGCGGCCTGGTCACCGGGACGCCGTTCTGGACCGTCGACGACATCAAGGGCCAGGTCAAGGCGCTGGTGGAGGCCGGCGGCCTGGTCTCCGAGGATGTGCACGAGGTCGGCGGCGGCAAACTGGTGGCGATCGTCAAGGACGCCCAGGGCAACGTCATCGGGCTCGCCCAGTCCTGAGCCGGGAGACCGCGTCAGCGGTCCGGGACCGGGCCGTCGTCGGGGCCGGGTACGACGGCATCGGTCTGCTCGGGCAGCAGCGGCAGCAGCGCGAAGGCATCGGCGGCGGCGTCCGGCGGTAGCGCCTCGACCGAGCGGATGCCCGGACGCGTGGACAGGGCTCGAAGCTGGTCCAGGCGGCCGCGCACGACCAGGTCGACGGCGCAGGGGCACCCGGCCTGCAGGCGCGCCGCCATGACCGCGGCGATGCGGCGGGTGCGGTCGTCGGTGGTCTGCGACGTGTTCAAGGCTCCCGCCGCGGCGCGGGCCGAACCGATCGCGGCCGCGTCACCCGCGGGGACGGGCACGGTGATCGGCGGGGTGTACACGCGGTCGATCGGCACGTGGTAGACCACGTTCGAGATCCGCAGACCCGCAACGGATTTCGGAAGGTCGTCCGGCGCGACGCCGGTCGTGAAGGTGACCAGCGCCCAATGCTCGTCGGCGTCACCACCCTGAAGCGAAACCCGTGCCCGCGCAAGGTAGTCCGCTACTCGCTCACCGGAGTCCGGTCCCAGCCGATCGGTCGCGACCACCGAGGCGCGGGGCGGCTCGGCCCAGCCCAGCACCACGATGAACACGACGAATACGACTGCCGCACCGACGAATCCAGCGATTCGCCAGCGCTCACGCATGCCGCAGGACGTCCAGGGCGTGCTCCAGATCGGCCGGATACTCGCTGGTGATCTCGACCCAGCGCCCGTCGGCGGGATGCGCGAAGCCCAGCGACCGGGCGTGCAGCCATTGGCGTTCCAGCCCGAGCCGCTGCGCGAGCCGCGGATCCGCGCCGTAGGTGAGATCGCCACAGCAGGGATGCCGGATCGCGGAGAAATGCACCCGGATCTGGTGCGTGCGACCGGTTTCCAAGTGGACGTCCAGCAGGCTGGCGGCCTGGAACGCCTCGACGGTGTCGTAGTGGGTGACGCTGGGACGACCGTCGGCGGTGACCGCGAACTTCCAGTCGTTGCCGCGCGCGCGGCCGATCGGCGCGTCGATGGTGCCGCTGGACGGGTCCGGATGCCCCTGGACCAGGGCGTGATACCGCTTATCGATGGTGCGCTGCTTGAACGCGCGCTTGAGCACTGTATAGGCATGCTCGGACTGCGCCACCACCATCACCCCGGACGTGCCGACGTCGAGGCGGTGCACGATGCCCTGCCGCTCGTGCGCCCCGGAGGTGGAGATCCGGTAACCCATCGCGGCCAGCCCGCCCACCACCGTGGGCCCGGACCAGCCGACACCGGTGTGCGCGGCCACCCCGACCGGCTTGTCCACCGCGACGATATCGTCGTCGGCGTAGAGGATCTTCATGCCGTCGACGGGCGTGACCTCGACCGTCAACTCCCGCTTGGGCTCCGCAAACTCCACCTCGAGCCACGCGCCCCCGGCCAGCCGATCCGATTTACCGGCCGGCGCCCCGTCGAGCTGCACCGAACCGTCCTCGGTGAGCGCCGCGACAGCCGTCCGCGACAGCCCCAGCAGCCGCGACAGCCCGGCGTCCACCCGCATCCCGTCCAGACCGTCGGGAACCGGCATGGCACGGCTCTCCCTCATGCCCGCGCCTCGCTGCCGCTCGGCTCCGGCATGAGCGAAGCCCGCTGTGTCATGGATTCGGTCGCAAGCTCCCTCATGCTCGGTCCTCCTGCGACCGCGAGTGCCGACCATCCGGTTCGAACCCGAACACGGTCAGCACGACCAGCAGAATCGCGCCGCAGACGATCGAGGAGTCGGCCAGGTTGAACACCGGCCACCACTTCGTCACGGAGATGAAGTCCACGACGTGGCCCTGCAGCGGGCCGGGCGCGCGGAACAGCCGATCGACCAGGTTGCCGACCGCGCCGCCGAGTACCAGGCCCAGCCCGACCGCCCAGCCCGCCGATCGCAGCGACCGCCCGATCCGGATCACCCCGACCACGACGGCCGCGGCGATCAGCGTCAACAGCCAGGTCATGCCGGTGGCCATGGAGAACGCCGCGCCCGGATTGCGTATGAGGGTCAGGCGCACCACGTCGCCGATGATGGAAACAGGCTCGCCTGGAGTCATATTCGCGACCACCAGGGCCTTGGAACCGAGGTCCAGGGCGAACGCCACGGCCGCGATCGTCAACAGGATCGGCAGAGTGCGGCGCGGGGCCTCATATACCTCCGCCCCGGTATCCATCTCCGCGGTGGGACTCGCCCCCTCGTGGTCCGAATCGGCCGATACCGCGCCGGCCTCGCCGTCCACCGATCCGGCGCTCGCCTGGCGGCCCGCATCGACGGACGCCTCGTCGCCGGTCCGGCGGGATGCCTCGTCACGGTCGTCGATACGGTCGTCATCTATGTGGTCGTCGGTGTGCTGCTCGCGCGGCCGGTCGATACTCACCTCACCCATCATTCCCTATGCCGATCACGGCTTCGCAGCTGGACAGAGCCGCGCTCTCTCGGTCGCGTCAAAGCAGATTTTCAGGTACCGGTCGTAACCTGTTCGACGTGACGGTGCCTTCCCACTCCCGCAGGAGATTCCGGCCCGCCCGCACGGGTGCGTTGCTGCTGGTCCTCACGGTCGCCATGGCGACCCTCGGCGTCGCCGCGTGCAGCGACGTCATCGAGCGCCGCAGCGAGGCCGAGGTCGACCCGTCCGCTCTGGACAAGGAGGTCACCATGCCGATCTCGGCGGTGGTGACCACGGTGCTGAACGCGGGTGAACAGCCGCGCTCACTGCTGCGCCGCGCGATCGCCGTCGGCCACTCCCAGCAGGTGACACTGCACACGGTCCATCACATCGAACAGCAGATCAACAACCAGACCTCGCGCGATTTCTCCCCGCCGACCGTCACCATCCCGCTCACCGCGACGACCTGCTCCGACGGCGTCGACCTGACGCTCGGCACCGCCACCTCGTCCGATCCGGACCTGGCCCAGCAGTTGCAGTCGGCGGACGGCTCGCACGCCGGATTCGCGATGAGCGAGGTGGGCGCGATCACCGCGCTGCGGATGGCCGCCACCCCGACCACCTCGGACACCGCCCGCGCGGCCCTGGAGCAGGCGTTCTACCAGGCGGTGTATCAGTCGATCGCCTTCCCGACGGCCGCGGTCGGCGAGGGCGCGGTGTGGACGGTGCGCCAGGAGGTCGGCGCCGGCGTGCCGCTGGAGCAGGTGACCACGGCGACGCTGACCAAGCGCCAGGGCAATCTGCTGACCATCGGCCTCAATGTCACCCAGACGCCGCAGTCGAACCTGTGGGCGCTGCCCAACAACGCGGGCGCGCTGAACATCATCGACTACGCGATGCACGGCGCGGGCACCATCACGGTGGATCTCGGCCTGCCGCTGCCGGTTTCGGGAGCGGTCACCGTGGGCGGCACGCAGACCTTCCGCGACCCGCACAGCGCGGTCCTGGTCTCGCAGAACACCAGCACCCGGGTGCAATGGGGGCGGTAGGCCGACACGCACCGCCCGTATGCCACAGTGACAGTGTGTTCAGCCGCAGCCGCACTGTCCTGATCGTCGCTGCCGCGGTCCTGGCCGCCGGATGCGGCTCGCACCACGGTAGTTCGCTGCCGCGGGTGAGTTCGGCGAAGATCCCCTCCTCGGTGACCGCCGCGCCCTTCACCGATTCCGCCGCACTCCAGGCGAAGCTGCTCACCGCGACCGATATGCCGCCCGGATTCGAGCAGATCGACAACGGCTCGGGCGGCGGCGGTAACGGCCCGACCCAGCCGGACCGCTCGCACACCAGCCCGGCCGCATGCGCGAAGGTGCTGGACCCGGTGAGCGATCAGGTCCCCGGCTCGACCGCCGGCGGCGCGGTGCACTATTCGTCGGCCGACTTCGACAGCATCGATATCGACGCCGCCAGCTATCCGAACAAGGCTGCGGCACAGGCGTTCTCGACGGTTCAGCAGCTGCTGGGCGACTGCGGCTCCTATTCGGGCACCGATGCCGACGGCACAGCCGTGAGCTACCAGGTCGGCGGGCTGAACCAGGCTCGAGCGGGTGACGCGTCGGTCTCGTTCCAGGTCCGCACCACCAGCCAGGGCATGACGCTGTATTCAGCGGCCACGGTCGCTCTGGTCGGCAGTACCGTTGTCCAGGTCGCCCGCGCGGCGCAGAAACCCGTCGACCCCGAAGCCCTGCGCGGCCTCACCGACACCCAGGTCCAGCGGCTACAGGGCATCTCGGGACCGTAGAGCGCTCCATCGTCCGGCATGAAATCATCCCATCGTCCCGGCCTGCCTGTCGGCCGGAATCCACCGTAACCCACTGCGGGTCGGTGGATTCCGGCCAAAAGCGCGCCGGAACGACGAACAAGGCGAGTGCCGGAACGACGAACGGGACCAGCGACGGAACCACGGACGTTCCTACCAGGCCGTATTGATATGGCCCGGCGTCCACATCCCGCCGTGGGTGTCCTGCGTCACCGTGGGCGCCGCAGGGACGGCGTCCGGGGCGATCGGGGTCAGGCTCTGCAGCTCGCCCCAGTCCTCGCGCCAATTGTCCTTCAGATAGGTGGCCAGCGTGCTCGAGCGCAGCAACTGATCACTCCAGCCGAGCGGCCCGCCGCCGTCGTGGCTCTCCCACAGCGTGGTGTCGTGCGCGCCGCCGCGGTCGGGCATGATGCGCCACAGCGGGGTCTGGGCGATGCCGTCCTTGTGGTCGTACGGGCGCTGGCACGAGAACTGCAACCCGACCGCCCAGTCCTGCAACACCGGCTGCTGGGACCCGACCAGCGTGTTCAGCGTCTCGGTGACCGGCACACGCGGCGGGGTCAGTGCCACCCACTGTCCGGGATCGAGGCTGTGCACGCCGGCCACGATGCGGACCACATCGGCCCGCGCGGGAACCTGACTCAACGGCACTCGCAGGTTGCGCCACGACGGGGCCGGGCCGATATCCATCGGCGTCACCCGTCCCAGCGGCTGTGCGGTTGTCGCGGAATCGGTTGTGCCGTATTCGATCTGGACTGGCTCGCCCGGCGTGACGATGCCGTCCTTGTCGACCGACTGGATACGTCCGGCCGCGGCGACCGCGATGATGCCGCCACGATCGCTCGACGGTGGCAGGCGGTACCAGCCGGTGGTCAGGTCCGAATTCCCGCCCTGTCCGGACGTGCCCAACTCCGGGGTCGTCCGCGAGTCGAGACCGAAAGGCAATGGCGCACCGGCGGTCTGCGTGCCCGAATCAGCGCTCGACCTGGCGCCCAGCGTGGTGGCGCTCGCGATGCTGCTGGAGCCGGCGGGCTGGCCGTCGGGAGTCAGGTCACCGATTCCGTCCGGCACGAATCCCGTCGCGCCATTGGCGAATGCGCGGAACGGATTACCTCCGGCCAGCGGCTTCAACATCGAGGCGTTCGGATCCGGCTCCACCAGAACGTCATTGGCCAGACCACACGTCTTCCCCGTCACCGCAGCCACATTCGAGGCGGCCAGCGAGAAGCCGGGATACTGTGAGACCACGCCCTTGGCGAACGACCCTACCTCGAACAGCACCAGGATCGCCGCCGCCACGGTGAGCGGCGGAATCTTCATGAGCTTCGAGGCTCTAGGCGAAACCCGCTGCGGCGTACCGGGTTCCGGCGCCCGCACATGCCACCAAGCGGCCAGCGCCAGGAATATCACCGCGGGGATCAGGAAGATCTTGTACAGCGTGAAGTGATGGATGGAGGGCGGCTTGTCGTTCCACGGCACGCCGAAGCTGGAGATCCACCACCACTGATTGACGCTGGTGAACACCTGCGCCAGGATCAGGCTCACCACCGCACCGAACAGCGCCCGGTTGCGCAGCGAGCGCAGTACTTTCGGCCCCACCGCCACCGCGGTCAGCGCCGCGACGCATCCGGCGATCCCGGCGTACACGCCGTTGTGGTGAGTGAACTTGGTGGGCGACAGCGCCATCAGCAGGATCGCGCCGAACGTCAGCCCCAGCAGGCGCTTGGTCGGCCCGGGCGCGGTGAAGGGAATCCGCCCGCCCTTGCGCAACAGCACGAACACACAGACCAGCAGGCCCAGCCACATCGCGACCATGCCGAAGCGGCGACCGATCGAACCGTCCGCGGTGGGCATGAACAGCCACTGATAGCTGAGGTATTCGTTGTACCAGGCGTCGGCCGGGCCGGCGATCTGGTGGACGCGATCGGTCTCGAACATGTCCGACAGCGGGATCACCGAGAACGCCACCGCCACGACCAGCGTGCCCGCGCCGGCCAGCGGGGCCAGCAGTGCGCCGTACGCGCGGGTCCAGCCCCACCGAGAGACTTTCGTTCCCGGTGCGGCCCCAGCCAATTCGCGGGCTCGGGTGATGCCGAACCGCCAGACCGATCGCATCCCGGCGATCAGCGGCGCGAGGCAGATCGCACCGGACGGGTTGGCGGTACACGCGAACGCCGCCGCCACGATCGCCAGCGCATACGGCAGCAACCGGTGGGTCGCGATGGACCGCTCGACGAAGCACCAGGTCAACATCACGCAGACCGCCACGATCGGCTCCGGGCGCAGGCCGTTGTCGTACGGCAGCCAGATCGCCAGGAAGCCCAGCGCGCCGGTCCACACCGCGACCCTGTCGTGCCGCACGGCCGCGCCGAACCGCGGCAGGATCTCGCGGCTGATCAGCAGCCAGCACAGGATCCCGGCCAGCAGCGTGGGCAGGCGCACCCACGGGCTCGCGGTGCTCAATTCGGACATCCGCGCGAGCATGTCGAACCACGGTGTGCCGACCGGTGTTTCGGGCACACCCCAGTAGCGGAAGTAGTTCGCCATGTAACCCGACACCAGCGAGGCCCGGGCCATGCCGAACTGGTACCCGTCATCGGAGGTGGTCGATCCGATGAAGTACCAGACGACGAGCGTCCCGAGCACGATCGCGTCCACGAACCGGAAGGTCCACCAACGCTGCGGCAGCAGCCGCCGGAACCGGCGCCCGTCCCGCGCGTCCAGGAAGTACAGCGCCACCAGCGCGATGAGCGTGCACACGATCGCCAGGATCGTCGAGACGCGCTTGGCGATCGTCGGGGTGATCGAGAACCGGCTGTCGACCTGCGCGCCGGCCGTGGTTCCGGCCGGCGAGCGCAGCTCGCTGAAGATCCCGACCAGCTGCGGACGCCAATCACCGGTCAGCGTCACGGGATTCGCCACCGAGGCGGGCACCGCGCCGCCGGCCAATGTCGCCGTGGCCGAGGAAATACCGGCGTGCAGGGTGAAGGTGGCGCCCCGCAGATCCTTCAGCGGCACACTCAGCAGCGACTGGTTGCGAAGCACCGCCTGGAAGGTTTCGGGCTGATGGTCCTGTGCCGGATTCACCCGCGCCACGAACCCGTAGTGCTCGAGATCGGGGGCGCCGTCGGGCAGGGTCGACACCAGCACGCCGCCGTGCGCACCGAGTTGCGCCATCGCGCTGTACGGGATCGTGGTGTCGAAGGTCAACGGCGCGTAGCTGACCAGCGGCGCGGTGATGCTGCGCGGCGAGCCCTGCTGCGGCCAGGACAGCGTGGTGTGGTCCACCTTCACCGGGAGCAGCGGCACCGCGACGGCGAACAATGCGCCGAGCAGGCCCGCGATGAACGCCACCGGCTTGGCCCAATTCCTGCGGCGCGATCCCTGATTTCCGGGATTCTCGCCCGCCGCGGGCGCCTCATCCGCCCTCACCATCGTGTCGGTCACGGAGGCAGATGTTAGCCGGGACCCTGGGTAACCGACGAAATCGCTGGACGATTCTCAGCCTGGCCTTAAGAAAGCCAGGGAACGAGAACGGGCCGCGAACCAGGTGGTTTCCGACAGCATCGCTGCGGCTGGTTCGCGGCCCGTCGGCCCGGGTGTGACCCCGCTCTTCGGCCTAGGTGCAGGCGGGAGAGCTCTGGTTCAGGTTCTTCAGACCGTTGCAGGCCCACTGCAGCTGCAGCACCCACTTGCCGTCCTGCACGACGAACGGGACGGTGGCGGTGTTGTTCTGGCCGCCGTTGACCGAGAAGTCGGCCGTGGCGGTCAGCGTGTCGCCGAGAGACTGCACGGAGGTGACCGTGATCTTGGCGTTGTTCTGCTTGTAGGCCGCGATCAGCTTGTTGATCATCTGCGGGTCCTTCTGCAGGGCCGTGGTGCCGTTCTGCAGATACTGCACCTTCTCGGAGTCCGCGACATTCGGGTTCAGCACCTCGGCCAGCTCCTGGTTCAGCTGGGGCGCGGTCGGCACCGGCGGCGTGTTCGCGGCGGTCGTAGCAGCGGCGGCGCTGGTGCTCGTCGAGGAACTCGAAGAGCTCGAGGTCTTGTCGCCACTACCACAGGCCGACAGGCCCAGTGCGGCCGTGACGGCCAGCGCGGCAACCGCGATGCGTCCAGTCCTGGAAAGCTTCAATGCTCGTCCTTCTCGTTCGGTTGGTCCTGCACGATGTGGGCATCAACCTACCCGTCAACCTTCAACGGAGGCTAAGGAGCGGATCGGCCGGACCGAGGTCGGAATCGTCGGCAGCGAAGGTATACGCCGGTCCCGGCCCTGTCGAGCGGGTCTCGAATCTGACTGTGACACGACCGTGCCCGCTGCCCTGCACCCAGCCGTGCCCGAATTCGCGATGGGCAACGTCGCGACCTGGGTAGAAGAACTCGGCGGTGTGCAAGGAGCGGGTCGCGGGCGGCACGATGGCGGTGTCCGCCGACACACTCGGCCCGGGCGTGTCGGCGGTAGGTGTGTCGGGGTGCGCGGAGGGTTCGGCGAAAATCGGCTCGGCGGCGACGAATTCGTCCAATTCCGCCGAACCGCGCGGTTCGGTCGACTGGTCCAGCTCCGGGAACAGCGACTCCTGACGCACCTCCGACAGTCCGCCGTAACCGACACCGACCAGGCGGATCGGCCCGATCTGCGCCGGATCCAGGGCCGAGCGCAGGGCCGCGGCGGTGAGGGTGGTCGGATCCTCGGTGGCGTACGGCAGCGTGAAGGAGCGGGTCAGGATGCTCATATCGGCCTTTCTGAGTTTCAGCACCACCGTGCGCGCGGCCCGGCCGTCGCGCAGCAGTCGCCGATGCGCCGCCTCGGCCATCTCCTCGATCGCGGGACGCAGCTGAGCGAGGGTGCGGATATCGGTCTCGTAGGTGGTCTCGGCGCTGATCTGCTTGGCCTCGGTGCGCTCGGCGACCGGGCGGTCGTCCAGGCCGCGGGCCAGGCGGTGCAGTGCCGCGCCTACGCTGCCGCCGAGCAGCGACACCGCCTCCGACTCGGGCAGCCCAGCGAACCCGCCCACGGTCTCGATGCCCACCGAGCGCAGGCGCCCCTGCGCGACCGGACCGATCCCCCACAGCTTGCGCACCGGCAGCGCGGCCAGCAACTGCTGCTGTTCGTGGGGTGAAATCACCCGCACCCCATCGGGTTTGGCCAGGTTCGAGGCGATCTTGGCGAGCTGCTTGCCGGTGCCCGCGCCGACCGAGGCGACCAGGCCGGTGCGCTCGCGAACCAGGGCCCGCAGCGCCTCACAGAACTCCAGCACCGCATCGGCGCTCGCACCGGCCAGTTCGGCGGGCTCGCCGAACGCCTCGTCGAACGACAGCGTCTCCAGCACCGGGATGCGCGAGCGCAACGCCTCGAACACCTGCCCGCTGAGCTCGCCGTACACCACCCCGCGCGGCGGCACCACCACCGCGGTGACCCCGATCAGGCGGCGGGCCTGATGCATCGGCATCGCCGAGCGCGCACCGAACACCCGGGACTCGTAACTGGCCCCGGCCACCACGCCCCGCGCACCCATTCCACCGACGAGAACGGGCCGTCCGCGCAGGGTGGGCCGGGTGAGTTGCTCGACCGAGGCGAAGAACGCGTCCATATCGATGTGCAGCACCCAACGCCGGGCCCGGTGCTCGGAATCGCGGGGTTCATACGGATTGCCACGGGGTTCCTGACCGGGTGGCGGCAACCCACCCGCGCCGCCCCGCGCCGCGACTACCCCGGGGTACGACCCCTGACCAGGCCCTCGCCGCGTCGTAGCCGGGTCGGCCTCGGTGCTCATACCCGGAAATCTACGCTCGGCTACCGACAGATTCGGTCGTGGCCGTATGTGATGATCGGACGATGAGCATCCGCAAGGCCGTCATCCCCGCCGCGGGCATCGGCTCCCGCTTGCTGCCCTTGACCAAGGCCATCCCGAAGGAGATGCTGCCGGTCGGAGACAAGCCGGTGATCGAGCACACCGTCCGCGAGCTGGTCGCCTCGGGGATCACCGACATCACCATCGTGGTGAGCGCCGGAAAGTCCTTGATCCAGGACCACTTCCGGCCCAATCCGGCGCTGGTGGCGCAGTTGCGCGCGGACGGCAAGGCGGCCTACGCCGATGCGGTGGAGGAGGTCGGCGAGTTGAGTCGCTTGGGCCACATCACCTATCTGGACCAGCACGGCCCCTACGGCAACGGCACCCCCGTCCTGAACGCCGCACGCAACCTGGGCGACGAGCCGATGCTGGTGCTGTGGCCCGACGACGTCTTCGTCGCCGAGGTGCCGCGCGCCCAGCAGCTCATCGACGCGTACAACAAGACCAAATCCCCGGTGCTGGCGCTGATGCCGATGGAGCCGGGCGAGTCGGCCCGCTACGGCGTGCCGGTCGTGGAGGAGACGTTCGACAACGGCCTGATGCGGATCACCGGCCTGGTCGAGAAGCCCAAACCCGAGGACGCCCCGTCGGCCTTCGCCGCGGTCGGCGGCTACGTGGTCACCCCGGGCATCGTCGAGGAACTCGACAAGCAGGTCGCCGACTGGTACTCGCACCGCACCGGCGAGGTCTACCTCACCGACGCGATCAACGCCTTCGCCGCCGCGAACGCGGTCTACGGCCAGGTCATCCACGGCCGCTGGTACGACACCGGCAACCCCGCCGACTACCTCATCGCCCAGTTCGCCTCGGCCCTGACCCACCCCCAGTACGGCCCCCGCCTGCGCCAGCTCGTCACCGACTGACCCTGACCACTCCCCTCCTGGGCGGCAGCCGGAACCGCGGGTAGGCGAGCCGGATTCGGCGGCCGGATCGCGAGACCGGCGCTCCGGAGCGCCCTCGAGCCGAGCACGCTCCGGAGCGACCGCCAAGCCGAGTAGAAGGAGGGGGATGCCGTCTGCGTCCGAGCACTGCACTGCCAACGCGACCACCGACGCGCCCAGCGGCGAATCGTCTCTGTACGCCGGAACTCCTAGGCGGAGGCAATAACAATGGAGTTTTCGGCGCGGCGCGTCGGTCGGGTACCGCTGCGTAGGCGACGAAGGAGCAAGCAGCGGTGCCCGACCGACGCGCCTCAGGGCGCCGAAAACCCGCCGGAGCGAAGCGGAGGCCAAAAACACAGGCCAAAGATTCAGAAGAAGCGGCGGATCGCGAAGATGTGGAACTGCGTGATCGGCGTGTAGACCACGCCCACCCCGTAGTCGTATGCGTTCAGCACCATGCCGTTGCCGACGTAGATGCCCTCGTGTGAGGCGTCGCGGTTCACGATGACCACGTCGCCCGGCTGAATCGCCCAGATCGGCACCGCACTGCCCGCTTTGGCCTGCTGCCAGGTCGTGCGCGGCAGGAAGATGCCCACCCAGCGGTAGGCCCATTGCACCAGGCCGGAGCAATCGAAGGAGTTCGGGCCCGTGCCACCCCACTTGTAGGGCTTGCCCAGCTGGGACTGCGCGATCGACAACGCCGTCCTGGCCCGCGGGCTGGAGACCGGCACCATTGCCGAACCGCTCGCGCTGCCCGACGCCGATCCGGTGCCCGACCCCGAGGAGGCGCTGCCCGTACCTCCGGCGACAGGGTCGGATGCGCTACCGGTCTCGGCGCTACCGGAGTTCGCGACGGATTCGATGGGGATACTGCCGGGATCGGCCGCGGCCGTGCCCAGCGCGGCGGTCTGGACCACCGTCGCGAGGGTCAGCGTGCCCATCAGCGTCGCCAAGAGGTATCGCAAGGGTCTGCGGTGTGTCGTACTTGCCATGGTCTCGCCCTTCGGGGTGACACACGCCACCGCCACGACCGGCGACTCGACGACAGTGACCGCTTCCCCACGGGCATCTCGACGGGACGACAGACCTGGCGATGCGCATGTATTTCAGCTGGGTCGAACGGATGGAACCTCAACTAGACCGTCAGAGTTGCTCTGGCATAGCTGTTGTACCGTACGCCCCACCGGTCACACAAGATACAATCCGGCACCGACCAGGGATAACGAAGTCGTTAAGGGGTGTGATCTGCGGCAATTCGTGGGTACACAAAATGATCACGATCGGCGCGCCGCGATTTCCCCCTGCGGCGCGCCGATTGCTATATCTGCGCCAGATCCCGATGCCGCGTCTCGGGCAGCGCGAGGATCGACAGCAGTGAGATCAACGCCATCGCGGCCATGAACACGCCCACCGCCGTGGTGCCGTGGTACTGGCCCAGCGAGGCGACGATCAGCGGGGCCGCGCCGCCGCCCAGCACACCGCCCAGGTTGTAGGCGATACCCGCCCCGGTGTAGCGCACATCGGTACCGAACAGCTCGGGCAGATACGCGGCCACCGGACCCCAGCCGATGCCCATGGCCAGCAGCGCCCCGGACAGGCTGACGGCGATCAGCACAGGATTACGGGTGTTCAGCAGCGGGAACATGACCAGGCTCCATACCAGGCTGAAACCCGCGCCCAGCAGCAGGATTTTGCGGCGGCCGATCAGGTCCGACTGCCGCGCCACGACGAAGGTCGCCACACCCATCACCGTCACCGCGATCAGCGACAGCCCCAGCGCCGTATTCCGAGGAATACCAAGGTTTTTCGTGACATAGGTGAGGCAGTAGGTGGAGGCGGTGTAGAACATCACGTACACCACCAGGATGACGCCCGCGCCCAGCAGCAACTGCTTCGGATAGCGCCGGACCACCTCGACGGTCGGCATCCGGGTCGCGCCGCGTGTGGCCAGGAACTTCGCGAACGCGGGAGTCTCGGCGATGCGCAACCGGATGCGCAGTCCGATCGCCACCATCACGAACGACAGAAGGAACGGCACCCGCCAGCCCCAGGCGTCGAACGCACCCTTGGGCAGCCACGCCGACAGTGCCCAGAACAGCGCGGTGGCGACGAAAAAGCCGATGGGCGAGCCCATCTGCGGCGCGGAGGCATACAGCCCGCGTTTACCCGGCGGTGCGTATTCGGTGGAAAGCAGTGCCGCACCGCCCCATTCGCCGCCCAACCCGATACCTTGCAGCACCCGCAGCACGACCAGCAGGATCGGCGCGGCCATGCCGATACTCGAATAGCTCGGCAGCAGGCCGATGAACGCCGTGGACAGGCCCATCAGCAGCAGCGAGAACACCAGCGTGGCCTTGCGCCCGACGCGGTCGCCGAAGTGCCCGAAGATGATCGCGCCCAGCGGCCGGGCGAGGAAACCCAGGGCGAAGGTCGCCAGCGAGGCCAGCGTCCCGGCCACCGGCGAGAGCGACGGGAAGAACAGCTTGTTGAGCACCAGCGCCGCCGCGGTGCCGTAGATGTAGTAGTCGTAGAACTCGATCGCGGTACCGATGAAACTGGCGGTCGCGATGGCCCGCTGCGACATCCGCGGCGACGCGGGGACATCGTCGTCACCGGAGAATGGTGGGGCGGCAGAGGCTGAGTCGGTCACCGTATTCCTCATCACATCGATCGAACCGCGTAATGCTACGTGACCTACGGGACCGCAGATGAGACGGTTCAACGCCACTCGGCGGATGCGACCAGTTTGGCGTCACTGAAGGGGCATCGCACCCGCCGAGCAGCGTCACTTTCCTGCCGTCGCCGGACTGCAGGAAATCTCTCGGGACTCACCTGCTCGCTCCCCCCTCATCGTGGGAGCGAGTCGGTGTCTGTCCGCTGCCTCGACGAGAACTGTATCACCATCTGCCATGTTTTGGTGGTACATGCCACTAATTATCGGTCCAGTGACTTGTATCACTATTCGGGGGCGGCCGAACGCAGGAAGAACATCAGGTTCGCCGGACGCTCGGCCAGCCGCCGCACGAAGTAGCCGTACCACTCATCGCCGAACGGCACGTACACCCGCAGGTGCTGCCCCAGGCCGATCAGCCGCTCCTGTTCGGCGGGCCGGATGCCGTAGAGCATCTGGAACTCGAAGTCCTCCCGGCCGCGCGGCGCCGCCGTGGCCAGCAGTGCGGCCGCCTCGATCATCGCCGGATCATGCGTGGCGACCATCGGATATCCCTTGCCCCGCATGAGTATTCGCAGACACCGCAGATAGGAGGCATCGACCTCGCGCTTGCGCCGGAAGGCGGCCGATTCCGGCTCGCTGTACGCACCCTTGCACAGCCGGATCCGCGCGCCCTCGTCGGCGAAGGCGCGGCAGTCTTCCTCGGTGCGCCGCAGATAGGC
This sequence comes from Nocardia alni, assembly GCF_019038435.1. GTDB lineage: Bacteria > Actinomycetota > Actinomycetes > Mycobacteriales > Mycobacteriaceae > Nocardia > Nocardia alni. The sequence continues at coordinate 22,097 of NZ_JAGPOX010000103.1, forward strand.
CTGCAACACCGTGCCGACGGTCTGCGGATGGTCCCGGCGCAGCGCACGCACGATCGACAACGTCGAATCGGTGGTGGTGTGGTCCTCGGCGTCGACGGTCATCCAGATCCCCGCCGACGCGGCCGCGTCGGCGATCACGTGGGCGTTGCACAGGGCCACGGCATGGCCGTCGCCGGGCAGCGCCTGCCCGAGCGCGGACAACTTGACCGAAACCTCCAGGGGCCGTGCACTGTTCGGTTCGACATCGCCGACCGGAAGTTCCGCCAGATCGGCGATCAGGCGTAGATACTCCTGCACCACCCGCTCGGCCTGCGCCGGATCGAGGGTGTCTTCGCCCAGATAGTCGATGCTGACGAAACGGTTGTGCCGCAACAGCTCCCGTACCGAGGTGAGCGCCGCGGCACGGGTGTCCCCGGCGACGAACCTGTCGACGATGCGCCGGGTGACCGGCATCCTGGTGATACTTCGTTCGGCGCGTTGCGAACGCGCCGCGGCCAAGAGAGCCGGCCGCAGCGGATTGGTCAATACCAGCCGGGGATGGCAAGCCGCGGAGCTTTCGGAGTCCGTAGATGCGGCACTCACCTTTCTCCCTCCTTTCGTCTAGTCGGATTCGCTTGCCTGATGCGGATATTCGTGTTCGGTGGCCGGGACGAAGGTCTCCTTGATCGACCGCGGCGAGGCCCATCGCAGCAGGTTCAGCGCGGATCCGGCCTTGTCGTTCGTGCCCGAGGCCCGGGCGCCGCCGAAGGGCTGCTGCCCCACCACCGCGCCGGTCGGTTTGTCGTTGACGTAGAAGTTCCCGGCCGCGAAACGCAGTGCGTCGCCGGCCTGTTCCACCGCGTGCCGGTCCGTGGCGATGACCGCCCCGGTCAGCGCGTACGCCGCGCCGGAGTCGACCAGGCCCAGCACGTCCTCGAAGGCGCCGGGCCGGGCGTCGTCGTAGACGTGGACGGCCAGGATCGGGCCGAAATACTCGGTGTGGAAGGCGTCGTCGAGCGGGTCGTCACCCAGCAGCAGTGTGGGCTCCACGAAGTAGCCGACGCTGTCGTCGCAGCCGCCGCCCGCGGCGACCGTCAGGCTCGGGGTCGACTTCGCGCGCTCGAGGGCGGCCGCGTTGCGGTCGAAGGCCCGCCGATCGATCACCGCGCCACCGAAATTCGTGAAGTCGGTGATGTCGCCATAGCGCAGCGCGCCGACCTTGTCGATGAGTTCGGCGCCCATGCGCGCCCACACCGAACGGGGCACGAACGCCCGCGAGGCGGCCGAGCACTTCTGGCCCTGATACTCGTACGCACCGCGGATCAGCGCCGTGGTCAGCACATCCGGGTCCGCCGAGGGGTGGGCGAGCACGAAATCCTTGCCGCCGGTCTCGCCGACCAGTCGCGGATATCCGCGATAGCGGTCGATATTGCCGCCGACCTCGCGCCACAGGTGCTGGAACGTGCGGGTGGAACCGGTGAAATGGATTCCGGCCAAACGCGGATCGGTCAGCGCCGCCTCCGACACCTCGGGTCCGTGCCCGTGCACCAGGTTGATCACGCCCGCCGGCAGTCCGGCCGCCTCGAGCAGCCGCATCGTGTGATAAGCGGCCACGGCCTGGGTCGGCGACGGCTTCCACACCACGGTGTTACCCATCAACGCCGGTGCGGTGGGCAGATTTCCGGCGATCGCGGTGAAGTTGAACGGGGTGATCGCGTAGACGAAGCCCTCCAGCGGGCGGTAGTCGGTGCGATTCCACACTCCGGCAGAGGAATTCGGCTGTCCGGCCAGGATCCCGCGGGCGAAGTGCACGTTGAATCGCCAGAAGTCGACCAGTTCGCACGGCGCGTCGATCTCTGCCTGGTATGCGGTCTTGGACTGCCCGAGCATCGTCGCGGCGGCGATGGTTTCACGCCACGGCCCGGCCAGCAGATCCGCCGCGCGCAGGAAGATCGCGGCACGTTCGTCGAAAGGCAGTGCGCGCCACGCGGATGCGGCCTCGACGGCCGCGTTCACCGCGTCCCGGGCCTCGCCGGGCTCGGCCACGTGCAGGGTGCCCAGCACGGCCGCGTGGTTGTGCGGTTGCACCACATTCACCGCGGCCCCGGCACCCGATCGGTGGCGGCCGTCGATCACGTGGCAGACCTCGGTGGGCGTCGCGGCCAGCTCGGTCAGGGCCGCGCGCAGCCGGGCTCGTTCCGGGCTGCCGGGTGCGTAGGAGTTCACGGGTTCGTTGGACGGTGCGGGGACCGTGGTGATCGCGTCCATGGCCTGAAATAAACACCTCACGACCCTCGTGGCCGTTGTCCGATCCAACCAATTGCGCAGAGGATTTTCGTCCGATTGAATGAAGAGTGTGAGCCGCTTCATAGCCCTGTCGGAACTGCTGTCCGCGCTGACCAGCACCGTTGTCACGCTGGTCGACGCGCCCGAGGGTCAGGAGGTCGCCGTGCGATCCGTGGCCTTCCTGGACGTGGAGGACCCCGCCCCGGACGCCGCGGTGAGTCAGCCCCTGCCGGAGGTGTACCTCCAGGTCGGGGTGAGCGACACCGACGCGCAGCGGTGGCTGCGCGAACTCGGGCGGCACTGCCCGCCGCAGTACCGCCCGCGTGTGGTCTTCTCCAAGGGCGCCGACCAGGTGCGCGAAGCCGCGCACGACGCCGGGGTCGCCCTGGTGGCGGTGCACCCGCAGGCGCGCTGGGAGATGGTACACACGCTCATCGAGCGGATCACCGGTCACGGCGCCGGACCGCGCACGGTGGCCTCGACACCGGCACCGGACACCGATCTGTTCGGCCTGGCGCAGTCGGTGGCCGAGTCGACCCACGGACTGGTCACCATCGAGGACGACCAGTACCGGCTGCTGGCCTACTCGGCCGACAGCAGCGCCGGCGCCGACGCGGTGCGGCGGCTGTCGGTGCTGGGCCGCCAGGGCCCGCCGGGATATATGCATTGGCTGCAACGCGAGGGCATCTTCGATCGACTGCGCAATTCCGGTGACGCCGTGGAGGTTCCGGCCCAATCTGAGTGGGAGACGCGGCGGCGCATCGCGATCGGCATCCGCGAGCCGGGTGGTCCGGGCGTGCGCCAGCGCACGGTGCTCGGCACGATCTGGGTACAGGAGGGCGCCGAGCCGCTGCGCACCGACAGCCCGCGGGTACTGCGCGGCGCGGCATCCATTGCCGGACGGGTCATCTGGCGCACCCGGCACGCGCCGACCGCCGACGCGCTGCTGATCCAGCGCCTGCTGGGCGAGCACGGCGGCGAGGTGGACGTGGCATCGTTCGCCGAGGCGTTCGGGATGGCCGTGCACGGACACGCGGCCCTGGTCGGCTTCGCCCCGCATGAGAGACACAGCGAGCAGTCCCGGAGCGACATGCACCGTGGCGTGGTGACACTCCGCTTGCACGCCAGCGCGTTTCGCCAGGACTGCGTCACCACGCTCATCGGTGATCGGCTGTATGTGCTTTTCCCCGAACACCATTCGGCCGAACGCGTGACCGCTTGGACCCGTCAGGTGATCGTCCAGCTCGCCGACCGCTCCGCACTACCCCTGCGCGCGGCCATCGCGGCCCCCGTGGACGGCCTGTCCGACGCCGCCCGCGCCCGTGCCGAGGTGGACCGCGTGCTGGACCGCACCGCCGACCTCCCCGACGCCGAACCGGTCACCACCCTGGCCGGTTCCCGCACCACGGTCCTGCTGGCCGAGATCCTCACCCTCATCGCCGACCACCCCCACCTGCGCGATCCCCGGCTGGACACGCTGATCGACTACGACCGCAAATACTCCGCCGACCTGCGCTCGAGCCTCGACGCCTACCTCACCCACCGCGGCGACGTCCGCACCGCCGCCACCGCCCTGAACATCCATCCGAACACCCTGCGCTACCGGATCCGCCGCGCCACCCAACTCCTGGGCCTCGACCTCGACAACGCCCCCGACCGCCTCCTGCTGGAGATCCAGCTGGCCGTACACCGCCAGAGCACACCGTCGCCCCGGGGCGCCCGCGTCTGAGGCCGCAACCGGTTGCCGGGCCGCGATCGGCGCCCGGCCCTAGGCTCGTGGGGTGAGTGAACTCGATCATCTGGTGCTGGCGACGCCGCGCTTGTCCGAGACCGTCGAGACGGTGGCCCGGCTGACGGGCCTCACGCCCGTCGCGGGCGGTCAGCACGCCGGGCGCGGGACCCGGAACTATCTCCTGGGCCTCGGCCTGGGCCTGGGCCTGTTCAACAGCGGATATCTGGAGATCATCGGGCCGGATCCGGAGCAACCCGAGCCCGCGCAACCCCGGCCGTTCGACATCGACTCACTGACCGGGTCGAAACTGGTGTCGTGGGCCGTGCGAGTGTCGGACATCAATACGGCGATCACCGCGGTCCGGGCAGCGGGATTCGATCCGGGCGACGCGTCGGAGATGTCCCGCACGACCCCCGCCGGCAACACGCTGCGCTGGCGGCTCACCACCGAATCACCGACCGGCCTGATTCCGTTCCTCATCGATTGGGGCGGCACCCCGCACCCCTCGCTGGCTCTGCCGAGGCTTCAGCTGCTGCGGCTGACCGCGGTGCACCCCGATCCGGACACGATATCCGCGCAGCTGCGGGCGGTCTCGGTCGAGGTGGCCGAGGGGGACGACCCGCCCCGGACCGCGATCGCGGTGCGCCCCGGCACCCGGGAGGCACTGACGGCCGTGGTGGAGGGACCGAAGGGCCCCATCGCCCTGCTATGACACGGGCCGGCGAATCGCGCCTATCCGACCTCGTCCAGGCCAGGCTCCGCGCTGCGCACGGCGCGGCGCAGGCCGAATACCACCGGTACCGGCCAGAACATCTCGGCGACGATCGTGACGCGCTCGGCCAGGCCCAGCAATCCACCGTCGACGGCCTCGTACCCCGTCCAGACCAGCAGGAGCATGAAGACGGCGGAGACCGTGACCGCCATGGGCGCGCTGCACACCCTGAGCGAAAAGCGATAGGCCGGGATCGTCGACAACGGCCACAGCGCGAGCAGAACGGCCCCCAGGACGACGGCGCACAGGTGCACCGAGTTCTGGGAATGATTCCGCTGTGGCGCACACGCCACCAGCAACCCGCAGCAGCCGACCGCCGTGAGCAGGGCTCGCGAGGCGATCGGCAGCATCCGCAACCCCCACGCGGTGACAATGCAGCACATCGCGGTGACGAAGAAGCCCACCGTGACGATGCCCGCCGTCCGACCGTTTCCGGCCAGGACGCTGAGCGTCTGGGTCAGCGGATCGTAGGACGTAGGCTGTAGCACCCGGCCCGCCATATCGACGGCCAGGACGGTCGCGGGGGTCAACATCGCCGAGACCGTCACCCACCACGGGACGCCCGTGGTTATCGTTGCGGTCAGGTCGCTGTCGGTCATCCAGCCTCCGTTACGCTCCCTCGTCCGAGCACAGCTACGACACCCGCACCAGAATTTACCTGCTCACGAATGCCGATCTCTGGATTCCCCGGCGCGCTCGCGAGTTCGCCAGATAATTGCTACCTCTGCGCGGCGTCGAACCGATGGATGACCGTGCCACCGATGGCAAGGATCTACGGGTGAACCGGGCTCATGCCCGAGGCGCCTCCAGCAATGGCCAGACCTCGACAACTCCGTGCGCGACGGCGCACGGTGTCCCGGACACCAGCCGGATGGCGTCGTCGAGGGTCGCCGCTTCGATGATTCCGAACCCGGCGACCGGGAGCGCCGAGGACATGAACGCTCCGTCGTCCACGCTCGTGCCCGCGTCGTCATGGTTGCGCACCTGCACAGGGGTGCCCGCGATCCCCATATCGGCTCCCGCCGCCCGGAGGCGGGCGTCGTGCTCGTGCGCGGCGTCACGCACCGCCGCGTCGGTGTTGTCGTAGCCTGCCCGGTCGCCGTACCCGATCGTCACGAATTTCGGCATGCCAATTCCTCCTCGGTTCGTCCGCGTGCTCACCAGTGCCGACTTCGAGTGCGCCCGAAATTCATCGGTGCACCGGATCCGGCCGGTCCCCGAGACGAACCGGCCGGGCAGGGGGCGGCGACCTCCTGCCCGGCCGGGAACGTCGTCAGGCCTTGGTGATCGCGACCCGTACGCCGCCCACGATCTCGGCGGCGTCCGCACCCGCGTCGGCGAAATTCAGCGTGGTGGCGAGGATTTCGCCCGCGATCAGTTCGCGGTGCGTGGCGGCCCACGCGGCGCGGTCGGCGGGGACGTCCAGGGTCACCGTGATGCGGTCGGAGACGTCCAGGCCCAGGGACTTGCGAGTCTCCTGAAGGTCCCGGATCAGGTCGCGGGCCCAACCCTCGGCCTCGAGCTCCTCGGTGACCTCCGAATTCAGCACCACCAGACCGGAATTGCCCGGCAGCGCGACGGTGGATTCGGGTTCGGCCGCGACCAGGCGCTGGGTGTACTCCTCGGGCAACAGGTCCACACCGGCGGCGCTGACCACGCCCTCGGGGCTCTCGGACCATTCGCCCGCCTTGACCGCCTTGATCACCGTCTGCACCTGCTTGCCCAGGCGCGGGCCGGCGGCACGGGCGTTGACGACCAGTTCGAAGCGGCCGTGCGCGGCGACGTCCGTCGTCAGGTCGACCCGCTTGACGTTGACCTCATCGGCGATCAGATCGACGAAGGGCCGCAGCCGCTCGGCATCGGCGGCCGCCACCGTGACCTCCGACAGCGGCAGGCGCACCCGCAGGTTCTGGGCCTTGCGCAGGCTCAGCGCCGTCGAGCACACCGTGCGCACCTCGTCCATCGCCGCCACCAGCTCCGGATCACGAGGAAGGACCCCGGCCGAGTGGGATGGACGCTCCGCGAGCTCCACGTCCGAATGGGATGGACGCTCCGCGAGCTCCGCGTCCGAAGGCCAGTCGGCCAGGTGCACCGAGCGCCCGCCGGTCAGCCCCCGCCAGATGACCTCGCTGGTCAGCGGCAGCAGCGGCGCGGCCAGGCGCGTGGTCACCTCGAGCACCGTGTGCAGGGTGTCGATCGCGTCGCGATCCTCCTCCCAGAACCGCGAACGCGACCGGCGCACATACCAGTTGGTGAGCGCGTCGGCGAACGAGCGCAATTCCTCACAGGCGCCCGCGATGTCGAACACCTCGAGCGCCTCGGTCATCACATCGCGTGCTGCGGCCAGCTTCGCCAGGATGTAGCGATCCAGCACATGCGGCGAATCCGTGCGCGTGACACCGGGCTTCGAGGCGTACAGCTGCAGGAACGTCCACGCGTTCCACAGCGGGCGCAGCGCATGGCTCACCCCCTCGCGGATGCCGCGCTCGGTGACGATGAGGTTGCCGCCCCGCAGGATCGGCGAACTCATCAGGAACCAGCGCATCGCGTCCGAGCCGTCGCGGTCGAACACCTCGTTGACGTCCGGGTAGTTGCCCTTGGACTTGGACATCTTCAGGCCGTCGTCGCCGAGCACGATGCCGTGCGAGACAACCGACTTGAACGCCGGACGGTCGAACAGCCCGGTGGCCAGCACGTGCAGCAGGTAGAACCAGCCGCGGGTCTGGCCGATGTACTCGACGATGAAATCGGCCGGATTGTGGCCTGCCTCGGTGGATGTCCCGTCGAACCAGTCCTTGTTCTCGAACGGGTAGTGCACCTGCGCGAAGGGCATCGACCCGGAGTCGAACCAGCAGTCCAGCACCTCCGGCACCCGCCGCATCATCGACTTGCCGGTCGGGTCATCGGGATTCGGCCGCACCAGCTCATCGATGCCGGGCCGGTGCAGATCGTCCGGGCGCACGCCGAAATCACGGTGTAGCTCGTCCAGAGAGCCGTAGACGTCCGTCCGCGGATAGGACGGGTCGTCGGAGATCCACACCGGGATCGGGCTGCCCCAGTAGCGGTTCCGGCTGACGTTCCAATCCCGCGCGCCCTCGAGCCACTTGCCGAACTGGCCGTCGCGGATGTGCTCGGGCACCCAGGTGATCTGCTGGTTCAGCTCCACCATCCGGTCGCGGAACTTGGTCACCGCCACGAACCAGGACGGCACCGCCATGTAGATCAGCGGCTGCCCGGACCGCCAGCTGTGCGGATAGGAGTGCTCGATCGTCTCGTGTCGCAACAGCTTTCCGGACGCCTTGAGATCCTTGATGATCACCGGGTTGGCGTCGAAGACCATCAGACCCTCGTACGGCGGCACCATCGAGGTGAACTTGCCGCCGGGATCCAGCGGCTGCACCAACTCGATCCCGTTGGCCGACGCGACGTCCATATCCTCCTCACCGAACGCCGGTGCGAGGTGGACGATTCCGGTGCCGGAGTCGGTGGTGACGTAGTCGGCGGTCAGTACGCGATGCGCGTTCGGATGTCCGGCGAAGAAGTCGAACGGCGGCTCGTAGCGCAGATCGGCCAGCGCCGCGCCGGAGTACTCCCCGAGCACCTCGGCGTCGGCGCCGAACTCCCGCTCGTAGTGCGAGACGCGTTCGGCGGCAAGCAGGTACCGCTTCCCGTCCGCCGCGCGCACCTGCACGTAGGTGACGTCCGGATGAACGGCGATCGCCAGGTTGGACGGCAGCGTCCACGGTGTGGTGGTCCAGATCAGCGCGTTGACGCCGTCCAGCGCGTGCAGCGGATGGTCCGGGTTGTCGCCCGGCACCCGCAGAACCATGTCCACGGTGACGGCCGGGTCCTGCCGCATCTTGTACGCGTCGTCCAGGCGGGTCTCCTGGTTGGACAGCGGCGTCTGCTCGTACCAACTGTAGGGCAGAACCCGGAAGCCCTGGTAGATAAGGCCTTTGTCGTACAGCGTCTTGAATGCCCACATGACCGACTCCATGAAGTCGAGGTCCAGGGTCTTGTAGTCGTTGTCGAAATCCACCCAACGGGCCTGGCGGGTCACATAATCGCGCCACTCACCGGTGTATCGAAGTACCGAGGATTTCACCGCGGCATTGAAATTTGCAAGGCCCATCACATCGATCTGTGATTTGTCCGTGATACCGAGCTGTTTCTCCGCTTCCAGTTCTGCGGGCAACCCATGGGTATCCCAGCCGAATCGCCGATCGACCTTCTTACCGCGCATCGTCTGGAATCGCGGGATCAAATCCTTGACATAGCCGGTCAGCAGATGTCCGTAATGAGGCAAACCGTTGGCGAACGGGGGGCCGTCGTAGAAGACGAACTCCTCGGCGTCCGAACGGTTCTGGATGCTGGCGCGGAAGGTGTCGTCGGCCGTCCAATAGTCCAGGACACGCCGCTCCAGATCGGGGAAGGACACCTGGCCGCTCGCACCCAGATCGACGCGGGGATAGCCGTCGCGGGCCTGGGAAGGGGAGGGTGAGCCGGTGGGGCGGGTAAGCTCGGGCGCCGCGGAGTCCTCGTCGGGCACTGCGTTGCGGGGGGTTGTCTCGTCCGCCATCTCGGGACGCTCTCCTCGTGCCGTCGTGCGCCGGTACGGCGCAGCCAATGGGCACGGGGACGATAATTGGCGCCGGTGCGCCGAAAACCGCGGTACCACCCCGCTTGTCCGCCACCGATACGGTGATAGATGCGGACCTCTCGTTGCGAGCTGTGACGGGCTCACCCGTTCGGTTCTACTGGGCGCCGCGGTGGGCGACGCCGTTCTTCCGAAGGCTCCCCGGTGATCGCCGGATCAATGCCGTAGTTCAGGTTTGATTGTAGCCACAGCGGTCAACACTATTTTCGGCCAGGCTCATCGTCTGGCGTGACGACCGGGGCGGGACTGGGAATCGTCGTCGGAATCACGCATCGAGAGGGCACTGACCAGCAACAACACCGCGCCAATCACACATACCACGATGCACCCCCACGCCCACACCACTGAACCGGTGGTCAATGCGGCCACCAGCAGGGCAAAACCGATCGCCGCGAGGACGAGTGTCAGGACGAGCATGTCACCCCCTAGGCGGGCCTAGCGGCTCGACGGACTTGCGACCAGAACTGCGTAGAACGCCCGGTCCGGGTTTTTTTAGTTGCCGCCCTTGGCGAATGACGCCGGAGCGTGGTTGTTGGCACCTTCGAACCCATCGCCGCCGTCGACCGGCACGGCCGAACCACGGTTCTCCAACTCCTCGAGCTGTGATTCCAGGTACGACTTCAGCCGCACCCGGTACTCACGTTCGAAGGTCTTGAGCTGCTCGATCCGGCTCTCCAGCACGCTGCGCTGCTGGGTGATGGTCGCCATGATCTCGGTGTGCTTGCGCTGCGCCTCATTCTCCAGGGCGTCGGCGTTTTCCTTGGCCTGGCGCAGCTGGCTGTCGGAGCGGTTCTGCGCGTCGGCCAGCAGGGTGTCGGCCTTCTGGCGCGCCTCGGACACCATGCCCTCGGCCCGGCTGCGGGCCTCGCTGACCAGTCGCTCGGAGTTTGCGCGAGCGTTCGCGAGCAGCTGCTCGGCCTCGCTCTTGGCGTCGGTGGTGAGCCTGTCGGCCATCTCCTGGGCCAGGCTGAGCACCTTGGCCGCCTGTAGGTTCGCGTCCGCGGCGTCCTTGGGGGCGGGGGCGGCGACCGGCATGGGCGGCGCGGTGATCGGCTGAGGCTTGGGCGGCTCCGGCTGCGGGGGAATCGGTTTCACCGCCTGGGGTGCCGGGCGGGGGGCCACCTTGGCATCGGACAGTTCCGCATCGAGTTCGGCAACCCGCTGGCGCAGGTCCGCGTTCTCCTCGATGAGACGTGAGAGCTCCTGCTCGACCAAGTCGAGGAAGGCGTCGACTTCATCCTCGTTGTAGCCCCGCTTCCCGATCGGCGGTTTGCTGAACGCGACGTTGTGCACATCGGCTGGGGTCAGCGGCATGGAAGGATCCCTTCACGCTTCGTACGGAGGTCTAGCGGTAGATCTAGCAAGCTATTCTTCTCGATCCCATTCTGTCACACCGGAGCGTGCTGCTGCCCAAGGCTGCCGGTGACCGACATCAAGATGAAGACGATGAATATCAACACCATAATCGACAGGTCCAGGCGAATTCCTCCCAAGTTCACCGGCGGTATCAGCCGTCTCAGGAGTTTCACCGGCGGATCGGTGATCGTGAAGACCACCTCCAGCACGATCGCGACAACGCCTCGAGGATGCCACTCGCGCGCGAAGCTACGGATGAACTCGACGATGATCCGGCTGATGAGCAGCAACCAGAAGACGAACAGCAGGTAGTTCAACACACTGAACAGGGCCACCAGCCCACTCTGCCTTAGATTCGGTGTCCTGCAAACACCCCGCGCCGGTCCCACGGCGCGGCATCCCCCGCGCGTCACGTATCGGCCGAGGTCACAGCCGGGACGCAACGTCCGATCAGAGCGTTATTTCTGGTTGTAGAAGCCGGTTTCGGCGATGCGGCGGCGTTCCTCGGCCGATACGTCCACATCGGCCGGTGAGAGCAGAAACACCTTGGTGGCCACCTTGTCGAACGAGCCGCGCAGCGCGAACGCCAGCCCCGCGGCGAAATCGACCAGGCGGCGGGCGTCGGCGTTGCTCATCTCCACCAGGTCCATGATCACGGGCGTACCGTCGCGGAATCGCTCACCGATGATCGCCGCCTCGGTGAAGGTGCGCGGGCGCAGGGTCGTGATCTTGGACAAGGGGCCTCCGTCCTCGAAGACCGGCGAGCGGCGCGGGGCCGGCTCGAAACGCGCGCGCTCCTCCAGCCGCCGCTCTTCCATCCTGCGCTCGACCTCGGGGTCGACCGCGAGCGCACCGTGCGTGGTGCCGCGGATCATGGAAGCCCCGGACGACCCGGACGGACTGGAGCCCAGGCCGCGGGAACGGCCCGACGGGGCCGAATCGATGCGAGTGGGACGGCGCGACGCGTCGTAGCGGTCGTCGGCGTAGGGGTCCTCGCCGAATTCGCTGCGCCGGGACACGGTGTATCCGGGCTGATACGGCGCCTTGTACGCGGGCTCGGGGTAGCTCTGCTCGGACTGGAAGCCCTCGCCGTAGCGGTCGTCGCCGAACCGGGGCCGCGACGCGCCGGACTCGTACCGGGGCGCGGACTCGTAGCGAGGCTCGGCGAACTCCTGCGAACGGCCGCGACCGCGCTCCTCTCCCCGGGGAGCGCGATCGTCCCGGGGCGCACGATCGTCGACGTAGTCGTCCTCGTACTCCTCGAGCGGAACCATCCCGAAATAAGCCTTGAATCGGTGCAGCGTACTCATTTACCCACCTCGACTTCCACCTCATGGGCACTCGCCCCCAGCACGAGAACGCTCGTGGCCGCGCTGGCGTTCCGCTCGCTGCGCTCGCTCATCCTGGTCGACCTTCCTACGGCCCCGGCTGGCCCTGGGGTGAAGTCCTGCTCGTCCTCGTCAGCCCCAAGCATATGTTTCGAATGTGACTGGTGAGGTTTCTTTGCTATCCCGAGGTTATCGGTCGAGCGCCCATCAAGGCAGTACCGACACGCACACAGGTGGAGCCGTGTCGGATCGCGGCCTCCAGATCTGCCGACATGCCTGCGGAAAGCTCGGTCCCCATGGGGTGTCGCTTCAACAATCGGGCGTGCAATTCGGCCAGCCGAGCAAACTCCGGCTCCGGATCGGCATCCAGTGGTGGGACCGCCATCAGGCCTCCGAGCTGCAGGTTTTCCGATTTGTCGACCTGATCGGCCAAAGCGGGCAAATCGTCCGCTGCCACGCCGCCGCGGGTCGGATCACGGTCGAGGCTGACCTGTAGCAACACACGCAGCGGCGTGTCGCGATAACCCGCCTCGCGAGCGGCGCGCACACCGACGTCAAGGGCCGTTATCAGCCGGGAACTGTCCACCGAATGGACCGTATGCGCCCACCGGGCAACCGCTTTTGCCTTGTTGCGCTGGAGGTGGCCGATCATATGCCACTGAATATCGGGCAGATCGGCCAATTCGGCGACCTTCGCACCGGCCTCCTGTTCGCGCGACTCACCGAATTCACGACGACCCAGCCGATAGAGAATCGCCACGTCGGAGGCCGGAAAGAACTTGGTCACCGGCAGCAGCCGCACCCGCGCCGGATCACGTCCCGCCGCGCGGCACGCCGCGTCGATACGTTCCAGCAGACCCGTCAGCGCGCTCGACAGCGCCTGCGTGCGGGTCCCGGATTCCGTAGCGGCGCCGGCCGATTCGCCCGTCATAGTCCCTCTTTCTCGAATGCGACAGTCATCACGATCGGCCCGGGCGTGTCAGGGGATGTCATACCGCGGCGCCCTGCTCCTCCATCCAGATGACCCCGGCCAACCGCCCCGTCGGCGCACCGCGTCGGTGGCTGAACAGGGTCGCATCCTCGATGGTGCAGCGGGGATCGACCGCGACGGCGCTCACCCCGGCCGCCTCGAGCTGGCGGCGGATGCCCGCGCGCAGATCCAGGCCGGGGGTGCCCTTGGCGGTGGTGGTGGCGCTGCCGGGCAGATGCGCCTCGACATCCGCGCGCATGGCCGCGGGCACCTCGTACCGACGACCGCTGGCCGCCGGACCCAGGAACGCACCGATCCGCTCGGGCCGGGCGCCCACCGAGACCATCGCCTCC
>NZ_JAGPOX010000104.1 GCF_019038435.1 Nocardia alni
CCCCTCCCCCCCGACCTCCGAGACCGCCTCCTCACCTACCTCGAATCCGCCCCGGTAATCCTCGCCGCCCGCACCCTGGACACCGACGAATTCACCCCCACAGACCACGACGTCCCCCTCAACTACCGCACCGACGGCACCTGGATCTGGGCAGGCTCCGTCCCCCACTACCTCCGCAAACACAACTTCACCCCCCAACCGGAACTGGTCGAGCACATCCGGTCCCGCGATTTCCACCTCGATACCATCGACGCCGCGACAAAGGAACGTGCGGTGTCGACCATCACAGCCCCGTAGAGGACATTCGATCGAACCTTCAGTCCATCGACCAATCGGGGCGCAGGAGGTGCGCTGGCAGATAGTCGGACTCCACATCGATCGGGAAATCATCGTCATAGGCAAACCGGGCAATTGCCAACGGCCCTAATGCAATTCGACCATACGGGTCGTTGGCCCTGTCCTCATCTGCGGTCCAGTAGAGTTTATGTAATTCCAACGCCTCGACCAATGCCGGACCAAATTCATCACGCTTGTCGCGAACGTACAGACGGAATAGATTGATCGGCTGATACAAAATGTACTGCAACTGATCGCGAGGGGTGATGGTTGCAATTTCCGGGCGGGAAGATTCAATGGTTGCTATGAGTTTATCCGCCAGACCCGGCTGCCTGAGCTGAAAGGTCTGCAATACATCTACCCAGTGATATATGTATTCATCGAAATGACCCTCGGGTGCGCGCAGCCGCTCTACCGGAATCTCAGACAACCGGGTCATGCTGTCCTGATCCCGACTAACTACCGCCAGCCAGAATGCAGTAAGCCAGTTGCCCGCGTTGACATACGGCCGCCGACCGATAGCCCGCAAGTGCCGAACCTCGTTATTGATACGACACTCGACCGTTCCCGAATCCTGACCCGTCACTGCGAACATGGCGACAGCGACCTGCATAGCTTGCACTACCGATTCCCAGGTCGTGAGCAGAGCTACTCCTGGGTCGAAAGAACAGCACGCGCGCATGTACTGGTAGGCCTTACTGAATGCCGAGTCGATACGCCCCGGGGACTCTTCGAGCTTGGCGATCGTCTTGGCCGCGCTGGCCCCCATCGCCTTCGCGAATTTTTCGGCATCCGGATCCACTGTCCAGTGCCGGTCGATAGTTACCGAGATCATTCTTTCTCCCGAATGTCGAATATCTTTCGCACATAACCGAGGTAACGACCCTGTTCGTCCAGTACACCTCCCACGAGTATATAGTCGACCAGTCCATTGTCCAGTTTATCGTCCAGCTCATCGGCGAGCTCCAACTCGCCGCGGTCACGCATCTTCACGAGAATATCCTGGAAGTACTCCCGAGTCCCCTGGGTCACTCGCTCCCCGCTGGGTAGACGTCGGCTGTTGAGGGCCGTCTCTATGGAACTCTTACACTCGACGACAACCAGCTTGTCGCCGTGCCGCCAAACCTGATCGAACTGATCGTTACCGTTCTTCGGCCCACCCAGCGCCTCGGAGGTCGCACCAGGATAATGGTCGGGAATAGCATGCTCCCGGGCAACAGTCTCGCCGAACTCCTCGGCCTTCTTCGACATAGCTCCATGCAGTGGTGAATGCTCTTGGTCAGCCTGGTTGACCGCCTCCCTGGTTTCGGGCGTGTCATGCGCTTCCTGTGCGGCACGAGCATTCTTCAGCGCCTCCTCTGCCGCCTTGTCAGCAACAATGGACTTCATTCGATCCCTACCGCTCGAATCGATTCGATCACGTGCATCCTGACCCGTCCCATCGCGGTCGACGGGGTCTTCGATTTTCAGGTAGTCCGGCCGTTTCGCCGGCGGCTCGTTTTCCTTCGAGATCCAACGTCCTGTTTGCGGGTCCTTCACCAGCTCCGGCGGCACTTCACCGAACTCGTCATCCTTCAAATCCACACTCTTGCGCTGCGCCCGATTAGTGTGGTCAGCGTAATATTTCTTGAAATACTTTGGATCCTCATTCGCCATATCAACCTGCCGGTGCATGATTTCCAGCCGAGTCAGGCCCTCCGGTGGCACAGTGTGTCGCGATTGCGCGCTGTCCGGATCCAGGCTGTGCTTATCCGCCTCGGACGTGCCCGGTACGAAGCCGTCGTCGCTCGCGCGGGTCTTGGTCCCGTCTGGGTGGGTGACGTTCCACTCCCCGTCGGGCGGGATGCCCGGTCGGGGGTTGCCGTCGGCGTCGCGCACGGTCGAACTGCTGTAAAGGCGGCCGTTCTCGTCGCTCCAGGCGTCCTTGGTGGGTGACAGGACATCTGCGCCCGTGTGCGCGGCCAGGCGGTCGGCGAAGTCGTTGGAGTCGGCCTTGCAGCCGATCAGGCGGATGGGCTTTTCGCCGTCCCAGCCGTGGTTGCGCAGGGCGTCGCCGAATTCCTCGGGCGTGTAGAGCTTGCCACCGATGCGGGCGTGGCCGTCGTCGGTGACGTGGACATCCGCGGTGTAGTAGCGGTCGTCGGCGGGGACTTTGTGGGCCAGGGCGTTCAGGCCCGCATCGTCGCCATGCAGGGAGATCCCCGCATCGGTCGACTCGGCGTTGTCATCGAAGGCCTTCTCGATGTCCGGCTGGTCATCGGTGGAGGTACCCTGCGTGTCGGAGTGGTCCTGCGGCTGTTGGTCCTGCGAATCCTCTTGATGTTCAGCATGTTTGGTTGACTCCTCCGGTTCCGCAGTGTGGTCGGCGGGGGCAGGTTCTTCACCCGGCAGACCCGCGCGAGACTCTTTACCGGGGTCATCGGATGTTTGAGTCTCGTTGTCCCCCAACGGAACTTCTTCGATCGGACGGCCGTCGTCGCCAGCCCGCGCCTCCGCGTCGGGGAGCCCACCGTCATCACCACGCGAGCGAGCCCCCGCCAGATCGACCGGTCGATCCGAGCCCCCCGCGCGGATGCGTGATCGACCGGGTCCGCTCGAACGAGGGTCGGGTCTGCCTGTGCGGGAGTCGGGTTCGGCTCCGGTACGGCGAGGGCGGGTCGGTGAGGACGAGCCGGCCCGCTCGCCCGCGGGCTTCACCGTCCGACTCTGGTCCGGGCGGCCGGATTCCTCGTGCGGGCCGGAGCGGGCCGACTCTGCTCCGAGTGTTGCCGGGGCTTCCTCGCCTTCCAGCCTGCCGCTCGAAACCTCCATTCCTGGAGTGCTTTCCACCTCGCCGGTCGCAGCGGTATCGCCGACCGGGGAGTCCGTCCGGCCTGCCGACAGGGTGAACGACTTGTCACCTTTCCCGGCGTCGCCACCGACGGATGCCGGGTCCGCACCGGCTCGGGCGTCCGCACGCGACTGCGCGCCGTCCGCGCCCGACGGGCGACCGGCTGCACCGGCTCGGTCGCCCGTCCCGGCTGATGTTGTGGATCCGGTTCGTGTGGGGCTGGTTTCGGTACCGGCCGATTTGTAGGAGCTCGACCCGTCCCCGACGGTAGCCGGACGCGCGCTGTCCACCGATCCGCTCGGGCGCGCCGACAATGGCGATTGCGGTGCCGCATTCGATGCCGTGGCCCGATCTACCACACCATCGCCGGCGCCATCCGATGCGCCCGCACGCGGTCCACCGGCTCCGGATTCGACAGAATCCGCCGTACCTGCCCCTCGTACCCCGTCGCCGGACTGCGAACTCGGCAGACTGCCCTGTGAGTCGCTCGAATGCTCCTGCGCACCCGCGCCTCCGGCGTCCGGATGGTCGGAGCCGGCGGGATGCGTCGCACCGGGCGAATTCTCGGAGCCTACGTCGGAACCGGTCGAACTCGTTGTACCGGATGGACTTTCACCGGTTGCGCCCTGCCCCTCGTTGCCTGCGGTGCTGGAACCATCCGTACCGGGTCCATCATTCACCGACACCGACGGTTCGTCGGATGTACCAGCGCTCAGCCGGGATTCGGGCACGCTGCCGTCGCCGGTGACGTCCGTGCTACCGCTGCGTCCCCTGGCGCCCTCACGCAGGCCGCCTGCCGCGCCGAACACCGCCCCCTGGGTAAGTCCCTTCCAACTCCACTGCCAATTGTCGGTCAACGCCGCATTCGTCGCCCAGCCGCCCAATGCGCCGGCCCCGCCGCTGAGCGTCCCCATCAAAAATTTCCCGCCGAGCGATTTGGCCCAATCCCCCATCACGCCGCGCAGAAACGAACCCGTCAGTCCTCCGGCAAGACCACCGGCCAGACCACCCGCGGCCGTGAGCCCGACCTCGTCCCAATTGATGCCCCTGCCGTGCGCCATCTGGTTGCCCAGGTCCACGGCGGTGGGAAGAACCACATTGAGCAGAAGCAATTTCTTCCACTCGTTCTTCAAGTACGCCAGCACCATATCCTTGAGAATGGCCTTGGCCAGGTATTGCAGCAGCTCTTTCGTACCCTCCCTGGCCGCAGCCCTGGCGGCGAGAATCGTGAACGCGTCTTCCTCGGCCTCGGTCGGCGGAAAGAACGCCGCCGCAAGGAGTTCGGCCGCCGTGGTGATCAACAGCGTCTCGAATTGAATCTTCGCCGATTCGATCGAGTCGCCAGCCTGTGAGGCACTGTCACCGACGTTGTTGAACCACTTGGTCAGCTCGTCGATCGACTGCGATCCCGTGCGCATGGACTGCAACTGCTGAATCATCTGATCGCCGCCGGAACCATCCGGATACGCGGCCCGGACCGCCGCGATGGCCGCGTCGATATCGTTGTCGATGTCGGCGAGCGAATTAGCCGCGTCGTACCAATCCTGCGCGAGGGCCCACATTTGATCCTCGTCGCCCTCGGGCCACCACAAGCCGAGCGTGTCGAGCAGTTCTTCGGCCCATCCCGGTTTGCTCATCCCCATGACAGCCACCCGACCGCACAACCATTCTTGTGCACCGAATCCACCCTCCCCGGCGGAACGCACCGAGCCTGCCCGCGATACCGAACCACACCGGAAACCCAGATACCTCGGGCCGATGCATGCCGGCCCGAATGCACCTTTACACGCCACCCCCGGGACTGCAACCCCCAAGAACTCGTGGTAGACACCGCCGTTGCCGGTGATTCGGCCGGACCGCTATCCTCTATACAGGAGACACTCAGATCGTCATGAGGTCGAGCGTACGGGGCGGAGGTCCATAGTCATGGGTAAGGTTCAGGTAGATCCAGAGTTACTCCACCAGGCTGCCGACAAGGTCCAACACGTCAGCGATCGAATCTCCCAGACGCTCAACACTTTGCAGTCCTCGGCCGACGGCAAGGGCTCTCCCTGGGGTGACGACGTCTACGGTTATAAATTCGCGGAGGGCGATAACAACGACGGCTACCTGGCCGCCCAGAGTTCGCTCCACGAAATCACCAGCGGGCTGGTCGGCCATTCCCAGAGCCATGCAGAGGGCGTGCACACCTCTGCCACCGACCTCACCACGGTCGACGATCAAAACTCCGACGGCTTCCAGTAGCGGCAGCGATGGCCAACGAATTCGCCAAGGCCCGACTGGCAGAACTCAAGTCGGACTTCAACACACAGGTGGCGCTGATCGCCGATCTACAGCGCCGTCGTACCCAGCTCACCGGTACAGGCACCGCGCGCGGTAAACGGGTGACAGTCACGGTGAATGCCGACGGCACCGTGATCGAGACCAAGTTCACCGCGGACGTCTCCGATCTCAGTTACTCCGAGATCGCCCGCGCGATGACAGAGGCGGCTCAGCAGGCCGCGGCGGAGGTAGCCCGCAAGCGCACCGAGCTCATGCAACCGCTGACCGAGGTCCGCGCCCGACTTCCGAAATTGTCCGAGATCGTCGAGAGCATGCCGGACGTGACCGCGCACATGCCCAAGGCCCCGGAGGTGTCCCTGGCACCCCCGAACTCCCCGGAGCGCCTGGCAGCCGAGCACGACGCCAACGCGAACGGCGTCACCGGAAACGGCTGGTCCCCGGCGAAACCCTCCTCGACCGTCACGAACACCGAAGCGTCCGCCCACCCCAGCAGTGGCGTCACCGGAAACGGCTGGTCCCGAACGGATGCCGAGAAGCCGCCCACCACCTTCACCAACGTGGAAGAGTTCATCGCCCCGCGCCGCCGCGGCGATACCACCGAAGCCGGGTGGTGAACTCACCACCCGGCCCGGATCACCGCTTCAGTGCGTGACCAGCTTCCACTCGTCGGGCAGGTTCGAGGAGAGCACCTTATTGCCGTCCACGGCCAGGTCCAGCACCGTGCCTCCCAACCGCAGATCGGTGAGTTCTACTCTGCCCCAACGCGCGGGCAGGTGCGGCAGCACCGTCAACGTCCGCCGGGGCACGTCCGGTTCCAACCCGAGGAATGAGCGCACCAGCAGTAGTGGCGCCGCGCTCGCCCATGCCTGCGGTGAGCAGGAGGTCGGGTACGGGACCGGGGCCGGGAATCTGGAACGCGGGAAACCGCAGAACAATTCGGGCAGGCGGCCGCCGAATGCCGCCGCCGCGTCCAGCAGGCCGTCCGAGAGGCGGGTGGCCAACTCGATCGCGCCGGGGATGTGGCGGTAGCGCAGCAGTCCGGCGACGGCGATGGCTGTGTCGTGCGGCCAGACCGAACCGTTGTGGTAACTCATCGGATTGAAGGCGCCCATGCTGGATGCCAGTGTGCGCAGACCGAATCCACAGTCCATCTGTGGTGCGGACAATCGCTCCACCAGTTGCGCGGCATGCTCGTCCGTCACGATGCCCGACCACAGGCAGTGCCCCACATTGCTGGTCAGCGAATCGACCCGGTGCTTGTGCCGATCGAGTGCGACCGCGTACCAACCCTTTTCGGGCATCCAGAACGCCTCGGCGAATTTCGTGCGCAGCTCCGAGGCCCGATCCCGCATCCGGGTGGCGATGGCCGCCTCGCCGAACTCCTCGGCCAGTTCGGCCCGGGCCTCCATCGCCGCGTAGGCATAGCCCTGCACCTCGCACAGCGCGATCGGCGCCTCGGCCAAATGCCCTATGGTGTCGTTGATTCCGTCGAAGCTGTCCTTCCAGCCCTGGTTGATCAGCCCACGGTCGGTGGCCCGCTGATATTCGACGAAGCCGTCTCCGTCGCGGTCGCCGAAATGCCCGATCCAGTCCAGCGCGGCGTCGGCGGCGGGCAGCAGTGCCTGCACCGCATCGGGATCCGCGCCCCAGCGCCGCACCTGCGCCAGCAACATCACGAAAAGCGGTGTGGCATCGACGGTTCCGTAATAGACCTCACCACCCAACGCCAGCCCGCCGGAGGGGCCGCGCCGGATCTCGTGCATGATCCGGCCGGGCTCCTCTTCGGTGAGCGGGTCCACCCGCTGGCCCTGCATCTCGGCCAGCTGTTGCAAAGTGCCCAGCGCCAGGCCCACATCCAGCGGCAGCGCCATCCACGCGGTGAGCAGGCTGTCGCGGCCGAACAGGGTCATGAACCAGGGCGCGCCGGCCGCGACGAACGTGCGGCCCTCGCTCGTGTCGTCGTGGATCCGCAGCGCGCCCAGATCGCTCTCGGTGCGCTGTAGTACGGCCGTGAGCAGTGGATCGCCCGAGGTCAGCTTGGTAGCGGTATCACGCCACGCCTCGATCTTGCGGCCGGGCTCGCTGGCCTCGTAATGCTCGCCCGTCCGCAGTGGTAGCCGCACCCGCTGGTTGCCCATGGTCGGCTGCGCCAGGATCTCGGTCTGCCACCGCCCGCCGGGCGGCACGACCACCCGCCACGACAGCGACCCGGGCAGCACCTGCGGCGCCTCCGAGGAGGTGACGGCCAGTCCGCGCGCCCGATCGGACCGATCGGTGAACACCAGTTCGGTATCGGTGGCCAGTACCTCCGAGCGCCCGTGCCCGCCGCGGCCCTCCTTCACCGCGAACAGATCCACGAAATCGCAGTCGGCGTGCAGTTCCAGGGACACCGCGGTGGGTTCGCGGCCCAGATTCTCCAGCGTGACCGTCTCCCGCAGCCCATCCGCGACGAGCCGCTCGCGCACCACCAGCAGGGTGCTGTCGGCCGCACCCGCGCGCGGCGGCCGGCGCAGGATGAATCGCGCGGTGAACGCCTCCGGGCTCAGCACCGACAGCGGTTCGGGCCGATGCCCGTCCACACGCAGCTCCCACCGCGACACCACCCTGGCGTCGCGGTAGAACAGACCGTGCGCGGTGCCGGGCTCGACGTCGCCGATCCGGTCCGACAGGCAGAACGTGCTGCCGTCCACCAGGGTGATCGCGCCACCCGCGCCACCCAGGGTGGTGGGTTCACCGGAGTTGAGCGGGCTGGGGTTCATGCGGTATCCCCCGCCGCCGTGAGTGGTCCGCGCGGCGACCGAGTGCCCAGCTGGGCCGGCCGCACAGCTTTCGCCGCCGCCGCGCCCGCCGGGGGTGTCGACGCGCCGAGCTGCGCCGACACCGCTGTGGCCGGTGCCGGCACCACACCGATCTGTGCGGACACCGTCACGACGGACGTCGCGGACCGCCCGGCCCGAGACCGCCGCGACCGCAGCACCCGCCTATATACGTGTTCATATCCACGCCCGAGCGTGTCGGCGCCGAAATCACGCGCCACATGCTCGCGGCATGCCACAGGATCGTAGTGGCGCACCTCGTCGATCGCCGCGGGCAGCTCGGCCGGATCGTCGCAGATCCGGCCGGTCACCCCGTCCACGATCACCTCCGGCACCGCTCCACCGCGCAGCGCCACCACGGGCGTGCCGCACACCATCGCCTCGATCATCACCATTCCGAACGGTTCCTCCCACTGCACCGGGAACAGCAGACATTGCGCCTGGGACAACAGCTTCTTCTTCGCGACGGAGTCGGCCATTCCGAACACGTGATCGCGCTCGGTCAGCAACGGCCGCACCGCCCTGTCGAAATACGCCTTCTCCGGGGGTTCTTTGCACTTACCAGCGAGCACCAACGGTATGCCGGCCGCGTGCGCGGCCCGCAACGCCAGATGCGGCGCCTTGTCCTCGGTGAACCGACCCAGGAACAAAGCGTAGCCGCTCTTGTCCTTCTCGAGGGGCCAATCGTCCACGCGCAACGCGTTGTGTACCCGACCGGCCCAGTTCAGATCGGGTGCCAGGGCGCGCTGGCGGTCGCTGATCGCCACCAGCGACACGTCCCTGCCCAACTCGCTGTAGTACTCGTATTCCTCGCCGCCGACCGGTCCGTGCACGGTGACGACGGTCGGCAGCCCCAGATCGCGATAGAAGGGGGCGTTGAGCGGTCCGGCGAAGGTGTGATCGTGGACCAGATCGACGCCCTCGTGCGCGACGAGCCGTTCGACGGCACGGCGAATCTTCAACGCGTGCATCACCTCCGGGAACACCTCGCCCAGCCGATCGGCCTGGATGTGATCCCACACCGGCACGAAGCGCGCCGCGGTGCCGGGTCGACCCGCACCGAGCAGTGTGACCTCGTGCCCCCGCCCGACCAGAGCATCCACCAGATCCGCGACGACGGCCTCGACGCCGCCGTAGGCCACCGGCGGCACGTCGAAATAGGGCGGCACGACCATCGCTATACGGAGGCGATCGTGGGTCGACGGCTCGAACGAGACACTCCGCGGCGTGGATGGGATATTCATTGTGACTTCTCCTACGAACGCACCGATCGACGCTGCGACACGAGCGCCGATTCCGCACGCCACCCGCGCATTCACCCGTCAGCGCATAAGGTTAGGCTTCCCTATACGCTCGAAGGGTGTGCGTGACAAGCTCGACATCAGGAGATATCTACGATGAAATCCGTCCGGACGTCCTGCTCACAGAGGGCGGCGTCAGCTGCACCGACAGGTGAATTCACCTTGGCCGTGGCCGATTGCGGTTCGAATTCAGCGGCGTCCGGCTCGGGTGACTATGCCGTGGGTGATCAGCCATGCGCGGGGTGACACCACAATTCACGGCATCCCGAAACGCATCGTCGCGTCGGGCAGTCAGTGGCTGATCACCACTCTAGCGCTGGGCATCGCGCCCGTCGGATATATCGAAAATGTCGCCCCGGCAATGCGATTGCAACCGTGCGCGACGCCCGCTCACAGTCCGGTCTTCCCGGTTGCCCAGTAGGGCTTGGTGCTGATTGCCTTTCGTGCCAAACCCGCACGGGTCAGCAATATCCGGCGCTGCCGCTGGATCGACTGCGCGTGCCCGAACAGCGATGCGGCGTCGTATCGGACCGCCTCGTCCAGGGTCGCCTCGATCCACTCGGCGACGGCAGCTCCGGGGATGGTCGCGGCAGGAAGGATCTCGATTCCCGGCAGCAGATCCACGAGCGCGGACCGATCCTCGACGGGCGCTTCGACCGCCCCCGACGCCGGACCGTGCGTGTCCTGGCCGGCAGCGCGGTTGACGAGACCGCGAATCGTGCCGACGGCGGATCCGTCGCCGAGATACAGGTGATTGCCCTGCCGACTCGGCACGGGCGTGTTCATCCCGAGGACCACCACCTCACGACCGACGTCCAGCGCCGCGGCCCATCGGGATCCCGGCCCGTCGGCGCCGAGGTGGAACAGCACCGAGATCGCCGTGCCCGCCTCGTCGACGGCCATGACCGAGTAGTGCCGGAAGGTGTTGTTGTCGATCCGGAACTGGATGTCCTGCCCGGCCTTCCAGCCCGATTTCAACGGCTCGACCCGCAGATCCACCGTCAGAAAATGAGGCGAAATCCGTTCGGCCGCAGTGACGGCCGCACGATGGCCGAAGGACTTCTCGGTGATGGTGGCCAGCAAGCCGGGCATGGACGGCACGAAATTCCTCCTGGTGACCGGGCGCCGCTGGCACCCTTTCGGTTAAGCTTAGCCTAACCAAACATCGAGGGAGTTTTCATGGCAAGCAACGACGCACAGCGTCGTGTCGACACGCTGACCAGGCAGGTGCGCGGGCCGGTGACCGTCGCGGCAATCGCCGAATCGGTGTCCGCGGTGCTGGCGGTGGTCCCGGTGATCGCCACCGTCGAGATCGCCGGACTGCTGCTGAACGGCCACGCCTCTCGCGCGCACCTGTGGACATGGGTGGCCGTCGCGGCCGTCGCGCTGGTGGCGGCCGCGCTGTGCCGCATCGCGTCGTCCGTGCTGGCTCATCTCGCCGACGCGGATCTGAGTCTGTCGCTGCGGATGCGCCTGGCCGAACATCTGGCCAGGCTCCCCCTGGGCTGGTATTCCTCGGACGCCGCCGGCAAGACCAAAGCCGTTGTGCAAGACGATGTCGCGGGCCTGCACGAGGAGGTCGCCCACCGCAAGCCGGAGCTGGCGGGATCGGTGGTCGCCGGAATCGCCGTGGTCGTCTACCTGTTCGTCCTGGACTGGCGCCTGGCGCTGGCGGTGGTCGTGCTGGTCACGGCCGCTCAGCTGATCCGCAATTCGCTGACCAAGAAGATCATCCCCGCCTACGGCGCGGTGGCCGGGGCCTCGGCGCGGATGGGTTCGGCGGCGGTCGAACTCGTCCAGGGCATCACGGTATCCAAGGTCTTCCATCGCGCGAGCGACGACGCCGAGGCCACGCCCGGCACGGCATACGGCGCCCACGCGAGGTTCCGGCAGGCGGCCACCGACTATGCCGACGCCGACGAGACCCTCACCGACAACATCGCGACCCTGCGCGCGTGCACCCGCGCCACGGTCGCTCCGGGCACGGTCGCGCTGATCATCCTGGCCCTGGCGACCCTGCTGCTGGGCGTCTGGGATGCCAGGCCGGTGAACGTGATCGCGTTCCTGCTGCTCGGACTGACGCTGTTCGACGTCACCACCCCGCTGTATCTGCACCTGATCCTGCCCAGGCTCGGCATCGGCAGTCCCATGCCGAACAAGGCGCAGACGATGGCCGAGCGGATAGATCAGATCCTCGACGTGCCCGAGATGGACGAGCCGGCCGATCCGGCGACGTTGCCGACCGGCGGCGGCGCCCGGCGGGTGTCGATGAAGAACGTGACCTTCTCCTACGACGGGCAGCGTACGGTCCTGCGCGACCTCGACCTCGAGCTCGCCCCGGGCACGATGACCGCACTGGTCGGGCCCTCGGGCGCGGGCAAGTCCACGGTCGGGCAGTTACTCGCGCGTTTCTACGATCCGGCCGAGGGCAGTATCGAGATCGACGGCGTACCGATCGCGTCGCTGGACGCCCAGCGGCTGTACGGCACAGTGGGATTCGTCTTCCAGGACGTCGCGCTGCTGCGTGCCACCGTGCGCGACAACATCGCCCTCGCGCGTCCGGACGCCGTACAGGACGAGATCGAGCGCGTCGCGCGGGCCGCCCAGATCCACGACCGCATTCTCGCGCTGCCGGATGGATACGACACCGTGCTCGGCGAGGACGCGGCCCTGTCCGGCGGCGAACGACAGCGCCTGAGCATCGCGCGCACGCTGCTCGCCGACACCCCGGTACTCGTACTCGACGAGGCGACCGCCTACGCGGACCCGGAATCGGAAGCGGCCGTGCAGGATGCGCTCTCGGAGCTGGCGCGCGGCCGGACGCTGCTGGTGGTCGCACACCGGCTGCACACGGTCGTGGACGCCGATCAGATCGTCGTGCTGGTGGACGGTTCGGTGGCCGAACGCGGCACCCACGAGGAATTGCTCGACGCCGCAGGCGAATACGCGAAGCTGTGGCAGCTACAGACCACGACGATCGGAGCGCGCGCGTGATCCGCCTGCTGGACAAGATCTTCGGCGACGCCGCACGCCGGCGCATCCGGTTGCTCATCGCCGCGAACGTCGGCAACGCGGTGCTCGAGGGAGCCGCTGTGGCACTGTGCATTCCGGTGCTCTACAACCTGCTCGGACGCCATGTCGGCGTGGCCGGCCGGTGGCTGATACCGCTCGCGATCGTGGTCGCCGCCTATTGGATCGTCACCTCGGTGATGGAACATCTCGGCACGCATGTGGCAGCCCTGCTGCGCCGTGAGCTGTTCGCCCGGCTGGCCGACAAGATCATCGCCCTGCCGCTGGGCTGGTTCGACTCCACCAGCGCGGGATCGGTGACGGCGCTGGTCACAGGCGGTAGCCAAGCGCCCCTCGGTGTCGTGATGGCGCTGAAATCCATTACCGAGACCGTCATCCCGCCGGTAATCGTGCTGGTGGTCGTGCTCGTGATGGACTGGCCGGTAGGGCTGGCCGTGCTGATCGTCATTCCGATCCTGTGGGCGCTGCAACGCGCTGTCACAGGCCCTATCTCGCGGGCCGAGGCAGCCGAGGCAGCCGCGGTCACCGAGGCCAATGCCCGCTTGATCGAGTTTTCCCAGACACAGCCCGTCCTGCGGGCGAGCGGGCGTGAGGACCGCGGTCTCGGTGAGCTGTCGACCGCGCTGCGCAATCGGCACGCGACGACGAACAAGCAGATCATGCGGGCGACGGCCGGACTCAACGTCGGCGAGCTCAGCGTCCAGATCGGGTTCGTGGTCGTCCTCGCGGTGGCGGTCGTGATCGGCAGCGGCGCTTGGCAACCGGGGTCACATCAGGCCGCGCGGTTGATCACGGCGCTGGTCTTCGGCATCTGGGCGCTGCGTCCGATCGGAAAGATCCCGACGGCGGTGCTGATGCTCGGCGGTTCCGCCGCCGGGCTCGGCCGGATCGACGCGCTGCTGTCCTATCCCGAACTGGCCGAACCCGATTCGTCGGCGACGCCCATCGATACGGGCGCCGCGATCGAGCTGCGCGGCGTCCGCTTCGGCTATCGCGACGGCTTGGACGTGCTCTCCGACGTCGACATCACCGTCCCCGCGGGCAGCACCACCGCGCTCGTCGGCCCGTCCGGCTCGGGCAAGACCACGATCGTGAATCTGGTGGCCCGATTCTGGGACGCGAGCGCGGGCAGCGTCCGGGTCGGCGGCGTCGACGTGCGAGAGCTGCGCGGCGCGGATCTGATGGACCGAATCGCGTTGGTACCGCAGGACGTCTACCTCTTCGACGACACCCTGGAGGCCAATATCCGCGTCGGCAAGCCCGACGCCACCGAGGCCGAGGTCCGCCGGGCGGCGAACCTGGCACAGGTCGACTCCATCGTCGAGCGATTGCCGCAGGGGTGGCAGACCCCGGTCGGCGCGGGCGGGCACATCCTGTCCGGCGGTGAGCGCCAACGTGTCTCGATCGCCAGGGCGCTGCTCAAGGACGCACCGATCGTGCTGCTCGACGAGGCATCCTCGGCCCTGGACGCCCGCAACGAGGCGGCGATCGCCGCGGCCCTCGGCGCGCTCGGGCAGGGCCGCACCCTGCTCATCATCGCCCATCAGCTCTCCACCATCGCGGACGCGGATCACGTGGTGTACCTGCGAGCCGGGCGCGTTGTCGAATCCGGTTCGCACACCGAGCTGTTCGCGGCGGACGGCGAGTACGCCCGGTTCTGGAGCGAGCAGCAACGGGCCAAGCAGTGGCGGCTGCGCGGGCGCACCGCGACAGAGCGGGTGGGCGAGCGCATCAGGTAGGCGGTGGTGCGGCCCACATCGCTTGATGATCGCTTTACCTTGATTCAGCTTTAGGTTAGCCTAACCTAATCTGAGTGAGAGGTTTCGTTTTCCCATGACTTCACGGACAACACCGCGCAAGCGCCCGATACTTCGCCGAGCAGTATCGGCCGCCCTCGCGGTGGGCGCGATCGCGCTCATCGCGGGGTGCGGCAGCACGGATTCGACATCGTCGAGCACGGCCGGCTACCAGGCGGTGACCGTCGACCACGCCTTCGGGCAGACGGTCGTGACGCGGAAACCGACGCGCATCGTGTCGCTCTCCCCGACCTTCACCGACGCGCTGATCGCCCTGAACACCAAGCCCGCGGGGTACGCGCCCAACCCCTTGACGAACGCGGATTACCCCTGGGATCAAGGAAATCCGGACCTGGCCGGGGTGACCCAGGTACCGCTCGGGCCCGGCGGGTCGGTGCCGGAGGAGAAGATCGCGCAGTTGCAGCCGGATCTGATCCTCGGCGGCGGACTCATCGCATCCAAGGACGAGTACGACAAACTCAGCAAGCTGGCTCCGACCATTCCGTCGCTGAAGGCCGGCGCACTGGACTCCTGGCAGGACGACACGACGCTCGTCGGCAAGCTGCTGGGCCGTCCGGGCGATGCCCAGCCGGTGATCGACAACGCCGCCAAGGCATCGGCCGACGCCAAGAACCGGTATCCCGCGCTGGCCGGAAAGACGTTCGCCGTCAGTCTGTTCGTCGATTCGACGAATATCGAGGTCATCACCAACCCCGACGACAACGCGAACAAATTCTTCGAATCTCTCGGGATGAAACTTCCCGACTCGCTGCACGGGATCTCCGGTGGCCTCGGCGGGTTGAACGGGAAGATCAGCATGGAGCGGCTGGACCTGCTGAATTCGGATCTGCTGTCGGTCGGATACATGACGCCGGGCGCGGCCGGGCAACTCGAGAACCAGCCGCTGTTCCGGCAGCTGCCCGCCGTGCGGCACGGCGCCTACCTGGCCACCGACGCGGACGTGAGCGCGGCGCTGCGGCTGCCGACCGCGCGGACCACGACCTGGCTGCTGACCAAGTTCGACGGCGTCTTCGCGAAACTCTAAGGGACGCACAAGGTGTGGTGTCGCGGGCGATTCTCGCCGCGGCACCGCACCGACGACCGGCGCGAGTGCGCCTCGATGAGGACTCGACGCGGTCTTCTCGAGTTGTTATTGTAGCCTTACCTTATTAAGGGTGCCCTTATTGTGGCGGCGTGACCGTCCGGGCGCTGGTGTGATCGAAGGGATTTATCGACGTGGACACCGTCCACCGGCCGTTGCCGGAACTTCCAGATACCACCGATCCGAACGCCCTCGTAGTCGCGTTCGCCTCGAATCCGGCATTTCGCGCCGCCGAATGGAGCGAGCTCACCACGCCCGCGAACCCGTACCGCAGGCCGGTGCGACCCGACGATCTGGCATGGGTCAAGTACCACGAGACGATGCCCGCGCCGAAAGCCTTGCGCCTGAGCGCATTACTGGGCCATCGCATGCTGCGCAACATCTACGACCTCGAGTCCACCCTCATCGCGCCCGCCGACGGCGTGGATACGGTCAACCAGGACCGCGCCGACTTCTACAGCCGGGACAACCGCGTGCGGTCCGCATTGGCGCGCCCGGTGCTCGAGCGCCACCTGTTCGACTTCCTGGGCGACAGCGGCGGCGGCGACGCACTCGACCTGGCGCGCGCGGCCGTGCGGCGATTGTCCGAGAACACTCCGGAAGCCGCACGGGCCGCCGAAAAGATTACCGGTGCAAAGGAAGCCGCCGTCTTTCTGCTCATCCAGTACCACGGCCTCATGCCTGCCGTCCGGGAGGCGCTCGGGCGCGCCGGTGTCGGCGAATATCCGCGTCATCTCGACGGCCTGCAAACCGCCCTGCTGGGGTCGTATCAGCAGTGGATCGCGCTGCGCTCGTCCTACCGCGAACTATTGGACGCGGCGGGTCTGGCGCAGACTCCCAGCGCGCAATGGCAACTGCTGCTGGGCACCTCCCTGGCCCGGGGCAATCACCTGTTGTCGCTCGCCGCCGACCCGGCGCGGCTGCCCGAACTCGTCGGCGCGGCGATCTATCTGCACCTGGCCGGGGCACGCGATACCGCCGCGCTGCGGCCGCTGCTCGAACGCGGCCTCGGATCCGGTACGAATCTCGCCGGATTCGATCTCGGTATCGGCTGGTCGGTCGACCTCGACGAGTTCTTGGAAGAGACTCTCGCGGCACTGGTGACCTCCTACGGCGAGCAGGCTTCCCGCGCGTTCGGCCGCGGATTCGCCGCCGCCGAACGCCTGCACGATTTGTGGGACGGCGACCTGGCCACCCAGATCACCTGGGCCGATCAGATCGAACTGCACCAGGAGTACGCCGAGAAGATCCACCGCTACCTCGAGGACAACGAGATCGTCGTCGACCTGGACACATTCGTGGAGAGCGAGGAGGAGACCTCGACCACCCATGTGCACAACGAGCACCGGCTGGTGATGATCGAAGAGGGGCAGATGCACTTCTGGAACAACGTCACCCACAAGATCGAGCTGTGCACCGGCGACAAGATCCTCATCCCGGTGTCACGACTGCACGGGTCCACCGTGCTGTCCGGCGTATGTACCTATCACCAGCCCATCATTCCCGACGATCTGCTACGAAAGATCGTCTGACGATGGAGAGTGACAGTAGTTCCAGCCCAACCGAATCCGATCGCCTCCGCCGCGTGACCCTCGGCGCCCTGCCCGAGTGGGGCGTCAAACACGGCCTGGAGTTGCTGGACCTGATCGGATTGCCCGAGAACGGCTTTCCCTGCACGTTCGCCGTACGTGGCGCACGGACCGAGGGATTGCGATTCGGATTCATCGACGAACTCTACGATCGCGACGCCCGCGAGGGCCTTCGCGTCATTCTCCGGCAGTATCTCGCGATGTATCAATCCATTTCGCGCGAGACCTCGCTGATCGTGTTCTTCCACACCGACGAGCCGGACGATTCGCTGTCCGGATACTTCGGGACGTTCTGGGAGATCCTGCAGGACCTGCACGACGGAGATACCACCGGGTGGCCCGCGGGGATCCCGCAGAATATCGATCATCCGATGTGGGAGTACGTCTTCGAGGGCACGCCCATGTTCGTGGTGTGCAGCACGCCGGCGCACGTCCGGCGTCGCAGCCGCCACAGCCCGATCTTCTACATCACCTTCCAACCGCAATGGGTCTTCGAGAACATCAAGCCCGACACCAGGGCCGGCCAGCTGGCACGCAAGAGCATCCGCAAGAGATTGGTCGCATTCGACGACGGCCTCGAACCGTCTGCGGCGCTGGGTAATTACGGCGATCCGGACAACCGGGAGTGGCTGCAGTACTTCCTGCCCGACGACAACGAATCGGGCTCGCCCACCGGGGGCTGTCCTTTCCTGCACCGCGCGCGACCGCCGTTGTCCGACTGAGCGGCTCGAAGGCTATCGCGGAGATCTCAATGGAAGAAGTAGAAGAACACATGTCCGACAGGCTCGACGGTAACGATTTATTGCGCAGACTGGTCGGCGAGGCGACGGGGGCCGATGCCGAGTCCCTGGACACCGACGCCAATCTCATGGCGCTGGGACTGGATTCGGTGCGCGTGATGAAGATATCCGGCCTGCTGCGGCGCGAGGGAATTCGAATGCGGTTCGCGGACATGATGTCCGAGCCGACGCTCGGGGCCTGGCTGCGGCTGACCGGCGAAATCCCCACGGACGCGTCATGAGTGAGAGCAGCGACGCCGTCGCCGTGGTCGGGCTGGCGCTGCGCACCGCGGGCGCACAGACGCCGGAGGAGTTCTGGGCGCTGTTGCGCGACGGCCGCGAGGCATTGATCACCAGCACCGACGAGCAACTGCGCGGGGCCGGGCTCAGCGACGCCGAACTGGCCGATCCCGCCCTGGTCCGCACCCGTCCGCTGCTGGACGGCATCGAGCAGTTCGATCCGGGGCACTTCGGCTTCACCCCTCGGGAGGCCGCGCTCACCGACCCCCAGTTGCGGCTGCTCCTCGAATGTTCCCATGAGGCAATGGAATCGGCCGCCGTCGACCCGGCCCGATTCGACGGCGCGATCAGCGTCTTCGCGGGAACCGGGCCGGATTCGTATTACACGCACCACCTGCTGCCGCGGGAACGGCACGATCCGGCCGCACGCATGGACCATCTCCTGGGTAACAGCAAGGATTTCGTCGCCGCACGCATCGCCTGGTCGCTGGGGTTGCGCGGCCCAGCGGTCAACGTGCAGGCGGGATGCGCCACCTCGTTGGTCGCGGTGCACCTGGCCGCACAGAGCCTGCTGGCGGGCGAGTCCGATCTGGCGCTGGCCGGCGGCGCGACGGTGTACGTGCCGCAGCACACCGGTTATCGGTACCGCGAGGGCGGCATCAACTCGCCCGACGGGCGTTGCCGCGCCTTCTCGGCCGAGGCCGACGGCACCACCCCCGGCGACGGTGTCGCGGTGCTGGCGCTGCGTCGGCTGGCCGACGCGCTCGCCGACGGGGATCCCATTCTCGGCATTCTGGAGTCGACGGCGGTGAACAACGACGGTTCGGGCAAGGCCGGATTCGCCGCACCCGATGCCGGGGCACAGGCCGAGGCGGTGGCCGAGGCCCTGGGCGTCGCGGGGATCGAGGCCGACGACCTGGACTACCTCGAAGCACACGGCACCGGCACGCCGCTCGGCGATGAAATCGAGATCGCCGCCCTCAGTGCGGGATTCGAGGGCCTGCTCCGCGACCCGGCCCACCGGGTGTGGATCGGCACACACAAACCCAATGTCGGCGACACCTGGGCCGCCGCGGGCGCCCTCGGCCTGGCCAAGGTGCTGCTGTCGCTCACCCACGACCAGCTGCCACCGAGTATCAACGGCACGCCGCTCAATCCGCGCATCGACTTCGACGCCACACCGTTCGCGGTCAACCACGCCCTGCGGGCCTGGCCCGCACCCGAGACCGGCCGCCCGAGGCGGGCCGGTGTCCACGTATTCGGACTCGGCGGCACCAACGCGCACGCGATCGTCGCACAAGCACCGGACCGCGCGCCCGCGACCCCGCCGCGCGCCGCGGAGCTGCTGCCCCTGTCCGCCCGCAGCGCCACCCAACTGCGCGAGGTCCGGAAAACACTAGCCGATTACCTTGCCACACACCCGAACACCGACATTCGAGCCTTCGCGTGGACCCTGCAATCCGGCCGCCGCGAACATCCGGTCCGGGCCGCGTTCATCGTCACCGATCCAGGGGACGCCGAACGCACGCTCCGCGACGACTCGTGCGAATCGTCGAACTTCATCACGCCGACCTCGAACACACCCCCCGGCCCCGACATCGACCGCCTCACCACCGACGAATACCTCGCGGCCCTGCGCACAGTCGGCCACGCCTGGCTGAACAACCGAGACGATATCGATCCGACGAGCCTACGCGGCAACCACACCCCACTCCGACTCGCGATCCCCGGCCACCCGTACCTCCGACACCGCTGCTGGGCAGAGCCCCCGCCACCGCAGACAGCCATCTATCCAGCCACAGCACCATCGGCGCCGGCCCAACCCCACCCGAACACACTGCCACACAACGTAAAGCCCAACTCGGCAACCGAGACCACGACGGAAGCGGACCCAGCCCTCAGCACCGCCACGCAACCGTCGGCACCGGGGCATCCCCGCCCGCAAACCCTGGTGCCCTACGTCGCCCCCGGTTCAGCGACCGAGACGACGGCGACCCGAATCCAGGCCGTGAATCGCTCAGCGTCGGCTCATCCCCACCCGAACGCACTGCCCCACGTCGCGCCCAGGTCGACAACCCAGACCACGGCAGAGGCGGTCCCAGCGCCGAATGCGACCACAACTGCTGCCATGGAACCATCGACACCACCACACCAGGTAGCATCCAACTCGACGACCGAGACTGCGAGAGAAGCAGACTCAGCACCAAGCGCCGCCACCAGACCGGCTGTGGAGCTGTCGGCACCAGGCCATCCCCGGCCGGAAACACTGCCACACCACATCACACCCAGCTCGATAACCGACACCACGGCGGATCCAGTTCCGGCGCCCAACGCAGCCACGAGTGCTGCCATGGAACCATCGACACTGCCACGCCACGTGGCACCAGATTCGAGAACCGGGACCAGGGGAGCAGCAGACCCAGCACCGAACGCAGTCAGCGGTCCGGCCGTGGAGCTGTGGGCACCGGGCCATCCCCGG
This sequence comes from Nocardia alni, assembly GCF_019038435.1. Classification (GTDB taxonomy): domain Bacteria; phylum Actinomycetota; class Actinomycetes; order Mycobacteriales; family Mycobacteriaceae; genus Nocardia; species Nocardia alni. The sequence continues at coordinate 20,582 of NZ_JAGPOX010000104.1, forward strand.
CCGGAAACACTGCCGCCCTACGTCGCGCCTAGCTCTGCAACCGAGACGACGGTGACGCGAATCTGGGCCGTGGAGTTCGGGTTCGACCGGATTGGTGTGCGCGACGAGTTTTTTGATCTCGGCGGGCATTCGCTGCTGGCGGCGCGCATCATCGACCGGATGCGCGACGAGTGCGCTGTGGCCTTGTCGGTGCGCGATCTACTTGCCGAGGCGTCTACGCCCGCCGCACTGGCAGCGCTGATCGAAACTCGTGGGCAGGTCGATGCAGCGGCCGTAGCCGACACCGCGGCCAGTGCCGACACCACATCCGAGGACCGGACGATCATCGGGTACCGGGGCATGCGCATTCCCCTCAGCGCCGCACAGCGGCGGATGTGGTTGTTCATGCGGCTGTATCCGACCTCGAATGCCTACAACATCGGGTTCCCGATGCGGCTGCGCGGCACCGTGGATGTCGGGGCATTGCGGCGCGCCGTGGCCGGGTTGCTGACCCGGCACGATGTGCTGCGGACCCGGTTCGTACTGCACGAGGGCACGCCGTTCGCCGTCGTCGACGAGCCGGACGAGGCCGTGGATGTGCTGATGGTGCGCGATGGCGAGCACGACGAGCGCACCGCCGAGCGGTGGATCGCCGACGCCGACGCCACCCCGTTCGACCTCGGGAGCGGTCCGCTGGTGCGGCTCGCGTTCGCGCCCGCCGAGGACCCGCAGGGCCCGCACCTGATGCTGCTCTGCGCGCATCACAGTGTCGCCGACGGTATGAGCCTGGCGATCCTGCACGCGGAGTTGGCCGAGCTCTACGCGGCCGATCTCGAGGGCCGCGCAGCGCGGTTGTCCGGCACCGTATCCCAGTTTCCCGATCTCATGCTGCGCCGCGAGGATCCCGAGCAACAGGCCGAACGCTCTGCCGCACTGGACTATTGGCGCGATCGGCTCGCGGGCGAGCCCGCGGCGCTCGACCTGCCCACCGATCGGCCGCGTCCGGACACCCCGACATTCGCCGGGCACGCGCACGCCTTCGACCTCGATGTGGCACCGTCGGCCGCGCTGCGCGCGCTCGCGCAGCGTCATCGCGCGAGCACCTTCGCCCTGGTCACCGCGGCGTTCATCACCGTGCTGCACCGTCTCACAGGCCAGACCGACATCCTGGCCGGCACCGTCACCCACGGTCGGCTCGGCGCACCCGAACGTGATGCCGTCGGCTGCTTCGCCGACACCGTTCTGCTGCGCGAACGCATCGATCCCGATCGCACCTTCAGTGAACTGCTCACCCAGGTGCGCGATACCGTCACCGAGGCGCTGGCCCATCAGCCGGTCGCATTCGACGAACTCGTCGCCGAACTCGGCTGGGACGCAACGCCCAACCGCGCGCCGCTGCCGCAGGCCATGGTGATCGGCCAGCAGCCGGTCCACCCCATCCGCATGGGCCGGGCCGAGGGGGAGCCGATCGTCGACCAGGTCGACACCGCCCGGTTCGACCTGGTGTGCAACGTCTGGGAGGAGCACGATCGCATCCACGGCGCGGTGACCGGCGCGCTGGACATCTTCGCCCCCGACACCATCGCCCGCATCGCCGAATCGATCTCCGTGGCGCTGGAATCCATTGCTGCCGAGCCGGATTCGCCGATCGCCGACATCGCGATCATCGCACCGGCCCAGCGGGAACTACTACACACACAGTGGACCGGCGCGGCGCACCCGGACTCGGCCGCGGTGAGCCGCACCGGAATTCCACGCGGCGCTCGTCCGCCCGCACTGCACGAACTCGTGCTGGACGCGGCACGGCGCACACCATCGGCGGTGGCCGTCACCGCGGGCTCGCAGACGCTCACCTACGATGAACTGCTCGCGGAGTCCGAACGCCTCGCCTACCGGCTGCTCGACGCAGGAGTCGCACCCGAGCAGATCGTCGCGGTGTCGCTGCCCCGCGGCATCGACTATGTCGTTGCGCTGCTGGGAGTTCTGCGCGCGGGCGCGGCATTCGTGCCCGTCGACACCGGGTGGCCCGGGGAACGCCGGCGACAGGTGCTCGAGCAGGCGGGCGTCTCGGTCGTGATCGCCGACAAGCCGGGACCAGCCAGTGCCACCGTGATCGCCGCCGAGCCGGGGCCGGCCACAGTCGGCGTCGCCGCCCAGCCGTCCCGGACCGTGGCCTCGCTCGAGGTGATCGACATGCACGACGAGTCCGAACCGGGATGGCACGAGCTACCGGAGGTCACCCCCGAGCAGGTGGCGTACGTGATGTTCACCTCCGGCTCGACCGGCACGCCCAAGGGCGTGATGATCCGGCACGGGGCCATCGGCTACCGGCTGCGCTGGCAACAGGATCTGCTGCGGTTCGGGCCGGCCGACTGCGTGCTGTTCAAAGCGCCGCTGGGCTTCGACATCTCGATCAACGAGATCTTCCTCCCGCTCGCCGTCGGGGGTCGGCTCGCCATCGTGGACGCGGAGCGCGAGGCCGATATCGGGCATCTGCTGGAGGTGATCGAACGCGATCGTGTCACCTTCTTCTACGTCGTCGCCTCTATGCTCGATCTCATCCTCGACCGCCGAGACGGCGCCGCCAAGGCGCGCTCGCTGCGGTATGTGTGGTGTGGCGGTGAGGCTTTGACCGACGAGTTGTATCTGCGGTTCGCCGCCGCCTTCCCCGACGCCACCATGTTCCACGGCTACGGTCCCGCCGAGGCGACCATCGGGGTAGCGTGCCGCCGTTACACTCCCTCGGCCGAATCAGAGGCGAGTTCCGGACGGATCGAATCCCACGCCGACCTAGCGGATCGCGACCGGGCGCACAGCCCCTCTCCAACCACTCGATCGGCGAGAACACACGCGGTCACGATGGGAACTCCCAATCCCGGTGCGCGCGTGTATGTCCTGGATCAGAGAATGCGTCCAGCGCCCGTCGGTGTGGTGGGTGAGTTGTATATCGGCGGCCTGCCGCTGGGGCGCGGCTATGTCAACGCCGCCGGGCGAACTGCGGAATCTTTTGTCGCCGACACCGTTTCCGGGCTGCCCGGCGCACGGCTCTATCGCACAGGCGATCTGGCGAAGTTCACCACCGGCGGGGAGCTGCTGTTCTGCGGCCGCGCCGACCACCAGGTCAAGGTGCATGGATACCGGGTGGAACTCGCCGAGGTGGAAGCCGTGGCGATGCGGCATCCGGCGGTACGCCGCGCCGCCGTCGTCCTGGATTCCGATGGCGAACTCGCGGCGTTCTGCCAACCGGACGACGGTGCGCACTGCGACGCACACACGCTGCGGCAGTGGTTCATCCAGTCGGTACCGCCGTTCATGGTTCCGCGCGGCATCACCGTCGTCGATCGGATTCCCCTGACCACGGCGGGCAAGCTCGACCGCAAGAGGCTTGCCGCACTGGCGGTCCCCGCCGAGGACCACGCACCCGACCGCATCGCGCCCGATGGCGCCACCGAGCTGACACTCGCCCGGATCTGGTGCGCCGTACTCGGTGTCGAGTCGGTCGGATCGAATCGCAACTTCTTCGAGCTCGGCGGCCATTCCATGGCCATGGTGCGCGTACAGAACCTGATAGACGCCGAGTTCGACATCGACATTCCGCTGCTGGAGTTGTTCGAGCACACCACGATCGGCCAACTCGCCGCCCGCCTGGACCGGCACAGGGCCGGAGAGCCGCCCACCGCGGCGGTCCGAGCCGATGGCGACGCGGTCGCCGAGGCGAGGAGGCGTGCCGAGGCGGCCAAGACAGCACAGCGGGCGGCCGCCGCACGCCGGAGGAAGAGCAGATGACGACCGAACGCCACGAACCCTTCCCCCTGACCGACACCCAGCGGGCCTACCTCATCGGGCGCGGCGACTTCTATCCGCTCGGAAACGTCTCCACGCACGCGTATCTCGAATACGACTGCGTGATCGACCCGGACCGATTCGCAGCGGCGTGGGACCGAGTCCTGGCCCGCCACGACATGCTGCGCGCGGTCGTGGATCCGCAGACCGCCACGCAGCGGGTGTTGACCGAGGTGCCCGATTCCGGTCTGGCCCTGCATGATCTGCGCGGGCTGGACGAGCCCGACGCGGAGGCGGCAGTGGCCGCTACCCGCGAAACGATGGCACACGAGGTACGTCCGTCCGACCGCTATCCGATCTTCGGGATGGCGTTGTCGTTGCTGTCGGACACCGACGACCGAACCACTGTGCGAGCCCGATTACACGTCGGTATCGACGGCTTGACTCTGGACTACGCGAGTTGGCATGTGCTGCTGCGTGATCTGTCGATCTTCTATGACGACCTCGACGCGGACCTGTCGCCGCCCGCCTGCGCATTCCGCGACTATGTGCTCGCCGCAGCGGATCTCGCCGATCCGCAGGACCGCGCCGAGGCACACGAATACTGGGAGAAGATCCTGCCGGATCTGCCCGGCCCGCCGCATCTGCCGCTGCGACGAGAACCGGAATCGGTGACCCACCCCCGGTTCGACCGGCTCGACGAGTGTCTCGACGCCTCGACCTGGTCGCGTCTGCAAGCGCGCGCCACCGAACACGGCCTCACCGCCAGCGGACTCATGGTCGCCGCCTTCGCACAGGTCGTCGCACACTGGAGTGCCACACCCCGGTTCACACTGAACATTCCGCGTATGGGACGCAGTCCGCTCCTGGACGGCGTGGAGGACGTAGCGGGAGAATTCGCGACGTTCACTCTGATCGATATCGACGCCGGCGACCGCGAGCCCTTCACCGACTTCGCCCGCCGAGCGCAGCGCCGGATGTGGGACGCGCTGGAGCACGGCGCCATCAGCGGCGTCGAACTGCTGCGCAGGCTCGGCGAACTCCACGGCAGCGAGCACGGCCCGGTCCTGATGCCCGTGGTACTGACCAGCACACTGGCCTTCGCCAAGAACGACTCCGCCCTCGTACGCGCCCTGCGGCCGGTCTACCACATCACCTCCACCCCCCAGGTGTACCTCGACGTACAGCTGGAGGAGCGCCTCGGCGAACTGTACGTCAACTGGGACTACGTACGAGACATGCTGCGCCCCGGCGTAATCGAGGCGATGTTCGCGGCATGGTCGACCTTGCTACACAACCTCGCCAGTGACGAACGAACGTGGCGCAGCACCGATCCGATCGGCTTCGACCACACACACCAACCTCCGACTTCCCCTAGTGGTCCGATGCCGCGCGACACCGACAACCGCGACTCCGCGGCGAACTCCGCACACCAGAATGTCGATCGGGCACGAGTTGTTCGGCAACCAAACGATAAACCCGAGTCGGCACACAGCGACCTCGCGAAGCAAGACCAGGCATACCCACACGCAGAAGCCCCATTCGCCGCCGACAGTCACAACTCCACAGCCAGCTCACTCGACCCGAATGTCGCACCACCCCAAGGTGATCACACGCGCGGTGACGAGAACACGCTGGCACACAGCGACTTTCTGACGCAGGTCCGAGAGCGTCCTGACGCGACCGCACTGATCGGCGCGGACGGAAGCGGCGTCACCTACGCGCAATTGCATGCCAGGGCGTCCACGGTCGCGTGGTGGCTGCACGAGGCAGCTTCGCCGCCGGTGAAACCCGATGAGCCGGAACCGATCGTCGCCATCGTGATGACCAAGTCATGTGCGCAGATCGCGGCGGCGATCGGAGTGTTGTGCGCCGGATGTGCCTATCTGCCCATCGATCCCGAGCTACCGGCGGCATCGATCGCCGCTCTGCTGGACCGCGCGCGCCCCGCCGCGATACTGACCGACACCACTACCGCGCAGGCGCTGCCGAATCCCACAACCTCACTGCCCACACTCGTCGTCGACCAACTCTCCGCGTCCCCGGCGACTCCGCTGCTGTTCTCCTCACGGGCAGTAACGCATCCGGCGACCCCGCCACCTATGCTCGATGCCGACGAACTCTCCGTGTCCCCCGAACCGGCACTGCCGCCCGCCACTGCCCCCTCACGGGCATTGCCACATCCGGCAACCCCACTGCCCACGCCCCCTGTCGACCAGTTCTCCGAGTCCTCGGCGCGGGCACTGCCACCGACCACAACCACCGCTCGCAGCCTGGCCTATCTACTCCCGACATCGGGATCGACAGGCGAACCCAAGCTGGTCGCCGTCGAGCACGGCGGGGTCGTCAACTGCCTGCGTGCGACGGCACGCGCCTTCGGTCTCGGACCGGACGACCGCTCGCTGGCGGTCACAGCGCTGCATCACGACATGTCGCTGTTCGATGTGTTCGGCATGCTCGGCGCGGGCGGGTGTGTGGTGGTTCCCGATGCCGCACGCCGCGTGGATCCGGAGCATTGGCTGGCACTGATGTCCGAACACGGTGTGACCGTGTGGAATTCGGTGCCCGCGATGATGCGGATGCTGCTGGACTACCGCCGCGAAAGCCAGGACGACGGCAGCGAAGAGTCAACGCTGAGGCTGAGTTTCCTTGGCGGGGACTGGTTTCCGCTCGATCTCGCACAGAACTATCGTGCCGCGTACGGTTCCGCGGAACTCGTCAGTGTGGGCGGCCCCACCGAGACGACCCTGTGGAACATCTGGCACCGCGTCGGAGATCCCGACCGGGATTACCCGGACTGGATCAGCGTGCCCTACGGCACACCCATCCCCGGCGCCCGATACCACCTCCTCGATGAGCGGGGATTCGAATGCCCGGCCTGGGTGGTCGGTGAGATGTGTTGCAGTGGCATCGGTGTGGCTCGCGAGTACCGGGGCGATCCGGAACTCACCGCACAACGGTTCATCCGGCACCCGGCCACCGGGCTACGCCTGTACCGCACGGGTGACCTGGGCCGTCGCCGCCCCGACGGCACCATCGAGTTCATCGGCAGGCGTGATTCACAGGTTCAGCTGCGCGGCCGCCGGGTCGAGCCCTCGGCCGTCGAGGCGGCGCTGCGGACCCACCCCGCAGTGCGGCACGCCGTCGTCACGGCAGTAGCGCAGGTGCGGGGTCCCGGACACCGCGCACTGATCGGACATGTGGAGGCCGACACCGACGAGCAGACCCTGCTCGGCCACCTCCGCGACCGCATCGCGGAATATCTGGTGCCCAGCCGAATTCTGGTGGTGGACACGCTGCCGCTGACGGCGAGCGGCAAGGTGGATCGCGCGGCGCTGACCGCACACGGCACGACGGCCCTGAACGAGCCGACGACCGTCCCGGGTACAGCGGCCGACACCGCGCTGACGACGGTGATCGCCGCAGCGTGGGCGGACGTGCTCGGCCTGGACCGAGTCGGCCCGCGCGACAATTTCTTCACCCTCGGCGGCGACTCGCTGGCGGCCACCAGAATTCTGGCCCGGCTGCGCCGCGAGCTGGCGGGCTGCGAGATCTCCGCACGGGCCGTACTGGCCGGAATCGACGTCGAGACCTGCGCGCAGGCACTGCTCGCCTACGCGGGCCCGCAACTGGAATCCGCCGCGCGCCGCGCCCTCGGCGAACAGCCGGAACCAATGGCCGACTCCGCGAACACCGTTGCGACGCAGAACGGTCCGCTTCCACAATCCCGCACTCGCGACGGTCAGGCAGGACCCGGGGCCCATACTGCGAATGCTTCTGCGGCACAGACTGATCTGCTATCGAAACGCACCGCACACCGCCCCCTTGACGGCCGGCCGGAACCCACGGCCATCACCGACGAAATATCCGCACCGCAAACCGGACCACTGTCGGCCGCGCAACGGCGCATGTGGTTCGCCGAGCGGCTCGCCCCCGACAGCGCGGCCAATCATCTGGCAGTGATGATCCGGCTGGACGACGGCCTCGACCCGGACACCCTGTGCGCCGCCTTGGCCGACGTTGTCGCCCGCCACACCGTGTTGCGGACCGTCTACCGCGCCGACGCGGACGGCCTGCCCCGCCAGCACATCCTCGACCGGCCCTTCGAGGTCGCGCCAGTCGCCGCCCCGGACCCGATCGCCCATGCTCACGCCGCGGCGGTCCGGCCGTTCCGGTTGGGCAAGGAACTGCCGATCCGAGCAGGTTTGGCGCGCGCGGACACCGGGGACGCCCGTAACGGCGACCCGCACGACGACACCGCCCGAAGCCGGGCAACGGGCGACTGGCTGCTGTGGATCGTCCTGCACCACATCGCATTCGACGACTACAGCTGGGACATCCTGTTCAGCGACCTGTCGACGGCCTACCGGACGCGACGCCACGGCGATGTCACGGCCCCCATCGCGGCCGGCCGATATCTGGACCACGCACTGGCAGAGGACGAACGCGCGCAGCGCGCCGAATACGCCGCCGCCCGCGAGCACTGGCGTAGGAGGAGTCTGCGTGCCCGGCCGGGCACGATGCTCCCGCCGCGCAAGGGCCGCAGGGTCGTCCGGGATCTGAGCTCGACACACCATGCGGAAGTCACCACAGTCGCCCGGGCACAGGGTATTTCGACAACGACGGTGCTGATGACCGCTGCGGCGATGACCGTGGGTCGACGCATCGGCAGCGACACCGTTGTGCTGGCCGTACCTGTAGTCGATCGCAGCGAGCCTGGCGCCGAATCGGTGCTCGGCAACTTCGGCAACCTCGTGCTGATCGACATCGATCTCACCGCCGCCGATCCACTCGCCGAGGTCGCGGCGAAGAGCCTCGATGCCTATGCGCACCAGCAGGTTCCGTTCGACGTCGTGGTGGCGGACCAGCGTGCGGCACGGCCGGGTGATTCCGGCCCGCTGTTCGACGCCGTGTTCTCCGCCCGCGGCGCCCTGGCCGGCGAGCTGAACTTGGACGGAGTGAGCGCGACCGTCACGCCGATCGACCTCGGCACCGCCCGCTTCGATCTCGTTCTCGAATGCGCCGACACCGGCACGGGACACCAGCTCGGCATCGTCGCGGACAGCGACCGCTACCGCGCCGACGAAGCACAGACGCTGCTCGGTGAATTCCACACCACGCTCATCGAGCTGTGCTCATCCCCCACACCGGTCCCGCAGGCTCCACCAACCGGCCATCCCCTTCTTTCCCCCACTCCACCGGCCCCGCAAGCGCCGTCGACCGGCCAACCCCGCCCGACGGCCCGAAAGGAAGTCCAGATGACCGGCCCCACCGAATTCGACGACGCGATAGAGACACCCGATATGGACGCGATCGCGGTGATCGGCATGGACGGTCGCTTCCCCGGCGCACCGGATCTGACGGTCTTCTGGGACAACCTGATCCAGGGCCGCGAAAGCGCCCGGGAATTCACCCTCGAGCAGTTCCTGGCCGCGGGCGGAACCGAGGCCGAGTACGACGATCCCGCGCTGGTGCGGGTCGCATCCAGCGTCGAGGGCATCGACCGCTTCGACGCCGATTTCTTCGGCTACCGGCCGTCGGAGGCCGAACTGATCGACCCGCAGCAGCGCCTGTTCCTCGAATGCTGCCACCACGCCTTGGAGCATTCCGGGCAGGCGCCCGGCCGCTTCGACGGCCGGATCGGGGTCTACGCCGGAGCCAGCCAGAGCCGCTATTTCCTGGAGAACGTGTACCCGCACGTGATGGACCAGACGAATTCCATGGCGTCGCTGCCCGCGACATCGGGCAGTTCCCCCGGCGGAATCGCCACGCGGGTGGCCTACAAGCTCGGTCTGACCGGTCCGGCGCTGAGTGTGCAGACCGCCTGTTCCACCTCCCTGGTCGCCATCCACGTGGCCTGCCAGGACCTGCTGAACTACCAGTGCGACGTGGCCCTGGCCGGCGGCGCCTCGCTCAATCCCACTCCGCACCAGGGATATCAGGCGATCGCCGACGGCCCGCTCTCACCGGACGGCCGCTGCCGGGCCTTCGACGCGGGCGCGAACGGTATGTTCCCCGGCGACGGCGTGGGCGTGGTGGTGCTCAAGCGCCTGGCCGACGCGCTGGCAGACGGCGATCCGATCCGCGCCGTGATCAAGGGCTCCGCGGTCAACAACGACGGCAACCGCAAGGCCGGTTACGGCGCACCCAGCGCACCCGGACAGGTGGAGGTCATTCTCGCCGCGCAGGCCGCCGCCGGGATCACCCCGGACCAGGTCGGATACGTCGAGGCGCACGGCACCGGCACACCGGTGGGGGACCCGATCGAGCTGAGCGCGCTCGGCGAGGCGTTCCGCACCGGTACCGACCGCACGGGCTACTGCCTGCTCGGCTCGGTCAAGACCAACCTCGGTCATCTGGACGCCGCCGCGGGGATCGCCGGATTCATCAAAACTGTTCTGGCACTCGAGAATCGGACTATCCCACCGAGCCTGCACTTTTCCGCGCCCAATCCCCTGTTCGACCTCGATGCCAGTCCGTTCCGGGTCGCCGCCGACCGCACCGAATGGTCCGAGTCCATACCGGATCTGGCGGCGGTGAGCTCGTTCGGCATCGGCGGCACGAACGCCCACGTCATCCTCGGCCCCGCGCCGCGGCAGGCGCCGCGCCCCGACGACGACGGCCCCGCTGTGCTCACCGTTTCCGCGCGCACCCCAGCGGCACTCGAAAGGGCCGCCGGGCAACTCGCGGCCCATCTGCGGACACACCCTCGGCTCCGGCTGGCCGACGTCGCGCACACGCTGCGCGCCGGACGCGAGGACTACGAATACCGCACGGCCGTGGTGGCCTCCGAAATCGAGGAAGCCCGCACCGAACTCGTGACCGTATCGCCCGCGCGGGCGCGTGCCACGCGGCCGGTGGTCTTCGTGCTGCCCGGCGGCGGTACCGAATACGCCCGGATGGGCCTGGGGCTCTACACCGACGAACCGGCGTTCCGCGAGGTCATCACCGCCGCCGCCGCGATTGCCGAGCCGCTGACCGGAGTCGACCTTGTCGCGCAGTTGCACGATCCGCAGGGGTTCGGCGACTCGGGCGATTCGGCGGCCGCGTTCGTGGCTGTCGTGGCCACCGAGATCGCGCTCGCCGCGGCCCTGGCAGACCACGGTGTCACGCCCGCCGCGCTGATCGGCCACAGTCTCGGCGAATACAGCGCGGCCTGCATCGCGGGCGTCATGAGTCTCGACGACACGATTCGGGTGGTCGTCGAGCGCGCGCGGCTGCTCGACCGGTCGGGCGGGGCCGCCACCAGCGTCCTGCTCGGCCCGGACGACCTCGCCGACTACCTGGGCCCGAACCTCGGCCTCGCCACGATCAACGGACCACTGCACACCACGGTGTCCGGCCCGGTGGACGAGATCGCCGCGTTGGAGGCGGTTCTGGAGGCCAAGGGCGTCGACGTCAGCCGGCTGCCGCTGCCCGCGGTGCATTCCGCACTGCTGGACCCCGAATTACCAGCGCTGGCACGAGTATTGGCGACGGTATCGCTCAACGCGCCCCGAATTCCGATGATCTCCAACGTCTCCGGCGCTTGGCTGAGCGACGCCGAGGCCACCGATCCCGACTACTGGATCCGCCACACTCGCCACACCGTCCGCTTCGCGGACGGCATCGACACACTCGTCCGGGACCTGTCGCCGCTGTTCGTGGAGACCGGGCCCGGACGGGGATTGACGCGGCTGATCGAATTGCAGGCGGGCCGTGAGGCGGTCGCGCCGCCGACCATGCGACACCGCCGCGACGACGGCGACGATCGTGTTTACCTGCTGCGAGCCCTCGGCGGCATCTGGGCCGCGGGCGCCGCGGTGGACCTGACGGCCGCCGGCGAGCCGGCCGCGCGGAAGGTGACGCTGCCCGGCTATCCGTTCGAACGCCGCAGGTTCTGGATCGACCCACCCGCCCGCGCCACGGCTCGCCCCTTCGACCTGTTCGGTTACCTGGATCGGTGCGAAGGCGAACTGCGCAAGCAGATTCCCGTCGAACATACCGAGCGGGGTCTGGACGCGCGGCTGGAGTCCCTGTGCGCCCTCTACGTGGCCCGGTTCCTGCGCGAGATCGGTTGCGCCACAGACCCCGGAGCGCTCGTCGACCCGGCCGCCGTGGTCGCGGAGCTGGGATTCGTTGCGCCCTATGAGCGGTTCTTCGACGCCCTGCTGTCGTTGCTGGTGGCCGACGGCTACGCGGTGCGTGACGGCGCACGTCTGCGCCTCACCGAAACACCTTGCGGCGATGAGCAATTGGATCGTGAACGGGCCGCACTGCTGGCACGGTACCCGGACGCCGAGGAGGAACTCGCCTTCCTCGACTACTGTTCGGCCCGCTACCGCCAGGTGTGCACCGGCGAGCTGGCCGGTACCGAGGTGATGATCGTGGACGGCTCCGACGATCGCTCGACCGAGGTGGTCGACAAACGGCTGGCCCACAGCGACGTCGCCATCTACACCCGCCTCGTCGGCTCCGTGCTGCGCGAACTCGCCGCCGGCCGGGACCGCCCGCTGCGGGTGCTGGAAATCGGTGCGGGCCAAGGCTATTTGACATGGCCGGTGGCCGAGGCGGTGCACGGCACGCCGGTCGAGTACACCTTCACCGATCTCGGGCGCTCGTTCGTCGTGGCCGCGCAGCGCCGTGCACAGGAGCAGGGTTACGACTGGATGCGCTTCGGCGTGCTCGATGTCACCGGCGACGCCGAGGCGCAGGGATTCACCGAGCCGTTCGACGTCGTCCTCGCCTTCAACGTGCTGCACGCCACGCCGGAGCTGGCGACGACCGTCTCACAGGTGCACTCACTGCTCGCGCCCGGCGGCCGCCTGCTGCTGCTGGAATCTGCTCAGCAGCGCCGGGTTTCGATGTTGACCGCGGGCCTGTTCGAGGGCTGGTGGTACTTCACCGACGACCTGCGCACTCATTCCCCGCTGGTCGCGCCGGGCCAGTGGGCCGAGTTGATGCGCGGGGCCGGGTTCACCGACGTGCGGGTGCAGTCGGACGCCGACGCGGTCGAGGGGGCCGCGCCGGTGGACCACGCCCTGATCGTCGGCTCCCGTGCACGCTGGGACACCACCGACACGCAGGCCCCGGCCGATCGCGGAATGTTCGGTGGCGGATCGGCATTCAACGCCCGGCCCAACCTGGCCGTCGCCTACCGCGCGCCCGAGGGCCCGCTACAGCATCGGATCGCCAACGCATGGCAGGCCGTCCTGGGCATCGACAAGGTCGGCGCCGACGACGACTTCTTCGATCTGGGCGGGGAATCACTGCTGGCGATGCAGCTGGTCACCAGCCTGCGCAAGGAGCTGGGCGTGAGTCTGTCGGTCAAGCAGTTCTTCTCCTCGGGCGACCTCACCGTGAAGGGGCTGGCCGGACTGGTCGAACGCGCCCGCGCCGGCAACGACACCGACCCGTCCGCCGACGTCATCGTGCCCAGTGCGCGGCGCAAGAGCGCGGTGCGCTCATGACCGTGCGCAGCATGAACGCCGCCGCGCTCGCACTGGCGCCGCAGCACCGCATTCGAGCCGAACGACCGATAGGAACCACCGGCTCGCCCGGGCCGGTAGGACGCTGAAATGAGCGAGCAGACAATGAATTCGGCCGATCACGAACAGAACCCGCCGGCAACACTGAGCTTTCCCGCGTCCTTCGCTCAGCAGCGAATGTGGTTCCTGCACAAACTCGATCCCGCGGACCCGTCCTATCACGTGCCGCTGTTGCTCCGGATGCGCGGCCCACTCGACATCGCCGCGCTAGGCGGGGCGTTCGAGGACACGATCGCCCGGCAGGAGCAGTTGCGCACCTCGTTCGCCGATGTCGACGGCGACCTGCACCAGCGGGTGCATCCATACGGCCGGTTCGAGCTGGGCCTGCATAATGTCGAGGCCGGCTACGTGGCCGACGCCGACCTGGTCGCTCACCCAGGCGTCGCCGAGCTGCTGAGCCGCCTCATCGACGCCCCGTTCGACCTCGGCCAGGCCGACGCACTACGGGCCGAGGTGATCGAACTCGGCGGCGAGGACAGGCTGCTGGCAATCGTGGTGCACCACATCGTGATCGATGGCTGGTCATTGAAGATTCTGCTCAACGAACTGGACGTGTGCTACCGGGCACGCGTCGCGGGGACACCGGTCACGTTGCCGGAGTTGAGCATTCAGTACGCCGACTACGCGGAGTGGCAGCACGACCGGACCGACCGCGCCGCGCTCGACGCGGAGCTGGCGCACTGGCGGACCCTGTTCCCGCACGGGCTCACCGATCCGAACCTGCCCACCGACCGCCCACGCCCGCTCGAGCGCAGCTCGAACGGGGCACGCCACGAGTTCGACATCGACGCCGAGACCGCCGGTGCGGCACGGCAGCTGGCCCGAGCCGATGGCGCGACGCTGTACATGGTGCTGCTGGCCGCCTGGGCGGCGACGATCTCCCGGGCAAGCGGCGGCTGCGACACCGTCACCGCCGCCACCCTGCTGGCCAATCGCGACAATCCCCAAATCGTGGATCTGATCGGCCTTTTCGTCAACACCCTGCCGATCCCCGTGGATCTGAGCGGACAACCGACCTTCCGCACACTGCTGGAGCGCGTGCGCCGAACCACGATGGACGTGTTCGCCCATCAGGACGCACCCATCGAACAGATCGTGCCCGCCCTGCGCCGTCCCCACGACACAGGCGAAGTGACATTTCCGCTGCTGTTCGCCCTACAGAACTTCGCCGACTCGCGAATACGCTTCGCCGACCTCGATGTCGTACGCATCGACGAGGACGAGCGCTCGACCCGATTCGAACTCGAACTACACGTCTGGGAACACCCCGATCGGCTGCGCGCGGCCATCGTCTACAGCACGGACCTGTTCGACCCCGACACCGTCGCCCGCCTCGGCCGAACTTTCGTCACAATCCTGCGATCCTGCTGCGCCACACCGGATCGCAACCCGGACCGAATCCCCCTGCCCGCCGAGGCGGTCCACCCC
>NZ_JAGPOX010000105.1 GCF_019038435.1 Nocardia alni
CTCGACAACCGCAATCCCGACCCCGATCGCCGCCCACACCCATCCGACGACGACCGTACGGGCGCGAAAACGTTCGGGCACAAACGCTTCCCTCCATGCCCAGATCACCGCGCCCGGCACCGCGGCGAGCAGCCAACCGATCACCGCCGGCCAGTCGCCCCGCACCATCACGGCCACCGCGACACCGGCGACAGCGGCCAACCACACCCAGCCCACGGTCGCACGCGAACGAATACCGCCACGCCCCAGCGCTATCTCGTGCACAACGAAGACCGCGCCCGATACGACAGCCGCGACACAACCGACCGCCGCCGGCCAATCCGCCCGCGACACAACGACAACCGCGACACCTACCACGATCGCCAACCACGCCCGGACGGCCCGCGAACCTTCGCGCCTCGACAACAGGTCGTACCCGAGGAACACCGCGCCCGACGTGACCGATACCGCCCCACCGATCAGCGTCCACCGGTCGTTCCCCAATATCACGACAACGAGGCCGCCGGCCATGACCGCCAGGCAGGCCATTGGGAGAGCTGCCGAGCGTGACCGAATAGCCTTGCGCCACAATGCTGTCCCACGCACGATGAGAACCACGCCGGGCACCGCCGCCGCCACCCAGCCGACCACCGCCATCCCGTCACCCACCCCACGCCAGCCATTGCGCGCCAGCACGATGATCGCCACGCCCACAACGATCACCGACCACACCCACCGCACGGCAGCGCGCGAGCGAACACCGTTGTGCCCGATCCCCCGCACGAGGAACAGCGCACCCGGCACTGCCGCGGCCACACAGCCGATCGCCGCCAACCGATCGGCACGCATGACGACGACGACCGCGACACCCACAACGGTCGCCAGCCATGCCCACCCGACGACAACTGCGCGCGCTCGATCACCGCCGTGCCCCGGCGGCGCCCCCCGGACCATCAGCACAACGCCGGGTACCACCGCCGCGGCCCACCCGACCACCGCCACCCCAGTACCCACCGCGCGCCAGTCATGGTCCGTCGCGATGCCGACGGCGAGACCGAGCGCCCCCGCCAACCACAGCCCGCATGCACCAGCGAGCATCATGATGCGTGCGCGAGAGTCGTTGTCGCACAGCCATAGCCAGTGCGCGAGCAGGACAGCGCCGGTCAGCGCGACCGCCGCCCAGCCGCCGGCCGCCACCCACCGCTGCCGAATCGCCTGCACCATCGCGGTGCACACCACACCCGCCAACCACATCGTCCACAGCGACAGCTCCGCACGTCCCGGTAGCCAATCGACGCGCGGCAGCCTGCGCACCGTCCACGCCACGCACACCACCGCCGCGCAGCACACGACCACCAGAATCCTGGCCCGCAACGCGAACCACACGGTCGCCACCGACGGCACGACCAGCACCGCCAGCAACACCAACGCCGGAGCCTGCAACACCGCGGCCACCACCTGCCGCGGCTGCCACCCACCCACGAGCGGCCCCGACATCCGGCGCGGCGCGAGTTCCAACTCCAACCCGTTGGACTTGATTCGATCGATCGTCATCACAAGCCCGCCTCCCGGTCGACCTGTCGCGGACACCCACCCACGAGCGAACCGGACATCCGGCGTGGCGCAAGCCGCAACTCCAGCCAGGTGATTCGCGGCCGCGTATCGGGCCATCGCGTCGAACCGCTGGATCCGAGCCACTTCTTGCTGCTGCGGATTCCACATACGTCGCACCTCACCATATTCCGTTCGTAGATCATGAGTCGATCCGATCGCATGCGTCTGCTTGCACGGGGTGGCCATTCCCGGGACGGCTCGATCGTCGCTGCCCGGATCGTCCTCGTTGCCAGATGTTCTGGAGGTCCGCGATCGCGCGGTCGGTCGCGGCGGGGCCGGTATCGGTGAGGAAGCGGGTCAGGACTCGCCACAGGCCGTCTCGGCGGCCGCGAGGGCCGACCAGGTCGGCGAAGTCGAACATCGTCCAGTTGTTCAGGTTCGGGGCGACGTCGCGGAACAGGCCCGCGTACGACGCGGGCGTCGGGGCGTCCCCGCGCGGCTGGACGAAACCGCCGTAGCCTGTGACCCAGGGATCCGGGGCCGTGCGTGCGGCCAGGGCCGCGGCAAGGTCGTCGGCGGATTCGGCCGCACCGGTTGTGATGACGAGGATGTCCGCGCCGCCGATGCTCGGGGCCACTCGCCCGTCCGTCAGGGCCGGGAAGGGCATCACGCCGACGCTCGCCTCGGAACCGTTTCGCTGACGAAGACATTCGCGCACAATGGGTTCCGCGTAGTCCGGGGCGACAACCATAGTGGCGGAACGGTGTTGGAACACATCGCGCACCGCATCGGGAAACTGCCGCCGCAGCGTCTCGGCGACACCACCCGGGAATGCGCCGGGCGTGCCCCAGAGTTCTCCGAGCACGCCGAACGCCGCCCGTACATCGGGCCGGTCCCAGCTCACATCTTGTGCGCCCGCCGGCTGCCCGGACACCGGGGCGAATTTCGACAGCGCCTGATACGCATTCGGCGCGACCGCGCACAGCACGTTCGCGAAGTGGTATGCCAGCACCCAGCCGTCCGCGGCGCCCAGCGCGAACAGGTGGCGACCGGCGGCGGCGAACCGGGCGATCTGCTCGGGCCAGTCCTCCAGATACCAATCCCTCGGCATGTCGCCGAGCGTCTGACCATCGGGCGCCACGGCGTCGCGGTCGTACCAGACCAGCGATTTGTACGCGCCCTTGAACGGCACACCGAAGTGACCGACCGCATGATCCCGGCAATTGCGGTACCACAACAGGTCCCACCAGTTGTCCCGGTACAGCGGGTCGCCCCCGGGCGGCGCCCACAGCGTGTCGCGGACCGCGCGCAGCCTCGAGCCCGCCAGCACCGAGATGCGGCCCGCGTCCGGCAGCATGATGATGTCCGGCGCGCCGCTGCCACCGGCGTTGAGCGCGGTATCGATATCGTCACCGAGCGGCACGACCTCCACCGGACCGCGAAAGGCGGGCGCGCTGCGCCCCTGTCCGATACCGGCGAGCACGGCCTGAAACGCCGCCAACTCGTTTCCGCTCCAGGTCACCGCCACCCGCAACGTTCCGGAGCCGCCACGCAGGATATTCGGCCCGCACGCGGCGGCGAACGGCAGAACGAGCCCCGCCTGAAGTACCGATCGACGTGTGATCATTGCCCCGAAACCACCCCTGGAGTCGCGTTTCACCGATCTCTGGTTCGACGGTACGGTCGTCGCGAGCCTGAAACGAGACGTCAACTTCCGGGGCGGTGCCGTTCGGGGCCGCTCGCCCCGGCGGCGCGGCTCGACCAGAGCGAGGCCGACCAGTATTACCCCGTGCGGCTATTCTAGTCGAAAGCCGCTGGTGCAGAAGGCTGATGGGCACGCCCGACAAGGGCACGCCGCGGCGTCCGCCACACTGATCTGCGGCGGGAGGTGTCCCCCACTCCGACCCGGACGCTCCCGCTGATTCCTGTCGGAGGGCATCGCTAGTCTGACCGCATGGTCAAACCGGATTCGGCAGTGCGCCGACTGATGCGTGACACAGGAAAGTTACTGCAACCATACGGTTTCCATCACGACGCGGGGACCCACTGGGCACGAGTCGAGCCGGGTGGGGTGGCGTCGGTCGGCCGCAGCCGGGCACTTCGGACCTGGACCGGCGGCCAGCAGGAGCTCCGATTCGGTCTCGACCTCGACGCCACGCCGACAACCTGGTGGGAGTACCGCAACTGGTGCGGCGCGCGACAGGGTCTGTCACCCACTCCGATCGAAAAGGCCAGCGGTCCAGGGCAGCTCACCAACCACGGCCTGCCGGACGAGGTGACCGGCATGTGGTCACTGCGCCTCGACCCGGCGCAGGACGGGCAGCACGCACTCCAGGCGGATATCGAGGCGATCCGCGACGAGTTACCCAGGCGCGTACACCTTTACGCGCGACGAGCGCTCCGGCTGGTGGAACCGGGCCGATACCTGGAGGAGCTGCTGGCCTGTCCGAATCCCGGGATCGCAACATGGGAGGCGATCGTCGTGCTGCTCGCCGAACGGGGTCCGGGACCACGACTCGACGACGCGGTCGGACAGCTGCGGGCGTGCTGTGCGGAACAGAGCGCATCGGACTACGCGGAGGAGGTCGCCATCGCGTTCGCCACGGCCCGAGCCGCGCTGGTCTGAGCCGCCTGCCGCACGGTCTCAGCAGCCGTAGAGTTCGCCGACTCCCTCGGTGGGGGTTTGTTCGCCGAGACAGCCGAACGGGACGAGGCCGGCGTCGCTCATCTTGACCGCGGATTGTGCCGACTTGTTCTCGCAGACGAGTCCGGAGGAGTCGAGGCGGCAGGTGTAGTCGCCGGCGGTGATGCGCGATCCATAGGGGAGTTTGTTTCCGTAGCCGCGGACGAACGGGCCCGGGTCGCCGTGCATCGAGCCCACGGTGGCCTTGGTACCGGAGTAGGTGATCCAGTTCGCCACGAACTCGCCCTCGCCACTGCGTGTGGACTCGGCCGGCGGGTGCTTCAGATCCACCAGGCAGTACAGATCGGGCATGCCCTCCTCGGCATCGCTGGTGCACTTGATCTTTCCGGTCGGACTGGTGAAGGCGACGTCGTTGTCCTTCAGGGGGGTGGCCGTGCCGTCCTGGGTCGTCTGGGTGGCGAACTGCGCAGGATCGGCTGCACGACCATCCCGTATCCACTCGTCGACCGCCGCGAAGGAGGCGCCGGCGCTCGGCGCTCCCCCGGTCGACGACGTTGTCGTGGAGGTGGATTCGGAGTCGGCGGGCGCGGACGCCGGCGCGGTGCGGGACTGCTGATCGGTTGTAGCCGAACAGCCTGCCACCAGAAGGACGAGCGCTGTCAAGGCCGCGATACGCATGCCGACCACCATAGGGGCTGTCTCGTGACGCCGCGAACCTGCCGTTCAGCCAGGCATGCACCCAGCCGTTAGAGCTGGTCGACATATGAACCGGCCGAACGTTTTACGTCCTCACATGTCGCCGGGACGCGGTGGGTGCCCCGCGTGCCGACCGTCTGCTCGGCGAAGCCGGCGGTGAGCACGCACGGCTACAGGACCGGCAGCGCCGCATGCGCAAGATATCGCCGGACTCGTGCCGCCTGCGCCAGGAAACCAGGAGGCACTTGCGGGCCGTAGGAGTTGCTGTGGCTGATCAGATTGGCGCGCAGGGTGTTTCCATGCCACTACGGCGACCTTCGAGTAATTCGATCAGGGTGCGGCCCATCGCATTTCGGGCTGCCTGCTGGTCCTGGGCGCGGGTGATCGCCAGCGCGGCGGCCGACAGTGCGCCGTAGAGCACGTGGGAGAGGGCGTCGACGTCGGCGGTGATGATCGAGCCGTCGTTGCGCAAGGCCGTCAGCGCGACCTCGAGCACCCCCTCGACGTGGCGTTCGCCGTGTTCCCACCACGGGACGAAGCCGAGGGCGGTGGGGCCGTCGCGGAAGCAGATCTGTTGGTAGGCGGGATCCAGGCAGCGGTCCAGGAAGGCGTTCAGGCCGGCGATGGTGGCTTCCCAGGGTGTGCGGGCCGAACTCGTTCTCGCGGCGATCATCGTGACCGTCTGCTTGTCGACCAGCTCGAGGGCGGCCTGGAACAGCGATCGTTTATTGGCGAAGTGGTGGTAAACGGCGCCCTTGGTGACGCGGGCGGCCGCGGCGATCTGATCGGTCGAGGTGTTCTCGAACCCTCGGGTGGCGAACAGTCGCGCCGCGCCCTCGATCAGCGCACGCCTGGTATCCGCGGCATTCGCATCACGTCTAGACAACATACTCCGAGTATGTGACATTCCAGCCTTCTTTATCAACCGCGGACGGCACAGACTGGGCTACACAATGGACACGAGAGATTCGGGGAGAAAGTTCCGAAAATGACTGTGCGACAGATTCCTTGGACTGATATGCGGCGCCTGCCCCGATTGCTGCGGCACAACTGGCGGCGCCATCGCGACCGTGGTGCGCGGCTGACCGATTTCACCATCACGACGACCTGGTCCGACGGGTCCGCCGCACGGTCCACGGGCCCGTATATGTTCAGCCTCACCGAATTCACGCCGACCAGAGTGACGGACGTTCTGCCGATCTGGCTCGCGGGAACGCGTCTGGCACGTCAACTGGTACGGATCGACGAGTCGGTCGGCATAACGACCTACATCCGGCCCGCTCACCACGGCCAGGTCGGATCCCTGTCGGTGTGGACCGATCCGAAGGGGCTCGATGCCTTCATGACACTGCCGGACCACATCGAGATCATGAACAAGTACCGATCCCGCGGCCTGCCCGTTCGATCCGCCACATGGTGGTCCGATCATCTCGACGCCGACGCCGCCGTCCTCGAGGGCTTACGGCTGCTGGACACCCACGACACCCAACGCGTGAGCACCCCGAGAGGCTAACTGAGCAACCTGCACACATCCGCCGCAGTCCGCCGACTACTCCTTCGAGGCGTGCCTGCGCGATCTGGAGGCGTGCTCGCGGCGCGGGGTATGCAGCGGGCACGGCTGGTGGGCCCGTCCTACGGGGCGCTGGTCGCGGTGCATTTCGCCGACCGCCACCCCGACCGGGTGCTGGGTGTGGTGTCGGTGGACAGCGCCCAGCCGTACGGGATCACCGGGGAGGAGTCTCGCGAGCGGATCCGCAGGCCGTTCCGTCAGGCCCGGCCGTTGATGCCGCTGCTGCGCCCGCTCGGGATGTCCGCCCGGATGAGCACCCCGCCAATCCGAACCTGACCGTGGCAGCGAAGGTCCCCAGCAATCACTCCAAGATCCTGGCCAAGGATTTCGGCGCCGGCGCCGCGCGCGAGCTCGCCGGAACCAGCCCGTCGGACGCTACGGGCCCTGAGTGGGTGCGGATCGTGACCGACCCACTTGTGCCCACCACCCTCGCTGGGGGCTTCTCGCTGCCCAGAGTCATTCCGCGCGGGGTGCGGTAAGGGCTCGCCCGCGTCGTCGCACCCGCCGCGTTGGCCGGCCGGTGCACGGAACCGGCTCGCAAAGATCCTGCGGGACTGGCCGATTCGGCAACCACCGGAGTTGCCAGGCGCTGCGCCCGGCCTCGAGCGGATACCCGAACCATCCGATCAGCGGCCATGCGGACGGCCTGCCTGTTACACGTCGACGAGGTCGTCGCTATCGTGAGCGACAAGGTCACCATTTCAGTCGCAACCAGACCGAAGTGGCCTGGTTGACTCGCGGATCGGAAAGAGCGGCGTCGGATCATGGCAGAGGACCTGATCGTGTCTGGGGTGCTGGTGATCCCCGCGTCGGAGTTGAGCGAGCGGTTCTCACGGTCGTCCGGTCCGGGAGGGCAGCACGTCAACACCACCGACAGCCGAGTAGAGCTGTCCTTCGATCTGGCCAACTCGCCCTCCGTGCCGGAGCGGCTGCGCACCCGGATGCTCGACCGGCTGGCCACCCGCCTGGTCAACGGGGTGCTCACGATCGCCGCATCGGAGCAACGCGCACAGCCGCAGAACCGCGCGGCCGCCCGCGAACGACTGGCCTCGTTACTGCGTGACGCCGCTGCCGCACCGCCACCCGTTCGCCGCGCCACCAAGCCTTCGCGCGGAGCAAAGGAACGTCGCATCGCCGCGAAGAAACGGCGCGGCGTCACCAAACGCAACCGCCGCGCCTCCCCCGACGACTAGCCGACGGACAGCGCCACGGGTTGAGGTATCGGCGGCACAGTCATTATCGAAAGGGGCCGTGCTCCCCAAGCACCCGTCTGCGTCTTCTCGACGCTGGCGGCAGCCTGAGCAGGCACAACCGATACACGGTATTCGGCCAGCCCATGCCTACGGCACGAGACGGGACGGCGGACCCTGATGCCGACAGGCGACACCTGGCCCGGCCGCCCCAGCCAGCCAGGCTGCCACCGGGACTCATTGTCCAGCCGGACCCGGGCTACCACCGACTGCACCGTCCGGGGCCAACCGGGCTACCACCGAACTCCACCGCCCGGGCCAACCTGGTTATTGCCGAGCCCGGTCGCCCGGGCCAACCCAGTGCTGTCGGCCCGCGCTGTCCAGACATCAAACTGCTGCCGCAGCTTACCGGGCGGACCGGGCCGCTATCGAACCTTTTACCGTCCGGGCGGGCCGGGCTGCTGCCAGTTTCGGCCCTCGCCCTGTTCCGGGCGGGGCTGGTATTGCTGGGTGGGCGGCTGCTGCTGGTATTGCGCCGGTGTTTGCGGCTGGAATTCCGGCGTCGAGCCCAGGCGACTCTGGCCCGGGCCGCCGCGGTGCTGGCCGACCGGCGGTAACGGGGATTCCACCGGGGTCGCGGCGGCGGCCTCGGCGGCCTGGACCGCGCGGGCGGCGGCCGGATCGGTGGAGACGTCGAACCAGTCGGCTACCTCGTCGGAATCGTCCTCCGGGACAGCTTCACCGTCGGAGCTGGGCTCGTACCGGAATACTCCGTCTTCGCCCTTGGTGCCGAAGTTGCGGGCGAAACCCTCCAGCGCCTTGCCGAAATCGCTGGGGACCATCCACAGCTTGTTGGCATCGCCCTTGGCGACCTGCGGCAGGGTCTGCATGTACTGGTACGCAAGCAGTTCCGGCGTGGGCTTACCGGATTTGATTGCGGCGAAGACCTTTTCGATCGCCTTCGCCTGGCCCTGCGCCTGCAGGTACGCGGCGGCCCGCTCACCCTGGGCGCGCAGGATGCGGCTCTGGCGCTCACCCTCGGCGGACAGGATCGCGGACTGCTTGGCGCCTTCCGCGGACAGGATCTGCGCCTGCTTGGCGCCCTCGGCCGTCTTGATCTGCGCCTCCCGATTACCCTCGGCGGTGAGGATTATGGCGCGCTTCTCACGGTCGGCCTTCATCTGCTTCTCCATCGACTCCTGGATCGACGGCGGCGGATCGATGGCCTTGAGTTCCACTCGCGATACGCGCAGGCCCCAGCGGCCGGTGGCCTCGTCGAGCACGCCGCGCAGCTGCGAGTTGATCTGATCGCGCGAGGTCAGCGTCTCCTCCAGGGTCATGCCGCCGACCACGTTGCGCAGGGTGGTGATGGTGAGCTGCTCGACCGCGGCGATGTAGTTGCTGATCTCGTACACCGCGGCCTGCGGGCTGGTGACCTGGAAGTACACGACCGAGTCGATCTGCACTGTCAGGTTGTCCTGGGTGATCACCGGCTGCGGCGGGAAGGAGACCACGCGCTCGCGCAGGTCCACCCGGGCACGCACCCGGTCGGCGAACGGCACCAGCAGCGTCAGCTGGCCGGACACCGTGCGCGAGTATCTGCCCAGCCGCTCGATCACCGCCGCTTCGGCCTGCGGCACCAGCGCAATCGAGCGGAACAACACCACCGCCACCAGCAGAACCAGGACGATGGCGACGATCAGTGCAACCATTACGGTCCCTTCCAGACGACGGCGTGTGCGCCGTCGATCTTCATCACGTACACGGTTTCCCCCTCGGCGTATTCTTCGGCCGGATCGAACGAGCGAGCGCTCCACACCTCGCCATCGATCCGGACCCGGCCCGTCTCCTCGTTGACCGCCTCCAGCACCTTAGCCGTCTTCCCCGGCAGCGCGTGCACATTGGTCGGCGTGGGCGGCGGAATCGAGAAGCGGCGCAACAGCATCGGACGTACCAGGAACAACAGCCCGAGCGCGCTGACGCCGAAGACCACGGCGTCGATGATCAGGGAGGCATCGGTGACCCCGCCGACCAGCGCGGTGACCAGCGCGGCTCCGCCGAGCATGAGCAGCGTGAAATCACCGGTGAGCATCTCGGCGGCAGCGAGCAGGATGCCCGCGACCAGCCACACGATTGCGGCCACGTCCTCAACACTAGCCGCACGAACCGACAAGAACCGGACAAGGACGCGCAAATCGTTGCCGAGCCGCTATTTTCGAACGGGTGACGGAGTACGGCGATATCTTCTCGGGACACACCCGCAAACGCCCGCATGTCGTGCCACAGGTCAGCGCGGAGCGTGACCTGGTGGCCGAGGACGCGGCGAGCGGATTCTGCGGCGCGGTGGTCGGTTTCGAACGCACCTACGACGGCGAGTTCGTCAAGCTCGAGGACCGGCACGGGCGGGTGCGGCTGTTCGCATTGCGCGAGGCGGCGTTCCTGATCGACGGAGAGCCGGTCACGCTGGTCCGGCCGAAGGCCGCGCCGCCGCCGAAGCAGACCCGGTCGTCCTCGGGATCGACACTGGTGGAAGGGCTGCGCGCCCGGGTCGCGCGCGGCAGCCGCATCTGGGTCGAGGGCGTGCACGACGCGGCGCTGGTGGAGCGGGTGTGGGGGCACGACCTGCGAGTCGAGGGTGTCGTGGTGGAACATCTCGAGGGTCTGGACAACCTCGCCGAACGACTCACCGAGTTCGAGCCCGGGCCAGGTCGGCGTGTCGGGGTCCTGGTCGACCATCTGGTCACCGGATCCAAGGAGACCTCCCTGACCACGGGTCTCGGGCCGCATGTGCTGGTCACCGGGCATCCGTACATCGACGTGTGGCAGGCGGTGCGACCGCAGGCCCTGGGCATCGCGCAGTGGCCGCGGGTGCCGCGCGGCGAGGATTGGAAGACGGGCATCTGCACTCGTCTGGGATGGGGGACGCCGCAAGAGGGATGGCGGCGGGTCTACAACGCGGTCGATTCGTTCCGGGATCTCGAGGCGCCACTGCTGGGCGCGGTCGAACAGCTCATCGACTTCGTCACCGAAACCGAGTGAGCGCGCGGCGTTATCGAGGACCCCGCCGGGCGGCGAGGTCACTTCCCGCCTTCGTGAGCCCCGCGGCGACCGCACCCCGTGAACTCGGCGTCGCGGCGATCCCGGACATGTCGTGCAGCACCACGTGGTTGCGGTCGGTGAGCGAGCCCAGGCTGTAACGCGACTGGAATCCGAACAGTTCGGCGCGGGTGCGGTTGCTCCAGTGCAGGGCTGGACGCGAGCGGGCGGGGTGGAAGGTGACCATGTATCCGCCCTCGTACAGGCGCAGCAGCGAATACCCCGCCGGGTACTCCTTGATCGAGGCCACCTCCAGGAAATTCACCGGGATCGGGATATCGGGACGGGTGCGCCGGTTCCGGTGGGTATGGCCGCTGTGGTGGGCGAACACCCCGGGGGCGCGCTGATACAGGCGGTGCAGCGTGGCCGCGTCGTGCCGATCGAGTATGAACCCGGGGCCGCCGAGATTGGTCATACCCGACTGGCGGGTCACGGGATGATGACCGAAAACCAGTGTGGGACGGTCTGGTTCGGCGTGCAGCAGACCACGCAACTCCGACATCTGCCCGGCGTCGATCCGACCGGCCGCACCGTCGAGTTCGGTGGTGTCCAGGCCGATCACCCGCAGACCGTCCAGATCGTAGGAGAACAGCCGTTGCCGGGGAAGAAAATCCGGACCCCAGCAGTCGTAGTGCCCCTCGCCCGTCAGTCGCGTGCCAGTCTCCCATGCCGCGCCGACCCGCGGCCGGTCGTGATTTCCCCGGCACACCAGGACATCTCGGCCGAATGCGCCCCACCCGTCCAAACGGCTTCTGACCGCGCGGGATTCACCCGGCAGACCGGCCGCGGTGAGATCACCCGCCAGAATCAGGTGGTCCGCACCGCGATCCGCCGCACGGACGTCGGTCAGCAGCGCGTCCAGCATGATCTGCGGGTACGGGGGCAGACCGGGCTCCTGACGCACACCGGGCGGCAGGAAGGGCACGAGTTCGCCGCTCACCTTCTCGCCGTAGTGCACGTCGTTGGCCAGGGCGACGGTACGCAGCAGTCGTCCCGGCGGCGGCACGAGGGTCCGGAATTCGTTCCGCTGCGCCTCGTTCCACCAGCGGACCGCCGCTCCCGACACCGCTCGCACGCCGCGCGAGCGGGCCTCGAACCGGTACGCCCGGCCGGGTTCCAGGCCGGTGATCTCGACATAGTGATAGGCGGTCGGCGTCTCGTCGAAGTGCACCACCCGCAGTGGCTTGCGCGAATCCGCCGGTCCGACAGCGAGTTCGGTGTCCGAATCGACCGGCCGCCACAGCCCGATCGGATCGGCCGCGGCGGTCGTCCAGCTCACCGCGGCGGACCGGTCGCTCACCGTGATCACGTCCAGATCCCGGGCCACCATCGAAAATGTCTGCGGCACAAGCAGGGTGAGTCCACCGACCGGCGCCGATGCTGCCGCGGCCAGCGCGGTGAGCATGGTTCTGCGGGAAAACCCGTTGTGGCCCATCGCAACCCCTGACGTACAGTCGTCGGTGATCGACAGGCACAACGGTATCCAGGCAATCGGGCCACGCCGTGAACGCCGGACGAGCTACGCGCCTCCCCCGGGCGCCGATCTTGTGAACGAGCATTTCCGCACGTCAGCCACAGTTCACGAGCAGGTCGCACAGGCTAACCGGACATGGCGCGGCGGGGGTTTCGTCACCACCGCGTGCCGGATGCGTCATTCACCGGCCACCTCAGCGTCCGGTTTCCGAATCGCCCTGATCCGTAAGGACCTGCGAGCGATCACAACCCGGCACCGTTCGCACACCCGCGACCCGGGACGGTTCAGCGGCTCTCGCCCTCCGCCGAGCCGGACTGCTCGATTCGCTCGTGCAGCCGGCCACGAATCTGCTCGGGAGTGTAGGTGCGCCGCTGACGTTCCGAGCGAGCGATCACCACTCCGGTGGCGGCGACACCGGCGATGCCCGCCACACCGAGCACCTTCCACCAGCTCACCCGTCCGAGTACCTGTCGCCAGCCCATGTTGCCTAGGCTACCGGTATGGCTGTGGACAAGGCGGCGGGCATCGATCTGGACCGGGCGCTGGAAATCACGCGCACCGGCGACCTGTGGCTGTTCCGCGGCCACTCGGCGGCAGATCGCGCCATCCGGGTGACGACGAACAGTCCGGTCAATCACGTCGGCATGGCCGTGGTGATCGACGATCTGCCCGTGCTGATCTGGCACGCCGAACTCGGTCGCCCCCTGCCCGACATGTGGTCCGGCGACCGCCATCGCGGCGCTCAGCTGCACAACCTGCGCGACGCGGTCCTCATCTGGGCCCAGCGTTACGGCCAGCGCGCCTGGTTGCGCCAGCTCGACCGGCCGGTCACCCGGGAGATGGAGGACAACGCCCTGCGCGCCATAGCCCGTCTCGACGGCACACCCTTCCCCTCCACCTCCGCCCTGGCCGCCCGCTGGTTCAGCGGCCGCGCATCCCGCCTGATCCCGAAATCCCGCTCCGCGAACAAGATCCCATCCGCCCAAGACCTCCGCAGCGCCTACTGCGCCGAAATAGTCGCCCTCACATACCAATCGATGGGCCTGCTGCCCGACCACCGAGCCAACCGCTACGACCCCGGCAGCTTCTGGAGCGGCGACACCCTGCCGCTCGACGAGGGATACCACCTCGGCGGCGAGATCCCGATCCACGTCCCGGACGCGGTCGTCGAATAAACGACCACCTGCTACGCCCCTCCGCTTGTCGCGGCGGACTCGCCGCGCTGACATCCGCATCAGCTGACCACACGACCGACGAGAACGTCGTCGAGCATCTCGGGCAGCGCGGTACCCTAGCGCGCGCGAACCAGGCAGGGCGCTACGCCAGGGGCGCGAGTCCGCAGCGAACCAGATCGACACTGGCGGTGACGATTTCGCCGAGGTCGCCCGTGCACCCGTCGCGGCCCCATTTCTCCACCGCCACAACAAGTGCCGCGGCCAACGTCGCTCCCGCTACCTCCGACAGCAGTTCGGCGTCCGGCGACCGCGGGGCGCGGGTGCGGACGAACTCCGTCAGCACGGCGGCGAACGAGGACTGCACGAGCCGCAGATGGTTCGCGATCCGCTCCGCGCTGATCAGCGTGTAGCGGGCGGTCGCCGCCTGACGCACCAGCTCCAGATCATGAGGAAAGCTGCGCACGCCGGCCAGGACGGCGTCGAACAGCGACTCGGTCGCCGGACGTCGCGCCAGCGACTCGGCCAGCCATTCCAGCTGCGTCTCGTAGTCCTGGAACAGGACGGCCTCTTTCGTCGGGAAGTGCCGGAAGAAGGTGCGCTCGGTGACCCCGGCCTCCGCGGCGAGCTGGGTGACCGTCACATTCGCGAAACCCTTGGCGGCGAATTGTGCCAATGCCACTCGTCGCAACGCCTCGCGGGTGGATCGCCGGCGCTGCCGGTGCAGGTTCGTCGTCTCGGCCATGTCGTACCGATCGTATCTCGCCGGCCGATCGACCTGTCAGCACTGACATCTTCCGATCATGTCAGTACTGACATATTCTTGGTTGCTGTGCGGTTCCGGCGGCCAGCCGGGCGGTACGGTCCGCGCAGGGCTTCGAAGGAGATCCACCCATGAGCGACTATGACGCGATCGTTGTCGGCGCCGGGCACAACGGCCTGACCGCCGCGGCGATTCTGCAGCGGGCCGGGATGCGCACGCTGTGCCTGGAGGCCAACACCTACAGCGGCGGCATGGCCGCGACCGTCGAGTTGATCGATGGGTTCCGTTTTGAGATCGCCGGTTCGGTTCAGTTTCCGACCGCCGCGCAGCTCACCAAAGACCTTGGGCTGGACACCCTTCCGACCGTGAACGCGGAGGTGATGTCGGTCGATCTCGGCGAATCGGGCGAGGAGCCGATGGTCTTCTATCGCGACCCGATGCGATTGATGAGCCATTTGGACAGTAAGCACGGCACCGCTGCGGTCCTGGGGATGGCCGGTCTGGTGCAGTGGAGTCAGGGACCGGCACGGGCGCTCGGCCGCTTCGAGGTGCGCACCCCGCCCAAGACGCTGGACGAGATGTACGCCTGTGCGGCAGACGAATCCGAGCGCCGGGCGATCCACGAGATGCTGTTCGGTTCGGCGATGGACGTGATCGACCGCTATCTGCCCGACAAACATCGGCATGCGGCCCTGCGTGGGATGCTCGCGTTCCTGGCCGTCAACTCGACCTATCGCGGGCCGTACACGCCGGGCAGCGCGACCTGCCTGGCATTTGCGCTGGCCGTACCGAACGACGGCGCGGCGATGATGACCAAACTCGAGGGCGGCATCGGCGCCCTCACCGAACATCTGCGCAGCCTGTTCCACTCCCATGGTGGTGAAATCCGTTTCCGCGCAAAGGTAGAGCGGATCACGGTCGACAACGATCACGTCAGCGGTGTGCGGCTGCGCGACGGTACGGTCATCACCGCACCCGTCGTGGTGTCGGGCGTGGCGCCCGATCTCACACTCCTGGGTCTGGTCGGCCCGGATGCGCTGCCCGCGGCCCTCGTCGAGCGCCTGACCGGCCGGGACCATCGCGCGGCATACGTCCAGATCCATTTCGCCCTCGACGAGCTGCCCGAGTTCGCCGCACCCTATGAACTGCTCAACGAACCCGGTATGCAGCAGTCGATCGGGATCTTCGGCTCCCCCGAGGAACAGCAGCGGCAATGGGAGATGTGTACTCACGGCCTGGTCCCCGACAACCCGTCGCTGGGCATGCAGATTCCGTCCTGTCTGGACACCAGCCTGGCTCCCCCGGGGAAGCATGCGGCCAGCGCATTCGCCTACGCGTTCCCGGTCGAAGTCGACGGCGAACAGCACGGCAAGCTCAGAAACGATATGGCCGAACGGGTTATCGACAAGATCTCCCGATACGCCCCGAATTTCCGCGACATCGTCGACCGGCACATCACGTTCACCTCCCATCATATGGACACGATGTTCGCCGCTCCGGCAGGCGATTTCTGCCACGGCCTGCTCCACCCGGACCTGATGGGACCGAATCGGCCGGGGCCCAGGGGATTTCTCGATCAGCCCATTCCGATCGGCGGACTCTATCTGGGCAGCGCGGGATGCCATGGCGGCCCGGGGATCACCTTCACCCCCGGGTACAACGCCGCCTACCAGGTGCTCGACGATCTGTCCGCGCTACCAGGTGTTGATGTGGCCGGGTGACCATCTGCCACTGTGGGTCTCCTGGGTGACCGTGGGGGCCGGGGGCACGGCCGACGGGTCGATCGGGGTGAGGCGTTGCAGCTCACCCCAATCCTGCTTCCAGTCGTATGCCAGATAGGTGGCCAGAGTCTCCGAGCGCAGCAACTGCTGACTCCAGCCCAGCGGCCCGCCGCCGCTGTGCCCCTCCCACAGAGTGGTGTCGTGGGCGCCCACCCGATTGGGCAGGATGCGCCACCCCGGCGCCTGGGCGATGCCGTCCTTGTGATCGAACGGCCGCTGGCACGGGAACTGCAGGCCCACGGCCCAATCCAGCAGCACGGGCTGCCGCGAGCCGACCAGGTCACCGAGCGTGCGAGTCAGCGGGATACGCGGCGGGGTCAGCGCCATCCAGCGTTCCGGATCGAGGTTGTGGTCCTCGGCGACGATGCGAATCACGTTCGCCTGTGCGGGAATCTGATCCAGGGGCACCCGCAGATTCCGCCAGGACGGCGCCGGGCCGATATCGATCGGGGTCAGCCGTCCCATCGGATGCGCGCTGGTCGCGGAATCGCTAGCGCCGTATTCGATTTCGACCGGCTCACCGCCGATGGTTCCGCCGTCCGGGCCGATCGCCTGAATACGCCCAGCCGCCGCGATCGAGATGATGTCGCGACTGCCGTGCTGCGCGGGCAGCCGGTACCAGCCGGTGGTGAGGTCGGCCGGAGTCTGTACACCATCGGTGCCGAGCTCCGGCGTGGTCGCCGCGTCGAGGCCGTAAGGCAGTGGTGCGCCGCCGGTTTGCGTTCCCGGCTCCCCGGTTTGCGTACCGCCGCTGGTCTTGTCGCCGAAGGCCTTCGCGATACTGCTCGAACCGTCCTGCTCGTCGTCGGGAGTGAGATCGCCGACGCCGTTCGGCACGAATCCGCGTGCGCCGCCGGTGAATGTGGAGTACGCGTCGCCGACGAGCGGTTTCATCATCGAGGCGTTCGGGTTGGTCTCGACCAGCACGTCGTTGGCCAGTCCGCACGGACTGCCCATGAGCGCGTGGATATTCGAGGACGCGAGCGAGAATCCGGGATACTGCACCGCCGCACTCGTGGTGAACGACACGACCTCGAAAACCACCAGGATCGCCGTGGCCACCGTCAGCGACGGGAACTTCGCCAGTCGCCACGCCCGGTCCGAGACACGGTGCGGCGTACCGGGTTTCGGTGCACGCACATGCCACCAGATCGCGAGCACCACGCACAGCGCGGCGATCACCAGGAATATCTCGCTGAACCCCACACCCTGGAACGAGGGCGCCTTGTTCCACCACGGTATGCCGAAGCTCGATATCCACCACCACTGATTGACGCTGGTGAAGACCTGCGCCATCGCCAGCGCCACCACCGCGGCGAATATCGCCCGGTTGCGCGGCGAGCGCATCACCCGAGGCCCCAGCGCGACCGCCGTGAGCACCGCCACCGCTCCGGCCAGCCCCGCGTACACCCCGTTGTGGTGGGTGAACTTCGTCGGCGAAGTCGCCATCAGCAGCATCGCCCCGAACGTCACACCGAGCAGCCGCCGCGCCGGTCCGGACGCGGTGAACGGAATACGACCGCCCTTGCGCAGCATGGTGAATACGCAGACGAGCAGACCGAGCCACATGGCGACCATGGCGAACCTGCGGCCGATGGAGCCGTCGGCCGTAGCCATGAACAACCACTGGTAGCTCAGGTATTCGTTGTACCAGGGGTCGGCGGGTCCGACGATGTCGTGCACCCGCTGCATCTCCTGCATCGCCGACAGCGGTTCGACGGCAAAGGCGAAGGCCAGCACCAGCATTCCAGCCGCCGACAGCGGAGCCAGCAACGCGCCGTACGCCCGGATCCAGGCCCCCCGCGATACCCGGGTCCCGTCATGCGCACCGGCCAGCTCGCGGGCTCGCGGGATACCGAATCCCACCGCCGAGCGCAGCCCGGCCAGCAGCGGGGCGAGACAGATCACCCCCGAGGGCGCCGCGGTGAAACTGAACGCGGCGACCAGAATCGCGACGGCATAGGGCAGCAGCCGCGCCGTCGCGATGGATCGCTCGACGAAGCACCAGGTCAACAGCACGCAGACCGCCACAACGGGCTCGGGCCGCAGGCCGTTGTCGTAGGGCAGCCAGACCGCCAGGAACGCCAGTGCGCCCGTCCATACCGCCACCTTGTCGTGGCGCACGGCGACCCCGAGTCGGGGAATCACCTCCCGGCTCAGCGCCAGCCAGGTGACCACGGCCGCCAGCAGCGTCGGCAATCGCACCCACGGGCTCGCCGTGCTGATCTCCGACAGGTGCGCGATGATGTCGTACGGCGGTGTGCCGACCGGGTTCTCCGGTACGCCGAAGAATCGGAAGTAGTTGGCCATATATCCCGACACCAGCGACGTGCGCGCCATCCCGAACTGATAACCGTCGTCCGAGGTGGTGGCGCCGATGAAATGCCAGACCACCAACGTCGCCAAGACCACGAAGTCCACGCCGGTGAACGTCCACCACCGCTGCGGCAGCCAGCGGCGCAGACGCCGGCCGTCGACCCGGTCCAACCGGTACAGCGCCGCCAGCGCGATCAGCGTGAACACCACGGCCAGCACCTCGGCCGCACGTTTGAGCAAGGTCGGCGTGACCGAGAACCGGCTGTCGACCTGCGCGGTGACTTGTGCGCCATCGGCATTGGGGAGATCACTGAAGATCCCCACCACCTGCGGCCGCCAGTCTCCCGGCAGCACAGTTGTTTTCACACCCGATCCAGGCAGAGCCACTGTGGCCGAAGACATATCGGCATGCACGGTCAGGGTATCGCCGACGATCGCGTCGACCGGCACGCTCACCAGCGCCTGGTTGCGCAGCACCACCTCGAGCCGCGCGGGCTCACGTCCCTGCCCCGGAAGCACACGGGCGACGAATCCATACTTTTCCAGCGAGGGCGCACCATCGGGCAGCGTGGACACCAGCACTCCCCCGTGCGCCTTCAGTTGCGCCATCGCCCGCCCTGGAACGGTCGCGTCGAAGGACAGCGGCGCATAGGTAACCAGCGGCGCCTCGACACTGCGCACCGAATCGTCCTGCGGCCAGGACAGCGTGGTGTGGTCCACCTTCACCGGCAGCAACGGCACCGCGACGGCACACAACGCACCCAGCACCCCGGCGATGCAGGCAATCCACGCGGCCCACTTCCCACGTCCCCCACCTGCGGTCCTCGGTCTCTCACCCACAGCGGGCGCCTCGTCCGCCCTCACCATCGTCTCGGCCACGCCCGCCGATCGTAGTGGGAGGCCCGCGTTATCCACTATTCGTCTGCCGACGGCGAGATCAGCAGCGACTCGGCCGACGAGGGCGACGGCACGACCGGGGAGTCACCATGTTCTGTGGCTACTACGCCGCCTGCCAGGCCCTAAACCAACTTTAGTTCTCTTTTTCCGGGTGGAACCATCCCTCACTCCGATCTCTCGTCCGCGGACGAGAACCACAACGCCAAGACGATCGCTAAGGCGCTCCGGGACGGTCCAGACGGAGCGTGACCAGGCCGTCAAGACCGGCGGTCAGCAAATTACCGTTCGCGTACAGACAGTTGACCGGTGCACCGAGGTGCACTGTCTCCGGGAAGCCCTCGGGGGTCAGTCCGGTCGCCGGTTCCCAGATCCGGACGTTTGCACCGGACGCAGAGACGAGCAAGGGCGTGCCGTCGGACAGACTCACCGTGGCCAGGGATTGGACCTCGTCCGTGCGAGCGTCGGGAACCGCGTCGTGGGGTTGTCCGGACTCGACATCCCACACCTCGACCAGGCCATGATCTCCTGCCGCGGCGAGCAGGACCCGCTCATCCGGCAGCAAGACGGACGTGAGGGCCCGAATTTTCGTGGTTCGGCTGTGGAAACTCCCACCGACCCGCTTGCCCGTCATCGGGTCCCACATCCTCACCTTCCGATCGAAACCCGCGGAGGCCAGCAGGTCGCGGCCGTCCGGCATGCGCACCGCCGTCAGCGCCGACACTCCGAGCACGACACCGTCGAACGACCTGCTGTCGCCCGCGATCGGATCCCAGACCCAGATTCGGCTGCCGCCGCCGGACACGATCCGCGCAACACCGTCGCCTGCATGGACGACCGCCAGCGCCAGCGCCCCGGTGCTTTTCTCGATGCTCGAAATGCGGTAGGGCACACCGAGAACCGCATCCCAGAGCATGATCCTCCCGCCCCCGCCGACAGTCGCGAGCAGCGTGTCGCCATCGGGCAAGGTGGCCGAAACCATGGCCTGCACATCGGTCGAATGCGCGACGAACGGCGCGCCGACGGCTGTACCGGACGCCGGGTCCCATAGCCGAACCGTGCCATCGTCGCCGCCTGCCGCCACGAGCCTGCGACCGTCGCGCACCGGTACCTCGCACAGTGTGCGTACGGTCGGCATCGCATCGGGATCACCGCTGTTCACCGAACGCACTGCGAACGGATCCCACAGCCGGACGGTCTCATCGTCACCCGCCGAGGCCAGCAAGGTGCGGCCATCCGGCATCGGAACCGCGGCCAGCGCGCGGATCATGCCGGTATGCCCGGTCAACGGCGCGCCGTGCTGCTCGCCGGTCAGGGGATCCCCGAGATGAATGCTCGTGCCGGCCGCAGCGGCCAGCAGCGCCCGATCCGATCCGGGAACCGCCGCCAGGGCGCGCACCCAGCCAGTCTGTCCGGTCAGGAGCGTGCCGACCGGATGTTCCACGACGGGATCCCACAGCCGAATCCCCGCGCCGGCTCCGCCGGAGGCCAGCAGAACGCGGCCGTTGGACAACCGAAGCGTCGCCAGCGCCTGGATGTGGCGATCATGCGCATCGATGTGCAGGGCGCCCCACGATATCGGATCCCACAGCCTGATGGTGCGGCCGTCGTACACCGCGGCGATACGAGCGGTGCCGTCCGCGGACGGCACCGCCACCAGCGCACGGACCGGCGTACCGCTACGCGGGCTGGACTCGCCGACCGGGCCCTGCGCGATCGGATCCCACAGGCGTATCGTTCCGTCCTGCGTGCCGAGTGCGATCACGACGCCACCGTCCGGCATGCGCACGGACGTGACCGCAAGAACGCTCACATCCACCGTGCGCGACTCCCCGACACGAGTGCCCCGGTCCGGATTCCATACCCGGATCGCACGGTCCGCGGCAACCGCGACGAGCAGCGTTCCGCCGTCCGGGGCAGGGATCGTCGCCAGCGCTCGGATGTCTCGTTGCTGAGCGGTGGTGAGTGGGGTGCGGTGCGGCTGTCCCGTGACCGGATCCCACAGGCGGATCATGCCGTCGGCACCGCCCGAAGCAAGCAGACGGCCGCCGTCCGGGAGTGTCACGACGGCAAGTGCGCGCACGCCGTTGATATGGCCGTCGAGGATTCGGTGCGCGGTGTGCGGGCGTAATATCGCTGCTTGCAGGGTAATCGAGGCATGGTTCGCCGAGCCTGCGAGAAAAGACGCTGTGCCGTTGGGGGTCGGTGGGTATGTGCCGATTTGGTGTGCCGTCGCCACTTCGATCTCGAGCACACGCTCTCGTGGCGCCAGCTTGCCCAGCCGTTTGGCGATGCCGACTATGCCGCCGATGACGGGCGGCAGTGCGAAACGCCCGAGTGCGCTGTGAAAGGCATCGTTGGTCAGGCGCACCGGGTCGAGCGCCGGAAGGATGCGCGAATGCTCGGCCAGCAACCGCCATCCGGGTTCCCCTGCAGCGGCGACGTGTGCGGTGAGCAGCTGTGTCAGATAGGGATTCATCGGGCGCCCGCCGAAAGTACCGGCGGCCGTGTCGGACTCGGCGATACCAACGAGCGCCCGCGCTATCAGCACATGTACCTCGGGACGCCCAGTGGCGGCCTCGCCGAGAAAATACTCCGCGAACGTGCGGTGGGCCAGGCGATAGACAGTCTGTCCGTACTCACGGTCCGCCAGCACATATGGCGCCGCGGCGACCAACAGGCGGTCGACATCCTCAGCCGTCACCGATGCTTGCGGGAACGCCGCCCGGGATACGGTGGCCCACAGCTCATCCACGACCGGAAGGCCACGGCCGCGCGCATACGCCAGGCCGAGCAGCAGCATCCGGCACACCGGGCTCCCTGCGGACAGCCGTTCGACCGCCGCGCCGAACATCCCGCGATGATCCCTGTCCAGCAGTGCGCCCCAGGCGGTTTCGAGCCGTCGACTCGAATCGGCGAGCACCTCGTGCACTGCCAGGTGTGCGAACAGGAAATGCCGGTCACGCCGGTGCAATTCGTCGGCGAAACCGTCGATGTCCATCGACTCGTCGATCCTGCCCATGCGCCGTGCGGTGTCCAGCCGACGTCGCACATATCGCCGGACCGATTCGGCGTCCCGACCGATTCGCACGACGGTATCGGCGGTGAGGGCGTGCAGGATGTTCTCGTCGAGTGCGGGGCTATCGGGCTGTTCGCGGGTGCTCACACGGGTGCCGACGACGACCCGGACGAGCGCCTGCTCCGCCAGCGGCGCCAGGACTTCGCGGGCGACGGTGATCGGATCCACGGCCTCGTCCAAAGCGTCCACGAGCACTGTGATCGGCGCCCGGCGATCGAAATTACTTGTCAGCCAGCGCATCGCCGTCTCGAAATTGCGGGACGGCCTCTGCTCGAGGCCTATTCCCTCGGCCAGCCGGGCGATGACATCCGCGGTAGTAGCGCCGGTCAGGTGCAGAATCAGATCGAACGCGCCATCGGGCGGCTGTTCGGCGGCGGGCAGGTCGACCAGCAGCCCCGCTCTCCGCAACGCGGTGCGCAATGTCGGATTCGCCTGTACGACGAGGTGGCCCAGCAGCGCCGATTTACCGCTGCCCGCGGGGCCGGTCACCACCAGCATCCCGGACTTGCTGGTCTGCAACCATGCGACGATCCGTTCGGCTTCGGTATGACGGCCCTCGAAGTACCACGATTGCTCGCCGAGCATCGTCTCCTTGAACGGCAGCTCCCCGCCATGCGCCCTGGGCAGGAAGTGACGGAGCTCGTCGGAGGTCAGCGTGTCCAGCGCGCCGGCGAGCTCGTCCCGGACGTCGAGCGGGATATTCACCAGCACAGCGTGACGTCGGTGCAGCACGACATCGAGCAGGTGCTTCTGCTCGACCTCCGCGCCCATGGTCTCCAGGTGATAGGCCAACTCGCGCAGCGGGATCTGATAATCCGCGGCGCACGTGGTGTGCAGGATGTAGCGCAGGCTTTCGCTGACCCGGCCCAGGGTCGTCGCGCCCTCACCGGACATCCCGCCGACCAGCAGCACAGCGTTGTCGAGGCCCCGATCCACGATCTCGGTCTTGAGCAGCCGGATGAATCGGGCCGAGCGGCACGCGTCGATGATCACGATGACCCAGGAGTCGTGGTATTCGGAGCGGCGAGCGGCGATCGCGTCCGCCAGGCGTTCGGGTGTCACCCCGCTGGCCTTCACCGCGAGGGGGCTGTTGCGATGGGCCAGGGTCGCTCGTTCGTCGTCGGACCAGCCGTGGCCCACCCAGTACAGGATCGTCTGGGGTGGTGCGGATTTCGACCACTCCGTCAGGCGCGCGTCGACCGCGTCCCCGTCGCGCCCCGGCATCGCGACATCCCATTCGACTGTGCGGCAGTCGAATCCGGACAGAACGGATTCGATCGCCTCGACCTCTCGCTCGACCTCGATATCGTCGAATCGCGCGTACTGCCCGATCGCGACCGGGAACAACTCCGGGCCACTGGACACTCAGGGCACCCCCTCCTGAAGCCACACTCCAGTCGCGAACCTGCACGTGTGACCAGATTAGTACCGCAACGCTCGCGTCATCGCCGGGTGGGCGGGCGATTCGCGGGTGCGTGCGTGATGATGGCGAGATGGTGACAGAGTGGGAGTTCCCCGAAGCCGGGCCGATGCCGGAGCATTCCGTCGCGCGGGCGACATCGGCACGGGTATCGGGCATTTCGAATCCGATCACCGATGACGCGGTGGTGGTGATACCCGGGATCATGGGTACGGAGCTGGTCGATACCGCCACAGGCAAGCTCATCTGGGGCCTGCATCCCGGATTGCTGGCGCGGATGTGGTCGGCGCCCGTCGGCGGCCTGGCGCCGCTGGCGTTCGACCCGGAACGCAACAGCGTGAAACCCGCTCGGTTGCTGCGCGTTCCGGCGTTCGCGCCGTTTCTCGCGGGTATCGAGCCCTATACGAAATTGGTGCGCCGACTTCGCGAAACCGTCCGGGATCCCGCGGCCGTCCTCGAATTCGGTTATGACTGGCGGCTTCCGGTACGTCACAATGCCGTTCTGCTCGCCGAGGCGATCGACGCGCATCTGGCCCGATGGCGCGCGGCGTCCGACCGGCCGCGGGCCCGGATTCATTTGGTGGCGCATTCGATGGGCGGACTGCTGTGCCACTCGCTCGCCGCCATCCCGGGGGCGATGGAGAACGTCGCGAACGTCGTCACCCTGGGCACCCCCTTCGAGGGCGCCCCGAAGGTGGTGTTGACGATCGCCAGCGGGTCCGGCGCTCCTGTACCGGCGCGCGGATTGCGGGCGGTGGCCGCGACGATGCCGGGACTGTACGACCTGTTGCCCACCTATCGCTGCGTCGACGATGGTGACGTCGTACGTCGACTCACCGCCGCCGACATCGGAAATATCGGCGGTAGAACGGATCTCGCCCGGGACGCGTTCGAGCACAAGGACACGCTCGCCGCGGTCGCCATCGCGTCGCATCGGCCACTGATCGGCGTCGCCCAGCCGACCGTATGCAGCCTGTCCATCGACGCCGGCCAGGCCGAGCCGCTGTACCACACCTTCGAGGTCGACGCCGACGGCGCGCTGTCGACCCGGCCCGACAGCACACTTCTCCGCCTTCCGGGCCGTGGCGACGGTACCGTCCCGCGAAATTCGGCTGTGCCACACCATCATCGAGAAACCGTCCCACTCCCCCAGCAGCACGGCCCCCTGGCCCAGACCGACGAAGCCATCGCTTTCGTGCTCGACCGGCTGCTGCACCGCGACACGGGCCCTCGCCTCGGTGAGGCCGACCTGGGAATGCACTCGCCCGACCTCGTGCGGCCCGGACAGGAGTTCACGATCGACATCCTCGGGATCGACAGCCCTGTCGACGCCCGCGTCACCATCACCGACGTCGCGGACAACGAGCCGATCTCCCGTCCCCGCCTCGAATTCCGGGAGGGCCGTATCGTCGCACCGGTCACCGTGCACGCCCCGGGGCTCTACCGCGCCACCGTCGCGGGTAGCGGAACCTCTCCCGTCACACAGCTATTCCTCGCGCCCGATCGAGTCGACGCCTGATTTCGCGGCGGGGTGATCGCAGTCATCAACCCAGGTCCGTCAGGTTGCCGCTGTGTGTCACCGCACGGCCGGTGAACGCATCCATTCGCCCGCTACACGGCTTCGTCGATCATCCGCCCGCTGGCGCCACTCAGCGCCGTCGACCGGGGGCGTCCCTCGGTCTGTCGCTGCCCACACTCGGCCCGAACGACGCTCGCCGCCTCGCGAAGCTCACAGCGGAGCTGGTGACTACACGGCTCTGACCGGCGCGGCGCTCATTCGTCGGTGGGCACCCCCAGCCAGCGGCCTATGCAGGCCAGGAGATCGTCGGCGTCTACTGGTTTGGTGATGTAGTCGCTGGCACCGGAGGCGAGGCTCTTGTCGCGGTCGTCGGCCATGGCCTTGGCGGTGACCATGATGATGGGGAGGCGGTCGAAGCGGGGCATCTTGCGGATGGCGGCGGTGGTGGCGTAGCCGTCCATTTCGGGCATCATCACGTCCATCAGGATGACGTCGACGTCCGGGTCGGCCTGGAGAGCCTCGATTCCCTTGCGGCCGTTGGGTGCGTGGTCCACGGCCATACCGTTGAGTTCGAGCATTCCGGCCAGGGCCAGGACGTTGCGGGTGTCGTCGTCGACCAGCAGGACCTTGCGGCCTTGCAGGCCGGAATACTGTTTCGGGCGGCCGGGCTTGTCCAGTTCGGTGGAATGTGGATGCGTCAGTTGCAGGATGAATCGTTCGCGGACCTCGTCGGCCGTGGCGAACAGCTCGATCTGATGGTTGCGCACGGTCGCGTCGGTCGCCCGGAACCGGTCGGGCTCCGGCGTACCGACCGGATAGCCCAGGACCACAGCGCTTTTCGACGGCATCGCCGACCGCAGACCGTCGAGGTATTCGGGTGTGCACACCTCCGGCAGGCTGATATCGACAAGAACGCACTGACACCCGGCCGCCACCGCGAGCGCCTGCTCGGAATTACCGACGGATTCGAGGCGCACCGGCCCGGTGGTGTCGGCGAGCTGGGCGACCACCGTCGCCACCAGGCGGGTCAACTGCCGTTCGACCGGATCCTCGATAACCAGA
This sequence comes from Nocardia alni, assembly GCF_019038435.1. Lineage (GTDB taxonomy): Bacteria > Actinomycetota > Actinomycetes > Mycobacteriales > Mycobacteriaceae > Nocardia > Nocardia alni. The sequence goes on from NZ_JAGPOX010000105.1 coordinate 26,210, forward strand.
ACCTTGCGGACGGGCGACTCCGGCTGCGTTTTGAAGGCCGCGACGATCTCGGGCTGCGGGGCCAGCGGCAGATGCAGCGTGAACGTGCTGCCCACCCCGATCTGACTCTCGGCGCTGATCTCCCCGCCCAGCAGATTCGCCACCTGCCTGCTGATCGACAAGCCCAGGCCGGTGCCGCCGTAGCGGCGGCTGGTGGTGCCGTCGGCCTGCTGGAACGCGGCGAAGATGGTCTCCAGATTCTGCTCGGCGATGCCGATCCCGGTGTCGCTCACCACGAATGCGATGCGATCGTCCTCCCGCCGGACGGCCAGGCTCACCGTGCCCGCCTCGGTGAACTTCACCGCATTGGACAGCAGGTTGCGCAGGACCTGTCGCAGCCGCTGTTCGTCGGTCTCCAACTGGGCGGGCGCGTCGGGGGCGACAACGATGTCGAACTGCAAACCCTTCTGCGTGGTCAGCGGGCGGAAGGTGGTCTGCACGTAGTCGAGCAGTTGGCGGGTCGGCACCGGTTCGGTGCGGATGTCCATCTTTCCGGCCTCGACCTTGGACAGATCCAGGATGTCGTCGATGAGCTGCTGCAGATCCTTGCCCGCCGACTGGATCACCTTGGCGAATTCGACCTGCTTATCGGTCAGGTTGCCCGAGGCGTTCTGCCCCAGCACACCGGCCAGGATGAGCAGGCTGGTCAGCGGCGTGCGCAGCTCGTGCGACATATTCGCCAGGAATTCGGACTTGTACTTCGAGGCCAGCGCGATCTGCTGCGCGCGTTCCTCGATTTCCTGCCGGGCCTGCTCGATCTCGAAATTCTTCATTTCGATATCGCGGTTCTGCCGTTCGAGCAGCGCGGCCTTTTCCTCGAGATCGGCGTTGGACTGCTGCAACTGCCCGGCCAGGCGCTGGGACTCCCCGAGCAGGGTGTCGGTGCGGGCATTGGCCATGATCGTGTTGACGTTCACGCCGATGGTCTCCATCAGCTGTTCCAGGAAGTCGCGCTGTACGACGGTGAACCGGGTGAACGAGGCCACTTCCATCACGCCGAGCACCTGATCCTCGAACACGATCGGCAGCACGATCACGCTGGCCGGACGCCCGGACCCCAGGCCCGAGGAGATCTGGATGTAGTCCGGTGGCGTCCGATCGATCACGATCGGCTTCCTCGACTGTGCGACCTGGCCGACCAGCGACTGCCCAAGATAGAAGACGGTGCCGTCCTCGTTGCGCCCGTACCCGGCGATCAGGCGCAGAGCCGGGCGGTCGTCGTCGGTTTCCATGAAGAAGAACGTGCCGTACTGGGCGCCGACCAGCGGGGTGACCTGATTCATGATCAGCTGGGCGACCGCGCTGAGATCGCGGTGACCCTGCAGACGGCCGGAGATCCGGGCGAGATTGGTGTTGAGCCAGGCCTGCTCCTCGTTGGCGCGGGTGGTCTCGCGCAGCGACTGCACCATCGCGTTGATGTTGTTCTTCAGCTCGGCCACCTCGCCCTTGGCCTCGACCGAGATCGAACGGGTCAGATCACCCGTGGCCACCGCGCCCGTTACCTCGGCGATCGCGCGAACCTGCCTGGTCAGGTTGCCCGCGAGTTCGTTCACGTTCTCTGTCAGACGTTTCCACGTGCCGGACACGCCCTCGACCTCGGCCTGACCGCCCAGCTGGCCTTCCTTGCCGACCTCCCGCGCCACGCGGGTGACCTCGGCGGCGAAGGAGGACAGCGTGTCGACCATGGTGTTGATGGTGGTCTTGAGCTCGAGGATCTCACCGCGGGCGTCGACGTCGATCTTCTGGGACAGATCACCGCGCGCCACCGCGGTGGTGACCTGCGCGATGGACCGCACCTGGTTGGTGAGGTTGCCGGCCATCGAGTTCACGTTGTCGGTCAGGCCCTTCCAGGTGCCCGAGACGTTCGGCACGCGGGCCTGCCCGCCCAGCATGCCCTCGGTGCCGACCTCGCGCGCCACACGGGTGACCTCGTCGGCGAACGCGGACAGCGTGTCGACCATCGTATTGATCGTGTGCGCCAGCGCGGCGACCTCACCCTTCGCCTCGACGGTGATCTTCTGCGACAGATCCCCCTTCGCGACGGCGGTCGCGACCTGGGCGATGGACCGCACCTGATCGGTCAGATTGTCGGCCATCACGTTGACCGACTCCGTCAGACCCTTCCAGGTACCCGACACACCCTTCACATCCGCCTGACCGCCCAGGCGGCCCTGGGTACCGACATCGCGGGCGACGCGGGTCACCTCGTCGGCGAACGAGGACAACGTATCGACCATCGTATTGATGGTCTCCTTGAGCTCCAGGATCTCACCGCGGGCGTCGACCCGGATCTTCTGCGACAGATCGCCCCGGGCCACGGCGGTGGTGACCTCGGCGATGGACCGCACCTGGGCGGTCAGATTGTCGGCCATCACGTTGACCGACTCCGTCAGACCCTTCCAGGTACCCGATACACCCTTCACATCGGCCTGGCCGCCCAGCCTGCCATCCGTGCCGACCTCGCGCGCCACACGCGTGACCTCGTCGGCGAACGACGACAGCGTGTCGACCATCGTATTGATCGTGTTCTTCAGCTCGAGAATCTCACCCCGGGCATCGACGGTGATCTTCTGCGACAGATCACCTTTCGCCACCGCTGTGGCGACCTCGGCGATCGAGCGAACCTGGTCGGTCAGGTTTCCGGCCATGAAATTCACCGACTCGGTCAGGCCCTTCCATGTGCCCGAGACGCCGACCACCTGGGCTTGGCCGCCCAGCCGGCCCTCGGTGCCGACCTCGCGCGCCACACGCGTGACCTCGTCGGCGAACGACGACAGCGTGTCGACCATCGTATTGATGGTGCTCTTCAGTTCGAGGATCTCACCCCGGGCATCGACGGTGATCTTCTGCGACAGATCACCTTTCGCCACCGCTGTCGTGACCTCGGCGATCGAACGGACCTGCGCGGTCAGGTTTCCGGCCATGATGTTCACCGATTCGGTGAGGTCGCGCCACGTGCCCGACACCCCCGGAACCGCCGCCTGACCGCCCAGACGGCCCTCACTGCCGACCTCGCGCGCCACGCGCGTCACCTCGTCGGCGAACGAGGACAGCTGGTCGACCATCGTGTTGATGGTGTTCTTCAGCTCCAGCAGCTCACCCTTGACGTCGACGGTGATCTTCTGGGACAGGTCGCCTTTCGCCACGGCGGTGGCGACACCGGCGATATCGCGCACCTGCCAGGTGAGGTTGTCGGCCATGGCGTTGACCGAGTCGGTCAGATCCTTCCAGCTGCCCGAGACCCCGGGCACGGCCGCCTGACCGCCCAGCTTGCCCTCGGTGCCGACCTCCCGGGCGACGCGGGTGACCTCGGTGGTGAACAGCGCCAACTGGTCGACCATGCCGTTGAACACCACGGAGATCTCGTCGAGGACCGGATCGCCGACCTCACGCAGGTACCGGCGGAAGTCGCCGTCACGCACTGCCTTCAGCCCCTCCAGCAGCGGTTGCAGGCGCTCGTCGCTGTTACTGACGCGATCTACTGTCGCGGTGCCACTGGCCATTGGAATACCCGCTTTCTCGCGCATACCGTCTGCGGCCGGTCGGTATCGTCACATGGTCGGATCGAAATAGTCCTCGCCCGCTGCGACCTGCCGAATAATGTCGACCAGGTCGTCGAACAGGCCCGTCTTGAGGACCAGCCCAGCGCCACCTGCCTCGATCACCTGATCGCGCATGGACCGATCCGCATCCCCGGTGAAGACCAGGATTCTGACCTTCGGGGACACCTGGAGCAATCGTTCGATGGCATCGATGCCGTTACCGTCGGGCAGCCGACGGTCCAGCAGGATGAGATCGGGCCTCACACGCTCGGCAGCGCCGAGCGTCTCGGCGATGGATCCACTCGTCGCGACGACCTCGATGTCATCGACCAATTCGAATGCAGAAGTCAGGGCCACCACCACCATCGGGTGGTCCTCTGCCAGTAAGAGCCTGGTGCGGCCGTCCGCGATGTCAGCCGACATGAGCGCCAGTCTATTCCGCTGCCACGCGATTGCCCGAACCTTCGATCAATCAACGAGCAAGCCGACTACACATGCTTCCACACTCCGTTCGGCAGTACCGACCGGTCGGCAATATTCGGGCGACACCGCCGACCGGTCGCTAGCGCCTCATCGCGGTGCGGGAGTGAAAACGACGAATCGGTTGCCATCGGCGTCGAGTAGATGGGCGGAGACCAAACCGTTCGGTGTGGTGGCCGCAGGGCGCAGGATCTTGCCGCCCAGCTCCAGCGCGCGGGTGCACGTCTGCGCCACATCGGCGACCTGGACGCAGAACGACGCGTAGCCGACATCGTCGCCGTCGAGCCGGGCGACGCCGCCGCTGGGGATCTGCTGCTGCGAATAGGTGGCCAGGTCGTATCCCTCGCCGCTGCCCGGATCTGCCCGGAACGTCCAGCCGAACAGGGTGCCGTAGAAGCGCTGGGCCGCAGCGGGATCCGAGCTGCCCACCTGGAACCAGGCAACCGTGTCGTGTGCGGGAATCATGCTGAACTCCTCGAGTGTCCGCGTGGTCCGGATGACCTCGCCCCATGAGTTTCGGCCGCCCTCGCGACAACCCTGTGTCGGTGTTTCCACCGGACTTTCAGGAGATTCCACTCACAGACGGACCGGCTGGATCAGCCGCTCGGGCGGCAGATCCGCGATCTCCCCCAGGGTCCGGGACACGACGACAGGTTCGGCCAGTTCGGCGGCGGCGATCCGGTCCAGCCGGAATACCCGGTTACCCTCGCGTAGCCGGCACCAGCCGACCAGGTACCACCCCTCGATACCGCACATGAGCAGCAGCGGCTCCACCCTGCGATCCGTCACGATGCCGAACCGGTCGATATAGGACATCTCGATGACCCGTCCACGCACCACGGCCTGCTGAATCAGTGCCGCGTGCTCGGCCGGCGGCAGTTGATCGGCCGGTTCCACGAGCCGCACCCGCTCGGCCAGATCCCGCGCCGCGCCGGCCGATTCGTCCGACATGGCCGACATGATCTTGCCCAGCGCACCCGCACCGGCGGCGTCGAACGGCGTTCCGCGCATGCGCCGCAGCGCTATTCCGACCGCCACCGCCTCGGCGGGGGTGAAGTTCAACGGCGGCAGCGTCATTCGCCGATCGATCGCGTATCCGCCGGTACGCCCGGCATCGGCGTGGATCGGCACGCCGGACTGTTGCAACGCCGCGATATCCCGTTCGATGGTCCGCACGCTGACCTCGTGCCGCGCCGCCAGCTCGCGGGCGGTCCGGCGGCGCGGCGCCACCGCCCGCAGGTCCTCGACGAGCGCATACAGCCGATCCGTTCGATTCATGGCCACCCCTTCTCACCCGCTTCCGCGCCGGACGGCTGGCAGCGTAACGACCCGCACCGACAGATCCGGCACACGAACCCGCGGACCCGCGTGCGGACCTCCCGCCGTCCCGGATCAGCCGACGGGCATGCGCAGCCCCGCCGCAACGGCACAGTTATGCTCGAAATATGTGTTCTCCCAGCGCCACGCTGACCCTGTGGGCCGGTGCCTGGCTGACCGGTCGCAGCGCCCCCGACGACGTGCTGGACGCGCTGCGCGCGTGGGCGCCGCGTCAGCTCGTCGCGGCGGGTGACCCGGTCACCGGGGGGCACACCGGACTGCCCTGGCCGGGCGGCGAATCGCTGGACTCCGGGGGCGCGGGAATCATGCTGCTGCTCAAACTGATTCGCGAGACCAGCGCCGCGGGCCGAAACGGACCGGACCGCGCCGACGCGCGCACCGCCGATGCCTCCCGGCTGCGGCTGGTGCTGCCGGTGCCCGGTGATGTGCGCGGATTGCCGGCCGGTACCGAATTCTCGGCGACCGCGATGGAGGCGGAGGAGGGCATCCTGGTGGGCACGCCCGGCGTCGACGGTGTGGGCCTGGTACCGCAATGGGTGACCCAGGACACATTGCAGTGGACCGTGTACCACATCCCGATACCGTCCGTCTCCGACGCGGATATGCCACTGGGCGAGGCCGAGTACGCGATGCGTCAGGCGGTGCGCGACGCGGCGGACGCGCTGATGCGCCTGCACACCACCGGAGTGAACTCCGGCAACGGCGACCCGCGCGAGCAGATCGAGGACGAACTCGCCGAATACTCCCGCCACGAATATCCGGACTCGATACCCCTGCGCGCCCGGCGCATCCTGGACACGGCGGACCACGTGGCGGCGATCCTCACGGTGGCGCAACACGAACCTGCCTCCTCGCCCACCTCGGCCAGCGCCATGGCCGAGCACGAGACGCTGCTGCGTCCGCTCTGGGACGCCATCAGGGCCGCGCGCCTCGCCGCGGTGCACGCCATCGGCTGAGCACGCTAACAATCCCCGCGGAGCCGTGGTGCACGGCGCATGCCGTAAACGCATCCGGCCGATTCGCCGCGACGGAAATAACTGCGGCAGTGCCGACACCGGCGACCCACGGCACGAGGCACGCATCGAACGACGCGCTCAGTGCTTCATGACAACCCGCTCGGGATCGCCCGGCTTCCAGATGGCGATCTCCAGATGATCGCCGGTCACCTCCACGGACGACGCGCCGGTGATCTCGGCTGCGAAAAAGGGATCGAAGTGCTCCCCGCGCAGATCGAATCCCGTGTCCTCGTACAGTGATTCGGCCCAGCGCCGTTGCAGCTCGGCATCGTGAACGTCGCGCACGACGCCGAACAGTTTGGCGTCACCCTCGCTCACCTGCGCGTCTGCCGTGGCGGTGTGCAGGCAGAATCGTGGATCACGTTGCAGATCCAGGAATTTCGTCGTCCCCTGCATACCCACCAGCCACAACTCACCCTCGAACACGCGCGGTTCGAGGGGGCTGATCCGCGGGTAGCCGTCCGATCGGGTGGTCGCGAGCATGCACAAACTGTTCGCCGCGGCGTGACGGCGCAGGAAGATGGCCGAGATGCGCGGGGCCGCCTCGGCGAATTCGGTCCAGGTGGTCATGCCGGAACCGTACGCCCGGCCACCGACAGATTTCGCCGCTGCCGGGCGTGTCCGCGCGCACAGCCCGCTCGCGGTCGGTCGATCCGCCCGTTGAGCAGTACTCGCGGGAGTCGAATCACTGTCGAATACGCGGAGCCGACACGCTTCAACGGGTGCGGACTCCAGCGCGCGGGAGCGAGCGACGAGGCGGTCTGATTGAATGACCGAGTTCGTGTCTCATGGGCGATTCGAGGTGGAAGCTGTGCGACCTGTCGGTAGAGCCGTGCGTGGCGTCGCGAATCTCGCGGCGGTCCTGGCGCTCACGACACTCGGGCTCGGAGCGGGCGCCACGGCTCCCGCCTCGGCGGTTGTCGGCGGACACGATATCTCGGCGTCGATCTATCCGTGGCTCGCAGCGATCGGTTCGCCCGCCTTTCCTGTGCGGCCCAGCGGGCAGTTCTGCGGGGGTGTGCTCATCGCCCCCGACAGGGTGCTCACCGCCGCGCACTGCGCGGCCTTCGCCGGGCCGGTCCCGGCCGCGCTGGCGGTCACCTTCGGCCGCACCGACCTGACACACACCGACGGACTCACCGTGGGCGTCAAGCAGATCCGCATCGACCCGCTGTTCCGCCTCGGCGTCTTCGACAGCGACGTGAGCCTGCACCACGATGTCGCGGTCTTGGTCCTGGACACCCCCGTCCGGCTGCCCACCGTCGAAATCGGCGCGCCGCACGGCGATTCGGGCACGGTGGTCGGCTGGGGCGCGACCTCCGAGGCCGACGATTCGAACGCCCGCCTGCGTCAGGCGCAGGTCCCGCTGGTTCCCGACGCCACCTGCGCCGCCGCCTACGGTGCTCAATTCGATCCGTCCGAGGCGTTCTGCGCGGGCTCACCCACCGCTGATACCGGTGATTTCGACAGCGGCGGACCGCTTCTGGTGCACGGCAAGGTCGTCGGAATCACCTCGTGGGCCAAGGGCGCGGCGGAACCCGGGTTCCCGGGCGTGTACGCACGCATCCCGGCGCTGAACTTCTGAGATCAGGTCCCCTGAGACTAGAGCGCGAGTTTCACCGCGAACGCGACGCCGCAGGTCGCGGCCGCCACACGCAACGCATTGTCCGGAAGTCGCCGCGCCAGAATCGGTCCCACCCATCCGCCGAGCAGGAATCCCAGTCCGAGTGGCAGCACGAAGGCCCAGTGCACCGGGCCGAACACAGCGAATTGCAGTGTCGCGGCGCCGTTCGCGCACATGGCCACGACGTTCTTCGCGGCGTTCGCGCGCCGCGACGTCCACCCGGGAAACATCGCCGCCAGAGTCGCCATGATCAGAATGCCGCCCGCCGCACCGAAATACCCGCTGTAGACGAATGCTCCGAACAGGAGCACCAGCAGCAGGCGACGTCGCCTCGATTCCGCGCCGGCGCCATTCCCAATGGTACCGACACCGTTCGGCGTGCCCGATACCGACTCCACCCCCTCGAGAATGTCACCCGAGACAATCCCCTGTGCGGCAAGGTCGTTCGCATACCATCGCCTGGCCAGCCGCGGCTGCAACAGCAGAAACAGCGACGCACCACCGATTAGAAACGGCACCACCATCTGAAAGGTCGAGGCAGGCGCGAGCAGTAGCAGAGTAGCCCCAACCGACCCTCCGACCAGGGCGAGCACACTCAGCCGCAGCACGATCCGCCCGATACCCGCCAACTCCCCCCGAGATCCGGCCGTCGCACCGACCCCGGTGAACACCAACGCCACCGTGTTGGTCACATTCGCCCCGACCGGCGACAGCCCCAGCGCCAACAGCGCCGGAAACGACACCAACGACGCGAGACTGACCAGCACACTCACCACCCTGTCTCTTATACACNTCT
>NZ_JAGPOX010000106.1 GCF_019038435.1 Nocardia alni
GGGGCGGGGCTCGGGCTGAGCATCGTCAAGGAAATCATCGAGGGGCACGGCGGCAGGATCGGGGTGCGTTCGGCGGGCGGTGCGATCTTCACCGCGACACTTCCGCGCTGTCGATAGGCCCTTTCGAGCTCGCACTGCGGGGTGATTTATCCGAATGCGAGACCGATTCTGGCGGACCGTCAGGTTTTGGTCAGCTTTCCGGTGTGCGGGGGTCAGTCTCACCTGGTGTTCTGGATCTATCGAATCCGTGACCAGGGAGGTGTTCGCCGGTGTCCGACCGGATATTCACAGCGGGTGTCATGCCCGTTCCGGCGATGCGTGAGCGCCTGACCGTTGGGTTGGTGTCGGCGTCGCCGATGGCCGCCTTCGCGATAACCCTCTCGGTGTCGAAATCGCTGCCGGTCGCGGCGTGTCTGGCGGTGCTGGCGGCGGTCCTGGTGGGTTGCTGGCGCATCACCACCGGCCGGTCGCTGCGTATGACGCTGGCCGTTGTCGCCGTGGTCGCGGTGCAGGTGACGCTGGCGACCGTGAGCGGTCATGCCGCGAACTTCTTCCTGCCTCGCCTGGCGTGGATGGTGCTCTGGTCCCCGGTCCATCTGATCCTGATTCTGATCGGATGGCCGCCGCTCGGGTGGGCGGTCGGGCAGTTGCGTGGTGAGCCGTGGGCGTGGCGCCGCTGCCGGGTGCAGCGCCGCGCGTATCAGCTGGCCTCGCTGCTGCCGTGGAGTTGGGCCACCGTGGGGATGGTCCTGTCGCTGTGGCTGTATCTGCACGGACAGGTCGCGCTCTTGGCCAGCCTCGAAATGGTAGACAACGCAATTCATTTCGTCGCATTTCTGGCGGCTTGGCGCATCGCGAGGCGGATCATCGGCTCGCATCGTTGCGACGAGGCAACCCCCGCCGACCATCGTCAAGGAGATTTCATGAATGCACCTGTGACCGAGCCGATTCCGCTCGACATCTCACGAGACGATCAACTGGGTCCGGTGCCCGCGGTGCTGGAACGATTGACGCACGCGCCGATTCGCCGTGTGCGATACGCCAACGGTGGCGTCGCCTGGCTGGTGACCGGGCATGCGCTGGCCCGTCAGGTGCTCGGCGACGGCGAGCGATTCACCGTCGTCAAGGACGGCACCCAGCCCGGCCGGTCGCCGAATCCGTTGCCGTCGCTGCCTTCTCCGGCGTTCCTGCTCGGCGTCGACGGCGAGGCGCACCGGCGGTATCGCGCGATGGTGAACGGTGAGTTCACGGTGAAGCGGATGACCGTGCTGCGCCCGGGTGTGCAGGTGATCGTCGATCAGTGCCTGGACGGGGTTGCCGCGTCGCCGGAACCGGTCGATGTGGTCTCGGCGTTCTGCCTGCTGGTGCCCTCGCTGGTCATCGCCGATCTGGTGGGTGTCGCGCCGGAGCATCGAAAGCTGTTCCAGGAGGCCGCTCTCGGTCTGCTCGGTGTCAACGCGACCGTGCTGACCCGGGATACGGCACTGGCGAATCTTGGCGCCATACTCGACCGGGTCATCGAGGCGCGGTCGCGAAAGCCGCAGGACGACTTCGTCTCCCGGCTGCTGGCCGCGCATCCGGAACTTCCGCCGAGCGAGGTGCGCAACTTCTGCACGGTGTTCCTCGTCGCCGGGCACGAGACCACCGCGAACGCCGCCGGAGTCGCCTCCGCCCTGCTACTGGAGAATTCGGACCAGCTGACCCTGTTCCGCGACAACCCGGATTACATACGCACATTCGCGCACGAGATCATCCGCTACCTCGGTGCGCTCGGCGACGGCGGCGGTCTGATGCGCCGCGCGGTGGTCGATCTCGAGCTCGGCGGCCAGTCGATTCAGGCGGGTGAGTGGGTGTCGGTGAGCCTGCCCGGCGCCAATCTCGACCCCGACGTCTGCCCGCACGCCGCCCGCCTGGACCTGACCCGCTCCCCGGCCCCGCACCTGACCTTCGGCTTCGGCGAACACGTCTGCCTCGGCCAGAATCTGGCCAAACTGGAACTCGAGATCATGCTGACGAGCCTGTTCACCCGCTTCCCCGCGCTGCGTCTGGCAGCCCCGGCCGCGGAATTGCCCTGGCGCACAGAATCACTGGTCCGCGGCTACCGAAGCCTGCCGGTCCATCTATGAACCCGCGTCTCCCGGTTCACGAGTCGGCGCCGCCGAACGATCGTGATCGGCGCCCGAGCGTGCCAACCAGGGCATCCGAGCCCTGCTTATCTGTGCGGGTAGGGCTTTCGTTCGCTCAGGCGTGAGTGGACAAGATCGTCGAGCACGGCAACCGCAGCTCCAACTCCAAAACCGCCGGGCCGGTCGGCCGGGTGATCCGACAACTGATGCTGCCGCTCATCTTCAAGCGGGCGGCCAAGGGGGGTGGTGGGTCCATGATGTGGTTGCAGGGGCATCACATCGCCTTCGACGAGCCAGTGGTTCCTGTCGAGAAATGAGAACCGGCCTCCCGCTACATTTTCCGTGCTGATCTGTCCGGAACCGGACAAGAGGGTAGACAAAATGTAGCGCCAGGCCGGGGGACCGTCGCTATTCGAACGACTCTCCGGTGAGCAGGCCGACGATCGAGCGCACGAACTCCTCGAGTCGCTCGCGCGGATACTCGGCGGGATCGCCGACCGCCAAACGTCCCAGCATCTCGGCGACGGTGAGTACCGACCGGGCGAGCAGGTTGGAATCGACTGTCGCCCAGCGGGGATCCAGGGCGCTGCCCATCCGGATCAGGGCATCGGCGCGGTCGATGATCTCGTCTCGTGACGTACGTAACGCCGCACGGTATTCGTCGGGTGCGCTGGCGGGTGTGGCCAGGATCAGTCGCCAGCGGGTCGGATTCTCCAGTGCTACACCGACGAACGCCTCGACCGTGGCCGAGGCCGCAGCGACCGGATCGGAGCCCAGCAGATCGGTCGGCAGGGTGGCGGCGACCTGGTCGAGGCCGCGTTCGCGTTCGCGTTCGAGCAGGGCGGCCACCAGTTCGGCCCGGGTGCTGAATACGGTGTAGAGCACGGGCTTTCCGACGCCCGCCTCCTGTGCGACGGCCTCCATGGCCAGCTCGTGCAGCTCGACGCGCCCGAGCACGGTGAACGCGGCATCCAGCAGTTGAGCGCGGCGCTGCTGCGGGGGCAGGCGTGGCGCGTAGCGGCGGCGCGGGCGGTCGGCCTCGGTGCGCTCGATCGCCACGGCGTGTCCGGTCGTCGCCGCGGAACGCTTGCTCGTCACTGCCCGATCACCTCCGCTGCCCATACTGGCACGTATAAATCCTACGGTGGTGTTGTATTCGCCCGAGCCAATTGTTACGGTGGTGTTGTATTCAGGTCAGCAGACAAGGGAGTGGCTGATGGGCTTCGATCCGACCACGCTTCGCCGCGACGACTACGGCTTCTTCGGCCCCGGCTCGCCGAGCTGGAAGGTCTGGACCGCGCCGACCGCGCTCATCGGCTTCCAGCGCGCGGTCGTCCTCGAGCATTTCGATCCGTTCCTGACCGCCGCCGTGGCCGATTCACGCGGGATCTACGCCGAACCGCGCCGCCGCCTGGACAACACCCTGGCGTACTTTCTGATCGTCGCCGTCGGTGACGGCCGCACCGCCATCCAGGCATCGGAACACCTGATGCGGGTGCACGCGTCGATGACCGGAATCGAACCGATCAGCGGTAAGCGCTACGCGGCGAACAACCCCGAATCCCAGCTGTGGATCCACGTCACGGGCTGGCATTCGGTGCTCAAGGCGTACGAGATGTTCGGCCCGGGGCTGACTCCCGAGGAGGAGGACCGGTATTGGGCCGAATGTGGGATCGCGGCCGAATTGCAGACCTGCAAGCGAGGGGACGTGCCGCGCTCGCGGGAGGAGGTGCGTGCCTACTTCGACCGGGTGCGTTCGCAGCTGTGCAGCTCCGAGCGCGCCGAACAGGGCATGCACCACCTACTGTTCACCCCGTACGGCAACGGAGCGGGCCTGCCGTTCGCCATAGGCAGTCGGCTGCTGGCGTTGGCATCGATCGCCACGCTGCCGAAATGGATGCGCACCCTCGGCGACTTCGACCGGCCCGGCATTGTCGACGCTGCTGTGAAGCCGCTGGCCCGGGCCCTGGTCTGGGCCTTCACCCGGTTCGGTTCGTACGGCTTCGTCAAGGCGGGCCGCTTCATCGCACCCATGACCGCAAAGCTGCTGGAACAGCACCTGAAGACGGGTGAGCCCACACTCCGCGAGACGATCACCCCGGCCCGCGCGCGTGAGCTCTACAGCCTGCGTGCGCCAGTCGGGGAACCGGCCGGATATCCCGGCGGGGACTGGGTGGCGCGTAGCGTTCAATCCGCCTGATTCGCTAGTTTCCCTCTGATCCGGGCTTTTTGCGCTGGTTGGCATTGAAGCGCGCCTTCTTCTGACGATTGCCGCACGTATTCATGTCGCACCATTTGCGGGTGCGGCTCTGGCTGGTGTCGAAGAAGGCGGCTCGGCAGGTCGGTGATGCGCACAAGGCCAATTTCCCATCTCGTTCGCCCGCGAGGATGCCGATCGCGTCGGCGGCGATCACGCCGAGGGCGTCTTCCACGCGCGAAGCCGAGCTGAGCCGCCATTGCCGCGTGCCCTCGGGCGTCAGGATCGCGGCGGCCCGACCGTCAGCGCTGCGGTCGTTGAGGACGTGGACAGCGGAGGCAGGCAGAGCGTCTCCGATCGCGGCCGCTGTCGCGGCGGCGTGGATCGCCTCCCTCAACTCCCGGGCGAGGTCGAGTTGGGCAGCGGTGCAGGAGTCCACGGGGAGGCCGTTCACTGCCAGCCAGTCGGCGAGTCGCTGTGGTGTGGGAATGCGCTCCACGGCGTTGCCGTGACGTTCCGACAGCGTCCCCGTGAAGCTGGTCGCCAGCACGCTACCGAGGCGAAATTCAGGGAACTCAGCACGCATGGAACCACCTTAGACGGTTGCTCGCCGATGTACGTCCATGGTAGAACCGTCTTAGATGGTTCAAATGGACAAGTCTTCAGATCCAGGAGGTCTCATGCCCCCTCCAACCAGCGACGTGCAAGCGTTCGAAGCCCACGCAACCGACGCCGACCTCGACGATCTGCGCGCGCGATTAGCCGCGGCGCGGCTACCCGAGGCCGAGACGGTTCATGGCGCCGGCCGATGGAAGCAGGGCGTGCCCCTCGCCGACCTCATCGATGTCGTGAACTACTGGCGCACCGGATATCAGTGGCGCTCCTTCGAAGAGCGCCTCAACCGAATCGGCCAGTTCCGCACGAGGATTGACGATCTGGGAATCCACTTCCTGCACCGCCGATCCCCGCGCGCCGATGCCACTCCTGTGATCTTGACGCACGGCTGGCCGGACAGCATCGTTCGGTTCATCGACGTGGTGGACGAGCTGGCAGATCCGAAAGACGCGGACGCGCCGGCGTTCCACGTCGTGGTCCCGTCGCTGCCGGGCTTCGGTTACAGCGACAGGCCGGCCACCACCGGGTGGGGAACCGAAAAGATCGCGGCCGCATGGGTGGAACTGATGGGACGGCTCGGATACGACAGGTTCGCGGCCCACGGCGGCGACTGGGGAGGCAATATCACCACGGTTCTCGGTGGCAGGTTCCCGCAGCACGTTCTCGGCATCCACACGACGTTCGCGGAGGCGCCGCCCGGTGTGCCAGCGGACGGGCTGACGGCGGTCGAGCGTCGGTGGACCGAGGAAACCCGCGATTTCTGGCGCCACCGCGCGGCGTACGCGAAACAGCAGGCGACCCGGCCGCAGACCATCGGCTACTCGCTCGTCGACTCACCGGTCGGGCTGCTCGCCTGGATCCTCGACAAGTTCGCCGAATGGTCGGACACCCAGGACAGCCCCTTCGAGACGATTTCCAGAGACCGTGTTCTCGACGACGTCACCCTGTACTGGCTGACGCGGACCGGCGCGTCAGCGGCCCGCATCTACTACGAAAGCCACAACTCGCTCGATCCCGACCTGCGGGTCGACGTCCCGTCGGCACTCACCATGTATCCCCGCGATGTCGAGAAGTGTCCGCGCCCCTGGGCACAGGAGCGGTATCGGCGGATCGTCCGATGGCGCTCGCCCGACGCCGGCGGTCATTTCCCGTCGCTGGAGGTTCCCGAGTACTTCGTCGAGGATCTGCGAGAGGGCCTGGCGGCGGTGCTGGCCGCTGATCGGTGAACGCGGCGAGCATCATGCCCGACTAGGTTGGCGCACAGGCAGACCGGCTGCGCGATAGATCGCGTCGATCACGGCCATGTTCTCGATCGAGTCCTCGGGAGAGGTTGGCACCGGCTCGCCGCGCAGGACGCCGTCGGCGAAGGCGTCGAGCTGGTAGGCGTAGCTCGGACGATGGGGGAAGGTCTCGATGCGATTGCCGCGACGAGAGCGCACCGACATCCAGTGGGGCATATGCGGTCCCAGCGGGTTGACGATGCCCAGGCGGCCGTGTTCGCCGATCACCCGGGCCCCCATGCGCAGGACGTCCGTGGACCAGAGCGAACTGCGGATCCGGCCGGAATGTCCTTCGGGGAAACGCAATTCGGCGCTCATGGCCCGGTCGACATTCGGTGCGTGCAATTTCGCCTGTGCCGAAACGACTTCCGGGCTGCCGCCGCCGAATACCCGGGCCATGTGCACCGCATAGCATCCGGCGTCCATCAGCGCGCCCCCGGCCAGGGAGTAGTCGTAGCGGATATCGGAGAATTTGGGCAGCGGGAAGCACATCGAGGCCTCCACTCGCCGCAGCGTGCCGAGTTCGCCCGAGGCGATCACCTCCTCCGCCGCACGGATCAGCGGGTGGTAGCGGTAGTGGAACGCCTCCATCACCACGCGGTCGAATTGCCATGTCAGCTCGGCGATCTCGCGCGCCTCGTCGGCGTTGGCGGTGAACGGCTTCTCGCACAGCACATGTTTGCCCGCGAGCATCGCCGCCTTGGTCCAGTGGCCGTGCAGTCCGTTGGGCAGTGGATTGTAGACCGCGTCCAGATCGGGTGCGGTGATCAATTCCTGGTAGCTGCCGAAAACCCGCGGGATGCCGTGTTTGTGGGCGAACTGCCGGGCCCGGGCGGTATCGCGGGCGGCCACCGCGGCGACCACCACCTCGGGATTGTTTGCGGCGGGGGAGATCAGGGCATTCGGTGCGATGCGCGCGGCGCCCAGGATGCCGATCCGCAGCGGTGCTTCTGTCATCGAGAACCTCACCTGGAGAATGTGTCGCCGCGGCCTCACGCGAATCCACGACCACACCAAGACTACCGTCGTGCCGGTATCGGGGGTCGGGCTCCGGACGGTGCGGTGCTGTCCAACCAGCGGAATTGGTACCTGCGCGGACGGGCCCGCGCGCGAAGACTGGTCGCATGACACGCACAACTACGACCGCGCGCGGCACGACCGTCGATCTGCTGGTGATCGGATCCGGAACCGGGATGTCGGCGGCGCTGGCCGCCAAGGAACTCGGGCTCGACGTGCTGATCGTCGAGAAGACCGGCTATGTCGGCGGTTCGACGGCGCGTTCGGGCGGGGCGTTCTGGATTCCGGCGAGCCCGCTGCTGGCGCGGTCCGGGTCCGGGGACTCGGCCGAGCAGGCGCAGACCTATCTCGAGGCCGCGGTCGGCGATTCCGCGGCGAAGGACCGGTGGCAGGCGTTTCTGGAGTACGGCCCCGGCACGGTCGAGATGCTGCAGCGAATGACGCCGATGAAATTCTTCTGGGCCAGGGGATATTCGGACTATCACCCGGAGCTGCCGGGCGGGTCGGCGGTTGGGCGGACCTGTGAATGCCGTCCGTTCGATGCCTCGACCCTCGGCGCCGAACGCGCGCGCCTGCGCCCGAGCCTGCTGGCCGCGCCGGTGCCGATGCCGGTGACCGGCGCGGACTACAAGTGGATGAACCTGTTCATGCGCAAACCCGCCCGCGGCGTCCCCACGATCCTGCGGCGCGCGCTGCAGGGGATCGGCGGCAAGCTGCTGCTGAAGCGGGAATACATGGCCGGTGGCCAGGCGCTGGCCGCGGGCCTGTTCGCCGGGGTCCTGCGGGCGGGCATTCCGGTGTGGACCGACACCAGCCTGGTCCGGCTCCTGGGCGCCGACCGGATCACCGGTGCGGTGCTCGAGCAGCACGGGCAGACCGTGGAGGTGACCGCCCGGTGCGGCGTCGTGCTCGCGACGGGCGGGTTCGATCACGACATGGCCATGCGGCACGAGTACCAGTCCAGGGAAATCGAGGATTGGAGCCTGGGCAGTGAGGGCAATACGGGCGACGGGATCAAGATCGGCCGGGATCTGGGTGCGGATGTGGCGCTGATGGATCAGGCGTGGTGGTTCCCCGCCGTCGCGCCGCTGGAACCCGGGAAGGCGCCGCAGGTGCTGCTCGCGGAGCGGTCGCTGCCCGGATCGTTCGTGGTCGACGCGGGCGGGCGGCGGTTCATCAACGAATCCACCGACTACATGTCGTTCGGGCAGCGGTTCCAGGAGCGCGAGCGTGCGGGAGACCCGATCGGGGCCATGTGGCTGGTCTTCGATCAGCGCTACCGCAACAGCTATGTGTTCGCCGGATCGTTGTATCCGCGCATGGCAATCCCCAAGACGTGGTTCGACGCGGGCATCGCGCATCGCGGCTCGACGCCGGCCGAGCTGGCACGCGCCGCCGGATTGCCCGAGGACGTATTCGCCCGGACCCTCGCCCGTTTCAACGAGAACGCGGCCAGCGGTACGGATCACGACTTCGCGCGCGGCGCGAGCGCCTACGACCGGTACTACGGCGACCCGACGGTGACGCCGAACCCGAACCTGCGGCCGCTGTCGGGCACCTTGTACGCGGTGAAGGTCGTCCTGTCGGACCTGGGCACCTGCGGCGGTCTGCGGGCCGACGCACACGGCCGGGTACAACGGGCCGACGACAGCGTGATCGACGGCCTGTACGCGCTGGGGAACAACGCGGCGAACGTATTCGGCGCGACGTATCCGGGCGCGGGAGCGACGATCGGGCAGGGCCTGGTATTCGGGCGGATCGTCGCGGAGCACGCTGCGCGGGGACCTGTTTCGGTACGCTGAGCCGCGGCCCGGGAGGCCTTCGAGCGGACGCGCGGCGTCGAGAGTGTTGTCCGGCAATGGAATCCGCGCGGTCACCCGGCTAGAATCGGGTGGTGTCAGCGAATCCGAGCCTCCGCCTGCTCGACGACGCGGTGCTGGAACAGACGTCGGTGGTGGCCAACAACGCGATGAACCGTGATCGCCGGTTGTCCGGTGTCAACAGTTACGCCCGCGAACTCGGCTTCGACCCTTATGAACGGCTCGTGACGCTCCTCGGCGAAAGGCCCGGGGGCCAACCGAGTTGGATCGACGTCTGCTGTGGCTCGGGCAGAGCCCTCTTGGCGGCAGAGGCCGGTCTCGCCCGTGAATTCCCCGAAGCTGATGTGGCACTGCGCGGTATCGACCTCGTGGAGAATTTCGCCGCCGAACCATCCACCCCGCGACTGCGCCTGATCACCGCCTCGGCCCGGGACTGGCGACCGGATCGACCCGCCGATCTCGTGACGTGTGTGCACGGGCTCCACTACATCGGCGACAAACTCGCGCTGATCGTGGCAATGATCGGATGGATGGTCCCCGGCGGCGTCTTCGCCGCGCATTTCGACCCGCACTCGATCCGCCACGCCGACGGTTCCTCGGCAGCCCGGAAGGTGCTCGCCCGCCTTCGAGCCGCCGGTCTGACCTACAACGCCCGGCGGCACCTGCTCACCGCGCACGGTCCGGTGACGATCGATTTCCGCGCAGAATATCTCGGAGCCGACGACCGGGCAGGACCCGGATACACCGGCCAGCCCGCCGTGCATTCCTACTACCGCGGCTGGTAGCCGACCGGCTGATCGGTGATGTGCCAACGCCGGAGCGGATATTCAGTCCTCGTCCGGTGAGTCCTGGAACTCGCGGCGGTAGGCGGTAGGGGTGGTGGAGAAATGGGTGGTGAAATGGCGGCGGAAGAGGGCGGGGGAGCCGAAACCGGTTCGCAGAGCTACGGTTTGGATCGACAGGTGGGTGCTTTCCAGGAGGTGCTGGGCCTGTAGGAGGCGTTGGTGGCGGAGCCATTGTTGGGGGGTGGCGCCGGTGGTCTGGGTGAAGCGGCGGGTGAAGGTGCGCTCGGACATGTGGGCCATCTCGGCCAGTTGGCGATCGGTGAGGCGTTGCTGGAGGTTGGCCTTGGCCCAATCGATCACTGTCGTAAGGGGATCGGGGGTTTGATGATCCGGGGGTAACGGGGTGTCGATGTACGGGCGTTGATTGCCCGAGCGGTGCGGCGGGGTGACCATGCGGTGCGCGATCAGCGTTGCGGCCTTCGCGCCCTGGGTGATTCGCACCAGATGCAGGCACAGGTCGATCAGTGACGCGGTACCCGCCGAGGTCCAGATGCCATGGTCCTCGATGTACAGATCCTCCGGTTCCACCCGGACGGCGGGGAACAGTTCACGCATGCGGTCGATGAGCAGCCAGTGGGTGGTCGCGCGGCGGCCGTTCAGGATCCCGGCCTGCGCGAGGGTGAATGCGCCGCCGCACATTCCGACGACCGGCACACCACGGTCGACCGCCTCGCGCAGCGCGTCGGTGATGCGTGGATCGACCGGGGCCGTATCGTCGTTCCGTCCAGGGGCCAGGATCAGGTCCGCGGTGCGCAGACCATCCAGATCGTGGGTGGCGCGCACCGAGAATCCGGAATCACCGTCCACCGTGTCGCAATCGACCGAACAGCGCCGCAGCTCGAAAGCGGGCCCCCCGGCGTCGGTCCGGTCGATGCCCCAGACCTCGACCGCAACGCCGAAGTCGAAGGCCCACATACCGTCGTAGATCAGCACCGCCGCGACGTACATGACTGTGATTAGACCAAACTTGGCTGTTCTGAGCATCACTTCGAGCCATCCCGATCGGAAATGATGGGTCGTGGCGTCCTGAAGTCGACAATAGAACCACGAGGAGTGCTTATCGTCGACGGTGATCAGGTGATCTGTCCATCCTGATTCTGACTTCATCCTCAACTGTGTGTCAGAATTCGTACCCGCATTCGGGAGATTGCTATGCCTCGCAGCAAGTCGTACAACACCTATGCCAATATTCAGCGCCCCGAACTCCGTAAGCGAGTCGACGAACTCCTGGTCAAGTTCGAGGAGGACTTCTACAAGAAAATGTCCGGCGCGAGCGAGATGCTGGACACATCAAAATTCGACCTGGACCTGTACAAGAGGCATAATGTCGAGACAATTCTGCGCATCGCGCTCAAGCGCGCTGTTGACCCATTGGTTGCCAACTACTGGGCGACCCGGGATCCGCAACTGTGCAAGGAATGGGGTCTGTACGGTGCGGAGGAGGGTCGTCACGACCGTATGTTCGCCGGTGATCTGCACAAGGTCGGAATGACGGACGAGCAGATCTATGCCAATCGGCCGACATTCGCCACCGAATTGCTCAACGGGTATTTCTACTACACCCTGGCCACCGAGGGTCCGCTGGCGTCCATGATCAGCGGCTTCTACCTGGAATACATCGCGACCAAGACCCAGCCGGACTGGCTGAACATCATGGAGCAGCATGTCGGCGCCGACAAGACGAAGGGCGCCCGCGCGCATATCGCCTTCGATATCGACGACGAGCACACCGATATGGTGTGGAACATGATCATGCGGGTGATCGAGACCGAGGCGGACGAGGAGCGCCTCGTCGAACACCTCATCAAAATCAACTCGCTGTTCGTGTCCTATTTCGTCGAGGTCTACACCGCGACCGTGCTGCAGAAGAGCGGTCAGCTGGACGCCTCGAAGCTGACCCAGGCCGCGCCGGCGGCGGCCGTCGGGCTGAACCTGGAGACACTCGCGGCGGTGAGCAGCGGAGCGGGCAAATGATTTACGACTGGCCCCGCCGGCTGTCCGACAAGGACATGCTGGAGATCATCGATTTGATGAATGCCGTGGCGGTGCGCGAGCACACGCTGGGCTTTTTCGAGCCGCTGTCGCAGGAGGCCGGCTTGGACCTCATGCGCGACTACGACGCCCAGCTGCGTCGCGGCGAACTCGAATTACTGGCGGTTCGTACCGAGGACAGCGATCGGCGGATCGTGGGGATGCTGACACTGGAGCGCGCGCATCTGCCGGCCCGCAGGCATGTCATCGACATGCGCCGGTGTGTCATCGCACCCGATTCCCGTGGACAGTTTCTCTTGCAGGGCTGGGAGCAGGCGCTGTACAAGGTGCGTGACATGGGCTGCGAGGTGATCACCCTCGAAGTACGTGACGACGGGCCGTTCGAACTCTGGCGCCGAATCGGCTTCCGTGACTACGGCGTGCTGCCGGACTATGCCCGCCACGACGGAGCCCCGGTCACCGGCTATTTCATGTATGCCAGCTGCTCGGAAGTCCTGGAACATTTCGAGAAAACCGGATCCTGGATATTCGACGACATTCCTGCCGCAGTCGTCTCCATCGCCAGCTGATCCAAAACTTTGAGGGGAACGAAACCGTGTCGAAAATAGCTGTTCTCACCAACGACCTACAATATGATCTGGTCGAGAAGAATCCGGAACGAGTTGCCGCCGTCTCCGCCGCAACCCCCCATTTCGCCGAATTTCTGAGCGAGACACGGAAACGTGGGCACCACGTATTCCATCTGCAACTCGTCAACGATCCGGACGATCCGAACGCGGAACGCTACGACGGGCATCTGCCGGTGCAACGGGGAACTCACGGAGCGGATATCATCTCCGATTTCGTGGACTCCGACGACATTGTCATGGAAAAGAGCAAGGACAGCGGCTTCTACGAGACGGATCTGCACGACCGTTTGCAGGCGTTGGGTGTCGACACCGTTGTCATCACCGGTATGCAGACCCAGATCTGCGTGCAGACGACCGCGGCCGACGCATTCTTCCGCGGATACAGCGTCTGGGTACCCCGCGATTGCGTGGTCTCCGCTCGCCCGGAGGACCGTGACCGCGCCCTGGAATGGCTCGAAGGTTACTGCGCGACGGTATCCGATTCCCAGGAGATCGTGCGCATTCTCGATGTCGACGGGAGCCTGCCCCGCAAGGAGATCAAGACACCGTGACCACCACAGATGCGGAAATTGTGCTGGACCACGGTACGGGCGCGCAGCTGTCGCACGAACTGGTCGAGCTGATCGCGGCCACGCTGGGCGAATCCTACATCGGCGAGATGGAGGACAGTGCGACGCTCACCGTCGAGGGTGATCGGATCGCCATGACCACAGATAGTTTCGTGGCGGATCCGCCGTTCTTCGGCAACGGGAATATCGGAAAGATCGCCGTCTGTGGCACAGTGAACGATCTGGCGGTAGCCGGCGCGACCCCCCGATATCTCACGCTGGGCATGATCCTGGAGACCGGTTTGCCGATCGCGAACCTGGTGCTGGCCCTGGAATCCATTCGGGACACCGCACTCGAGGCCGGCGTGCAAATCGTCTGCGGCGATACGAAAGTCGTCCGTAAGGGCGAGGCCGACCAGCTGTACCTGAATACCGCGGGCGTCGGTGTCTACGCCCGCGATCCGTTGCGCATGGCCGCTGTACGGCCCGGCGACAAGGTGGTGCTGAGCGGCTACCTGGGCAACCACACGGTGCACCTGCTGTCCATTCGCGAAGGTTTGGGCTTCGAGAGCCGCGTGCCCAGCGACTGCGCCCCGCTGAACGGCATGATCGACGGGGTCTTCGCCAAGGCGCCCACCGGGTCGATCCGCTCGATGCGGGATGTCACCCGCGGTGGACTGTCCGCGGTCCTGCACGAGTACTCGAGCATGCTGGGCCGGGCGATCCTGGTCGACGAGCCGGCGATCCCGATCCAGCACGAAACGGCGATGGCCGCGGACATGCTCGGCATCAACCCGCTGCACTGCGCGAACGAGGGTTGCGTGGCGATATTCGTCACCCCGGACGCGGTCGACGATGTGTTGTCCGCCCTGCAGGCGCACAAGTACGGCGCGCACGCGGCGATGATCGGCGAGGTGACCGAAAGGGAAGGCGCAGCGGTCATTCTGCGCGACTCCGCGGGCCGCGAATCGATGCTGGAAGAGTTACGCGGCGCCGAACTACCACGGCTGTGCTAGGGGGCGGGCCATGAGGGACCTGGAGAAGTGGCTGATCAGGGTCACCGGAGTGGTGCAGGGAGTGGGCTACCGCCCCTTCGTGTATCGCCTCGCACACGAGCGCGGCCTCACCGGCTGGGTGCGTAACGATCCCGCGGGCGTTCTGATCGAGGCGCACGGCCCGAACGCCGCACTGGAGAAATTCACCTCCGAATTGAGCGATCGCGCACCGGAATTGGCCCGGGTGGACGGAGTCATGGTCACGAGCCGTGAGCAAGTCCACGAGGACCCGACGGAATTCGCGATCGTGCACAGCGAGCACAGCGGATCCAAGACCGCGCTGGTTCCCGCGGACACCCACGTGTGCGCGGATTGCCAAGCGGAGCTGCGTGATCCGTCGGATCACCGGTACCGGTATCCGTTCATCAACTGCACCAACTGCGGTCCGCGTTACTCCATCGTGCGGGCGCTGCCGTACGACCGCGTGCTGACGACGATGGCCTCGTTCGTGATGTGTCCCCGATGCCGCACCGAGTACGAGGATCCGCTCGACCGGCGTTATCACGCACAGCCCAACGCGTGCGCCGACTGCGGGCCCCGTCTGCTGCTCACCGACTCGGCCGGTCTCACCGTGGAGGGCGAGGCCGCGCTGCGCCGATGTGCCGAGGAACTGGCCGCGGGACGGATCGCCGCCATCAAGAGTGTCGGCGGCTTCCATCTCGCGGTGGACGCCACTAACGCGGAATCCGTTGCGTTGCTGCGCAAACGCAAACGACGGGATTCCAAGCCGTTCGCCGTCATGGCGCGCGATCTGGAAACCGTCGAGCGGCTGGTCAGCCTGTCGCCGGCGGAGATCGATCTGCTCTGCTCGCCGGCGCGACCGATTCTGCTGGCGCGCAAGCGTTCCGGGGCCCTGCCCGAGAGTGTGGCACCGCGCAATCCGAACCTCGGGATCATGCTGCCCACCGCACCGCATCACCATCTGCTGCTCGACGAACCGGGCTCGGAAACACTGGTGATGACCAGCGGCAACATCTCCGGCTATCCGATCGTGTATCGGAACGAGGACGCGCTGGCGCAGCTGTTCGAGATCGCCGATGTCGTGCTGTACCACAACCGGGATATCCAGACCCGCGTGGACGATTCGGTGTTGCGCCTGTCCGTGCACCCGGAGCTGGACGAACCACAGCTCACGTTCGTCCGGCGCGCTCGCGGATACGCGCCGTATCCGGTGGACGTCGGCAGGCCGGTGGCGCCGATCGTCGCCTACGGCGCGGAATTGAAGACGACCGTCGCCCTGGCGTCCGGTTCGAAGGTGTTCCTCAGCCAGCACATCGGCGATCTGAAGAACGACGAGACCTTCGTCTCGCATCGGCAGACCGCCGCGCACGTGGCGTCGCTGTACGAACTCCAGCCGGAGTTCGGCGCCTACGATATGCATCCGCAGTTCCGGTCGAGCCGGGCCCGGCAGGGCATCGGAGAGACCGGCGAGCCGCGATTCGTACAGCATCACCACGCGCATATGGCCTCCTGTATGGCCGAGAATCTGCTCGTCGGCGCCGCGATCGGCGTCATCTTCGACGGCGCGGGCTACGGCGTCGACGGCACCATCTGGGGCGGCGAATTCCTGGTGGGCGACTACCTGGCGGTGGATCGGACCGCGCACCTGCGGTATCTGCCGCTGATCGGCGGCGACCAGGCCGTGCGCGAGCCGATCCGATCAGGATTCGCGCTGGCCCTCGAGGCGCTGGGCGACGCCGACGCCGCGGTGCGGGCATTCCCGGCGCTGGGCGTGCTCACCGATGATCATCGGCACGTCTACGCCACGATGCTGGCCCGGGGCATCAATTCGCCGCCGGTCTCCAGCATGGGACGGCTGTTCGACGGGGTGGCCGCGTTGCTGGGCGTCTGCGGCCTCGCGGAATACGAGGCGCAGGGGCCGATCGAGCTGGAGGGCCTGCTCCAGCGCGATCTGGATCTGGCGAAGGACGGCTATACGTTCGCCTACCCCGGCGACGAGATCGATCCGCGGCCGGTAATCCGCGCCATCGCAACCGATCTGGAGGCGGGCGTCCCCCTCGTGGACATCAGCCGGAGGTTCCATACCGCAGTGGTGAACATGGTCCGGGACAAGTGCGCGGCGATCGCCGAGAGTTCCGGGGTGCGGCGGATCGTGCTGTCCGGAGGCGTATTCCTCAACGAGTTCCTCCTGGTGAACTGCCTGATCGCGCTGCGCCGGGACGGATTCGAGGTGCACTGCCACAGCCAGGTACCCACGAACGACGGCGGAATCGCCCTGGGGCAGGTGATGGTCGCCGACGCGCAACTCGCCGCGGCGCCGATCGATACGGCAGACAAGGAGCACCAACCGTGACGGTCACGCTCGCCGACGAGCAATACCACTACGTCCAGGCGCGGGAATCCGCGGCACGCACCTATGCCGACGCCGCCGACAGGGTATTCGAGTACGGCTCCCTCGCACGGATCCGGGACACCGCCGGCCGCGAGTACCTCGACTGTCTCTCGGTCGCCGGGACCCTCGCCCTCGGACACAACCACCCCGAGGTCTCGGACAAGGTGCGGCAGTTTCTGGACGCCGGCCGGATCCAGCAGGCGCTGGACCTCACCACGCCCGTGAAGTACGAATTCCTGCGCACCCTCTACGGAGTTCTGCCCGAGGGCTTCGCGGCCGACGCCAAGGTCCAGTTCTGCGGTCCGACGGGTGCGGACGCGGCCGAGGCCGCGGTGAAACTGTTCAAGACGGCCACCGGGCGGCGCACCGTGCTGGCATTCCACGGCGGCTACCACGGAATGACGGCCGGTGCGCTGGCCCTGATGGGGAACGTCGCGCCGAAAACACCGGTCGGCACGCTGATGCCGGACGTGCATTTCCTGCCCTACCCGTATTCGTACCGCTGCCCGTTCGGCGTCGGCGGTGAGGAGGGGGTGCAGATCGGCCTGCGGTATATCGAGCGGGTCCTCGACGATCCGGAGAGCGGAGTTCCGAAACCGGCCGCGGTGATCGTCGAGGCGGTCCAGGGCGAGGGCGGTGTGATCCCGGCGCCGGTGCAGTGGCTGCGTGGACTGCGGGAGATCACCGCCCGGCACGACGTCCCGCTGGTCATCGACGAGATTCAGACCGGATTCGGCCGCACCGGAACGATGTTCGCGTTCGAGGCGGCGGGTATCGAACCGGACGCGGTGCTGCTGTCCAAGGCCGTCGGCGGCGGATTCCCGCTGGCATTGGTGCTGTACAACGCCGAGTACGACACCTGGCGTCCGGGCGCGCATGCGGGCACGTTCCGCGGCAATCAGGTCGCCATGGTCGCCGGGGCGGCCACGATCGACGTCATCAGCCGCGACGGTCTGGTGGACGGTGCGCGTCGAAGGGGTGAGCTCATCGGCGAATCGCTGCGCGAGCTGGCCGCGATCCGGCCGGAGATCGGTGAGGTGCGCGGCCGTGGACTGATGTGGGGCCTGGAGATCATCGACCCGGACGCTCCCGCGGACCGGCTCGGCAGCAGGCCCGCGGACGGCGCGCGGGCCCGGGCGATCAAACGGCGCTGCCTGGAACACGGACTGCTGATCGAGTCCGGCGGCCGGTACGGGGCGGTGCTGCGGCTGCTGCCCCCGCTGATCATCACCGAGGCCGAGATCCGCGAAATGATCACGAAGCTGGAAAAGGCCTTCATCGACTGCCAGGGCTGACAAGTATGGAGAACTATGACAGAAGCGATTGAGCAGTGGCGGGTCGACTTCGACGCCGAGGTGGAGTTCAGCAACGGAGGTGCGTTGCAGGCACAGGGTTTTCGTCTGGACATCCCCGAAAACGACATCGGTGACGATGAATTGGGCGAGTTGTTCGCCCATCACCTGGGTCTGCTCATGGTCGGCGCCACGCGCATCCTGCGCAAGGAGCTGATCATGGAGCCGCACAAGGGTTCTCGCGGTGTGGCGCGGGCCGCATCGCGTCGGCGGGTCGTCGAGTTCTCCGGGCCGGACGGTCTGCCGCTGGTCGCCGCCGATGCGGCGCTGCTGGCCGACCTCGAGGGTATTCTGGTTCGCCTGTTGGGAATTCGGACCGATACCGTCTCGCGCGGCGAACTGGCGGCGCTCGAGGTCACCGACCGCGCGGTGCTGCTGCACACCGGCGGGCAGGCCCGTCTCGGCGACGAGGCGGCCGCCTGGCTCGTCGAGCAGAAGGCCGCGCTGGTGGGTGTCGACACCGCCGAATACTCGGCGCTCGACGTGCTGGTAGCCGCCGGGATCCCGGTGGTCACCGGCCTGAGCAACCTGGAGGCGCTGCCGCCCAACGGCTTCCGCGTGCACGCGGTGCCGTTTCCGGCCGTCGCCCGCGCACGCGTGTACGGGGTGGTTGCCGATGCGTAATCCGGAATGACGAAGTGAACCTACTACGAGGTGACCCATGTTCGAAGCACTCGAAGAACTGACCCCCGACCTCGAGGAGCTGTACCGCGACCTGCACGCCCACCCGGAACTGGCGTTCCAGGAGAAACGCACCGCGGCCATCGTCGCGGACCGGCTCACCGCACAGGGCTGGGAGGTCACCGCAGGTGTCGGCCAGACCGGTGTCGTGGGCATCCTGCGCAACGGCGAGGGCCCGACCGTGATGCTGCGCGCGGATATGGACGCCCTGCCGGTGCTCGAGCAGACCGGTCTGCCCTATGCCAGCACGGTCGTGGCCACCGATTCGTCCGGCGCGCAGGTGCCGGTGATGCACGCCTGCGGGCACGACGTCCACGTCGTGTCCCTACTCGGGGCGTGCGCCCTGCTCGCGGGCGATCCGAAAGCCTGGAGCGGCACCATCATCGCCGTATTCCAGCCGGGGGAGGAGAGCGGATACGGCGCGGCCGCGATGGTCGACGACGGCCTGTTCGAGCGGTTCCCCGTGCCGGACATCATCCTCGGACAGCACGTCGGACCCGGTCCGGCGGGCATGGTCGGGACGTGTTCGGGAACGGTCATGGGCGCCACCGACAGCGTCACGGTGGAGCTGTTCGGCCGCGGCGGCCACGGCTCCAGGCCGGAGGGCGCGGTGGACCCGGTGGTGATGGCCGCCTCGCTCGTGCTGCGGCTGCAGACGGTGGTATCGCGGTCCGTCGCGGCCAAGGAGCCGGTGGTGGTCACGGTCGGCGCACTGCACGCGGGAACCACCGCGGCGGTGATCCCGGACTCCGCGACGCTGGCGATCAACGTGCGCACGCCCACCGAGGAGGTCCGCACGAAAGTGATGGCCGCGATCGAGCGGCTGGTGGAGGCCGAGGCCGTCGCCGCGGGCGCGACGACGGACCCGGCCATCACCTCGGTGTACTACCTGCCGCCGACGGTGAACGACGCGGCGAGCACCGAGCGGGTCGCCGCGGCGCACCGCGCGTACTTCGGTGACGGACTGGTGATTTCGATCCCGCCGACCACCGCGAGCGAGGACTTCGGCCTGCTGTCCACGGCCGCGAAGGTGCCGTCGGTGTACTGGTTCATCGGCGGCATCGACCCGGAAACCTACGGCAAGGCCTTCATGGCGGGCCGCGTCGACGAGGACATTCCGCAGAACCACTCCTCGACGTTCGCACCGGTAATTCAACCGACCCTGACCGTCGGCGTGCGGACATTCGTCACCGCCGCCCTGGATTGGGTTGGCGCACAAGTGAAAGGAAACGAACAATGACCCCCGAGCGGCCTCGTTTGATCCTCGTCGGCAACGGCCGGAAGGAGGACTGGGAGCGTGTGCTCCCCGATCTCGCCGAGCGATACGAACTGTCGCTGATCAGCGGCGGCTACCCGACCTGGGAAGCGGCCTGGGTGGAAAAGCATCGGGTGGCGGACACCGGCCAGTACGCGTCGTTGTTCACCGCGCTGTGCGATCTGCGCGGCGAGGTGTCCGTGGCCGCGGTGTTCAGCCTCGATTCCCGTTCTGTCGCACCGCTGGCGGAGGCGGCGCGGAAACTGCGCATCCGCGATGTCGCGGCGTTCGCGGCCGAGTTGTGCGCCGACCCCGCCCTGCTGCGCGCGAAGCTGGTCGAATCGGGGGTGCACACCGCGGACGGCGACACCGAGGTACTGGTGTCCAGTGTGGTTCTGGACGGAGCGGTCCGGCCCGTATCGGTCGTGCGGTCCGGGCCCGGCGGTTCCTCGGTGTCGCCGGTCGAGGGCTGGCACGCCGAGGAATGGTCGGGATCGGTGTCGTCGCTGGTCGAGGCCGCGCACCGGGCGATCGGCGTCGACTGGGCGGTCACGGCCACGGGGTTGCGGCTGGACGGCGGCACTGCGCGGATCACCACCCTGGAGCCGTGGCTCGGCGAGCGTTTCGGCACCGTGGTCGCTGCCTCGGCGGCGGGGCTCGTCCTGGCCCGCGCGGCCGCGGCGATCGCGTTCGAGCAGCTTCCCGACCTATCCGGGATCGCTGACTGAATTTCCACCGGTAACTATTGATTGATTGGACGTCGGATATGCCACCACGGGCACTCTCCCTCGGGCTCCTCATCACCGTGATCTGGGGATTGAACTTTTCCTTGATCAAGACGGCGGAGGATGTCTTCCATCCGTTCCTGCTGGCCACTCTGCGATTTGTGCTCACGGCGATCCCGGCTATTTTCTTCTTCCCTCGGCCGAAGGTCCCGTTCCGTTACCTTACCTTATACGGAATTGTTTTCGGCGTCTTGCAGTTCAGTCTTCTTTTCGGTGGTATCTGGGCCGGATTGTCGGCGGGATTGTCGTCCGTGGTGCTGCAGACGCAGGTTTTCTTCACAATTCTGTTCAGCGTGCTGCTGGTGCAGGAGAAGATCAATACCCATCAGGCCGCGGGAATTATTCTCGGGTTCGCCGGCGTCGCGGTGACCGCCACCGTGACAGACGGCTCGATGACCGTCCTCGGCCTGTTCATGGTGATCGGCGCGGGCCTGTCCTGGGGTTTGGCGAACGCCATCGTGAA
Organism: Nocardia alni; assembly: GCF_019038435.1. Taxonomy (GTDB): domain Bacteria; phylum Actinomycetota; class Actinomycetes; order Mycobacteriales; family Mycobacteriaceae; genus Nocardia; species Nocardia alni. The sequence continues at coordinate 21,014 of NZ_JAGPOX010000106.1, forward strand.
AAAGGTGAAACCGGAGGAGCCCGTCGGTTTCATGGTGTGGTCGTCCACCGTGCCTGTTCTGCCGTTGATCGTTTTGTGCCTGATCTTCGAGGGGCCCGCCTCCATCGGCCATTCCTTCGCGTCGATGTCCTGGGCGGCGGCGGGGTCGGTGCTTTATGTCGTCTATCCGACGACGCTGTTCGGTTACTCCGTCTGGAATGGACTGCTGAAAAGGTATCCGACCACAGTGGTCGCTCCGCTGACCCTGCTGGTGCCATTGTTCGGAATGGTGGGCTCGATGCTGATCTTCCATGAGCATCTGACCACGATGAAGGTCGTCGCCGCCGCGATGATGATTCTGGGCCTGGCCGTCAACCAATTCGGCGGCCGTTTCATCCGTCACCGTCCCGCGGTGGCTGTCCCGGCCGCACCGGTGGGGTCGGTGGTGACCGAATCGACGTCCGAGGGCCTGCCGTGATCGAGCCGGACGATGCCGCGCGAATAGTGCGGTCACTCGCGTCGGGGCTGCGTGAGCAGGCTCCGAGCGCACGGCTGGACGCCGTGCTGTGTCTGCTCGAGGCGGCCGATCGGCTCCTCGCGCATTCGCGTGTGGGCTCGGCCGATATCGACGAGGTGCTGGGTTGCCTACGGGCTGCTGGGGTTTCGGTGCGCAGCTATCTGTGGGAGAGCGCACCGACGACCTGAACAAGTGACCGTTTTTGGACCAAGATTGGCTGCTTTGAACATCACCGCGGGACAACGACATCGGAAATGATTCTTTTTGGTGGCGTGCTAAAGGGGCGGCTGCCCCGGTCAGTGATGAGCGCACGAAAGGTCCACGGTGACTTCTGAATACGCCACTGCCACCAGCCTGCTGAGCGAGCCGACGCAGTCTCGCATACGGCCCTGGGAGCAAAATGCCCTCGACTGTTTCAACCAACGCATGCTCGATCGAAATAGATTGTTTCCCTGTATTTTCGGAGTGGACGCGGTGCGCCGCGGAACCCTGCGGTACACGTTCGTGCCCGCGGAAACCGGTGTTCACACCCTCGCGCAGGCCCTGACGGAATTCACCGAGATCGCACCCGCGCTCGGTAAAAGGACCTCGCTGGTGGCCTTCTTCGAGCCGGACGGCGTCCCGCGCTCGATCGGCGACCACGAGCGGTGGTTCTGGGAGGTGCTACAGGGATTGCACGCCGCCGACACCGAGCCGTGGCCGCCGGATATCGCGACCGATGCCGACGATCCGTTCTGGGAATTCAGTTTCGCGGGTATGCCGCTGTTCGTTGTCGCGAATACACCGGCGCACACGCGGCGGCACAGTCGCTATTCCGAGCACTTCGCCATCACCTTCCAGCCGAGGTTCGTCTTCGACGACCTCACACCGGACAGCGTGCAGGGACAGAACGCGCGCACCATCATTCGCGGTCGGCTGCACGCATACGACGAGGTGCCGCCGACGCCGCTGCTGGGAAGTTTCGGCGATTCCGAGAACCGGGAGTGGACGCAGTACTTCCTGGGCGACGACAACCGGGACCCGGGCGCGGGTGGCTGCCCGTTTATCCACGGCACGAAGGGGATGAAATGAGCCCGTCATTCAGCACCGAAGCGGTGCCTCAACTGGGCACGGCACTCCTGGAGTTACTCCCGGAGCAGGGAAGTTTCGAATTGCAGCACGATCAGCCCGGGAAGGTGCACGATTGGCATCATCACAGCCTGGACGAGGAGTTGTTCATCCTGCGCGGTGAGGCTCTACTGTTCTGGGTGGACGAGAACGGCGAATACCGACATCAGTATTGCGAGCGCGGCACGTGGATAACCCTGACCAAGGGCACCCGGCACGGTTCGGTGGCGGGTCCGGAGGGCGCGGTCTACATGATCCGGCCGCAGAACGGCCGGAGCGCGATCACGACGTTCCTGGCTCCCACCGAACACCCGCGCCCCGCACCGGCTTTCGCACGGGCGACGGTATGACGACAACCGGCGACGCAGCCGCAGTAGCCCCCTCGGAGACCACCGAGGGGGCTCGGCTCCGCGGTCATCTGAAACTCCCGGGCGCGACCGCGCTGGCCATCACGATCGTGGTGGGCAGCGGTGCGCTGGTCTCGCCCGGTCTCGCCTATCGGCAGGCCGGGAACGCGGCGCTGTACGCCTGGGTGCTGGCGGCGGTGGTCACGGTGCCGTTGCTGATCGTGTTCGCCCGGCTCGGCGCGCGGTATCCGGGTGCGGGCGGGGTGGCCGGATTCGTCCAGGTGGCCTTCGGGCGGCATCCGGCGGCCGGGGTGGAACTGCTCACGATCGGCACGTTCGGTCTGGGCATTCCGGCGATCGCGCTGACCGGGGCGGGATATCTCACCGTGCTGCCCGGGCTGACCGGCGTCCCGATTCCGGTTGCCGCGGCCGTTCTGCTGGTCGTCGCGGCGGCCGTGGTGCTCGCGGGTGTGCGGCTGTCGACCGGTGTGCAGATCGCGCTGGCGGTCCTGCTCACCGTCGGCCTGCTGGCGGTCGGCGTGCTCGCGCTGGTGCACGCGTCCCCGGCCGGACATCTGCCGCCGGCCAGCGGGTCGGCGGTGGTCACGGGGGCGGGTGCGATCGGCGTGGTCTACTTCGCCTTCACCGGCTGGGAGATGCTCTCGTTCACCACCGAGGAATATGTGCATCCGCGCCGGGACTTCCCGCGCGTGGTGGTGGTGAGCTTTCTGATCGTCACGGTCATGTACCTGATGCTGGCTCTGGGGGTGCAGAGCCTGCTGCCCGAATACGCGGCCACCACGGACAGCGCGCCGATCCAGGCCATCGTGACCCGCATCGCCTCCCCGGCCGCCGGATGGTCGGTCGCGCTGCTCGGTGTGGTGATCATCGTGGCGAATCTGGTGGGTGCGATATGGGGTGCGTCCCGGCTGGTCATGTCCAGTGCCCGTGAGGGGTTGCTGCCGCGGCCGCTGGCTCGCATCTCCGGCGGGGACAATCCGCGGATCGCCGTAGTCGCCTGTGCGGCGGTATTTCTCGTCGTGATCGCGACCAGCGTAGGGGGCTGGTCGAGTCTCGGCGGGTTGCTGTCGGTGGCGGGGAAGAACTTCTTCCTGCTGTATCTGCTGTGCGCGCTGGCGTATTCGCGTCTGTTCCACGGGTGGCGGCGGATACTGGGCCTTTTGGTCGCCGCGGTGCTGGCGGTCGTCGCCGGGGTCGCGTTCGGCGGCGGGCAACTGGTGTACGCGGCGGTGCTGCTGGCGGTGGGCGCGGGAGTGTCGTACGGGCGCGCACGTCGTTCGGCGCAACGGGTTCGGGACGAACGGGTCGGCGCCGCGGGAGGCAGCGGAACGTGATTCGCCAGGCGGTCCCGATCGTGCCCCACGAACGCTGCGAGCGTCTCAGCCGGGTTCACGCATCGGGGGCGCCGTAGCGGGCGGCGATCTCCTCCGAACCGCTCCAGCCGCTGTAAGTCGGTGACTGCGGCCAGCCTTCGGGGGAGTCCTGCCACTGTTCCCGGCGCCCGTACGGCAGCACATCGGTCAGCGCGAAGGTGTGGCTGAGCTGTTCGACACCCCGGCCGTTGGTGTGCCAGGTGCGGTAGACGGTGTCGCCGTCGCGCAGGAAGACGTTGACGGCGAACCCTCCCTCGAACGGCGCCCCCACATCCGCCCCGAACGGGCTCTTCGCCGTGGAGTACCAGTCCATCGCGTTGCCCACCCGGCGCTTGTACGCCAGCGCGTCCTCGATCGGACCCTGGGTGACGATGACGAACCGGGCGTCGTAGTTCTCCAGGAACTCCAAACGGGTGAACTGCGAGGTGAATCCGGTGCAGCCACCGCACTGCCACTTCTCGCCCGAGAACCACATGTGGTTGTACACGATCAGCTGCGAATGCCCGTCGAAGACTTCGGCCAGCCGCACCGGACCCTCCTGCCCCTCGAGCACATAGTCGGGCATCTGCACCATCGGCATCCGGCGGCGCGCGGCGGCGATCGCGTCGAGCTCGCGGGTGGCGGCCTTCTCCCGGACTCGCAGCTCGTCGAGCTCACGCTGCCAGGTGGTGGTATCGACGATCGGTGGAAGTGCGGTGCTCATGAAGGCTCCCTTGTCGTGGACATGGTTCGTAGAGGAGACGTCGCGGGAGCGTTGAATTCATCGGTCCGGTGGTGAGGGGCGGTAGATCACCAGAATCTGATCCGGGGCGTCGGTGACCGTGAAACTTGCGTGTGTGAAGGTGAGTTCCCCGTGTGTGGGGTGGCGCAGGTGTTTGGTCCCCGAGCGGCTGGTGGCGATGTCGTAGCGGGGCCACCAGGCGGCCGCCTCGGTACTGCCCGCGCGGAGGTCTGCGGCCAGGCGGGTGAAGCGTTCGTCGCCCGGGTGCCGTCCGGCGCCGGTGCGCAACCGGGCCAGGACCGATTGCGCCACCTCCGTCCAGTCGACCAGGATTTGCCGGGCGGCCGGATCGAGGAACACCCAGCGCGCCAGATTCGGTCTACTGGAAGAGGATTGGTCGGTAAGACCGGAAAAGTATTCGGCTGCCGCGTCGTTCCAAGCGAGTAGGTCGGTGGTCACGCCGGTGATGTAGGCGGGTGCGGGATTTACCATCGCGGGGATCGAGGATACCTCGGGCGCAACGGTTTCAACCGGCGCCGGTACTGGATCGCCGTTATTGCCACCCGTCAGCCCATGCAGATGCGCGCGCTCATCCCCGTTGAGCCGCAACGCATTCGCGATCGCGCCCAGCACCTGTTCGGACGGGCGCACATCACGGCCCTGCTCGAGATACGTGTACCACGTGGTGCTCACGCCGGCGATGACCGCCAGCTCTTCCCTGCGCAGTCCAGGGGTGCGGCGGCGATCCGAGCCGGGCAGGCCGACCTCGTCAGGGCTGGTTCGCTCGCGCCGTGCCCGCAGGAAAACTCCGAGTTCCCGCCGTCGCGCCGCCGACTGCTGTGCCTCACGGGGCTTGGGATCAGGCATGCGCGTCGTACCTGCGAACGGTTCGGAGATCCGCTTGCAAATGGTGTGTGCGGTCGCGCGGGTGGTGGCAGCCGTTGGTCGTCATGCTGTCTCCTTCGGGGTGCCGGGACTCTATTATCGGTCCGCGGCACCAGTCCATGCTGGTACCGCCAGTTCCACGATCATCCGATTCTGGATACCACGCCGCCCCGGAGATGAACTGGAGGCATGAAGGCATGGCAGATGACGACACCTGGCGGCGGACTGTGTTTCGCGGACGTCCCCGAACCCGAATTGCGCGGCGGTGGGGTGACGCTCGACGTTCTCGCCGCGATGATCCCGGCCTACACGGTCGATATCGTCGCCGGTACCCGCGGCGGATTCCCGACCCCGATCATCTTGGGCCCCACCGGAATCGGGCGGGTGACCGCGACCGCCCCCGATGTTTTCGCGGTACAACCCGGCGATATCGTCGCGGCCACCGCCCTGTTTCGCTCGCATCGCGCGGCCGACCCGCAGGAGGCCCTACTCGCCTGGACCGGAATCGGGAACGACGGGCGACCCACCGCGACCACCGACCGCATGCGCGAGGTCTGGCGCGACGGGCTGTTCGCCGAGCGCGCGTTGCAACCCGAACGCGTCCTGATCGCACTGCCCGGCGCGGACGCCTACCCCGCCGAGCGACTGGCCTTCCTGCAGTGGCTGGGCATAGCGGGCGAGGGCATCGAGCGGGCCGGGGTGCGCGCGGGCACGACCGTCGCGGTCATCGGCGCGACCGGCCAGCTCGGCACGGCGGCGGTCCTGATCGCGCTGGCCCGGGGGGCGGCGGCGGTCGTCGCGGTCGGCCGCAACCGCGACGCCCTGGACCGGCTGGCGGGCCTGGACCCGCGCGTACTCACGGTGCCGCTCACCGGCGACCGTGGCATCGACGGCCGGGCTATCGCGGCCGCGGCCGGCCCGCTCGACGCCGTCGTCGACACGCTCGGCGCGGTCCCCTCGGCGGAACCCACGATGGCCGGCTACGACGCCATCCGCACCGACGGATCCTGGGTTCTGGTCGGCGGCGTCCGCGAGAACCTCCCCATCCCCTACGGCGACTTCATGCACCGTCGCCTGACCCTGCGCGGATCCTGGATGGGCCACGACACGACCCTCCTGGACCTGTGGTCGATGATCCGCGCGGACGTCCTGGACCTGTCGGTCCTGGACATCACGGTCGTCGGACTGGACGACCCGGCCGCAGCGCTGGCCGCCGCGCACGCCGCGCACGGACTGGAGGTCGTAGTGCTCGTCCCCTGACCGGGCATGATGACAGCGTTCGAGCTGCCGATGGTGTCGGTACCGTCAGCGATGACGTCGGATCATGTCCGTGAGCGATGACATTGAAGGAATGTCCGTGAGCGATGGCATTTGCAAGGTGTCCGTGGCCGTGTCGGTGATCTGTCCGAACGAAACGCGACGCACCACCTCCAGACCGATCGGATGCGACGAAGCTCGACTCGATGAACGTGGCGCACAACGTTTACGGACCGGACATCGTGGTCCTTGTCTCTAACCCCCTTACGCCAACCTGGGCGTAGACCTTCTGAACATCGGCCCCCTCCCCGAGACCCGGACCCAGCAGCCTGGCTCGACTGCTTCGGCGAACACATCGGCCCCCGCCTCGCCGACATCGGCTGAGCCCCCGCGATATTCCATCGCACTTCAGCGACGGCCGACATCTACCCGGCGAACTGCGGGTAATACGAAGTCGAATCCTTCCCGATCAGAACCGCTGCCGCCCGAATAGTCTCCGAAGACGCTGATCGCAATGACGACCCAACTCAGCAATCCGAGCAGCCAAACTTTGACCAGTCTGCCGAACGTGGGCCATCGGCCATCCTCGGGGCGAATGACGACGAGACCGAATACCGCCTTGCCTAAGGTCGAGTGAAAAGCTCTCTGGACAACTGTTCTATCAATGAAAGACAGCACCGGCCAGGAAATCAGGGCCCACAATCGCACCTGTGGTAACTTGTCGGCCAACGACGTGTCGTGCGCCAGCACAACGAATACGGCGATCATCGGACCGGCATGAATCAGCAAGTCGAGGATGAAAGCCGACGTCCATCGCAACAATCGCGGTGACGGATATCTGGGGTCCTTGTTCTCTCCGTGCCGCGGAGGATTTTTCGGCGTTTCATCGAGACGTCCGAACGTCTCGATCCCACGCGCCGTCCGTGGAGCCGAGAAGGGCCGGTCACCCTGCTCCCCGCCGTGCCGACCATGGTTCATAGTCTCAGCGACCCTCCGTATGTCTTCTGACGCTTCAGTTCTACTGAACGTGCCATATCGATGATCATGCGCCGATACTGCGGCCCGTGGGCGGCAAACGTCGTGGATAGTTCGATCGAGGCGACAGCTGAACCGTCATTAGAGGGCACTGCAGCCTCGAACTGATATACCGGCGCAGCCGCGCCTTGGATGGGATTACCGGGAAGATCGGGTACCGGCAGATCCCGGACTTGCTCGAAGAACATCATAGGCCGATTGTCGATGTCAACTACCTGAAGATCACCGCGAGCGCCATCTTCCAGCTTGGCGTCGGCAATATTCTTCACGACGATCCGAGGACGCTCCGTATCGCCGCCGGTGTCATAGACAAGGACTGTGAGCATTGATGTGACAAGTTCATCATCGACGAAATGCCTGCCGAGCCCGCAGTAACGAACGCCATCGCTCGCGAGTTCACCGAGGAACATCCCCAACGCAGGGATCATTTGGCCGGCGGCTTGGGCCATATCGGGCGGGCCGGCTTCTTTCAATATCGCCAGGGTCGCTGCCAAGCTGTTGTCGATGCCGTTCAGTGGAAGCGCGATATAGCCTCCCGGAATCTCCATCGCCAAGTCCACGTCTTCAGTCACGAATTAATCCAATCCTTGATGTCGTGGTAACCGTCGGAGACCACAGACTTACCGCGCCACGCCAAATCGATTCCGTCCAGGCGGTTCATCAGTCGTAGCTCGGGATTGGCATGCGCTCCTACGCCGAATACGGAATCGGGGATAGGAAGCTTCTCCAGTTTCTTTACTGCCCAGCCGGGCGACTTGGCGACATCGGATAATACATCCTTCAACGCGGGGGCTGCTTTGCCCGCCTCGGCGGCTTCCTCTCCCAGTTTTCCCATCGAGGCAATTCCTTTTACCGTGCCGAGTGCGGGAATGCCCCCGAGGCTATCCCCTGCGAGTGTAGCTATCGACCCGAGATCCTTCGTATGGAAATCGCCATGCATGAAGTCGCCATTCCACACCCCCTTGGCGAAATCACCGATGTCATGGCGAACTTTCGGGTCGCTCACATCGAGGCCCACATTGGCGAGGCTCGCAACCGCGCCGACGGCCATGCCGATAGCATCGAATGGAGGAGGGGTGAGTAGAGCGACCAGCCCGCCGATAGCCGAGACGGTACTCAGGATATTGTGCAGCAGCTTTCTATGCTTCGATATCCAATCGCCGACAGCTTTCAGTGCATCGGTGATCTTGTCCCACCAGTGGTGGTGCGGCGGGCTCGGGGCGAAATCCTTTGCGGCGGCATCAAGCTCAGCCGCTACCTTCAGCGCTTTCTGGGCATGTTCGGATTCCAGATCGTGGGCGCGTTTCAGGATGGACTCTAGTTGCCCCTGCCAGTTTTCGACTTCAGTGCCGGCCGAGCGGACCTTGGCCTCGGCGGCATTGAGCCGGGACTGCGCAGCAGCCAACTGCGCCTCGTCGGTGAACGTTTGATCGGCCAGGCCCAGGTCGGGATTGGATTTAGCCTGTTGGAAGGCGGTTTCCGCTTGGGCGTGTTTGCCTCGGGCCTCAGCGGCCTCGGATTCCAGGCCTTTCGCGGTGCTCTGGTAGCCGACCAAGTCGGTATGCCACTCGTCCAAGACCGAGACGGCGCGTTCCAGTGAGCTCTGGGCGTAGCCGAGGTCCTGGGCGAGGGTCGCGTCGAAATGGGCACGAAAAGCGTCGCCACCTGCGCCCTTCCAGATGTCGTCGTTGGCGTTGCGGAGACGGTTCAGCAGACCATTGGTCTCCTTGACTGCTTCGCCCGCCGAGTTGACCTGCCCGCGCAGTCCGGCGACATCGTCCGGGGTGCCCGGGACAGGGTTGAAGCCGAGATTGGGATACGGGGTCTCGATCACGATTACCCCTGAACTGCTGATTTGGCCTGCTGGAGGGCCTGGGCGAATTCCTGATCGGCCTGCTGGTAGGCATCGTGGCATTGCGAGATGCCATCCGCTGTCGACTTCGCTGACTTGCCGATTTGCTCGATGCCGTATTTCCACCGGCGCTGGAAGCTTTCTGCGGCGTCGGTGAGCACCTTGGTGCCGATATCGCCGTGACCACCTCGAGCCATTGCCTTCATGGCGTCCGTGAGCACCTGCTCCGAACTACGCAATGACTGCACGGCCTTACCCAGCGCGTCGATATCCACCGATAGGAAGCCTGCCAATTCCACACCTCACCATTTCTTGACATTCCATGATCCGGCGACCGAATCGGTCCGCCACAGTCCACTTACCCTTTGGACGTCCTGGACACACGTCCGGTTCCATAGCGAAAGCGTATCGAGGTATGGATTTCCGGGGCTCTCAGCGGTTCTCATGATGATGTGAGTGGTGAAGGCGAGGGCGTCGATGTGAAGGCATGAGGTGCTGCGCGGACCACGAGGTATCCCGGCCGCATCGTTGGTGGTGTCGGCCCTGGTGTCGCGTTCGGGGATATGAGGTGGCGAAGGTTGGGTGTTGTTGGCGAGAGGATCTGGGCGGCAGTAACTCTGGTCCTCGCACCCCGGTGAGGTGAGCGGGCCCTGTGGAACAGGGTCGGGGAGCGTGCGGTCTAGCGGGGATCCAATAGCATCATGAATCGGATTGACGAGAGACTGGGAGATTCAGCGATGAAGCCGCTGCCGGATGCCACCGCCCGTGATGAGTACGATGCCGTCATCGTCAGAACCGACTACACCGACCACTCCGCGTGGCAGGAGGTGGTCAGGCTGCTGACGGCGAAGGAGAGCGAGTGGACCTCGGACGTTCACCTCGTCGAGGACCCGGCATGGGCTGGCGTCGGAGTCGATGAGGTAGTGGCCGCGGCATCGGGTAAGGAACTCAGTGTTGTCTTCCTCGCGGACAGCATCACGATGCGCGCGGATCACCATGCGGTGCTGGCAGTGACCACGAAAACGCGAGAAGACTGCGAGAGCGACGAAGAGTGGGAATATGAGATCGGGTACGGTCGCGAATTCCGTACGGTACCGGCCGCGGTTCACGAGATTCACGGAAACCGGGAACTGGGCAACATGGATTTTCAGGATTTCTCAGGATGTGCCCACCTTGACCCGGACAGGGTGTTCCGCGGGTTCGTTTAGCCGGTTGGCTGGCCGGTCCCTTCACTAGCGTGGTTCGGACATGGTTGGCGAATCCGGTCCCGATGATGTCGCGCTGGCGCAGAATCGGCGGCCGTGACGACGATTGCGCAGTCGGACGAGGGCCGGGTGCCGGACTCGACGCGATGCGGGCTGGAGTATGTGACCGCGGATGGTTGTCCGGTTCGGGTGGGGTTGTCGCAGGTGTGGGCGTTGCGGTTGGAGTCGGGCAGATCATGCCCCAGCAACTGGCGAACCACAACACAGAGCACACGACACTCGCCAGCAAAAGACGGAACGGACAGCCCTGGTGCGGACGAGAGTGTTCGCCCGCACCGGGCACGTTACCGAGTCTCCAGCAACTCGCTGGGGTTGGGAAGAATCCCGATTCGGTGGAGGCGTGGTGCTTACCGGCGGCGGAACATGCGGGTGATGCCTTGGACCGCGCCACCCTCTGCCGGGGCGCTGATGCCGGACAACGTCGCGTACTCCTCGTCGGTCAGCGAAACCTCAGCTGCCGCAACGTTTTCCTCCAGGTGTGCGATGCTGGCGGTGCCCGGGATGGGCAGCATCACGGGGGAGCGGCGCAACAGCCATGCCAGGGCCAGCTGGGACGGAGTTGCGGTGTGGCCCTTGACGATATCGTCCAGCGGGCCGCCCGGACGGGCAAGTTCGCCGGTGGCCATGGGGAACCACGGTATGAAGGCGATCTGGTGGGCCTCGGCGTAATCGACCAGCTTTTCGGAGCTGCGGTCGGACAGGTTGTAGAGGTTCTGCACCGAGACGATGGTGGCCATCTTGCGGGCGGCCTCCAGCTGGGCCACGGTGACCTGGGACAGGCCGATGTGGCGGATCTTGCCCTCTTTCTGAAGGGCGACGAGTTCACCGAGCTGATCGGCCAGGGGGACCTTGGGGTCGATGCGGTGCAGCTGGAACAGGTCGATGCGTTCGACGCCCAGGTGCCGCAGGCTCAGCTCCAGCTGCTGGCGCAGATATTCGGGCCGGCCCAGCGGCAGCCAGGTGCCCGGCTTGGTGCGGGCCAGCCCGGCCTTGGTGGCGATGACCAGATCGTCCGGGTACGGATGCAGCGCCTCACGGATCAGCTTCTCGGCCACGAACGGGCCGTAGGAGTCGGCGGTGTCGATGAGGGTGACGCCCAGTTCGACCGCGCGCCGCAGTACCCGCACGGCCTCGTCCGGATCCTTGGGGTCTCCCCACACTCCGGGGCCGGGTAGCTGCATCGAGCCGTATCCCAGGCGATGAACGGGCAGATCACCGCCGAGGGTGAAGGTTCCGGACGCGGCGGCTGGACGAGACGCGGTGGGGCTGACCATGGTTCCTTCCGAACGAACGCTACTGAAGTACACAGTAGCCAAGTCGGCGGCGTCGCGCGGACCCTCCTCGACCCGAGCGACGCATACGCGACACTGCGTAGGCTGCGACAGGGGATGCCGCGGTGGGCATCCACGGCGCGTATTCGCAGAGTAACGCATGGCAGGACCGACAGGAGTGTCAGATGTTCACCACTCGTCCGACCTTGCAGGGCACCTTCGGCATGGCGGCTTCCACCCATTGGCTGGCCTCGCAGTCGGCCATGGCGGTCCTGGAAGCGGGCGGTAACGCCTTCGACGCGGCGGTCGCGGCCGGATTCGTGCTGCACGTCGTGGAGCCGCACCTGAACGGCCCGGCGGGCGAGGCGCCGATGATTCTCGCGCCCGCGGGCGGGCCGGTGCGGGTGCTGTGCGGGCAGGGTCCGGCGCCCGCGGGGGCGAGCATCGCGCACTACACCTCGCTGGGGCTCGAGCTGATCCCCGGGACGGGTCCATTGGCAGCGGCCGTGCCCGGATCGTTCGACGCGTGGATGGTGCTGCTGCGCGACTACGGCACGTGGACGCCGGCCGAGGTGCTGAAGTACGCGATCGGCTACGCAGGGGACGGCCACCCGCCGGTGCCGAAGTTCATCGGGACCGTCGAGACCGTGCGGGGGCTGTTCGAGACCGAATGGACCAGCTCGGCGCAGGTGTATCTGGCCGGCGGGCACGCCCCCCGGCCGGGGGAGCTGTTCCGCAATCCGGCACTGGCCGCGACGTGGCAGCGGGTGCTCACCGAGGCGCAGGCGGCCGGGAGCGGCCGGGAGGCGCAGATCGAGGCGGCGCGGCGGGTGTGGCGCGAGGGCTTCATCGCCGAGGCGTTGGCGGCCACGGCCGCCCGACCCACGATGGACACCTCGGGGGAGCGGCACACCGGCACTCTCACGGGCGACGACTTCGCCTCGTTCGAAGCGAGTTTCGAGGATCCGGCCACCTACGATCGCGACGGCTGGACGGTCTGCAAGGCGGGCGGCTGGTCACAGGGTCCGTCGTTCCTGCAACAACTTTCGCTGTTGCCCGACCGTTTGCCGGACTATGCCTCGCCCGACTACGTACACCTGCTGATCGAGGGCTGCAAGCTCGCGATGGCCGACCGCGAGGCCTGGTACGGGGACGCCGCACCTGTTCCCCTGGACGATCTGCTCTCGGATGAATACTCCACGGAGAGAAGGGCTCTCATCGGTGAGCAGGCCTCGCACGAGCTGCGTCCGGGCAGTCCGGGTGGACGCACGCCGGTGCTGAGCAAGCACGCCTTGGCCGTCGCGGCCGGAAAGGCCGGTCCGCAGGCAGCGGCCGGGCTCGGCGCGGGCGAGCCGACCGTAGCCCGTAACGGTGAAACACGTGGCGATACATGCCATCTCGATATCGTCGATCGCTGGGGCAATATGATCTCGGCGACCCCGTCGGGCGGCTGGCTGCAATCCAATCCCGTTGTGCCCGAACTGGGTTTCCCGCTCGGTTCGCGCCTGCAGATGGCCTGGCTGGATCCCGGCCTGCCGAATTCGCTGACCCCCGGGCGGCGTCCGCGCACCACCCTGAGCCCGTCGCTGGCGCTGCGCGACGGTGTTCCGGTGATGGCGTTCGGCACGCCCGGTGGCGACCAGCAGGATCAGTGGCAGATGCACTTCTTCCTGTCGGTCGTGCTGCGCGAGCCGGTGCGCGGCGGGCTGGACCTGCAAGGCGCGATCGATGCGCCCAACTGGCACAACGAATCGTTCCCGGGGTCGTTCTACCCGCGCGCGATGACGCCGGGTGTGGTGACCGTAGAATCGCGCATCGGCGAGGAGACCGTCGCGCAGTTGCGCCGGCGCGGCCATGTGCTGACCATCGGGGAGCCGTGGTCCGAAGGACGCCTCACCGCGGTCGCCCGCGATCCCGAGACCGGTGTGCTCTCGGCCGGGGCGAACCCGCGCGGCATGCAGGGTTACGCCGTTGGCCGGTGAGTTGCCCGATTCTATGTTCCATATTTTTATGGTTCATACCATCAAACAGTGGCGCATTCGTGACGACCAGCGTACGGTCAGTATGCGCCCAACCTGCGCAGTATGGGGCGCACCCCCGGCCGCCGGGTCACCCCCCGCGGCCGGGCCGGTGCGCCCAACCCCAGTCGAAGGAATGCCTCGCACGATGACCACCGCCCAGCCCGGCCGGATTGCTCCCGCCCAGCCCAGCAA
>NZ_JAGPOX010000107.1 GCF_019038435.1 Nocardia alni
TACGGCGGCTATAGCGGTGGGGAAACGCCCGGTCCCATTCCGAACCCGGAAGCTAAGGCCACCAGCGCCGATGGTACTGCACTCGCCAGGGTGTGGGAGAGTAGGACACCGCCGGAACATCCTTTCAGGAAGGCCCCCAGCTGATGCTGGGGGCCTTCCCGCGTTTCAGGGGAAATGCCCGCTCACGCCCACCGGAAGCGCCATGCCGACTTTCCTACGAGCCCGGCAGCGTAACTTTCGACCGTGACATCGTCACTCCAGATGCTTGGACAGAATCCGGCGTGCTCCAGGGTGATTCGGCGAGCCTCGGGCATGGTCACCGGTGGTGCGGCGACGGACAGCTCGAGGGTCGAGCAGCCGATCTTGACCACGCGGACGCCGAACCTCTCCTCCCACGACCGCAGTACCGAGGACACCATCTCCACCTTTCGGGTGTAGTTGATGGCTCCGGCCCAGCCGATCAACGCCGGGGCGTCGGCCCCACGGGCGCACGGGACGAGCGCGAGTCGATAGTCGGCCGGTCCCTCGGAGGCCAGGCGTCCGGCCGCGTACCCCGGATGCACCGACGGCCGCTTGGCCGGCGTGAAGCCCGGCCAGGCATCTCCGAAATATTCGAAATAGTCCCGGATCAGCCGATCGCCCGGTATCGCATCGATATCCCCTTCGGCCGAGGGCGATGTGAGCATGAGGTGGACGTCGAGACAGTCGTTCACCAGCAGCGGATACAGCCCGCTCTCCGGATGCTCGGGGAACAACCGGTCCCACCATCGACCCATGGCAGGGCCGGTCTCGTTCGACACCCACATGATCGGCCGCCCGCAATCCCGCGACGTGACGACAGCCCCGTCCGGTAACCACGCGGGCAACGACTCGAACGGAGCCTTCTCGCACAGAATTTGGTCGCGCATTGTGTAGAACCCCCTTACTCGACATCGGCAACTCGGTCGAACCTGTGCCGCGAAGGTATCCCATCCCTCCGACAAGCCCCCTTCTCGCGGAGTTCAGCCAAGATGAGAGGTCTGTGCACGCCGTCGCCCCGGGTTGTACGGGGCGGGGGGAAAATCAGTGTCGCCCAGCGTCGCTCAGCGATACGGTAGGTGAGCCGCGCTACCAGCGGTGCGGGCACTCGAACGGGAGGCATGCGATGCGATACGCCAGTTACGCGCTCGTCGTTGCCCCGATGCGGTTCGAGGTGATTCTGGTGTCTTCGCCGGTCCAGTACCGGCTGCGCGGCCGGTACTGAGTCCGCCGGATCGGTCTACGACCCTTACAGGTCCGTCGATGTCGCTTGCGGCGGGAATTGCGCTGTCCTCATTCGGATCAGCAGAAACGACCGCAGATCATGCGTACCACCATGTCCCCACACACTCTCGCTGCCGTGCGCAATCTCGGCATCCTCGCCCATGTGGATGCGGGAAAGACCACCGTCACCGAACGCATGCTGTACCTCACCGGCGAGATCCATCGCCGCGGCGAGGTACACGATGGCACCACCGTCACCGATTACGACGCGCAGGAGCGTGATCGCGGTATCACCATTTTCGCCGCGGCGGTGAGCTGCACCTGGAACGACCACCGGCTCAACCTGATCGACACTCCCGGCCACGTCGACTTCGCCGATGAGGTGGAGCGATCGTTGCGAGTGCTCGACGGTGCGATCGCGGTCTTCGACGCGGTCGCGGGTGTGGAGCCGCAGAGCGAATCGGTATGGCGGCGGGCCGACCGACATGGCGTGCCCCGCATCGCTTTCATCAACAAGATGGACCGTCCCGGTGCGGATCTCGAGGCCGCGGTGGAGTCCATTCGAGCCCGGTTGCACCCTGTCCCCCTGCTGGTGCAGCTGCCGATAGGTCGGGAGGAGGAATTCATCGGCGTGGTGGATCTGGTCCGGATGCGCGCGTTGATCTGGTCCGGTGACACCGATCGAGTCGTCGAGGCGCCGATACCGCCCGAACTGCTCGAGCGTGCCAACCGAGTGCGTGCGGAGCTGGAAGAGGCGGTCGCCGAACGACATCCGGTCGCGCTGGAGGAATACCTGCGGCGATCGGAGTTGTCGGCGCAGACTCTCGTCGCGGCGCTGCGCGAGCTCACCGGTGACGGCGAGGTCGTCGTTGTGCTCTGTGGCGCGGCGTACCGCAATCGGGGTGTCGAACCGCTGCTCGACGCCGTTGTGGACTACCTGCCCGCGCCGTCGGATCGTCCGGCGCCGCACGCCACAGACGACGGGCAGGCGCGTTCGGCCCGGCCGCTTGCGGCCCTGGTATTCAAGGTGCAGACGACCCCGACGGGCCGGCTCACCTACCTGCGACTGTATTCGGGCACCCTCGGCAAGGGCGATGTGGTGCTCGATGCCGGGGCACGGCGAACCGAGCGGATCGGCCGGATCCTGCGCGTACAGGCCGACCGGCGCACGGAGGTGCCGCGGGCCGTGGCCGGTGACATCGTCGCGGTTGTCGGCGTGAAATCGGCGCGGGCGGGCGCGACGCTGTGCGCCCCCGATGCGCCGATCATGCTGGAGCCCCCGGTCGTGGCCGAACCCGTCGTGTCGGTGGCGGTCGAGGCCGCCAACGGTGCTGCGGTCGAACGCCTTTCAGCGGCGCTGGCGGGCTTGGTGCAGGAGGACCCCTCGCTGGTCGTGCATATGGACGCCGAAACCGGGCAGACCCTGCTGTCCGGACAGGGCGAACTACATCTGGAGGTGGCTGTGGAGAAGATCCGCAGGGACCGTGCGATCGATATCGCTGTGGGCCGACCACAGGTGGCCTACCGGGAGACGGTCGTGCGTGGGGTGTCCGGGCTGCTGTACCGGCACGTGAAACAGGACGGCGGGGCCGGGCAGTTCGCTCATGTCGTGCTGGACGTGGCCCCGCTGGGTGAGTGCGGCACAACGGGTTTCGAGTTCACCTCGACCGTCGTCGGTGGCCATGTGCCGCGCGAGTACGTCCGTGCGGTGGAGGCGGGATGCCGAGACGCGCTCGAGGCCGGACCGCTGGGCGGGCATCCGGTCACCGGTGTGCGGGTGGTGCTCACCGACGGTGCCACGCATCCGAAGGACTCCTCGGAGCTCGCCTTCCGCACCGCCGGGCGTCTGGCCCTGCACCAGGCGCTGCGCGCCGGCGCGATGCGGCTGCTGGAGCCGATGGTCGAGATCACCGTCACCGCTCCACCGGACTGCCTCGGCCCGGTGCTCGGCGACCTCGCGGCTCGCCGCGGCCGCATCCTCGGCTCGACGACGCGCGCGGCAACCGCTGTCGTGACGGCCGAGATACCGCTGGCCGAGATATTCGGCTACGCAACCCGATTGCGCAGTCGAACCCACGGCCGCGGTACCTTCGGCACCCGCCCGATCGGGTACGCCCCGGCGGCCCAACGGGATACACGGGCCTGAGCGGTATCGGCCCGAGTAACGGCCGTAATACACGGCAGTGCCCCTGTGGATGAAGATCCACAGGGGCACTGCTGCCGAAGACTGGCGAGAGTTCGCCCTACAGCCAAGTGTCCAGAGTCGTGGTCGTCAGGAAATGCTCCAGATCCGCGCGCCAAGGCGCCGGCGTGGTCTTCTCCGGCTCGATGGCGGTGTACTGACCGCGATAGAACAGCAGCGGCCGACCGGAGTCGGTGGACTCCGACAGTGCCTGGACCCGGCCCATCACGATGTAGTGGTCGCCGCCGTCCAGGACGCTCTCGACCGTGCATTGAATCGTGGCAAGCGCGCCATCCAGCGCCGGCAACCCCAAGTCCGTCGTGTGCCAGTCGATTCCGGCGAACTTATCGGGTTCGCGGGAACCGAATCGAGCGCAGACGGGCTGCTGTTCCTCGGCCAGGATATTCACACAGAAGCGCCCGTTGGATCGGATCGCCGCCCAGGAGCGGGATTCCTTGGTGGGGCAGAACAGCACGAGCGGCGGATCGAGGGACAGGGCGGCGAACGACTGGCAGGCGAAACCGATCGGTGTCTCGTCCGCACCGAAGGTCGTGATGACGGTGATGCCGGTGCAGAACTGCCCCAGCACAGTCCGGAACTGGCGCGGATCGATCGTGGGCTGCTCGCTCGTGGTCATCCGTACCTACTTGAATCCGATGGTGAAGTCGTGGCCCCACAGGCTCACCGCGGTGGATTCCCGCGCGATCCAGCTGTGGTCGTCGACTTCCAGTCCCTCGCAACCGTATTCGATGTCGAATCCGCCGGGCGTCTTCATGTAGAACGACAGCATCTTGTCGTTGATATGCCGCCCGAGGGTGGCCGACATCTTTACCTTCTTGCGCATCGCGCGATCCAGGCACAGCCCGACGTCGTCGGAATTCTCCACCTCGACCATCAGATGCACGATGCCGGTCGGATTCGGCAGCGGCAGGAACGCCAGCGCGTGGTGGCGCGGGTTGCAGCCGTAGAACCGCAGCCAGGCCGGGTCGCCGTCGGCGGGACGGCCGACGACCTGCGGGGGCAGACGCATCGAGTCGCGCAGCCGGAAGCCCAGCACATCCTGGTAGAACGCCTGTGCCGCCGCATCGTCGGTGCAGGTCAGCACCACGTGACCCAGACCCTGCTCGGCGGTGACGAACTTGTGCCCATACGGGCTGACGAACCGGCGGCCGAGGAACTGACCGCCGTAGAACGCCTCGAGCGTGTTGCCGGACGGATCCTGGAAACGGATCAGGCCCTCGACGCGGCGGTCGGCGGCATCTTCCTTGGTGCCCTCGGCGAAGGGCACTCCGGCCTTGGACAGGCTCTCCCGAAGACGTTGCAGCCCTGGGGCGTCGGTGACCTCCCAGCCGGAGATCTGCAAACGGTCCTGTTCTCCGGGGACGATCACCAGCCGCGCCGGAAAATCGTCCATGCGCAGGTAGAGTGCGTCCTTGTCGGGCCCGTCACCCTCCATCATGCCGAGCACCTTGAGCCCGTATTCGCGCCAGGCCGCCATATCGGTGGCCTCGATGCGCATATACCCGAGCGCTCGAATACTCATCTCACTTCTCCTTGGACCCGAGCAGGAAATCGGCGGTCAGACGGTTGAATTCATCGAACTTCTCCGCCTGCGCCCAGTGGCCGCAGCCGCCGAACACATGCAACTGTGCCCGAGAAATGGTCTTCAGCGCCACCAGTGCGCCGTCCAGCGGATTGACCCGGTCCTCGCGGCCCCAGATCAGTAGCACCGGCTGGCGCAGCTTGTAGGTGTCGCGCCAGAGCATGCCCTTCTCGAAATCGGCCGAGGCGAACGACTTTCCCATCGCGCGCATGGCGGCCAGCGACTCCGGGGTGCGAGCCAGCTCGAACCGCTCGTCGACGAGTTCGGGTGTCACCAGTTTCTGGTCGAAAACCATGATGCGGATGAACTTCTCGATGTTCTCCCGAGTCGGCTCGGCCACGAACGAACTCAGGGCCTTGACGCCCTCGGTCGGATCGGGCGCGAACAGGTTGGTGCTCACGCCGCCCGGACCCATCAGCACGAGTTTGCCCGCGCGGTCGGGATAGTCGAGCGCGAACCGCACCGCCGCGCCGCCGCCGAGCGAATTGCCCAGCAGGTGTACGCGTCCGGTGATCTCGAGGGTGTCGAGCAGATCCTTCAACGCCGAGGCGCTGTGCACGAAGTACTGCGGATGCTCGGTCGGCTTGTCGGACAGGCCGAATCCCGGCTGGTCCACGGCCAGGACATGGAAATCTCGTGCCAGCACCGGGATGTTGCGGGCGAAGTTCGCCCAGGACGAGGCGCCCGGCCCGCCGCCGTGCAGCAGCACGATCGTCGGGCCGTTGCCCACACCGGCTTCGTGGTAGTGCAGCTTCAGATCCGGCCGCACCTGCGCGTAGCGCGAGGTGGACTCGAAGGTGACCTCCGACACCGTGGTCATCACACCATCCCGTCGGTGACCGGCAGACCGAAGGCATGCGTGCCGTACATCATGTAGGCGCGCTCGGGATCGTTGGCGGCGTGCACCCGGCCGGCGTGTGCGTCACGCCAGAACCGTTGCAGCGGAGTGCCGTTCGCGAGGGCGGTGGCACCCGAGCTCTCGAACATCTTGTCGATCGAGGCGATGGCCCGGCCGGTGGCGCGGACCTGATCGCGACGGGCGGCCACACGCAGGTCGAACGGGATCTCCTTGCCCGCGACCAGCAGTGCGTACTCGTCGGCCACATTGCCCGACAGCTGACGCCAGGCGGCGTCGATATCGCTGGCCGCCTCGGCGATGCGAACCTTGGCGAACGGGTCGTCCTTGGCCTTCTCGCCGGCGTAAGCGGCGCGCAGGCGCTTGCCCTGGTGCTCCACGTGCGCGTCCAGCGCGCCGTAGGCCATACCGACGATGGGGGTGGAGATCGTCGTGGGATGGATTGTGCCCCAAGGCATTCTGTAGACCGGATCGGTGTTCTCCCGCAAACCCGGCGCGGTCAGATCGTTCATGCTCTTGTAGCTCAGGAACCGGTGCCGCGGCACGAAGACGTTCTCCAGCACCAGGGTGTTGGAGCCGGTTCCCCGCAGGCCCACCACATTCCACACATCGTCGATGCGGTAGTCGGTGCGCGGCACCAGGAAGCTGCCGAAGTCGACCGGTTTGCCGTCCTTGATCACCGGACCGCCGACGAAGGTCCAGCTGGCGTGATCGCTACCCGACGACCAGGCCCACGAGCCGTTGACGATATAGCCGTCACCGCTCTCGGTCACCACGCCGGCGCCCATCGGGGCGTAGGAGGAGGAAATGCGGACCTGTGAGTCCTGCCCCCAGACCTCCTCCTGGGTCTGCTGGCTGAACAGCGCCAGATGCCAGTTGTGCACCCCGATGATGCCCGAGACCCAGCCGGTGGATCCGCAGGCGCCGGCGATCTTGCGGACGGTGTCGTAGAACACCACGGGATCGGCGGCGTGCCCGCCCCACTGGCGCGGCTGCAGCAGGCGGAAGAAACCGGCCTCCTGCAGCGCCTTGATGCTTTCGTCGGGGATGCGGCGCAGATCCTCTGCCTCCTGCGCACGCTCGCGCAGCATCGGCAGCAGCGCTTCGACCCGCTCTACCACTTCTTGCGTCATCCGGGGCTGCTCCTGGCTCGGTCGGTCGATACGTACCCTGAGACTAGAACACGTTCCTATTCCTGTCGAGAACGCGTGTTCGCTCAGGTGTCCTGGTGGCCCTTACCTGGTCGTCGGGGGAATGACTGGCGTCAGGCCGGAAAAATTTGTAACGTGTTCTAGTAATCATAGAGGAGGGATTGCGATGGCAGTTACCCCACCGCGGAGTGGCAGTGCTCGTTCTGTCCGTGAGATCGACGTCGGGGCCGCGCCCACTCGCTATGCGCGGGGATGGCATTGCCTGGGCTTGACCGCGCCGTTCAAGGATGGCAAGCCGCACGCCGTCTCGGTGTTCGGCACCAAGCTGGTGGTGTTCGCCGACAGCAACGGTGAGCTTCAGGTACTCGACGCCTACTGCCGCCATATGGGTGGTGACCTGAGTATGGGTGAGGTCAAGGGTGATGCGGTCGCCTGTCCGTTCCATGACTGGCGCTGGGGCGGCAACGGCAAGTGCACCGAGATTCCGTATGCCCGCCGGGTGCCCCCGCTCGCCCGTACCCGCTCGTGGACCACGCTCGAGCGCAACGGCCAGCTGTTCATCTGGCACGACCACGAGGGCAATCCGCCGCCGGAAGACGTCACCATCCCGTATATCGAGGGGCCCTACGCCGACGCCGAGGGCAACTCGAGCGAGGTGCTCGACGACGGATGGACCGAGTGGACCTGGAACTCGATGCTGATCGAGGGCGCCAACTGCCGCGAGATCATCGACAACGTGGTCGACATGGCGCACTTCTTCTACATCCACTTCGCGTACCCGACATTCTTCAAGAACGTCTTCGAGGGCCACGTCGCCTCGCAGTTCCTCGAGACCAAGAGCCGTCCCGACATCGGGATGGGGTCACAGTACGCCGACTCGGTGCTGAAGTCGGTCGCCGCGTACTACGGCCCCTCGTACATGATCAACCCGCTGAACAACTTCTATAGCGGGTTCGAGGTCAAGAGCGTCCTGATCAACTGCCACTATCCGGTATCGCAGGACTCGTTCGTCCTGCAGTACGGCGTGTCGGTGCAGAAGCCGAAGGGCCTGGACGACGAGTCCTCCCGGAAGCTGGCAGAGAAGATGACCGAGGGCATCGCCGTCGGCTTCCTGCAGGACGTGGAGATCTGGAAGCACAAGTCCAAGATCGACAATCCGCTGCTGTGCGAGGAGGATGGCCCGGTTTATCAGCTGCGCCGCTGGTACGACCAGTTCTACGTCGATGTGGCGGACGTCGATCCGAAGAGCACCCAGCGCTTCGAGTTCGAGGTCGACACCACCAAGGCCAATGAGGCATGGGAAGCCGAGGTCGCCGAGAACCTGCGCCGCAAGCGGGAGACCGAGGAGGCGCAGTCCGCGCAGGCGGCGCTCTGATGGCCACCTGGGCGAAGGCGCCGGACTTCGCGGATCGTCCGGAGCGACGTGCGCAGGTACGCGCCCAGACGGTCGTGGACAAGCGGCGCTACCTCGAGGAGGGGATGGCGCCGCTCGCCTGCCAGACGTGCGGGGCGAAAGTCCTTGTGCGCAAGTCCAGCTCGCAACAGACATCGGTGCAGTGGACGGTGAACCCGGCCGAGGCATGCCCGGTGTTCAAGGATCTGCGCGGAGGTCCGGGCCGTCCCGAGGGCTGCCCGAACCTCGGGCGCACCATCGAGCATGCGGTGGATGAAGGCATCATCGCCGTCGACGAATAGCCGCACCGTTTCAATCGGAGTGGTCACCGCGTGACCCTTGGTTCGGTCACGCGGTGACCATTCTTCATCCGGCTACGACACGACCGCACTTTGCTGTCGTTCGGTCATTGACAGGGCGCGCCCACGGCCCACCCCCCGACTTTGCTCCCCGAGAACAAACACTCCGCGCTCCCCGATGGGCCAGGGATGTAAACCGGCTGCCCCGAAGGGATATCAGAGGTCGACGTAACGGGAGCGGGTGCGGGTGCGGCGGGTTGCAACGGGATCTGTGCGAGGGCTGGGGACGCCCCGAACCCCAGCACGGCGACGGCGATCACGGAGGAGAGGGCTAAACGTTTGACAGACATCCGGATTTCCTTACATGGAGATTCTCGGCGTCAGAGTAGGGAATCCGGATGTCGCGGTGCCACCGATATTCTCATTGCTGGTGACAGAATCGGGGTGCTCAGTCCAGGCGAAAGTCCGCGAAATCGAAGCCGGGGGCGACGATGCAGCTGACCAGGACATACTCGTCGGTCGCGGGGCGGGCGGACTGGCTCACGCCGCCGGGTACGACGGCCTGCGGCAGTTGGCCGTGCTCCACGTCGGGGCCGAGGGTGATCTCCTGGCCGTCGATGTTCAGCAGCAATGGGCCGCCGCGGTGCCACAGCCAGATCTCGTCGGAGCGGACCGTGTGCGGTGCCGACTGCTCGCCGGGAAGCAGCAGGAAATGGATCGCGGTCGCGCTCGAGCGCCGGCCCTCGTAGCCGTCCGGTTCGAACTCGACTGCGCTGCGCCAGGTTTCGCGGAACCAGCCGCCTTCCGGATGTGGCTGCAGGTCGAGCGCTCGAACGAGTTCGGGCCTGTCGGTCACGGTGGTCCTCCATCCGCCGGTGCTGATCCCGTCCATCGTAGGGGCCGGCGCGGCGGCGGTCTGCCTGGATCAGCTGCTGTATGCGAGGCATACGTGGGTGAACAGATCGATGCGCTGTTCGCGGGCTGCGGTGCTGTCGGGCTCGATGAGGCACTGGGTGGCGGTGCCGTCGTGCACCGCGACCAGGGCGCGGCCCAAGGCCTGCGGGTCGGTCACTGTGCGACCCGCTCGGGCCAGCAGTGCGCGCACGACCGGGAGGAGCGCGGCGGTGATCGCGTCTTCACGCGCGGCCATCACCCGTCGCAGGGCCGGGGTGCGCAACGCGTGCGCGGTGAACTCGTAGGTGATGCGAAACCACTTGTCGTCCAAGGTAACCGCGTCGAGCACCCGCCGCACTCCGGTACGCAGATCCGGGACGGGGGTGTCGTCGTCGAGCATCGCGGTCACCTCGTGCAGCATCCGCGCGGACCGCTGCTCCCACATCGCCAGGAACAGCTCCTCGAGCGAGGTGAAGTTCGAGTAGAAGGCGCCGCGAGTGTACCCGGCCCGTTCGCAGATCTGTTCCACCGTGCAACGCCCGAAACCCTCGTCCGCGAACGCCTCGAACGCCGCGTCCAGCAGCCGCTGCCGGGTCTCGGCTCGCCGCTTGGTCACCCGGGGCGCGCGCGGCACGGACGCGCCGGACCCACCGGTCTGAACAGCCATCGACACCTCCCGGGTTATCGGATACATGAGCGTATCAAAGTTGGATATACGCAGGTCGCTCGGCTACTTTCCGCGCTCCAGCACCGCATCGGCCGGACAGGCGGCTACGGTCGCTGCCATCCCGGCTGTTTCAAGGCGACGTCGGGCGCTTGTCGGAGCGCCCCGGGATGTCACCCCTCGCGAGTAACCTCGGCGGTATGTCCGATACGAATCGGGGCCGGGTCCGGATCGAGCCCAGTCACAAGCGTGTTCGTGCTTTTGTCGCGGGGCGGTTGATCGCCGATACCGTCCACCCCGTGCTGGTCTGGGAAAGTCCGTACTATCCCGCCTACTACATCCCCGCCGTCGATCTGCGCGCCAAGCTGGAACCGACCGGCGAGACCAAACATTCACCCAGCCGTGGTGAGGGCGCGGTGCACGACGTGGTCGCCGACGGGCTCACGAAATCCGGTGCAGCGTTGCGCTATCCGGACTCCCCCATCGAGGAGCTGCGCGATCTGGTGCGCCTGGAGTGGAGCGCGATGGACGAGTGGTTCGAGGAGGACGAGCCGGTCTACACCCACCCGCGCAACCCCTACACCCGCGTCGACATCCTGAGCAGCTCCCGGCACGTGCGGGTGGAGGTAGACGGCGTCACCGTCGCCGATTCGCACTCCCCGCACATCCTGTTCGAGACGGGCCTGCCGCCCCGCTACTACCTCCCCCTCACCGACACCCGCCAAGACCTGCTCACCCCGTCCGCCACCCAGACCCACTGCCCCTACAAGGGCACCGCCGGCTACTTCGGCCTGCAGGTGAACGGTACCGAGCACAAGGATCTGGTCTGGATCTACCGCACCCCTCTGCCCGAGAGCCAGAAGGTCGCGGGCCTGGTCTGCTTCTACAACGAGAAGGTGGACATCTACCTCGACGGCGAACTGCAGGAGCGCCCGAAGTCGCCGTTCAGCTGACAGACCCGAGCCGGAAACGGCGAAGGGCAGCCTGGACGGGATGTCCGGGCTGCCCTTCGGTACGTCGGTGAATCAGTTCCCGCTGATCAGCCGGAAGAAGGTTCCGTTGATCTGGGCGCCGTTCGGGCTGCCGATTGTTCCGCCGATTGCGGCGCCGATGGCGCAGCCGGGGATGACGAAGAGCCAGAAGCCCAGCAAGCAGCCGATGATGGCGCCGACCGCGCCGCCGTGCTGCACGCCCCAGACCCACTGGTTGATGAGCTGGTTACCGGTGTCGGTGAACGAGACCTGCTTCAGCGTCATGGCGCGGCCGTTCTGGCTGACATCAGCCGCGACCGGAATGGCCTTGCCGCGCATGGTGAGTGGAATGGACTCGAGGGTCTTGCCCTGAGCGTCGACCACGTCGATGGAGTGGGTGGCGGCATTCTGCACGAAGCGGTCGGAGGTGAGCGTCGCTGTCACCGTGTGCAAGCCTGGATCGGTGACGCTGGTGACCTGTGGCGTCTTGATGGTCGTCGTATCGGAGCTAGCCGGTGCGGCGCCCGCCGTGCTCGCGCCGACCAGCACCGCGCCCGCGGTGATGACGGCGATGGCCACGCTGCGGCCGAGTCTCTGTATCGAGGTGGACATGAAAACCCTTCATCAGGCCAAGAAACGGTCACGGCGAACCTACGCCCTCGAGGAGCTGTGGTGCCAGCTATTGTCATGAGTCTGTGGGGTTCTCACTCGTCGCCGGTACTGATGGCTGTGGCCTCATCGACACTGTGGGGAGAAGGGTCGTGGTCGTCGATGTGTGCGAGGGCCGAACGGCCGCAGAGCAGGACCAGCACGCCGACGGCGGTACAGGCCGCGCCGACCCAGAAGGGCAGGGCCATCTGCTTCTCGCCGAGTATGCCCGCGAGGTACGGGGCCGCGGCGCCGCCGACGAAGCGGACGAAGCTGTAGGCGGCCGAGGCGGTGGCGCGCTCGACGGGAGCGGAGATCATGACGGCCTCGGTGATCAGGGTGTTGTTCACGCCCAGGAACAGGCCTGCCAGGACGGTGCCGACGATCAGTACCGGCTTGTGGTCGGCGAAGACGGCCATCATGGCCAGATCGAGCGCGAACAGTCCAAGGGACACGGCGATCATCCGCACTGTGCCGAAGCGGCGCTGTAACCGTGGCGCGAAGAACACCGACGCCAGGGCGAGCATCAGCCCCCAGCCGAAGAAGATGAGGCCGATCGAATAGGTACCCATGTTCAGCGGGAACGGGGTGTATGCCAGCAGCGTGAAGAATCCGTAGTTGTACAGCAGCGCGGTGATGCTCACCAGCAGCAGACCACGGTGCCGTAATGCCTTGAACGGGGCGAGGATCGAGGTGTGATGATCCGGCTTGGGCACCTCCGGCAGCAACGTCACGATGGCGATGAAGGCGATGGCCATCAGCACCGAGACACCGAAGAACGGTGCGCGCCAGCTGATCCCGCCCAGCACGCCGCCGACCAGCGGACCGGCCGCGATGCCGATGCCGAGCGCGGCCTCGTAGAGGATGATCGAGCGTGCGACGCCGCCGGTGGCCGCGCCCACGATGGTGGCCAACGCGGTCGCGATGAACAGCGCGTTGCCCAGCCCCCAGCCGGCGCGGAAGCCCACGATCTGCCCGACCGTCCCGGAGCAGCCGGCCAGCGCGGCGAACACCACGATGATCGCCAGCCCCGCCAGCAGCGTCTTCTTCGCGCCGAAACGACTGGATACCACTCCCGTGATGAGCATGGCAACGCCGGTGACCAGCATGTAGCTGGTGAACAGCAGCGTCACCTGCGAGGTGGAGGCGTGCAGCTGCTCGCCGATCGGTTTGAGGATGGGATCGACCAGCCCGATGCCCATGAAGGCGATGACGGACGCGAAGGCGACTGCCCACACGGCTTTCGGTTGTTTGATTCTCGAGGTGCTCGGTGCGTCGGATTCGGCGCGCGCAGGCAGCGTGATGCTCATGAACGCTCCTGAGAGATTATCTGGGGTTACACCGTCGATTTCAGGGCGTCGAGCATGGCGTTCAGCTCGCCGTCGAGATGGGCGAGCCGATCGGCGTCGAAGCCGGGCAATCGTGCGGTGAGGGCTGTGCTGATCGCGCGGCGGGACGCGGCCAATCGCTCGCGACCCGTCGGCGTCATCTCGACGACCACGGCTCTGGAGTCGTCGGGATCTGCGGTGCGGTCGACCAGACCCGCTGTGACCAGCCGATTGATCAGCGTCGTCGCTGTCGGCTGGGAGCAACCGTCGATGCGGGCGAATTCGCTGACGCGCAGTCCGCCGTGCTCGTCGAGCACGGACAGGGCGCGCAGCATCGCATGCGGGAGATCGTCCTCGCGCAGCACCCGTGCCAGGCGGGTGATCTGCGCCATGGTGACCACGATGTCGACCATGGGCCCCTCGTCGGGAGCGGAGGATTCGGTTGCTTGGTTCGGCTGCACGGTTATTAACTTACATAGGCTAACTATTAATGTACATAGCCTAGCTATGTACATTGCTATGAGATACCCCACCCGGTGATGTCCAGGTGGGGTGTGCTGTCGCCGAGGTGGCCCGCCTGGGCCGGCGCCGAGTGGTCTCGGCGCTGGAATATGCCGAATTGCCCGCTGGACGCGGCTTCGATCTCAGGCGGGGCGTGCCAGAGGGCGTGCGGGTACGCCGAACAGCTGGGTGTCGCCGTGGGCGCGCTTGAAGTAGAGGTGCGCGTCGTGTTCCCACGTGATGGCGATGCCGCCGTGCATCTGGACCGTCTCGCCGACGACGGTGTTCAGGGTCCGCGAACAGTGGATGCGGGCGGCGGCCAAGTCCAGCGGGTCGGCCGTGCCCGTGGCCAGGTCCGCGATGGCGGCGTAGGCGGCCGAGCGGGCCGATTCCACCAGCACGTACATATCGGCCATGCGGTGTTTGAGGGCCTGGAAGCTGCCGATCGGGCGACCGAACTGGACCCGGGACTTGCTGTACTCCACCGTCATGCCCAGGCAATGGTCGGCCGCGCCGACCTGTTCGGCCGCGACTGCGGCCCAGGCGATTTCGCGCAGGCGGGTGATCGTGGTCGCGTCGCCGCCGAGGAGGCGGGCGGGGGCGGCGGTGAAGGTAATCTCGGACAGGCGGCGGGTCGGATCCATCGTCGGTACGAGGGTGCGGGTGATATCCGCTGCGGTGGAGTCGATTTCGTACAGGCCCTGCGTGGTCACCACGATCAGGGTGTCGGCGTTCATGCCGTCCAGCACGTAATGGGCGGCGCCGGTGAGCTTTCCGTCCTCGACATGGACGCCCGGAGTATCCCAGCCGTGTGCGTCGGCCCAGCACACCGCCAGGGTGCGCGTGCCCTCGGCGACTTCCGGCAGCAGTCGCTCGCAGGCTTCGGTGTCGCCGGCCAGCAACAGCGCCTGCGCGCCCAGCACCGCCGAACCGAGCATCGGCGGAGTGTGCAGCGTGCGGCCCAGCTCCTCGACCACCAGCAGCGCCTCGACCAGGCCCGCGCCGATACCGCCGTACTCCTCCGGAATCGCCAGCGCGGCCACGCCGACCTGCTCGCACAGCAGTGACCATAGCGCCTGGTCGTAGCCGCGCTCGCCATCGATGACCCGGCGCAGCACGGTGCGGTCGCCATGCTTGGTCAGCACCGCGCGCACGGTGCCGGCCAGTTCCTGCAGTTCGGCCGTGCTGCTCACGGAGTGCCTCCTGAAGTGGTGTACGAGCTGGACGGGGTCGGCAAGGTTCCGGCATCATCATCGGGTCGCCGGGTGGCCGCGATCTCCACGAACTGGGACAGTTCGCCGCAAATCCTCATGCGGCCTCGGATTCGTCAGTGTCGCGCAGGGCCGCCGCGACGCGGGCGCGATGGAAATCGGCTGTGCCCCAGGCGGATTGCAACGCGGTGACCTTGGTCAGCCACAGTGACAGGTCGCATTCGGCGGTGTAGCCGATGGCGCC
Source organism: Nocardia alni (assembly GCF_019038435.1). Lineage (GTDB taxonomy): Bacteria > Actinomycetota > Actinomycetes > Mycobacteriales > Mycobacteriaceae > Nocardia > Nocardia alni. Next base: position 15,188 of record NZ_JAGPOX010000107.1, read on the forward strand.
GTGCACCTGAAGGGCGGTGCGCGCGGTGCGATACGCCGCCTCCGCACAGGCGATCTTGGCGGCGGAGACATCACGCGAGCGGGTCGCGGCCAGTGCGTGGTCGGCCTTGGCGGCATCCGTACTCAGCGCCGCGCCGTACACCAGCGGCTGCGCCATCTCCAAGCCGATCAGGGCGTTGGCGAGATGGTGCTTGATCGCCTGGTACTGGCCGATCGGCTTGCCGAACTGATGCCGCTGCTTGACGTAGGCGACGCTGATGTCCAGCAGCGCCCGGCCCGCGCCGAGCAGCTGCGCGGACACCGCCAGCGCGCCGGCATCGAAGGCCGCCGCGGCGGCATCGCGCACCACGTCGCCCTCGGCGACGAGTTCGTCCGCGGCGATCGTGAACAGGCGGCGTGCCGCGTCGACGGACCGGACAGGTCCGGTGCGGCGGGCGGTGTACAGCCGGTCGCCCTCGACGGCGAGGATCACCTCGGCCGTGTCGGCGTCCAGCGCGACCGCGTTGGTGGATGAGGGAGCGATCGTGCCGAGCGCCGCGCCCTCGGCGAATGCGCCCAGCCACCGCTTGGCCGGGCCCGCGTCCGGGAGCGCTTGCAGCAGTGCGGGAATCGCCGCCGCGGTCTCCACCAGCGGCCCGGGCACGGCGGCCCGGCCGAGCTCGACGCAGGCCACCACCAGATCGACCGCCTCGGCGCCCATGCCGCCATGGTCCTCATCGACGATCAGGCCCAGGGTGCCCGCCCCGGCGAGCTGACGGATCAGTCCGCGGCCGCTGCGGTGATCCCCGCGACCCCACGCGCGGATGATGGCGGGCGTTCCCGCCGCATCGCACATCTTGCGCAGGCTGTCGGCGAAGTCGCGCTGCTCGGGGGCAAGTGCAAATCTCATCGATCGGTCCAATCCGAAGTCGGGCGAATTCAGCGGGGCAGGCCGAGCAGGCGTTCGGCGATGATGTTGCGCTGAATCTCGTTGGTGCCCGCGTAGATCGGGCCTGCGAGGGAGAACAGGTAGCCGTCGGTCCAGGCGCTCTGCTGTTCGGCGGATTCGCCGAGCAGATCCAGCGCCGTCTCGTGCATCGCGATGTCCAGGTCGGACCAGAACACCTTGTTGACCGAGGATTCCGCGCCGAGCTTGCCGCCGTCGGCCAGGCGGGTCACGGTGGCCCAGGTGTTGAGCCGGTACGCCTCCGCACCGATCCAGGCGTTCACCACGCGATTTCGCGCCGCGGTGTCGGCCGGTTCGGTCGTCGAACGCCACAGTTCGATCAGGCGCCGCGCGGTCGCGTTGAACCGGCCGGGACTGCGCAGCGACAGACCGCGCTCATTGCTGGAGGTGGCCATCGCCACGCGCCAGCCGTCGTTCGGCTCGCCGATGACGTCGCGGTCGGGCACGAACACGTTGTCCAGGAAGATCTCCGCGAAACCGGGCTCGCCGTCGAGCTGCGGGATCGGGCGCACGGTCACACCGTCCGCCGCGAGCGGGAACATCACGTAGGTCAGGCCGCGATGTCGCTCGGCCTCGGGATCGCTGCGGAACAGCCCGAAACCCCAATCCGCGAAGGACGCACGCGAACTCCAGGTCTTCTGGCCGTTGAGGAGCCAGCCGCCGTTGGTGCGCTTGGCCGTGGAACGGATGCCTGCCAGGTCGCTGCCCGCCTCGGGCTCGGACCAGGCCTGAGCCCAGATATCGTCGCCGCGCGCCATTCTCGGCAGGATGCGCTCGAGCTGTTCGGGCGTGCCGTGCTCGAACAGGGTGGGCGCCAGCAGGAATATGCCGTTCTGGCTGACCCGTCCGGGCGCGCCGGCCGCGTAGTACTCCTGCTCGAACAGCACCCACTCGAGTAGCGAGGCGTCGCGGCCGCCGTACTCCTGCGGCCAGGCCACCACCGACAGGCGGGCCTGCGCCATCGTGGCCTCCCACTTGCGGTGCGCCTCGAAGCCCACCCGGGTGTCCATCGAGGGCAAAGGGGCCGCGGGCACGTTGGTGCGCAGGAATTCACGCACCTCGAGCTGGAATTGCCTTGCGGCGGAATCGAGTTCGAGGTCCACTACTTCGCCCCGTCCTTCTCTGTAGCGCTGGCTTTCATCGATTTGGCGGTCATTCCGCCGAGTGAATCCGCACCGACCTCGGCGTTGTGCGCGTGCGCGAAATGATGCAGGCCGAAAACCGCATCCATGCCCGCCCGCATGCCCATCAGGTCCTCGCACTGGTTGACCGCCCGCTTGGTCAGCGCCAGCCCGAATTGCGGCATGGTCGATATCTTCTCGGCCAGGGCGAAGGTCTCGGACTCCAGGTCCTCGCGCGGCACAACGCGATTGACCATGCCCCACTCGTATGCCTGTGCGGCGCCGAACCGGTCGCCGGTGAACAGCACCTCCTTGGCCCGGCGCGGCCCCAGCATCCACGGATGGGCGAAATACTCCACACCCGGAATGCCCATGCGCACCACGGGATCGGAGAAGAAGGCATCCTGCGAGGCCACGATGAGATCGCAGGACCAGGCCAGCATCAGCGCACCCGCGATGCAGGCGCCCTGGACCATGGCGATGGTCGGCTTGGGCATCTCCCGCCAGCGGCGGCACATGCCCAGATAGACCTCGGATTCGCGGGCGAAGCGCTGATCGCCGCCGGGCCGGTCGACGTGGTCCCACCACATCACGGCCGCGTTGTCGTAGCGGACGTGGTGGTCGCGGCCGGGGGTGCCGATATCGTGCCCGGCACTGAAGTGTTCGCCGCTGCCCGCCAGCACGACCACCTTGACCTCGTCGTCCGCCACGGCCTTCTGGAAGGCCGCGTCCAGGGAGTAGGTCATCACCGAGTTCTGCGCGTTGCGGTAGTCCGGACGGTTCATCGTGACGACCGCGACCGGCCCGCGCCGCTCGTAAGTGACGACCTCACCCTCGTCGGGGACGGATCCGTTCTCGGCTGTCACGAATTCTCCTCACGTAGTTGCCGTTTGAGCACTTTCCCGGCGGCGCTGTAGGGCAGCCGATCGCGGAATTCCACCGCGCGTGGCACCTTGAAATTGGCCAAAGTCGTTTTCGCGTAGGCGATGACGTCGTCTTCGCTCAACGCGGCGCCGGCCCTGCGCACGATGTAGGCCTTGCCGACCTCGCCCATGCGTTCGTCCGGAATGCCGATCACCGCGGATTCGGCGACGCCGTCGAGGCGGGCGAGGGCCTGTTCGATCTCCGCGGGATAGACGTTGAATCCGCCGCTGATGTAGAGGTCCTTGAGCCGATCGGTGATCTTCAGATAGCCGCGCTCGTCCAGCACGCCGACATCGCCGGTGTGCAGCCAGCCGGCGGGATCGATGGTCTTGGCGGTGTTCTCGGGGTCGTCCAGATAGCCCAGCATCACGTTCGGGCCGCGCAGCAGCACCTCGCCCTGTTCGCCGATGCGCACCTCGAAGTCCGCGATGGGGCCGCCCGAGGTGTTGGCCACGGTCGCGGCGTCGTCGTCGGGTTGGCACATGGTGCCGAATCCGGCCGATTCGGACAGGCCGTAGGCGGTCACCACGACGTCGAATTTCAGTTCGCCGCGCATTCTTTCGATCAACACCTCCGGGACGGTCGCCGCCCCGGTGACCGCCACGCGCAGGCTGCTCAGGTCGTGCTTCTCGCGGGCCGGATGATCCAGAATGGTCTGGTAGATCGTCGGCGGTCCGGTCAGCACGGTGATCTGCAGGTCGTGCACCATCTGCATGGCCTGCGGCACATCGAATGTCGCCTGCGGCACGATCGTCGCGCCGGTCACCAGGCAGGCCAGCATCGCGGCCTTGTAGCCGAAGTTGTGGAAGAACGGTGGAATCACCAGGTAGCGATCGCCGCTGGTGAGCGTCGAACACTCGCACCATGCCCGCACCACGCTCAGTGCCTGCCGATGCGCGACCAGCGTGCCCTTGCTGCGGCCGGTGGTGCCGGAGGTGAACAGAATGTCGGAAATGTCCTCGGGGTCCACCGTTTCGCCGTGCGCGACGACCTGCTCGCGCGAGATCTGCGCGGAGATCGAGGGCAGCTCGGACCAGGTGATCACGGTGTAGGTGGGAGTCGGCAACTCGGCCCCTGGCTCCACCGGCATCACGATGACGGTGTCGATCGCCAGATCCGGCGCGGCGAAACGCAGTTCGGTCAGCCGGTCGCGGCCCAGGAATGGGCCCGCGATGAACAACGCCTTGGCGTGCACCCGCTCGAGCACGTCGACCGCCTCGTCGGCGACGTACCGGGTGTTCAACGGGACCAGCGCGGCCCCGCAGTAGTGCGAGGCCAATGCCGCGACGACCCAGTGGTAGGTGTTCGGCGCCCAGATGGCGATGCGGTCGCCGCGCCCGACGCCGCGGGCGATCAGGGCGCCCGCGGTCTGCTGGACCTGTTCCAGCAGTTGCGCCCAGCTCAGCCGAACCTCGCCGTCCCAGAGGGCGAGTGCGTCACCATAGGTGCGTGCCGCGTCGTGCAGGGCCCGGGGGGTGGTCTGCGAAAGGGGTGTCACGGGGTGTCCTTCCGCGGCGAGCCGCGATTCGTAACAGTCGGTCTACAAAGCAAGTGCTTGGTAGGTTACTCTACCGGAGTGAGTGTGATCCAGAGCCCCGATTCGGCGACCGGCAAGGACACGTCCCATGACGTGGAATTCCGCGCCGACGTGCGCGAATGGCTGGCCGAGAACCTCGCGGGCGAGTTCCGTGAGCTGCGCGGGCTGGGTGGTCCCGGCCGCGAGCACGAGGCGTTCGAGGAACGCCTGGCGTGGGACCGGCACCTGGCCGCGGCCGGGTGGACCTGCCTGGGCTGGCCCGAGCGTTACGGCGGTCGGGACGCCACCCTGCGCCAGCAGGTGATCTTCCACGAGGAGTACGCCAAGGCCGACGCGCCCAGCCGTGTGTCGCACCTGGGCGAGGAGTTGCTGGGCCCGACACTGCTGGCCTTCGGCACCGAGGAGCAGAAGCAGCGCTTCCTGCCCGGCATCCGCTCGGTCACCGAGCTGTGGTGCCAGGGATATTCCGAACCCGGCGCGGGATCGGACCTCGCGGCGGTCACCACCTCGGCGCGCCGCGACGGCGACGAGTGGGCGATCAACGGCCAGAAGATCTGGACCTCGCTGGCGCACCTGTCCGACTGGTGCTTCGTCATCGCCCGCACCGAGCCCGGCTCGACCCGCCATCACGGGCTGTCGTATCTGCTGGTGCCGATGAAGCAGCCGGGTATCGAGGTGCGTCCGATCGCCCAGCTCACCGGCACTGCCGAATTCAACGAGGTGTTCTTCGACGACGCCCGCACCGAGGCCGGACTCGTGGTCGGTGAGCCGGGCGAGGGCTGGCGAGTGGCCATGGGCACGCTGACCTTCGAGCGCGGCATATCCACGGTCGGCCAGCAGATCCGGTTCGCCCGCGAGCTGTCGAACCTGGAGGCGGCGGCGAAGGCCAATGGCGCACTGGACAATCCGGTGATCGCCGAGCGCATCGATCAGGCCTGGGTCGGCCTGCGGGTGCTGCGCGCGCACGCGCTGCGCACCATGCAGTCGGCGCACGAGAACCTCGATGCCCGCACCGCGGCGGGGCAGGCGTCGGTGGCGAAGTTGTTGTGGGCCAACTGGCATCGTGGCCTGGGCGAACTCGCCATGGACATCCTGGGCGCGCCCGGATTGATCGCCCCGCCCGGCGATCTCGACGAATGGCAGCGCCTGTTCCTGTTCAGCCGTGCCGACACCATCTACGGCGGCTCGAACGAGGTGCAGCGCAACATCATCTCCGAACGCGTCCTCGGACTCCCCCGCGAGGCTCGTTGAAACCCTCGGCCGGAACAGCCGGACGTCACGGTCAGCCGGATCGCTCGGCTGAACGCAACGTTGGGCCGACCTGGAAGGAACTACAGTGACCGATCTTTCTCATGCGCCCGAGCCGGTTTCGGGGCACGGACTGCTCGCCGGGAGGGTTGCGGTGATCACCGCCGCCGCCGGCACCGGGATCGGGTCGGCCACCGCCCGCCGCATCCTCGACGAGGGCGCCGACGTGGTCGTATCCGACTGGCACGAACGGCGTTTGAAGCAGACCGAGGAGGAATTGGCCGCCGCGTTTCCCGAGCGCCGGGTGGCCTCGGTGGTCTGCGACGTCACCAGCACCGAACAGGTGAACGAACTGATCGCCGCGTCGGCGAATGCCCTGGGGCGCATCGACATCATGGTCAACAACGCCGGACTGGGCGGCGAGACACCGGTTGTCGACATGACCGACGAGCAGTGGGACCGGGTTCTGGACATCACTCTCAACGGCACCTTCCGCTGCACCCGGGCCGCGCTCGAATACTTCCGCCGCGCCGGACACGGTGGCGTGATCGTCAACAACGCCAGCGTGCTCGGCTGGCGCGCCCAGTACGGGCAGGCCCACTACGCGGCGGCCAAGGCCGGTGTGATGGCGCTGACCCGTTGCAGTGCGGTCGAGGCGGCGGAGCTGGGAGTGCGGATCAACGCGGTTGCCCCGAGCATCGCCCGGCACCCCTTCCTCGACAAAGTCTCCTCGACCGAACTGCTGGACCGGCTCGCGGAGAAGGAGGCCTTCGGGCGCGCCGCCGAACCGTGGGAGGTCGCGGCCACCATCGCGATGCTCGCCAGCGACTACACCTCGTATATGACCGGCGAGATCGTCTCGGTCAGTAGTCAACGCGCGTAGAGCGGCGCATGTGACGAAGGTCATCAATCTTCGCCGGTCACCGTTGATATGACGGATTCGGCAGGTCCGCCGGAAAAAGAGTGGCGCCGACCCCCTCGAGGTATGCAATCCTGGTAAGGGCCATTTCGGCAAATCTGCGGAGTCTGCTGAATCTACTGAGTTCGCCGAGTTTGCTGAGTTCTTGAAGGGACCTGGACCCATGGGTCTGGACCAGCGTCGGATCGACAACGAACAACTCGAACTCGAGTTGGTGCGCGAGACGGTGCTGGACCGCCGAAGACTCGACGGGATCGTGCTGGCCGCACTGCGGCTCGGCGCCGAACTTCTCGATCACAACTGTGAAGGCGCGACCGCGGCGCGCGCGGCGCAGATCCTCGAGGAGAATGCCGTCGACGAGACCGAGGTAGCTCGCGATCCGCGGTGCGCACTGCGCGCCGATCTGGCTCGCGATCGTGAGCGGGCGGCGCGAATCGGGTTGGCGCCCGGGCTGGGTGGGATCGCATCCGAGGAGGATCTGCGGCGGCGCAAACGGACGCTGCTGCTGTGCGAGGTGCGTGCCGATCTGCTCGAGGTGGTGCGGCGGTGTCGCAGGTTCAGCTTCGACCACATAGCCTTCGCCGACGGCATATCCGCCGGATTATGTGCTGCCACAGATAAATTGGTGGACGGCGCGGATATGGAGACCTACCGGGCGTGGCAGCGCGGCATCGTGCTCGGGCTGATCGAGGAGCCGGCGCCGCCCGGGCCGCCGCGGGTGATGGCGACCGTGGACGCCGGTCCCGGGCGTGGGCCGCTGACCGTCGAATGGGACAGTTGCGAGCGGCGGCTTGCCCTGGTCGCGCGGATGGCGCGGGCCGGGATCTCGCCGGTGGCCATCTGCGATCGTCTGCTCACCGATCTGTCGGTGTCTTCGCCGCTGCGCTACTCGATCCGCTGAGTCCGGCCGAAATCCGCCGCGCCGACGACGACCGGATGGACCAAGCAAATGCTTGGTTGTATTATGGGCGGGTGGCCGTACCCGAGGGATCCAAATCCGCACGTCGCAACGAGCTGCTGGCCCTGGCTGCCGGGCTGTTCGCCGAGCGCGGATTGCGTGCCACCACGGTCCGCGATATCGCCGACGCGGCCGGAATCCTGTCCGGCAGTCTCTACCACCATTTCGACTCCAAGGAGTCCATGGTGGACGAGATCCTGCGCGGCTTCCTGGACGAGCTGTTCGCCCGGTACCGCGAGATCGACGCCGCCGGCTTGCCCGCGCGAGATACGTTGGAGGCGTTGGTTATCGCGTCCTTCGAATCGTTCGACCGCTCGCACGCGGCCGTGGCGATCTATCAGTCCGAGGCCAAGAAGCTCAGCGGTACCCCACGTTTCGAATACATCGATGAGTACAACCGGGAGTTCCGCGACCTGTGGCGCCGGGTGCTCGTCCAGGGCGTGCAGGACGGCAGCTTCCGATCGGAGCTGGATGTCGATGTGGCCCTTCGCATCCTGCGCGACACCGTCTGGGTGTCCGTGCGGTGGTACCGGCCCGGCGGCCGGATCACCGTGGACAACCTGGCCAAGCAGTATCTGACCATGGTGCTGGACGGTCTCGCCAATCCCCGAGCACAGCAACAGAATTAAAAGGAGCTCCCATGTCGGCCCCCGCTCGCCGCCAGTACTCGCCTGTGCGCGAGGCCTATGTCATCGACGCCGTGCGCACCCCGGTCGGCAAGCGCGGCGGCGCGCTGTCGGGCGTGCACCCGGCCGACCTCGGCGCGGCGGCGCTGCAGGGTCTGTTCGGCCGTACCGGCCTGGACCCCGCGTACGTCGACGACGTCATCGTCGGTTGCGTCGACAACATCGGCCCGCAGGCCGGCAACATCGGCCGCACCATGTGGCTGGCCGCCGGATATCCGGAGCAGGTGCCCGGTGTGACCGTGGACCGGCAGTGCGGCTCGAGCCAGCAGGCGATCAACTTCGGCGCGCAGGCCATCATGAGCGGCACCGCCGAGGTGATCGTCGCGGGCGGCGTGCAGAACATGAGCGCGATTCCGATCTCGGCGGCGATGCTCGCTGGTAGGGAGTACGGCTTCGAATCCCCGTTCGTGGGCGCGAAGGGCTGGGACCACCGTTACGGCACCGGCGAGGTGTCGCAGTTCAACGGCGCCCAGCTGATCGCCGAGAAGTGGGATATCAGCCGCGAGGATATGGAGCGCTGGGCGCTGCGCAGCCACGATCGGGCCCGCAAGGCCATCGCCGAGGGCGCCTTCGACCGCGAGATCGTCCCGGTCGGCGACTTCTGGATCGACGAGGGCCCGCGCGAGACCAGCCTGGAGAAGATGGCCGGGCTGAAGCCGCTGAGCGAGGGCAGCCGCCTGACCGCCGCGGTGGCCAGTCAGATCTCCGACGGCGCGAGCGCCACCCTGCTGGCCTCGGACTGGGCCGTCGCCGAGTACGGCCTGAAGCCTCGCGCCCGCATCCACCACGTCAGCGCCCGCGGCGCCGACCCGATCTACATGCTGACCGCCCCCATTCCGGCCACGAAGTGGGCCCTGGAGAAGACCGGCCTGAGCATCGAGGATATCGACGTCGTCGAGATCAACGAAGCATTCGCCCCGGTCGTGCTGGCCTGGCTGAAGGAGACCGGCGCCGATCCGGACAAGGTCAACGTCAACGGCGGCGCGATCGCCCTGGGCCATCCGCTCGGCGCGACCGGCGCCAAGCTGTTCGCCACCCTGCTCAACGAGCTCGAGCGGGTGAACGGCCGGTACGGGTTGCTCACCATCTGTGAGGGTGGCGGCACCGCCAACGCCACCATCATCGAACGCCTCAGCTGAGATACGCCGATGGGCGCTGCCGGACGGGTCAGGGGTGGCCGGGGATGCTGATCAGGGATGCCGGGTCGGGCATGCCCTGACCGGTCGCCCAGGCCTCGGCGATCCGGCCGCTGTCGATGCGGAAGATCTCGATCAGCATCGGCTGCGGGGCGCCGTCCGGGAGCGGGACCCCCTCGACGGAGGAGCGGATGGCGACCCTGTCGCCGTCGACCAGCACATCCTCGGCGATGACGCGAATATCGGGGAATTTGGCGACCAGGGTCTGCCAGGCATGCTTGCCCACCTCGAATCCGGTGGCGTTCAGGGTGTGGTTGCGGCAGTCCGGCGTGTGCAGTTCGCCGGCTCGGTCGAATTGCCGGGAGTTGAAGCATTCCTGCATCCGCAGTACCGGGGCTGCGGTGTCGTGCGCGGTCATGGGTCCTCCTGGATCGGGACGATGGGCGACGTCCGGCCCTAAGCGGTGCGTCGCCCCGGTTATGGCTCCGAGCATACGGGGCGGCGACCCGGTTATGCCAGAGGTGGCTATGCTTGGGGTGACATGGAACGTCGACAGACCGAATCCGCCCAGGGAACGCCCGGCGGGACCAGGGAACTGCGAGCCGACGCGCGCCGCAACCGGCAGCGCGTCCTGCGGACCGCACAGCAGCTGTTCGCGCAGGAGGGGCTCAGCGTCTCGCTCGACGAGATCGCCCGGCGGGCCGGTGTGGGCCCGGGGACGGTCCATCGCCATTTCTCCACCAAAGAGGCGCTGTACCTTGCCGTTTCGATCGATCAGATCGAGCAGTTGGTGGCCGAGGCGGCCGTCCTGGCCGCCGCCGACGATCCGGCGGCGATATTCACGCTACTGTCGCGCATGATGGCGAACGGAGCGGAGAACGCCCTGGTCAAGAGCGCGCTAGCGGCGGCGGAGTTCGATCTGCGCAGCGCCGCCCCGGAGGTGGCCGCGGGCCTCACCGGTCACGTCCGCGCTCTGCTCGATCGTGCGCGCTGGGCGGGCGTCGTGCGCCCCGATGTCACCGTCGAGGAGGCGATGGCCCTGGTCGCAGGGACCTTCGCCGCGATCCATCACGCCGACGCGCAGACCGATCCGGTCCGTGCGGCGCACATCGGCGGGATCATCCTCGACGGGCTCCGGCCACAACCTCGGTGAGCTGCGGCGTCGCCTTCCGGCCGCACAGGTGACATTCGGCGGCCGGACGAAATCACCTACGATCGATGAGTGAAGGTGCTCGGGGCGTGTCCGCTGGATTGTCCCGACGGGTGCTCGTGGGAAGTGACCGTCGAGGACGGCGTCGCCGTCTCGATGCGAGGAAACAAGAACCATCCGGTGACCAGGGGCGCGCTGTGCGTGAAGGTCAATCGGTATCTCGAGCAGCTCAATGCGCCAGATCGGATCACCCATCCGATGCGGCGGGTGGGCCGCAAGGGCGAGGGACGGTTCGAGCGGATCAGCTGGGACGAGGCGCTCGACGAGATCGCGGAACGTCTGAGCGGCATCATCGACAAGTACGGCGGCGAAGCGATCTGGCCGTTCCACGGCACCGGGAGCCTCGGCTACATCCAGGGGCTGGAGGGCTGGTCCGGTAAGCGGTTCTTCAACGTCCTGGGCTCCTCGCTGCACGACCCGACGATCTGTTCGGTGTCGGGGTCCATCGGGTTGAAATACACGCTGGGCACCGCCGGCGGCATGGACCCGGAGGATTTCGCCAAGTCCGGGTTGATCCTGATCTGGGGCACCAACCCGCTCACCTCCGGACACCACATCTGGAAGTTCATCCAGGACAGCGGGGCCTACACCGTCGCGATCGACCCGGTGCGCAGTCGTACCGCCGAGCGCTGTGACGAGCATTTGGCGCCGATGCCCGGGACCGACGCGGCGCTGGCGCTCGGGCTCATGCACATCATCGTGTCGATGGGTGCGCACGACGAGAAGTACCTGGCCGAGCACACCGTCGGCTGGGACGAATTCCGTCCTCGCCTGGACGATTACACGCCCGAGCGGGTCGCCGAGATCACGGGGCTGCCGCAGGAACGGATCGTCGCCCTCGCCGAGCGGATCGCCGGTACCCGGCCGACCGCGATCCGCGCCTCCCAGGGCATCCAGCGGCATGCGGGCGGCGGGATGGCATTACGCGTGCTGGGCTGCCTGCCCGCGGTCACCGGCGACTGGGCGATTCCGGGTGGGGGACTGCACTATTCGACGAGCGGGCACTTCAAGCTCGACGTCGCCGGGCTGGCTCGCTTCGACCTGCTGCCCCACCCGGTGCGCATGCTGTCGCAGACCCGGGTGGGGCGTGATCTGCTCGAGACCACCGATCCGCCGGTCAAGGCGCTGTTCGTGATCGGCGCCAATCCGGTCGGATCGAATCCGGATCAGGGCCGGGTGATCCAGGGGCTGTCCCGCGAGGATCTGTTCACCGTTGTGCTGGAACACTTTCCGACCGACACCGTGGATTACGCCGATATCGTGCTGCCCGCGACCATGCAGCCCGAACACCTGGATGTGATCGCCGCGTACGGGAATCTGTATCTGGTGTGGAACGAGAAGGCCGTCGAGCCGCCCGGCGAATGCCTGTCCACCACCGAGACGTTCCGGCGACTCGCGCGGCGCATGGAGTTGACCGAGCCCGCGTTGTACGAGTCGGACGAGGAATTGGCCCGCACCCTGTTGAAGGGCTACGACATCGAGCGGCTGCGTCTCGACGGATTTCTGAAGGTGCCACCGCGCCCGGTACCGGTCGACAAGGTGCAGTTCACCTCGTGGCGGGCCGAGAAGGCCGGCCACGACCCGCTCCCGTCCTACATCCCGCCCGCAGACACCGGCACGGGCCTGGTGCTGATCTCCGCCGCCTCGCACTACTTCCTGAACACCACCTTCGGCTCCAATCCCGAATTACGCCGCCGCGCAGGCGAACCCCGCGTCACCATCCACCCCGACGACGCCGCCGAGCGCGGAATCATCGACGGCGCGAGAGTTCTGGTGGCCAACGGCCGTGGCTCGTTCGAGGCGATCGCGGACGTATCCGACCGCGTCCGTCCCGGCGTCGCGGCGACCCCCAAGGGCCGCTGGGCGAAGTTCACCAACGGTTCCACCGTCAACGCGACCATCGCCGAACGAGATTCGGACTTCGGCGGTGGCGCGGTGTTCCACGACAACCGGGTGGAGATCACACCGCGCTAGCGGCGCCGAGAGCTACCCGCGAGCCTGCTGATCCATGGGCGCCCGGAGTTCGGCGAGTGCGTCGATGCGGGCCAGGGCCTCGTCGATGATGCGGTCGATGAGTTCGGCGACCGTGGGCAGATCCTGGATGATGCCGGTGACCTGGCCCGCTGCCAGCACGCCCGCGTGGGTGTCGCCCTCGACCAGTCCGGCCTTGAGCAGCATGGGGGTATTGGCGGCCATAATGACCTGCGACCAGGTGAGGTCCTTCTGCTTGCGCATGGTCAGGCCGTCGCGGACCAGGGTGGACCACTTCATACCGGTCATCGACTTGAACTTCGCGGCGTTGGCGACCGCGGCGCTCAGGCCGCGCCAACTGCCCGAATGCTCCAGGCGCTCGACCAGTTCGGTCTTGAGCACGCGGTGCGGCATGCCGTCGACCTTGAGCGACACCACGGTGTCCTGGAGGCCGCGCTGCAGGTACTCCTGCTTCACCGAGTCCGGCACGCTGGAATCCTGGGTGAGCAGGAAACGGGTGCCCATCGCGACACCGGCCGCGCCGTAGGACAGCGCGGCGGCCAGGCCGCGCCCGTCGAAGAAGCCGCCGCCGGCGACCACCGGAATGTCGACCGCGTCCAGCACCGAGGGCAGCAGCAGGGTGGTGGCGACCGGGCCGGTGTGCCCGCCGCCCTCGCCGCCCTGCACGATGACCGCGTCGGCGCCCCACGAGGCGACCTTCACCGCGTGCTTGGCCGCGCCGATGGACGGAATCACCACCACGCCATTGTCTTTCAGGCGCGCGATGAGCTCCTTCTTCGGCGCGAGCGCGAAGGAGGCCACCTTCACGCCCTTGCGGATCATCAGTTCGATCCGATCGGTCGCGTCGGTCGCGTCGGCGCGGATATTGACGCCGAAGGGCCTGTCGGTCTTGGCCTTCGTCTTGGCGATGGCCTCCTCGAGCTCGGCCAGGGTCATGGTGGCCGAGGCCAGGATGCCCAGGCCACCGGCGTTGGCGGTGCCCGCGACCAGGTTCGGTCCCGCGACCCAGCCCATACCCGTCTGCACGATCGGATGCTCGACGCCGACCAGCTCGGTCAGCCGAGTCCGCAACCGCCGCTCGGTCATGCCGTCACTTCCTTCTCCCGGAAGCCCTTGGGGTCCAGCACGTTACGGATGATATTCAGCTCTTCGCCGGTGGGCAGCCGGCTCTCGCCCGCCTCTGCCAGGCCCGCGACCTCGAACGACGTGTTCTCGGCGACCTCGCCGGCGCTGACGCCCGGATGCAGCGACAGCGCGCGCAGCGCGTGATCCGGTCCGCCGAAATCGAAGACGCCCAGGTTCGACACCACGCGGTGCAGGTGGTGGAACCGGTACGCCGGATTCTCCGGATCGATACGGTCGTAACCGATGCCGGAGATGATGTCCACGCTCTCGCAGAACACCCGCTTGCTGTGCTTGGGCACGAAGTAGCTGGTGGGGTGGTTGACGGTGTTCCCGGGCGCGCCGCGCACGCCGAACATCTGCCGGCTGGGCTGCTGCAACGGGCCGAACGCCGACAGGTTCTGATTGCCGTACTTGTCGATCTGGTTGGCGCCCATGACGACATGACGCCGGCCGGAGGCGACCACGTCGAACACCTTGCCGAACGGGATCCAGCCCTCGACGGGCGCCTTCCCGCCGATCGGCGGGACCTCCGCGAACAGCAGCGCCTCACCGTCGGACAGCAGCAGATCCGGTTCGAAGGTCAGCCGGGCCAGCCGCGCGCCGATCGTGGTGATGGTGGACATCGGGCTGGCCATGATCTCGCCCGCGCCCCGGAAGATCTCGGCGGCCGCGACCACGCAGACCTCGGCACGGGTAATGGTTGCGGTGTCTGTCATTTCTGCTCCTCGGCGAAAGCCTTGACGGCGGCCTGGTAGTCGTCCTCGGACACGTCCAGATACCGCGCCTTGAACTCGGCCCACGATTCGGGCGTCTTGGCGGCCTCGACGTAGTGGCGCTGGAACTTCTCGTCGCGCCCATAGCTGCCGGAGAAGGTGAAGTGCGCACCGCCCGGCGCCTCGACCACGCCGTCGACCATCATGCGGTTGAGGATGAGCGCCTGCTGCGGAACGGTTTTCACCAGTTCCTCGGTTTCCACCAGCCGGTCCACCGACAGGTAGCGCTTCTCGGCCGCCAGCGGGTACAGCTCGTCCATATACGGATCGACGCCGGTGTAGGCGGCGTTGCCGTGCTTATCGCCCAGATCCAGGTGCACGAATGCGGCGTCGAGACGCAATGCGGGCATGGCGACGAGGGTCTCGGTGCGCCCGTCGGCATCCGGATACGGCGAGGAGACCGTCTTCAGCTCGCCCTCCCAGAAATCGATGACCGCGGAGCCCAATCCGGCCCGGATCGGCAGGAACGGCAGCCGGGCGGCGGCGGCCTGCAATCCGCACTTCACCATGCCCTCGTCCATCTCGCGCACGATGATCGAACCCTCGGTACGCGCCTTGGCGAACCACGGGTCGTAGAACGGCGCGGAGTCCAGGGATACGAAGCCGTAGTACGCCTTTCGTACCTTGCCCGCCGAGCACAGCAGACCCAGGTCGGGCCCGCCGTAGGTGACCACGGTCAGATCCGTGACGTCCGAACGCAACAGCGCTCGCACGAACGCCAACGGCTTACGCCGCGATCCCCATCCGCCGAGGCCGATGGTCATCCCGCTGCGCAGCTCGCCGACCGCTTCGTCGAGCGTAATTCGCTTATCGCGCATACTAATTCGATCCTCCTGCTGTGCTTTTCCTTGCTGCCAGATCGTCGTCGAAGCGCGCCCGGATCTCGTCGGCCACACCGGCCAGGTTCAGCTCCATCGTGAAGCCCTGTTCGAACCGGTAGGAGCGGTGCACGTCCTGCACGTCGATGCCGTTGAGCGCCTTCTTGGCCGCGCGGATGACCCGGCCGTCCTTGTTCGCGATGTTTTCGGCGACTTCCATTGCGGCGGCGTCGAGTTCGGGCCGGGGGACGACCTTGTACACAGATCCGTAATGGTGCAACTGCTGCGCGGTCAGCTTGCCCGCGGTGTAGAACATGGTCCGCATCAGGTGCTGGGGGACCAGCCGGGCCAGATGGGTGGCCGCGCCCAGCGCACCGCGATCCACCTCGGGCAGGCCGAAGGTCGCATCGTCGGAGGCGACGATGACATCGGAATTGCCCACCAGCCCGATGCCGCCGCCCAGGCAGAATCCGTTGACCGCGGTGACCACCGGGACCTGGCAGTCGTATACCGCCGCGAACGCCTCGAAGCAGCCGTGGTTGGCCCGGATCAGCGCGGTGTGGCCGCTGTCGGCGTTCATCTCCTTGATATCCACGCCCGCGTTGAAGCCGCGACCCTCGGCACGTAGCACCACGACCCGGGTGTCCTGATCGCGCCCGGCCTCGCGCACGGCGTCGGCCAGGGCGAACCAGCCGTCGGACGGCAGGGCGTTGACCGGCGGGTAGTCGACGGTGACGACCTCGACTCCCGCGGTTTCGGTGTGACGGATGATCCCCATCCCAAGTCCCATCGTTGGCGCTTCGTTGTTGGCACTCTGCTGTTGATAAAGCAAGCAAGTGCTTGGTAGGTTATCACGGTGGCATTAGAAGTGGACCTTTCCGGATCGGTTGTGCTCGTCACCGGCGGTGTGCGGGGTGTGGGCGCCGGTATCGGCCGGGTGTTCCTGGACGCCGGGGCCACCGTGGTGACCTGCGCGCGCAGACCCGGGGAGGCGGCGATCGAAAGCTCCGGCCGCACCGCGGAGTTCCTGCCGTGCGATGTGCGCGACGGTGCGGCGGTGACGGCGCTGGTCGAGGAGATCGTGCGGCGGCACGGCCGCCTGGACCACGTGGTGAACAATGCGGGCGGTGCGCCGTTCGCGCCGGCCTCGACCGCCAGCCGCAACTTTCACGCCAAGATCGTCGAGCTGAATCTGCTCGCGCCGCTGCTGGTGTCGCAGGCCGCCAACGCGGTGATGCAGACCCAGCCCCAGGGCGGCTCGATTCTGATGATCTCCAGTGTGAGCGGGCATCGGCCCTCGCCGGGCAGCGCCGCCTACGGTGCGGCCAAGGCGGGCCTGGACAGCCTGGTCTCCTCGCTGGCCGTGGAATGGGCGCCCAAGGTGCGGATCAACTCGATCATCGTCGGCATGGTGCACACCGAGAACAGCCATCTGCACTATGGCGATCAGGCCGGTATCGACGCCGTCGCGGCGACCGTGCCGCTGGGCCGCCTGGCCGCGCCCGAGGAGATCGGCCGCTGCGCGGCCTTCCTGGCCTCCCCGCTCGCCTCCTACGCCACCGGCGGCTCGCTGCTGGTGCACGGTGGCGGCGAACGCCCCGCCTTCCTGGACGCCGCGACCGTGAACGAGTCCGCCACCCAGAGCTGAAACCCCCCGCACGCCCTGTACGAAAGAGATTGAGAGCACACATGGCAGACACAACCGACAAGATCTGCGCCGGCCGCACCGTCATCGTGACCGGCGCGGGTGGTGGCATCGGCCGTGCGCACGCCCTGGCCTTCGCCGCGGCCGGGGCCAATGTGGTGGTCAACGACATCGGCGCCGAACTCGACGGCACCCCGCGCACCGACTCCCCCGCCGCCCAGGTGGTCGAGGAGATCCTCGAGCTCGGCGGCAAGGCCGTGGTCAACGGCAGCGACATCGCGGACTGGGCGGGCGCGCAGCGCCTGATCACGCAGGCCGTGGAGACCTTCGGCGGCCTGGACGTGGTGGTCAACAACGCCGGGATCGTGCGCGACCGGATGCTGGTGAACCTGTCCGAGCAGGAGTGGGACGCGGTGATCCGGGTGCATCTCAAGGGTCACTTCGCCACCATGCGCCACGCGGCAGAATATTGGCGCGGTCGGTCCAAGGCCGGTGAGCAGGTCGACGCGCGCATCATCAACACCAGCTCCGGCGCGGGTCTGCAGGGCAGCGTCGGACAGGGGAACTACGCCGCGGCCAAGGCCGGTATCGCCGCGCTGACCATTACCGCGTCGGCCGAATTCGGCCGGTACGGCGTCACCGTCAACGCCATAGCGCCCTCGGCCCGCACCCGCATGACCGAGACCGTCTTCGCGGACATGATGGCCAGGCCGGACGGCGGTTTCGACGCCATGGCCCCGGAGAACATCTCGCCGCTGGTGGTGTGGCTGGGCAGCGCCGACTCGGCGGGGGTGACCGGTCGCATGTTCGAGGTCGAGGGCGGCAAGGTCGCCCTCGCGGACGGCTGGCGGCACGGCGTTCCGGTTGATCGCGGCGCGCGCTGGGAGCCCGCCGAACTGGGCCGGGCGGTGCGCGAGCTGATTGCCGAGGCGACCCCGGCCGAGGCGGTCTACGGCGCCTGATTCGTACCGTCGCCTCGGACCCGTCGCAGGTCCGGGGCGAAGCGGATCGCCCGGAACGCACGACTCGCCGCGACTTCCCCGCGGTAGCGATCCGTTCGCCACTCGGCGCCGAATACCCCTGTGCGAGTTGCAATGACCGAATGCGAGATGTTGTCCACGCGGAACGCTCGAACCGCCGGACTCCTGCCAGTATCCGGATAGTCGCAGGTCGGTTGGTGCTGGGTCGCCGGGCTATGCGGTATGCCCGGAAGTTGTGGGATGTCTCACGTGATCTCGCTGTGCGAGCAAACAACCGGCAGTTATGATGATCGGCATCCGTTTAAAGCCCCTGGTGAGTTCGCGACCGGGCGAAGATCTGCGCTGGAGATGATGAAGGGGAAGGCAAGCGCATGACCATTGGTCGCATTGTGCGCGTCCTGACGGTGACCGGGATCGCCGCTGGTTACGGGCTACTGGCACCGCTTGCCGCCCAGGCGCAACCCACCGATCCCTGCCCTCAGTGCACTCCGGGTAATACGGACAATTCCGGTCCGGGAACCCCCCTTCGCATCCCCGGTCGCTCGACCGCAGACGAGCCTGCGCAGCAGACTCCCGAGCAAACATCAGCACCCACACCAGCCGCGGCCCGGCCCATGCGACCGACCCCGGCCGCGGGAATCGCCGGACTTCTCGGTGTCGGCCCGGCGCTGCTGGGCACCGGTTCGGCCGCGGTCGGTTCTGCGGCCGTGGGTTCGGCCGCGGCCGGCGCCGGCGGGCTCGGCGCGACAGGGTCCGCGGCCGTCGGTTCCGCGGGGGCGACCACCGGCTCCGCGGCCGCCGGGACAGGCTCCGCGGCTTTGGGGACGGGCCTGGGCCTCGGCGTCACCGGTTCGGCCGCCGTCGGCTCGGCCGGTGCGGCCACCGGTTCGGCCCTGGCGGGGACGGGTTCGGCCCTGGCCGGGACCAGCGCGGCCACCGCAGGCTTGCTCGCGGCGATTCTCGGGACCGGTTCCGCCGCAGTCGGTTCCGCGGGCGCCGCCGCCGGCGCTGCCGTCCTCGGGACAGGTTCTGCCGCACTGGGTTCCACGGGTGCGGCTCTGTTGGGTACCGGCCTCGGCACCGGTTCCGCGCTGCTGGGCACCGGTTCGGCGCTGGCCGCGCTGTTCGGAACGGGCTCTGTCGCAACGGGTTCCGCCCTTGCCGGGCTGGCCGCCACGGGTTCGGCCCTGACCGGTTCCGCCGCGCTCGGTTCCGCCGCGGCGGCCTCGCCGCTGCTGCTCCTGCTGCTGTTGCAACCACCCCCGGCGCCGGCCGCACCCGCGGCGCCGCTGGCGATCCCGCCGGTTCCGGCGCCTTCGGCGCCCATTCCGGCGGTCGCACTGCCCGTGGTGCCCGCTCCCGCCGCGGCGCCGCCCC
>NZ_JAGPOX010000108.1 GCF_019038435.1 Nocardia alni
GTATCTGGCAGACCTTGGGCATTCGGTTGTCTGGGGTAGCCGGATTGGAGACGATCCGCTCGGTGATCGCGTACTGGCCGAGATCTCCGGCTCCGGGGTGGATGTTCGGTTCGTCGAACGTGATCCGGGTGCGCCGACGGGTGTCTTCTTCAAAGACCATGGGGCGGAAGGTACTCGGGTGTATTACTACCGCCGGGGTTCGGCCGCCGCGCGGATGGATCCCGAGTTCATCGATCGGCTCACCGATGCGGTGGGGCGGGTTCGGGTGGTGCATATCAGCGGGGTCACACCGGCGCTGTCCGACGACTGCGCCGCTGCCTCACGAGCCCTCTTCACCCGCGCCAGGGCCGCTGGGACGCTGTGCTCCTTCGACGTCAACCACCGGCCCGGGCTCTGGAGTTCACGGGAGGCGGCCGGGACGCTGCTGGATCTGGCCCGGTCCGCGGACCTGGTCTTCGTCGGCCTGGACGAGGCCCAGCGGGTGTGGGGCGACGAGCTTGCCGACGCCGAGGCCGTCCGGGCGCTGATCGACACCCCGGCCACGCTCGTGGTGAAGAACGCTGCGGTCGGCGCCACCCTCTTCGAGGGCCGAGGCCCGGGATCGTTCGTACCGGCACCTCCGGTACAGGTGGTCGAGCCGGTTGGAGCGGGTGACGCCTTCGCGGCCGGCGTCCTGTCCGGTTGGCTTCGCGGGTTCACCGCGCATGAGCAGTTGATGCTCGGTCACCGATTGGCCGCCCTGGCACTGCGATCGATCGAGGACCACGCCGACGCGGGCGCGCTGCGCGCGGAACTACCGTGACCACCGCCGCCGTCCTCCGTGATCGACTGGCACGGACTCGGGATCGCGACTTGGCCGAGACGGCGGTGAGCCCGAGTCGCACGTCAACTAGTGGTCGACCTGGTGCGGGCCGACACCCAACGCGCCCAAGGCGCCTCTCCGTGGCGACACCCGAGGCGCAGATCAACCTCGCCGGGCGGGGTCCCGGCACTTCGTGGGACCGCGCGAGCGGTCCACCAGCCCTGGGATGGACGCAATGATGTTCGACGACGCCTTCACCGAACTACCGCTGATGGCGATCCTGCGCGGTTTCGATCGCGAGCGTACGACCGAAATCAGCCGACGCGCTTGGGATGTCGGCATCCGGCTGGTCGAGGTGCCGGTGCAGAACGACGCCGCGTTCGAGGCGCTCGCCGCGGCCGTGGCAGCGGGGGCCGTGCGTGGTGAGATCGTCGGCGCGGGCACCGTGACCACCGTCGAACGGGTGCGACGAGCCGCCGCGGCCGGTGCCCGCTTCACCGTCGCACCCGGATTCTGCCGGGAGGTCGCCGAGGCCTCGCTGTCCGCCGGGCTGCCACATCTGCCGGGAGTCGCCACCGCCACCGAGATCCAGCAGGCCCAGTCGCTCGGACTGACCTGGTTGAAGGCATTCCCCGCCGCCGAACTCGGCGCGAGCTGGATCCGGGCCATGCACGGGCCGTTTCCCGATGCGCGGTTCGTGGCAACCGGTGGAATGACGCTGGCCAACACTCGGGAATTCCTGGCCGCCGGCGCCGCCGCGGTCTCACTGGGCTCCGCGCTCGCCGACGCCGAACAGTTCGCCCGTCTACCGGAGCTGATCGCGGACATCCGAAAGGCAGCGCAATGAAGATCACGGCCCTGGAGACCTTCTCGATCGCCCCGCGCTGGCTGTTCCTGGCGATCCGCACCGACGAGGGAATCACCGGCTGGGGCGAACCGGTGATCGAGGGTCGATCGGCCACCGTAGCCGCCGCGGTCGAGGAACTCGCCGGCTACCTCGTCGGCCAGGACCCGTTCCGTATCGAGGACCACTGGCAGGCACTCACCAAGGGTGGCTTCTATCGCGGCGGCCCGATCCTGTCCAGCGCGGTGGCCGGTATCGACCAGGCCCTGTGGGATATCAAGGGCAAGGCCCTGGACGTGCCCGTCCACGAGTTGCTCGGCGGCCCGGTCCGCGACCGGATGCGCACCTACTCCTGGATCGCGGGCGACGATCCCAGCGGCGTCGCCGAGCACGCCCGGGAGCGGATGGACCAGGGCTTCGACGCGGTCAAAATGAACGTCGGCGGAAAGTTCCGGCCACTGGAGTCCAAGGGCGAGCTGGATCGCCTGGTCGGCCGGGTGGCCGCGGTCCGTGACGCGATCGGCGACGAAGCGGATATCGCCATCGACTTCCACGGCCGGATCTCGCCCGCCCTGGCCCGAGTGGCCTGCCGCCGGTTGGAGCCGTTCCACCTGCTGTTCGTCGAGGAGCCGGTGGTCCCGGAACTGACCGCCGACCTGAGCCGGATCTGCGAGTCCACCACCATTCCGATCGCCACCGGCGAACGGCTCTACTCGCGATGGGACTTTCGCGACCTACTCGGCAGCGGGATCGCCGTCGCCCAGCCGGATCCCTCCCACGCGGGCGGAATCTCCGAGGTGCGCCGAATCGCGGCAATGGCCGAGGCATACGGCGTCGCGCTGGCCCCGCACTGCCCGCTGGGCCCGATCGCGTTCGCGGCCTGCCTGCAAATCGACTTCGCCACCCCCAACGCGCTGATCCAGGAGACCAGCCTCGGCATCCACTACAACGCCGAGGGCGGCTCCGACCTGCTCGATTATCTGGTCGACCCGAGCGTCTTCACCTTCGCCGACAGCCATATCGCCCGGCCGACCGGCCCCGGCCTGGG
Source organism: Nocardia alni (assembly GCF_019038435.1). Taxonomy (GTDB): domain Bacteria; phylum Actinomycetota; class Actinomycetes; order Mycobacteriales; family Mycobacteriaceae; genus Nocardia; species Nocardia alni. The sequence continues at coordinate 2,695 of NZ_JAGPOX010000108.1, forward strand.
CATCGAGGTCGACGAGCAGGCGGTGCGACGGGCCGCGGAGATCGGCCAGAACTGGCGAAACCCGCTGTGGCGCAACTCCGACGGCTCGTTCACCGAATGGTGAGGCCGGTCAGTGCGCGGTGCGCGGCGGATTGGGAAGGCCCAGAGCGGTATTGAGGCGGAAGGCCCCACCGAGCCCGTGGAACACCGCCATCACCAGCGCCCCGGCGAATCCACCGGCGACGGCCGCGCCGACATGCGCCGGCATATCGGCCCAGTAGCCGATCGCGACCGCCAGCGCGAGGCCGAGGGTTCCGGCCACCGCGTTGCGCAGCGAGGAATTGCCCCACACGTTCGGGAACTGTTCGCCGACCATGCCTTTGACGAAGTGCGGGACGGCGTTCGCGCCCATCACGCCGGTCAGAACCGACAACACAATCGTGAGCCACATCGCGAGCCTCCACTCAGTCAACACTGTAGACCGAAAATAGCAGGGCGAAGGACACTCAGTCAACAACGTAGACTGACGTTGTGAATTCTCGCCCCGCCAGCCGCGCCGAGCAGCGCCGCCGGACCGAATCGCGGATCCTGGCTGCGGCGCGAAGGCAGTTCGCCGAGGTCGGATACGAAACGACCACCATTCGCGCCATCGCCGCCGAAGCCGAGACCGACCCCGGACTGGTCATGCGCTACTTCGGTTCCAAGGGCGAACTGTTCGCACGGGTGGCCGGGGTGCAGCCGGACGACGAGGTCACGGGCGCCCCCGAAGAAGCGGCCGAACAGCTGCTGACCGCCCTGGAACTCAAACTCGGCGAGCAGCCGATCGATGCGCTGGCCGCGATCCGATCCATGTTCGCCCACCCCGACGCCGCCGGCGAAGTCCGCTCCGCCATGATTTCCCGCCAGCGACAAGCCGCACGTCACCTGGCCGACGACAACGCGGACCTGCGCGCGGGACTGATCGGCGCCCTCACCATCGGCGTCGTCATCGGCCGCCACCTGCTCGAACTGGACGGCCTGCGCGACGCTGCCCCGGAGGACATCACGACCTTGCTCAGACAGGCTTTCCACGACATCGCCCACGGCACACCGGATCCGCCTCGCCCGGACCCGGCGACTCGGGCGCGATAGGCGGGCGGCCGTGGACTTGATTCCTCTCCGGCGGCGAAGAACGGCTCGCCGACCCCGCTGGGAGCCTCGAAATGACCCGGCTGCCCCTTGCCGATGTGCGCATCATCGCGGTCGAGACTCGTCGCAGACACCGGGCTCACCACACCAGTAATGTCGGCTCTGCGACCGAAGCAGATTCGACCGAGGCAGTTGCGGGCGAGTGCGTGGAGTGAGGAGCGCGGTGAAGCGAGTATTGGGGCGTCCCAGTCTGAGTCCGTACCAAAGCCATGTGCAGCGTTCGGCGGTTACGCCCGGGGGCGGGATCAGCGCGCGCTTCCTGGGCACCAGTTCGCTACTGCTCTCCGACGCAGAGACCACCCTGCTCTGCGACGGATTCGTCACCCGCCCGCGGCTCCCCCGCATGCTGCTGGGCCGGATCGCACCCGATCGCCGCGTGGTCACCGACGCGATCCGGCGGTTGGGCGTCACGTCGCTCGATGCGGTGTTCTGCGCGCACAGTCACTATGACCACGCGCTGGATGCCCCCGTGTGGTGCCAAGTCACCGGCGCCGACCTGATCGGCTCGGAGTCGACGGCCAATATCGGACGCGGATCGGGTGTGCCCGAATCGTCGCTGCGGGTGGTTCGCGACGGCGATGTCCTGCGCTACGGCCGATTCGAGCTGACGTTCCTCGACTCCGTGCACAGCCCCGGCGAGAACTGGCCCGGCACGATCGACCGACCACTCACTCCACCCGCCCGCGCCTCCGCCTGGCGAACCGGGACCGCGTTCTCCGTGCTGATCGAGCATCCGCTGGGCGCGGCGCTGATGCACGCCAGCGCCAATCACCTTCCCGGCATGCTCGCGGGCCGCCGGGCCGACGTGATCTACCTCGGCGTGGGACTGCTCGGCAAGCAGCCACCCGAATTCATCCGTGCGTATTGGGACGGAATCGTCGGTGCGACCGGCGCCCGCCGCGTGATCCTCGTGCACTGGGACGACTTCACCATCGGCCTGGACCGGCCACTGCGGCCGATGCCCAACCTCGCCGACCGGTTCGACCTCACGATGGATCGACTGCTCCCACTGGCGGATCGGGACGGCGTCGAGGTCGTGATCCCGATCGCCTGGGAAGCCGGCGACCCGTTCGCCGGTCCAGCCTGAGCACCGCTTCGTCGAACAACGACGTCCCCGCGGTCCCCCTACCGCGAGACACAGCACGCGGCAGGGTGAACTCGGGCAGTCGATCACCGGACACATCGGCGCTGCTGAATGCCTCACGGGATGGCGTCGCGTTCAATAGGGATCATGGTCTCCACACGCGAACACGAGACGCGGGAACGACCGATTGCCGATCGGCGGCTGCGCCGGCATCAACGGGGAGATCAGTTCCGGCTGACGGCGCTGGGCGGGTTGGCGGCCCTGTCGCTGGACGCGCTGACCAGCGTCGCCTATGGACCGGAGTCCATCGTGCTGGTTCTGGTGACGGCCGGTGCGAGCGCGGTGACGTGGACGCTGCCGGTGTCGCTGGCGATCGCCGCGCTGCTGGCCGTGCTGGTGCTGTCGTATCGGCAGGTGATCGCGGCGCATCCGGACGGGGGCGGGGCCTACGCGGTCGCGAAGAAGGATCTGGGCGGCAGTTGGAGCCTGTTGGCGGCGGCGAGCCTGGTGGTGGACTACGTGCTGACCGTGGCGGTCAGCCTGGCGGCGGGGGCCGCGAGCCTGGCCAGCACGTTTCCGGCGCTGGCGCATCACCTGCTGCTGATCACCATGATCGGGCTGGTGGTGCTGACCGCGATCAATCTGGTCGGGGTGGCCGAGTCGGCGAAGGTGCTGATGGGACCGACGATCGTCTTCGTCGTCGCGATGTTCGCGGTGATCGTCTTCGGGCTGGCCCGCTCCGCCCCGGTCGCGACCATCGGCGGCGATCAGGGTCCGATCTCGCCGACCGGGACCGTGGGAATCCTGCTGTTGCTGAGGGCTTTCGCCGCCGGATGCTCCTCGCTGACCGGTGTCGAGGCGATCGCGAACGCGGTGCCCTCGTTCCGGACCCCGGCCGTGCGACGCGCCCAGCACACCGAGATCGCGCTGGGCGCGCTGCTGGGGCTGATGCTGCTGGGGCTCGCCGTGCTGATCGGCAAGTACCACACCGTGCCGCGCGGCAATGTGACCGTGCTGGCGCAACTGTCGGCCGGCGCCTTCGGGACGGGCTGGCCGTTCTACGTCACCAACCTCGCCGTCACCCTGGTGCTGGCGCTGGCCGCGAACACCAGTTTCGGCGGCCTGCCAGTCCTGCTGTCGCTGCTGGCCAAGGACCATCGGGTCCCGCATCTGTTCGGCATGCGCTCGGAGCGGCCGGTCTTCCGGTACGGCGTCGTCGCGCTGGCCATCCTCGCCGCGATCGTGCTGCTGATCGTGCATGCCGACACGAACCGGCTGCTGCCGGTCTTCGCGATCGGCGTTTTCATCGGCTTCACGCTGAGCCAGGTCGGCCTGGTGCGGCATTGGCGTCACGACCGCGGGCGCGGCTGGGTGTGGCGCACGGCGTTGAACGGATTCGGCGCGATCCTCACCGCGGTCGCCGGGGTCGTGCTGCTGATCGAGAAATTCCGCGAGGGCGCCTGGCTGCTGCTGATCATCGTGCCCGCGCTGTTCCTGCTGTTCGCCCGGACCCAGCGCTATTACGCCTCAGTCGCGGTACAACTCGGCATGGGCAAGATCCCGCCGAAACCCCGGCCGACCGGCCGGGCCCTCGTGGTGGTCCCGGTGGTGACCGTCAGCGCGATCACCGAGAAAGCGCTCGAGGCCGCGATGCGCATGGGTGGCGATGTCGTCGCCGTGGCCGCCGCCATCGATCCCGGCGCGACCAAGAGGCTCAGCGCGCAATGGGAAGAGTGGGATCCGGGCGTCGAGCTCACCGTGCTGCCGTGCCCCAACCGAAGCCTGGTGGCCACCCTCGTCGGTTTCGTCCGCAAAAAGACCGCCGAGGGCAGGAATGTCATCGTGCTGCTCGCCGGCATCGACACCCCGCACTGGTGGCAGCGCCTGCTGCACAACCCCCGCGGCCCGGTCCTGGCCGTGGCCCTGCGCACGCGCACCGACGCGGTCGTCGCCAACCTGACGGTGCACCTGGCCTGAGCTAGCGCCGAGTCTCTTTGCGCGCGGCCTGGCGTGCGGGTCGCATGAATCCGCGCCAGAACAGATACCAGCCGACCGGAACGATGCCACACGCCAGGAACAGCGGGGTGGTCCAGTCGTTGGTGAGTATCACGTCGCCGCCCGGTCCCGGACTCAGGCAGATCACGAAACCGATCAACCACGCGAGGACCGGCAGAGCCATCGCCGCCGGCCGCGAGACGATCGTGCCCATACCCATCGCCAGCAGGATATTCACCACCGCCGCGAAGGCCGCGCTGATCGGGAAGGGCACCGAGCCGAGGTAGGTCGGCAGATACAACACCTCCACCGCGAAGCTCAGCAGCCCGTTGAACACCAGCAGCCCCGCCAGCAACCCTCCGGCCAGCGCCCAGCCCGCGGGGCGCGGCTCGGCCCGCGCGGTGTCCGTGACCGGGGCCGTCACGGCGCCGGCGGAAAGCCGAGCAGGGTCAGCAGGTGACTCTGCATATCCACGAACGCGTACAGCGCCGACAGATACATCTGGTGCTGAGCCCCGAAATTCGGCTGCTGGCTCTGCACGAACGCCGCGATCGCGTCCTGGAGACTCCAGTTGTACATGCCGGACAGTCTAAAGCCGAGCCGTCCCCGATCGCGCCACATGATCGTCGCCGACAGCACCAAGACAACCGACAACCATCCAGCCCCACCACACTGGCGACTGCCCCCCACCGACGACCGCCGCCATGCTCTCGGCCGGGATCCACATCGGCCACCGACCGACAGGTGGATTCCCGCCGAGCACATGCGGGAATGATGAGGTGCTCTCGCCCACACGCTCTCACACCTTGGATCACAGGTTCTCGTGCACATTCGGCGGTCGCGGATCCTGACGATTGCCTGCGTTTATGTACCAGAGCCGAATCACAGATACCCCGCGTGCGGAAGGACGGGCTGCTGTCAGCCGGCGGGGTCGTCGGGGACGGCCAAGCCGGAGAACAGGTCGTGTTCGCGACCGTCCTTGCCGCGCACGCCATGCATGCCGCGGACCAGGATGTAATGCTCCTCCGGCAGGATCGGCTGGGCGATATTGTTCGACAACGCGAACTCCCGGCCGGACGGGGCGACGGTCACCTGGGTCGCGTGGGCGCGCAGGGCGGCCCGCTTGGCGGCGAGGACATCGGAGACGTCGATCGTGGCGGTCACCGATTCGCTGGGGACACAGGCCAATTCACCCTCCGCGGGCAGCTGCCAGCCTTTCGGCAGCGCACCGGGGAGACGATCGACGGTGCGCCGGGCCAGGGCGGCGGTGTGCAGGCTCAGCACCGCGGAGTCCGTAACCGTCCAATACAGTTTCGGCACATCCCAGTCGATATCGGCAGCGCGCTTCACCGCATCCATCGTGATCCGGTGTGCCCGAAGGTGATCCGGGTGCCCATACCCACCCTTGGGGTCGTAGCAGACCACGACGCCGGGGCGAACCGCGAGCAGCACCTCCACCAGTGCGTCGACCGCCGCATCACCGGATTTCACGAAGGCCCGCGGATGCGCGGCCGCCTCCGACTCCTGCGGCGCGGCCGTGGTACCGGACATCCCGGAGTCCCGCCAGCGCCCCGCGCCACCCAGGAACAACGGCGCCTCGACACCCAATTCGCCGAGCGCCCTGGTCAATTCGCCGATCCGATAGCCGCCGAGCTGATCGGCCTCCGCGCTCACCAGATGCGCCAGCTCTTCCCCGATCACCTCACCCTCCTCGCCGAGGGTGCAGGTCACCACGGTCACCGGAATCCCGCGCCGTCGATAGTGCGCGATCGTGCCGCCGGTGGTGATCGACTCGTCATCTGGATGCGCGTGGACCAGGAGTAGTCCGCCGCTCACGACATCGCCTGCGCGATCCGTGCGCTGTGGATCCCGGCCGAAAGCACGCCGGGATGACGAGGCAGTGCGCTCACGACAACCGCCGCCAGTTCCCCGCCCCCGCGAAGACCCCGACCTGGATCGCCCCGGTCAGCGACACCCCGTCCATATGCGGCCCGGCCGCAGCGACCCCGTTGTCCTGCACGATCGGCAGTACCGTCGCCAAATCCCACAGCTTCGGTTCGACATCACCGAGCGTCTTGGGCACGTCGCCCCCGCGCAGGGCCGCATCGATCTGCGCCTGCAACGTCGGATCGCACACTCCGGAGATATTGCTGGGCGCCTTGCGGGCCGCGGTGGTCTGCGAGTCGTCGCTCTGTCCCGGGGGCGCGTCGGCCGGTGGGCAGCCGTAGCGCGAGGCCAGTATCGTCGTCGGATCGCCGCCCGCCTGCTCCCAGCCGACGATCGCATCGACCGTGCCGTCGAGCAGATCCTTGCCGTACAGCTCGTCGGCGGGCAGGCTCTGCACGCTGGCATCGATTCCGGCACTGCGCAATTCGTCGGCGGCGGTATTGGCCACCGCGAGGGTGACCGGGTCCCGGTCGACCGCGCCGATGCGGATCGCCAGCGCTTTACCGTCCTTGGCGACCTCACGCGGCTGAGGAGCCGGTGAGGTCGCCGAATTGCTCGGCGGGGTCTCCGGCGCTCGCAGGTATCCGGCCTGCGCCAGCAACCCGAACGCCTGGTCGGCGTTCAGGCGCGGCGGCTCGGTCGGCGCATAACCGGGATCGGATGGCGAAAGCACCTGTGCGCGTGAGGGATTCACCCATCCTCCGGTCTGCGCGCCGACCGATGCCAGCAATGCCGGATCCAGCAGCGCCAGCACGGCCTGCCGCACCCGGATATCGGACAGATCCCCGGAACGCCCGTTCAGCGCCAGCTGCATCTCCCGCGCCTGCGGCGCGATTCCCGTGCGCACCGACGGCACCGCGGCCAGCTCGGCCTGCGTGGCCGCGCTGCCGTGCACCAGCGCCATCTGGGCATCCGCGGACCGCAGCGATTCGGCCACCTCGGCGGTGGTGCCGCCGCGCCGCAGCATGATCTTGTCCGGCACGGCCGGCGTGCCCCAGTAACGATCGTTACGCTCGAGCAGGATCTCCTGACGCCCGGCATCGGCCTGCGTGACCCGGAACTGCCCACCCGAGATCGGATTCTGGTTGATCAGGCCGCGATCCAGGGTCAGCGCCCCCTCGAACCCGCCCGGCGCGTCCTTGAGCAGATGCGAGGGCAGCAGATCGGTGAACAGCGACCGCCACGCCGGATACGGCCCGTTCATGGTGACCGTGACCGTCTTACCGCCCTGCGAGGAGGCGACATCGGTGATCATGCGGTAGCCCGCCGGATCCGCCACCCCGGGGTCGGCGATCATCTGCTGCCACAGGTAGCGGAAGTCCTCCGCCGCGATCGGCGCGCCGTCGGACCAGGACGCCTGATCCTGGATCTTGTAGGTGATCGTGAACGGATCCTGCGCGGTGACATCCGCCGACACCATCAGCGCTTGATCGGGCGTCCAGTCCGTCGCCCCGGGCACGGTCGTCGAGGGCACCGGCCGGAACGGGCTCGGAAACACCATCGAGGCAACGGCATTGGTGGCCGGCGACTGATTCGAGCGCAGATGCGGATTGAACCCGATCCCGATGTCGTCGACCGCGACCACGACCGTGCTCTTGGTCGGCAGGGGTGGTTGCGTCGTCTTGGGACTGTCGGTGCTCTCGATCGGCGGCGGCGGATTGGCCGTGCACCCGGTGAGTGCGGTCACCGACGCCGCCAGCAACAACACCATCACACGCAGCAGCACGGTGGTGCGCCGCGTCGCGCGCGTTCGTACCCCCGACATCACGCCTCGCCACGTTACAGCGTTCAACTATCTCCACTCCGCTCCAGTGGGCCGCGTCCCTGGTCCTCACCCGGCGCTTCAGAGGCCGTACTCGATCCCGGCCAAAGGTACACACCGACGAGCACAACACATCACGGGTGTTCGACACCGTGTCGGATTCGCACACCCGGCCTCCCGCTACATTGTGTCGGCTCGAACATCCGGTTTCGGACAATCCAGGCCGAAGAATGTAGCGGGAGGCCGGGTATCCGAACTCCGTGACGTCGCGGGAATCCCTACGCGTTCTGCGCGGCCTTGTCGCGGGCCTTGCGCCGCGACACCTCCCGGCCGCGTTCGGTCGCGCCCAGGATGACCTTGCGCACACGCACGATCTGCGGGGTGACCTCGACACATTCGTCCCCGGCGCAGAACTCCATCGCGGCCTCGAGGTCCAGGTGCAGCGGCTTGGCCAGGGTCTCGAACACGTCGGCGGTGGCCGAGCGCATATTGGTCAGCTTCTTCTCACGCGTGACGTTGATGTCCAGATCGTCCGCACGCGGGTTGATGCCGACGACGTGGCCCTCGTACGTGTCCGCGCCGGGCTCGACGAAGAACTGCCCGCGGTCGGCCAGCTGGATCATGGCGAACGGGGTCACCGAACCGGCGCGGTCGGACACCAGCGAACCGGTGTGCCGGGCACGGATCTCGCCGGCCCACGGCGCGTAGCCGTTGAAGACCGCGTTGGCGATGCCGGTGCCGCGGGTCTCGGTCAGGAAGTCGGTGCGGAAGCCGATCAGGCCGCGCGAGGGGACGATGAACTCCATCCGCACCCATCCGGCGGCGTGGTTGTTCATCTGCACCATCTTGCCCTTGCGGGCGGCCAGTAACTGGGTGATCGCCCCCAGATATTCCTCGGGGCAGTCGACGGTCAACTCCTCGAACGGCTCGTGCACCTTGCCGTCGACCTGCCGGGTGACCACCTGCGGCTTGCCCACGGTCAGTTCGAAACCCTCGCGGCGCATCGTCTCGACCAGGATGGCCAGCGCCAGCTCACCACGGCCCTGTACCTCCCACGCGTCGGGGCGGCCGATATCCAGAACGCGCAACGACACATTGCCGACGAGCTCCTGGTCCAGGCGCGCCTTGATCATGCGGGCGGTCAATTTATGCCCCTGCACCCGGCCGACCAGCGGTGAGGTGTTGGAGCCGATGGTCACCGAGATGGCCGGTTCGTCGACGGTGATGCGGGGCAGGGCGACCGGATTCTCGACGTCGGCGAGCGTGTCGCCGATCATGATGTCCTGGATGCCCGCGATGGCGACGATATCGCCCGCGACGGCCTCCTCGCCGGGCTTGCGCTCGACGCCGATGGTCTGCAGCAGTTCGGTGATGCGGACGGTCTTGATGCCCTCACCGTGCATCCACGCCACGTTCTGGCCCTTGCGCAGGGTGCCGTTGTGGATGCGGACCAGGCCGATGCGGCCCAGGAACGGGGAGGCGTCGAGGTTGGTGACGTGCGCCTGCAGCGGGGCCGCCGGATCACCCTTGGGCGCGGGCACGTACTTCAGCAGCACGTCGAACAGCTCGTCGAGATTTTCCGCGTCGGGCACGGTGCCGTTCTCGGGGCGCGTGGTGGAGGCTTTGCCTGCGCGGCCCGAGGCGTAGAGGACCGGCAGGTCCAGCGCCAGCTCGGCGGCTTCGGAGGCCTCGTCGTCCAGGTCGGACGCCAGATCGAGCAGCAGGTCGTGGCTCTCCTCCACGACCTCCGCGATGCGGGCGTCGGGCCGGTCGGTCTTGTTCACCACCAGAATGACGGGCAGAGACGCGGCCAGGGCCTTGCGCAGCACGAATCGGGTCTGCGGCAACGGCCCCTCGGACGCGTCGACCAAGAGCACCACGCCGTCGACCATCGACAGGCCTCGCTCGACCTCGCCACCGAAGTCGGCGTGGCCGGGGGTGTCGATCACGTTGATGACCGTCACGCTGTCGTCGGGGTTATGCCTGTGCACGGCGGTGTTCTTGGCGAGAATGGTGATGCCCTTCTCGCGCTCGAGATCGTTCGAGTCCATGACCCGGTCGATCTCCTCGCCGCCGCGCTGGGCGAGCGCGCCGGACTGCTTGAGCATGGCGTCGACCAGCGTCGTCTTGCCGTGGTCAACGTGCGCAACGATTGCCACGTTCCGGAACTCGACCGACGACACGTGGGATCCTCCTGGCTGAAGTAATGGGGTGGCCGACCCTCGTCTGTGAAGGTTGCGAGCAAGACTGGCTGAACCGAATTAGCGACTCACCGGGCATGCGGCCAGCTACAGCGTACCGAAATCACTGGGCATACCCCGCTTCAGACCCTACTTAGGTTATGCTAACCAACTATGAACGGGGCTGAAGATCGGCGGATCGCGGTGCGGGAACGGGCGAAAAAGTGCTGTCGCAGCGAAACGCGCTGCCCGTCCTGTCCGGTCGTTCTCATGCGAATGCGCAGGCTCGAGGCCATGGGCCTGACCGGCGAGGAGCTGAGGAAGGCACTGAAAAAAGCACGGGCGGCGTGATTCGCGCGTACAACGGGGATATGGGTACTCCTCTGCTCACCGACGACGAACTCGCCTCCGAACTGAAGGACCTCCCCGACTGGACCCGCTCCGGCGACACCATCTCCCGCACGATCGAGGCAGCGACCTTCCCCGCGGGAATCGATCTGGTCGCCCGGGTCGGCGCCGCGGCCGAAGAGGCCAACCATCACCCCGACATCGATATCCGCTGGCGCAAGGTCACATTCGCGCTGTCCACGCATTCCGCGGGCGGGCTCACCCGGCTGGATGTGGAGCTGGCGCGTCGGATCGATCAGCTGGCGCGGCAGCGCTGAGTCGCACGCCCAATCGGTCGCGCCGGACCCAGATCAGCCAGAGGTAGAAGGCCAGCACGCCGATCACGTCGACCGCGCCGAGCCACGACAGGATGCCGGAGCGCGAGATCGTCCAGATCGTCGGCTGCAGGAACGACAGCAGCCACGCCACGCCGACCAGCGTCGTCAGCAGCCAGTAGCCGGCCAGCACGCGGGCGCCGGTGACCTCGCGAAGCGGCCCGTACAACAGCCACAGCACCAACGGCAGCAGCCACACCCAGTGGTGGGTCCAGGAGATCGGCGAGGCCATCAGCCCGAACAGCTGCACCACCAGCAGCGTCCCCAGCCGATCGTCGGAATCCAGCGCTCGCCAGGCGAGGACCGCGAGCACCGCGACGATCAGCACCCAGGCGATCCACCACGGCCCGAACGGGATTCGATGACCGTGCAGGTACCAGGGCGCACCCGCGTCATGGCCGAGCAACCTGCTCAGCGCGCCGCGCAGGGATTGATTGATCACCGAGCCGACCGGTCCGATCCGGTGCGCGTCGCCGATCAGCGGTCCGAAATAGGTGCGCGTCTCGCGCGGGGAGATCGCGAAGCTCAACCCCATCGTCGCGAAGAAGCCCACCGCCGAGGCCAGCACGCTCGCCCAGCGCCGACGCGCCAGGAAATACAGTCCGGTGACCGCGGGCGTCAGCTTGATACCCGCCGCGATCGCGACCAGCAGGCCCGACCACCACCAGCGTTTCGAGCGCACCGCGACCATCACCGCGAGCACCAGGAACACGTTGACCTGGCCGTAGTCGATGGTGGTGCGCACCGGCTCCATCCACAGCCCCACCGCGGTCCAGCCCACAGCGGCGGTGCGCCAGCGACGGTCGTTCGCCGCGTCGCCGAGGATGAGCCCGAGGCTGATTCGCACCACCGCGTACAGCGCCGCCGCGATCAGCAGCAGCCACAGCACCGCCACGACACCGAACGGCAGGAAGTGCAGCGGCCAGAACACCACGGCCGCGAATGTCGGGTAGGTGAACGGTAGCGGAAAGTCTGGTGTGTGGTCGGCGTAGGTGAAGTCGTAGAGATGGCCGCTGCCCAGCGCGGCCGCGCCCTTGACGTAGACATGCAGGTCGACCAGGTTCATCCCGTTGGGCGCCAACAACATCCACAGCAGCCGGATCAGTACCGATACACCCAGCAGGGTGGTGGCGATCGTCCGAGCCCGAGGGTGCGCGAACCAGCGGCCGCCGGCCTCGCCCCGTTCGCCGTCCGCGACGTCGAGCACCCTGCCGCCGCCCGGACCGTCGCTCCCGCGGGTGGCCGATCGAAGGTCTCGGTTCACTGCACGCAACTTTCGGTCGGGTGTGCGGGCCGGATCAAGATTAATCACATTGATTCCGGGTCGTGCACGGCCCCGATGGCCGATGACACGCCGAGCATCATTAGTATCTGTGATCCCGCAGGGCACACTGGTCACACGCTATATTTCGTTGATGGACCGAATAACTCGAAATTAACTGCAGTCGAGATCTCCAGCTGCGCTGTACAACACAGTGTCCACTCCTTAGAGTGTCACGGCGTACGCGGTGCGGACTCGCATCGCCCCTCGACGTACCTGAGATAAGGACGGCTACAGCAGTGCTTCGTACCACAGGAACGCGGTTGGCGTTGTCGGCACTGGCCCTCGCGGCCGGAGCCTCCGTCGCCGTATCGACGACAGCCATCGCCGCACCCGCCCCTGCCCCGAAGCCGCAGAGCCCCGCGAACACTCCCCTGGTGCCCGAGGGCGTGCCAGTCGGCGTGCTCGAATCGCTCGCCCCGGCCATCATCGGCGCCGCTGTCGCCTCCCAGGCTACCGATATCGCCGAACCTATCAGCCAGGCCCAGCAGGCCCTGGACTCGGTGGGCCTGCCCCCCGAGGTGAAGAAGTCGCTGGGCGCGCTGATCGCCTTCCTCGACGGCAGTAACGGTGGCGGCCCGGACATCCCGAAGAACGGTCCGGTCATCGCGCAGTTCCTGTACCCGACCGTAGGCAAGGACTGCATCAGCAAGGGCTCCGATTCGGTCGGCACCGCCCTGGCCGTCCCCGGCCCGGCAGAGCTGCCGCCGCCCGGACCCGCCGCCGGGCAGACCGGATTCGTCTTCACCGCGCTGGGCACCAAAGGCCTGATTCACGAGCAGAAGTCGCCGATGACGGTGCAGTGGACCAATCTCAGCACCGGTCGCGGCGGCACGCTGGCGCTCACCGACTCCGCGCATATCAACCCCGGTGGACCGGCCACCCTCTCGGCGATCGCCAACACCGGCCCGGGCCGGGTCATCGCGGTGATCTCCGGCTCGCTGACCACTCAGCCCGCCGCCGACAAGGCGCCGATCACCTGCTCGTTCCCGCCGACGATGGGCTTCTTCAACGTCGCGGGCCCGGCCGCACCCGGTTCCCAGGCCCGAGCCGAAGGGCCCAAGTCGTCGCCGGCCCCCGCACCGGGTGCGCAGGCGCAAAGCCCCGCGTCCCCGCAGACCCCGGCCCAGCATCAGGCCAAGTCCGGAGTCAAGGTCCCCGCTCAGTTCTGAGCGCATCCCGTTCTATCCGTGGCCGAGGGCCGTCGACGGTCGACGCCGGGAAGTATCCGACACTCCGGATGTTTCCGGCGGATACGGTGTCGAACACTGCCCAGCTGTGGTAGACCGCTGCTATGGCGATTGTCGATCGACTCGACCGGTCCGCATTGTCCATACCGCCCGAATCCGCCCGGGCGCGGCCGAATTCCGGCCGCTCGCGGCGGTCGGTGATGTCGCGGCGCTCGTACAGATCGGTGCTCTCGACCCGCTCGCATCGGTCGATTCTGTCGATCCGGTCCGAGGGGTCGATCCTGAGTATCGGCTCGGCCTATTCGGTGCTCTCGATCGGCAGCGTCGGCTCGGCGTTGTCGATCGGGTCGGTCGGTTCGTTCTTCAGCCTCGGGTCCGCGTTCTCCGGGCTGTCGCGCTGGTCGCTGCTGTCCTGGATGGGCGAGCGCGAGGCGCCCGAGGCCCGGCCGGTGCTGCGGGTGGTCGCGGACGAGCCCGATCTGTCCGAGGACCCGACCTGCCACTGTCAGACCTGACGACTCACCACTGGCCGTAGTTCCGGGTGAGGATGTTGTTCAGGTCCACGGCGATGCCGTCCACCGAGGCCCTGTTGATCTGGGTTTGATGCAGGTTCGCCGACGGGTGCACGAAACCGCGCGGCGTACCCCAGTTGTGCTGCCAGAAATAGGAACCGAGCCCGGCGTTCCGCGCGCGTTCGATGGTGGGCGAGTTGGCGTAGACACCGACGCGCGCATTACCCGCGACCGACTGCCAGCCTTGCAGATACGGCGCGATCAGCTCGAAGAATTCGGCCTGACTCGGATTGTCGTCGATGGAGGCGTAGATGGGTGCGGCATCGGGGCCGCCCGCGACGCGGTGCAGTTGCAGGCCGCGATCGGCGCACCGCTTTCCCGCCTCCAGACCACCGCGCCAATCCGCGGTCGGTCCCTTGCCGTACTGGTAGTTGGACACGATCGACAGGCCCGCCACGCGCAGCGCGTCGACCTCATCGGCTCGCAACGGCTTGCCCAGCATCCATTCCGCGCCCGGGCGGCGATCCGAGACGTAGCGGATCACACCGGCATGTCCGGCGGCGCGGATGGACGCGGCGGCGGGCACGGCGGCCGAATAGTCCAGGAGGGTGCCCAGCGGGGGCTGATCGGCCAGGGCGGTGGGCGCGACGGCGATCGCGGCGGCGGTACCCGCGGCGTAACCGAGCAGCGTGCGGCGGGTGAACGGGGCAGAACGCATCGACCGAACTCCTTCGGCTCTGTGAAGCTACGTCACTGTATGTCTCTGCACAGCCGGTGGAACCGCCGACGCACCCGACGCGCCTTCCCCACATGATTGCGCGCCGAGTACCCCGAACGTGAACTTATTTCACCACACTCACATGGGAACCGCCATGCTCACTGGACACATCAACCCCACAAGTATCAGAGCATCAGTCGGTGATGAGTGCTATGCGGTCGCCGACATCGATGGTGCGCATCGTCGGGTCGGCGAGTTCGGCGGCCACCACCCGCGCGACCTGGATGGCGATCTGGGCACGGATATTGCCCAACGTCGCCAATGCCCGCGCCCGCCGGCTCCGGGGCCGCAGGTCGACCGTGATGTCGCGCGCCCTGGGCCGTGCCACGTCGATGACGATCAACAACGGATCCGCCGCGCGAGCCGTGAGCGCGACGGGAATCCGCACCTCGGCGTCGTAGCGGTGGGTGCCGACGGCGGCGATGGACATATCGAGTGCCACCGGGACGGTCAGGTCGAACATCACGAGGTCGTCGGGCTCGTGCCGGTCGTCGGCGCGGTGTTCCACGGAGTCCCGGGTTTCCGAAGCGCGCGCTGTGACATTGTCGACATTGTCGACCTCCTCGGCATCGTCGATCGTCTCGTCCCAGTCGTCGATGCCGTCCTGCTCGGCGAGCGCCACCCGCGCGGGCGCTGCGATCTGCGCCTCTCGGACCTCCTGTCGCGCCTCGGCGACCGTCTGCGCCACCGGGCCAGGTGCCAATTCGGCATCCTCGGGCCGCTCGGGGACGGCCGCCGGATCGGCGTCATCGTGCGGCCCGGTCGGGTGCTCCGCGGATGCCGTGGCATGCCGCTCGGTGAGCACTGGCGTGCCCACCGTGCCGAGCACCCGCACCGTGGCCATCCGGCGCGGCCCGACTCGCAGCGGGCCGACCTCGATGGTTCGCCCGGACAGGCCCTCGGCGACCTCGCGCACGCGGGCGGCGGTCACGATGCGCGGAAAGAAGCGCCGGCCGAATTCGTCGTAGCCGATCCAGTCGAACCGCGTGGCCGAGCGGTACGGCGAACGTTCGCCGTTCATGAGCGCCTCGACGTCGAAGACCCGCGCCCGGACCACGGCCGGGTCGCGGAGCATGGCGTTGACCCGGCCCGCGACCTCGCGCTGCACCAGCGTCGCGATCGGGTCCAGGAGCAGCTCGACGGCGCTGCCGATGGCCTGGGCACGCAGGACGAAGCTGATGTCGCGGCGGCGGATCCGCGGGATATCGATCACGACCAGCAGTGGATCCGCAGTGCGCGCGTGCAGGGTCAGGTCGATCTCGACGACCGCCTCCAGCCGCAACTGCTGCCCGCCGAGCGTCACGGTGATATGCATCGTGACCGGCAGGCTGACCTCGAATGTCACGTGCGGCCCGCTACGCACGATATGCGGCTTGCCGACACTGCCCTCGGCCACGAATCCGGCCAGACCCGCGGGTCCTATCGAGAACGGGCCGATCGTGATCCCCCGTCCCGCCATTCCCGCGACCGCGGCTTCGATCCGCGCCGGGGTCACCGCGTGCGCGACGAAACGCTCACCGAATCGCGCGTAATCGATCCAGCGCGGTGAGCCGGCAGAAGGCGGCCTGCGTAACCGCGCGGATCCCGCCGAGGCGCCGTCACTGGACGCAGATGGGTCGTACTGGCTGGACTGTCCCATGAACTGCCGAAACCTCGCTGTGCCGGATGTGCGCCTGCCGATCTCGATCCCTGTCCGAGAGTACACAGACCACTCGATTTCCCGGGTGAGCGCGACGCGCTGAGCAGCGTGGCAGTTGGATTGCGAATTTTGCAGATCCCCGTCCTGCCGATGAGGGGGCAGCAGGACAGGGATCGCGACGGTGGCGTTGCCGGACGCCACCGAGTCCATCGTAAGGCTTGGCACACTCGCCGCACCTACCCCCATGGGTTGGAACAATTCACACCCAGGGGTACATATTTCACAAGTGGCCGAAATCGACCTTACCCGTTCTGGCGGCCCGAGCGTAACGGTGAATTCTCAACCCGCCCCGCCCAATACCGTCGAGGGTACTCGCGGTGATCTCCTCAGCGGCAGGCACGATGATGCGCGCCGTCGAATGGGCCTGTAGCAGCATAGATCAGGATGGAGGGGATGAACAGAGCAAAAGCGGATCAACTCCCGAACCGGGACCGGACTCGGTGACCGTGGAGCCGGCTCCCACGGCGGTCGCGGGCCCGGCACCGTCACTGCGCGAGACGGGTCCGCACCGCCTCGCCCAACACCGGGGTGTCACATCGGACGAATTCCCGCCGCGGCGAGGCCGGTTCCCCGGAGCGCGTCACGCCACACCGATGTGCTCGAATGTGTCTCAGATACGCCATATTCAACAGCATCGAGAACGAATCGCCTGGTAGCGCCGACATATTGACGCCCTCCGAGACCAAACACGCTCATCGGCCGACGAATTCGCATATTCCCGGCAAACCTTCGCTACACTCACCCGCAGGATGCCCGCCCCGGGAAGGGAACCGATCCTGCACACTTTGTGGACGTATGTCGTCGATCATCGCACCCAATTGCTCACGGACTCGTACCTGCACGTGTCCGCGGTCGTGCAATCGGTGCTGATCGCGACCGTGGCGTCGGTGCTGATCGGCATCGCCGTCCATCGCAGCCCCTGGGGTTCGGCGCTGGCCACAGCGCTGGCCAGCATCATCCTCACCGTTCCCTCGTTCGCACTGCTCGGTCTGCTCATTCCCGTGCTGGGCCTGGGCGTGCGCCCGACGGTCACCGCACTGGTGCTGTACGCACTGCTGCCGATTCTGCGCAATACGATCGTCGGCCTGGCGGCCGTGGACCCGGCCGTCTCCGACGCGGCACGGGGTGTCGGCATGGGCCGGGTGCGCGTGCTGAGCGGTATCGAACTTCCGCTCGCCTGGCCGGCGATCCTCGCGGGTATGCGGATCAGCACCCAGATGATCATGGGCATCCTGGCCATGGCCGCCTACGCCAAGGGACCGGGCCTGGGCAACATCATCTTCTCCGGGCTCGCGCGCCTGGGCAGCCCGACCGCGGTGCCGATGGCACTGTCGGGCACGGTGCTGATCATCATCCTGGCGCTGCTGCTGGACGCCGTACTCGCCCTCATCGGCCGGCTCACCACACCGAGGGGAATCCGTGACTGAAACCGACATCGCCACAGCCGAATCCGGCGAATACCGGCGTGGCGCCGAGATAGTCCTCGACTCCATCACCAAACGCTATCCGGGGCAACGCGATCCGGCCGTCGAGGACTTCTCGATCACGATTCCCGCCGGGGAGATCGTGGTATTCGTCGGCCCGTCCGGCTGCGGCAAGACCACCACCATGCGGATGATCAACCGGCTCATCGAGCCCACCTCGGGCACGATCACCATCGACGGCCGCGATGTGACGTCGGTGAACCCCGACCGGCTGCGCCGCGGCATCGGCTATTCGATCCAGCAGGCGGGCCTGTTCCCGCACCTGAGCGTGGCCCGCAACATCGCCACCGTGCCCGGGTTGCTCGGCTGGGACCGCAAGCGCATCAGCGCCCGGGTCGACGAGATGCTGGAACTGGTCGGCCTGGATCCGGCGACCTTCCGGCGTCGTTATCCGCGGCAGCTGTCCGGCGGGCAGCAGCAACGCGTCGGCGTGGCGCGGGCCCTGGCCGCCGATCCGCCCGTTCTGCTGATGGACGAGCCGTTCGGCGCGGTGGACCCGATCACGCGCGGCCTGCTCCAGGACGAATTGCTCAGGCTACAAGCCGAATTGCACAAGACGATCGTATTCGTCACCCACGATTTCAACGAGGCGGTCAAGCTGGGTGACCGAATCGCGGTGCTGGGCAATAAATCACGGATACTTCAGTACGACACGCCGGCTGCGATCCTGGCCGAGCCCGCCGACGACACCGTCGCCGGATTCGTCGGTGCGGACGCGGGACTCAAACAGCTCACCCTGACCCGGGTCGCCGATGTCGACCGCGGACAATGCCCCACCGCCGTGGACACCGATCCGGTGGAGCCGCTGCGCGCCGAATTGGCCGAGCAGGAGTGGAAGTGGGGCCTGATCCTCGACGCTCAGCGCCGTCCGCTGCGCTGGGTCTCGGCCGACCAGCTGGCGCACGCGACGTCGTTGTGGGAGGTCGGTCAGCCGGTCACCGGCACGGTCGCGCTGCGTTCCAGCCTCCAGGCGGCGCTGGAGACGCTACTTGCCGACAGCACTGCCAATGCGGTCGTCACCGGTCGCCGGGGTGAGTACGCGGGCCTGGTCACCATCGACACCCTCGTCGCGCACCTCGCCGAGATGCGTACAGAACATTCCACCACCGGCCCGGACCGGGCCGAACCGGACAATCCGGGAAGCGGCAGCACGGAAACCGAGCACGACCGGGGTTCGGGCGACACCCCGTCCGACGGAGCAGATTCCGGCAACACGCAGCCGGGCGGTACCGGGCCCGACGCCGCGAACTCCGGGGATGCGGAGTCGGACACGACGGCACCCGACTCCGGCGATGAGGCCGGATCATGACCAGCCTCGAGCCGCGCACCGAGCGGCGAGCTGAATTCATCAGGCTCGCGGCGCAGCCGGTGCTGGCGCTGGCACTGGCCGTCGGCGTGCTGGTGTGGGCGTTCGACCGCACGCTCACGATCACTCAGCAAGCGAGCATCACCAGCGCCAATCTCACCACGGTGGTGCGCCAGCATGTGCTGATCACACTGACCGTCGCGGTGATCGTCCTGGTGATCGCCGTGCCGCTGGGCACCCTGCTGAGCCGACCTGGATATCGCAGGCTGGCACCGTTTTTCGTCGGCATCGCGAATATTGGAGCGGCCGCGCCGGCGATCGGGCTGATCGTGCTGTACTACCTGCTGACCGAGCAGACCGGATTCTGGGTCGGCGTCGCGCCGATCGCGTTCTACGCGCTGCTTCCGGTGCTGCGCAATACGATTCTGGGCTATCAGCAGGTGGATCCCGCACTGATCGACGCGGGGCGCGGGCAGGGCATGTCGGCGGTGACGGTGTTGCGGCGCATCGAATTTCCGCTCGCCGTGCCGTATATCCTCGCTGGCCTGCGTACCTCGCTGGTGCTGGCGGTCGGCACGGCGACGCTGTCGTTCCTGGTCAGCGCGGGCGGTCTGGGTATTCTCATCGACACCGGATACAAGTTGCGCGACAACGTGACCCTGTGGGTGGGCGCGCTGCTGGCGGTCGCACTCGCGCTGCTGGTCGACTGGATCGGCGCACTCGCCGAGCAGTTCCTGGGGCCTCGGGGGCTGCGGTGAGGGGCCGGTCCGCCACCCTGCGTTCGACCGTCGGCGCGGCGATCGCGGTGTGCCTGCTGATGATCACCTCGTGCGGTCTCGAATCCGGCAGTGCCGTACCACTACAGGTCGGCCCGGGCAGCATACGGCCCGTGCCGCAGCTGAGCGGCGTCCGAATCACGGTGGGCTCCAAGGATTTCACCGAGCAGCTCGTCCTGGGCTACATCATCGAATTCGCCCTGACCGCCGCCGGTGCGCAGGTGCGGGATCTCACCGATATCACCGGTTCGAACAGTCTGCGCGATGCCCAGCTGCACGGGCAGGTCGATATCGCCTACGACTACACCGGCACCGGGTGGATCAACTACCTGGGCAACGAGGAGCCTATTCCCGACTCGCAGAAGCAGTTCGAGGCGGTGCGCGCCCAGGACCTGGCGAAGCACGGCATGGTGTGGACCGATCTGGCGCCGATGAACAACACCTACGCGATGGTGAGCAACAGCGCCGCCGCGCAGAAGTCGGGCGTCGCGACCCTGTCGGACTACGCGCGCCTGGTGAATACCGATCCGCATGCCGGCTCGACCTGCCTGGGCACCGAATTCAGTGTGCGGCAGGACGGATTCCCGGGCATGGCCCACAAGTACGGCATGGATCTGGGCAAGGTGCACAAGCAGATCATGCAGGACGCCCTCGTGTACCCGGCGACCGCGAACAACACCTGCGAGTTCGGTTCGGTGGACACCACCGACGGCCGGATCAAGGCGCTGCACCTGAAGCTGCTGGACGACGACCTCGGCTTCTTCCCGAAATACAATGCGGCGATAGTGATGCAGAAATCCTTCGCCGACGCGCATCCACAGATAGCTCAGGTGATGGCGCCCATCTCACGGGTGCTCACCAACGACACCATCACCGCGCTCAACGGACTGGTCGATCTCCAGGGCCGCGAACCCGCCTCCGTGGCGCGGGATTGGATGGTCTCGCAGGGATTCATCACGGCCCGTTAGGCATTGAGCAGCGGGCGGGCGGCGAGTTCGCGCTCGATCGTGGCGCGCACCGCCGGCCATTCGTCCTCCAGTATGGAATAGAAAGCGGTGCTGCGGATCTCACCGTCCAGGCCGCGCGAATGCGCCCGCCGCACACCGTCGCTGGTTGCGCCCAGGCGCTCGATTGCCATGCGGGAGCGCGTATTGCGCATATCGACCCGCAGGGCGATGCGACGCACCCGCCACTGTTCGAAAGCGTGGGACAGCAGCAGTAATTTGGATTCCAGGTTGATCCCTGTCCCCTGTGCGGCCGTCGACAGCCAGCTGTTGCCGATCTCGGCGGCGTCCGGCGTGGCCAGCAGCGGATCGCCCGAGGGCAGGCCGTGCGGGAGCGGCCACAGCATCGGGCCCTGCCAGTAGTCGAAGTGGGTGTAGCGGGTGGAGCCCAGCACCCGATGGTCGGCGGTGGAGACGATCGCGAACGCCAGCCCGGTACCCGCCGCCTGAGCCGCAACGGCCTGGGACACATAGTCGGCGGCCTCGTCGACCCCGTGCGGCACGGGTGTGAACGCGTAGGCCTCCCGGTCCTGCTGTCCCGCGACAGCCAACCCCGGGACATGATTCAGCGCAAGGGGTTCCAGCCGCACGAGGCGACCGGTGAGAGTAACGAGTGCGGGCACGTTTCCCCCATTTCGTCGAGACGATCTGCGGTACACCTCGGCCGTACCCGGCCCTGGCGTGCCGTCAGCGGCATCGGATAGTGAACTGAACGATAACGGAACGCGGGCCGAGTGCGGCGCAGGCGGCGTGTAAATTCCCCGTCACGACTTGCGTGTCGCTCGGCGGGTCGCAAACTCACTGCGTACGGGGCATTTCTGGATGTCAGGCCGGAGTCGTCAGCTGTCCTTCGGTTCCGATACAGCAACCTTTTCGTGCTTGACGTACGGCTGTCACGCGTACCGGCGCGTCCGTACGAAATCGATGCGGCAGCCATCGATTCGGGCAATTCGGTCAGCCCCGCAACCGCGTCCGGATCGTCCCATACCGATGGTTCGGGCGCCCGGCTCGCACCGGACGCCGAAACCTAACGGGTCAGGCCGATCTCGCGCCTACTCGGCCGAGATGCCTTGCGAAGAAACGGGTATCGATCCGACCGTCCGTGGGCACCTGATGGTGTCCTCCCGGAAACGCATGCAGCACCTTGTCTTTCGAGGCGAAGGCGTCGAACATCGCCAGCCCCGACTCCCGATCGAGCTCCGTGTCGTCCCACGGGAGCAGGAATTCGATCGGGACGGTGATCCGCCGTGCCGCGTCCAGCAGTTCCCGGTACGCGTACACTCCCCCGAACACGGCGGCGGTGATCCGTGATTCGACCGAGACCAACGGTATCCCGATCGTGCTCGCCAGCGTCATACCGGAATAGCCGATCGGCGCCTCGGCCCCGATCTCGGGCAGCATCTGCAGCGCGTCGATGGTCGCCCGCCATTCCGGTATTGCCCGCTCGGCGAGCGAGGAATTGAATTCCGCGACGATCGGCGCGAGCGACTCACCCGCGGCCCGGGCTCGCGTGAGTTCGGCGACCCACCGGCGATCCCGTTCGTTACGTGGCCGATCACCGTGGCCGGGCGCGTCGATCGACGCGACGACGAACCCGTCCGTGCGCACGGCCTGATGCGCGCGGGCGGTCAGGCCCGGAGCCTTCTTGTGCAGACCGCCCCCATGCCCCATCAGGATCAGGGGCGCGCTGTCGGAACCGGATGCGGGCGAGAACAGCACGCCGGTCACATCGTCGAGTGTGAAGGTGCGTTCGAGGACACCGTTCGCCGATGTCTCGGAGGTGAATTGTATTGGCTGCATTGGTATTGCCTTTCGGAATTGCCTAGGCGCTCCCGGCGATACCTACATCGCTCACCCGACCGCGCACACGAGTGGGAGCACCCACCTGGTCACAACGTTCACGGGTCTCACCTCCTCGCATCTCTGCCACGGTCCCCCGCACCGTATCAGCGCCCACGGTCCCTCCGCTACGCATTTATCCCCGAGCGCGCCGAACCCTCGATCGAGTACGGTGGCGAAGGTGGACGAGACTCGAAATGACAAGACACCCCGCGCTTTTCGGTTCGCCGTCGGCCTGCACGGAAGCTCGCGCAAGGAGTGGCGAGACAAGGCGAAGCAGGCCGAGGATCTGGGGTTCGACGTGGTCCAGGTGGCCGACCATCTGGGGATGACCTCACCGTTCCCGACGCTCGTCACCATGGCGGAGGCGACGAGCAGGGTGCGCGTCGGCACCATGGTGTTGAACGCGGGCTTCTACCGGCCCGCCCTGCTGGCTCGTGACGTCGCCAGCGTGGACCAGCTCACCGACGGGCGTTTCGAGTTCGGCCTGGGCGCCGGACCGGACTTCGCCAAGTCCGAATTCGAGCAGGCGGGACTGCCGTTCCCGAGCGGGGGTAAACGCATCGACTACCTGAGCGAGACCATCCAGGAGATCCGGACGCTGTTCGCCGACCATCATCAACCACCGGTGAGCCGCCGGATTCCGGTGCTGGTGGCCGGAAGCGGCGATCGTCTGGTTCGCGTGGCCGCGCAATACGCCGACACCGTGGCACTGGCCGGGGCAGCCCACGGCGTCGAGGTCGATTCCGAGAAGGCGGGCTGGGCAGCCCTGGGCCGCCGCGTCGATTTCGTCCGCGAGGCCGCACCGGACCGCTTCGCCGATCTCGAACTGGGCCTGATGCTGCAGACGGTCGCCGTCGAGGGCCACGGCGAAGCCGACCTGTCCTGGGCCCGCCGATTCAATCCGAACCTCTCGGACGAACAACTTGGCTACCTCCCCGGAATACTCATCGGCTCCGCCCGCACGATCGCCGACACCCTCGAGCACTACCGCGACGAATACTCCGTCACCCACTTCTCGGTCCCCGAACACAACCTGCCCGCCCTGGCAAAGGTGATCGAACACCTCCGCTGAGCACCCGCGGCGATGCCCGGCCCCGGACATCGCCGCACCTCACCGGCGTCCCCGTACGCGGTCACTGCGATGGACACCATCAAGTCGGTCGATGTGGCCGACGAGTCGCCGGGGCTGACCGAGTAGGCGGCTCGGCCCGGACGTAGCTACGCACTTCGGCCGCTGTTCCGCCCCCTCGACCGATGATCAACCGCCCGGCCTGCGGTGTTTCGCCCCGGAAACTGGCGGATCGGGCGGCACAATGTGCCGATGCGGACATTTGCCCGATTGATGATGGCTGCCGTCACCGGCGTCCTGGTCGTGGTGAGCGGCCACACCGCTGCGGCGGCCCCTCTCGCGCACACTCAGTTCTCTCCGTTGTCGTCCTCGCCCGAGCCGCAGGGAGTGCAGGCTGCGGGGGCCGAGTTGGCCGATGGGGTCACCGGGGCGGTGCGGTGGTCGCGGCAGGCGAATACGCGGGCGCCGATGGGGAGCATCACGAAGGTGATGACGGCGCTGGTGGTGATCAACGAGGGGAATCTCGATCGGCCCGTCACCGTGCCGGGCGGAATCATCGCCTACGACAACAAATACGGCGCGAGCACGGCGAACCTGGTTCCCGGGGAGGTGCTGACCGCGCGACAGCTGTTGTACGCGCTGCTGCTGCCGTCCGGATGCGACGCCGCCTACACACTGGCCGATGCCTATGGACCGGGCCAAGGCGCCTTCATCGGCAAAATGAACGGGACCGCGGCTCGACTGGGCCTGCGGAATACCCATTTCACCGATCCGAGCGGACTACCCGCACCGGACGGTTACTCCACCTACTCCACCCCTGCGGACCTGGTGGCACTCGGACGGCACGCGATGGGTCTGCCGGTCTTCCGCGATATCGTCCGGCAGCCCACCTACCATGTGGCGCCCGGGCCGGCCAACCGCGATCACGTCTGGAACACCACCAATCGGCTGGTGCGCGACTACCCCGGCACCACGGGCATCAAAACCGGATCCACCGACGCCGCGGGCACCTGCCTGCTGTTCGAAGCGGTGCGTGCGGGAGTACCGCTGATCGGTGTCGTCCTGCACAGTTCCCCCGACGACGACGGTGTCGCGGCGGCCGACGCCCAGCGCATGCTGACCTGGGGCTACGGACCGATCGTGGGCGCACTGCCGCTCAGCGCCCAACTGATGCTCAGATAGACCCTCAGTGCCCCGCGGTGGTGAGCCGCTGATCCGCTTCGAGCAGCATCCACGCACTCAGCTGCACCGACAGATCGCGGCTCAGGTTTCCCGAGGACGCGGCGGACGAGTCCATGAACGTGGAAAAGGCCGCCGGACTGTCCGGCACGACGACCTCGCGGGCCCAGTGCATACCGAATATCGGGAGGCCGTCGGCCTCGGCGCGGTGGTCCCACGCCGCCCGCGCGGAGGTGTGCACGATCGTCGCGGCGGTCGTGTCGTTCAGGGACAGCGCGGCCTCGACCAGGTACCTGGCCAGGATGCCCATGAACAGCCCGGAGTCGTTCCCGGCGGCCCCGTTGATCACCCCTGCGTTCGTGAGCCTGTTCGCGGTCGCGGCGACGAGTTCCGCCGCGCGGTCGCGGTGGACCGGATCGCCGGTGCGCACCGCCAGCTCGGTTTCCAGCCCGATGGCCACGCCCTGGCAGTAGGTGAGCAGGGCCCGGTTCACCTGCCCGCCGGGCTCGTGGGCGCCGTCGTAAATCAGGCCGCTGCCGGGATCGCGCAATCGGTTGGTCAGAAAATCGGCGAGTTGCTCGGCACGGGTCAGCTCGCCCAGGCGCGCCATGGCGATTCCGGTCGGACCGATCGCGGAGGTGGAGTAGTAATCGTTGCCGATCCGCCAGGGCACCGCACCGACGACCGGATTCCAGCCGTGGATCAAGGCGTCCCGCAGCTTTCCGACCGCGTCACCGAACCGGACACCGAGCAGCCGCTCGGCGCGTTCGAGCGCCAGTACCAGCCACGACATATCGTCGCAGTACCCGTTGGTCCAGCCGGTGAGATTACGAGTCAGGATTCCGTGCGCGACGTCGACGACCCGGTCGATACGTTCCGGGGTGCGAACACGGCACGCGGCGTCCACCGCACAGTCGAGAAGGTGCGCCTGCCACCAGTAACACCATCGCCCCAGCAACAGACGGTCCCACAGCGACGACGGCCAGACCAGCGTGCCCAACTCCACCCCCGGCTGTCCCCAGAGCCTGCGCACATGCCGCCGAACGACCGCCCGTTCCGCCAGATCCGCCCGCGCCCCGGGTCCCCCGGGCCCCACCGATACCGACCGCGTGATCGGCGACGCCTGCGTCGGCTGCGTCGCAGCGGTCAGCGCGATCGACGAGCCCACCATGGCGAACAGCACTCGGCGCCGGTTGATCCCCGTGTTCGGGCGATCCATCCGCTCGAACTCCTTGTCCTGAAAACGATCACCAGAGCCGTAAATCGCGCAGGTCAACTCTATCTTGCGACGCCTGCACGGAGTCGGCGTCGCAACGATGTTCGGCTCGGCGGAACAAACTGTTAAGCCAGTACGATGCCCCGTTGACGTTCACCGGAACATCGGTTCCACACAAGATGTGAACCAGTCCGTATCGGTAGCCCGATACTTGGGTGACAGCATGTGCCCGAGGTCGGGCGTCGCATCCTCGGAAAGGAAACTCCATGCGTGACGACGACGTGCGGGACGCTCTGCGGCGGCACTGGGCGGCCTCCGACGCCAATGACTTCGAGACCGAGCATCGGATATACCGAGACGATGCGGTTCTGGAGTATCCACAGTCCGGTGAACGCATCCGAGGCCGGCGCCACATCCAGGCGTCACGCGCCGCCCAGCCGAATGCGAAGCGCTTCACCGTGCGACGCATCCTCGGCGGCGGAGACCTGTGGATGAGCGAACTGGTCCTCACCTACGACGAGAAGCCGTCGTACGTGGTGAGCATCATGGAGTTCGAGGGTGTGGAAGTAGTCCGCGAAACGCAATACTTCGGCGACCCATTCGCCCCGGGGCCGTCCCGTGCTCAATGGGTTGAACCAATGGACTGAACCCTTACCGGTACGTGATGCTCCTGGCACCCACCATGCGCACCGTGCTGAGGATCGGCAACCCGATCACCAGATGCTCGACGGCAGTGGTGACACCCACCCAGATGTCACTGGAGAGGACCAGGGGAATGATCACCGCCGCAGCGGTGAGAATTCCGACGATCCAGGTGAAGAACAGCCCCGGCGAGGGCGTGCCCAGAAGCAGCAGATACCACAGCACCCCGGCCAGCAGGGCGCAAAGGAAAGCCACCACCGCGAACCAGTACGCGTCCTGAGCCATCGGGTTCCACACACCGAGCTTGCCGGTCTGGGTCACCTTGGTAGCGATGACCTGGATGATCCAGGCACACAGCCAGGCCGCGAGCGCGGAAACCACCGCCGCCGCGAGCACACCGCCGACGAACTTACCGAGGTCGACCTCCGGCCCCTGCCGCGGCGGCCGAGGCCGCCGATCCGGATAATCGGCCGGCGGCGGATACGCACCGTATCCCGGATCCCTGCCGTACCCGGGTTCTCTCCCGTATTCGGGATCACCATAACTCCCCGGCTGATAACCGGCTTCGTACCGTGCGGTGTACTGGTCGCGCGGATCCCCGTACTGATCGCGCGGATCTCTATGCTGGTCGCGCGGATCCCCGTACCGGTCGCGCGGCTCCCTGGGATACAACCGCCGATCACCTCCGTTGAAAGCATGCGTGTACGTCGAGTCTAGGTCCCGACGCCCCAGGCCGCTGCCCACTTCGCCGGACCCGCCTCAACGCCCGATACCAGCAGCCAATTGGCGAACGAGCTGGTGCGCTACTGCTTTCCCCAATCCCTACACATTGAAACGGAACTCGACGACGTCGCCGTCGCTCATGACGTAATCCTTGCCCTCCATGCGGACCTTGCCCGCGGCCTTGGCGGCGGCCATCGAACCTGCCGCGATCAGGTCGGTGTAGGCGACGATTTCGGCCTTGATGAAGCCGCGTTCGAAGTCGGTGTGGATTACGCCGGCGGCCTTGGGGGCGGTGTCGCCCTGGTGGATTGTCCAGGCCCGGGCCTCTTTCGGGCCTGCGGTGAGGTAGGTCTGGAGGCCTAGGGTGTGGAAGCCGGCTCGGGCCAGGGCGTGCAGGCCCGGTTCGGTTTGGCCGATGGATTCCAGGAGTTCCATGGCGGATTCGGTGTCCAGTTCCAGGAGTTCGGATTCGACCTTGGCGTCCAGGAAGACCGCATCCGCCGGGGCCACTGCGGCTTTCAGTTCCGCGAGTTTGGCCTCGTCGGTCAGGACCGACTCGTCGGCGTTGAAGACGTAGAGGAACGGTTTGACTGTCAGCAGCGAAAGTTCTTTCAGTAGTTCGCTGTCCACCTTCGCGCCGGCGGAGAACAGGGTGGTTCCGCCGTTGAGGAGTTCCTGCGCGGCCTTGGCGGCGTCGGCGACCGGCTTGCGGTCCTTCTTGACCTTGGCCTCTTTCTCGAGGCGCGGGACCGCCTTCTCCAGGGTCTGCAGGTCGGCCAGGATCAACTCGGTCTCGATCACCTCGATGTCGGCGCTCGGATCCACCTTGCCGTCGACGTGCACCACGTCGTCGTCGGCGAATACCCGCACCACCTGACAGATCGCGTCGGCCTCGCGGATGTTGGCCAGGAATTTATTGCCGAGCCCGGCGCCCTCGGAGGCGCCCTTCACGATCCCGGCGATGTCCACGAACGAGACGGTCGCGGGCACGATCCGGTCGGAGTGGAACAGCTCTGCCAGCGTGTCGAGTCTCGGGTCCGGCAGCGGAACCACGCCGACGTTCGGCTCGATGGTGGCGAACGGGTAGTTCGCGGCCAGCACGTCGTTCTTGGTCAGCGCGTTGAACAACGTCGACTTTCCGACGTTGGGCAGGCCGACGATTCCGAGGGTGAGACTCACGAGAAGAAGAGTTTACGCGGCGGACCCGCTCCCTGTTGCCCCAGGCCACGCCCGCCGCGACAGCACAGGTCAGGACTCGGTGCCGACCCGGGCTCGCAGCCCCTCGGCGAATACGCGCGCCGCCTCCAGATCACCCGCGCTCGGCCGCCCCTTGCGAATCCCGCCGACGAGTTTGAAGGGCAGATAGGTATCGAAGGCCCGGCACGAGAACGCATCGGCCACCGCGAACCCCTTCTGCTCCAGCAGCCCGGTCAGGGGGCGGGAGAACTTCTGGAACCCCGCATCCGGAAAACCACTGGTCGCGAACACGAACGCCGACCGCCGCGGTTCCACCGGAAGGGCTCGGACGAATTCGCGCAGCCGCGCGTGGAAGGACCCCAGGAAAATCCCCGAACCGAATCCGACCAGGTCACACTCGGAAAGCTCGGCCGGATCGAGCTGTTCTGGAGCGACCACCCGAGCCTGCAGGACCCGCCCCATCACCTCGGCGACGCGCTGCGTGTTGCCGTGAGACACCGACGTGCACACGATCATCGTCTTCACCGGGATTCCTCCTCGTCACGTGTTCGATCCGTCCCTACGGCAGACGCCGCCCGTGCGTCGAGCGTGACATACGAACGATATGTTCATGATCACGAAGCGCTCCTCGCGACGGGCGGCGATCGCATCCGGCGACGTCGCGGCGCGACGTCACGCGGTCAGCGTGGCGACCTTCCCGGGCGCGGCGAGATGGCGACGACGACCCGGAATCATCAAGGTGGGGTGAGCGACCACCCAGGCCGCACCCCGGCAGATGATCTCCTTGACGCGGGCGGCCAACGGGCCCTTGATGATCGACGGACGCGCTCGGTCGTCGGGTGTGACGAACTGGACGATGCCGTCGCGACGGCCGAGGCTGATGCACTGAAGGTGGTAGCCGATCGTGGACTCCGGGAGTGCGCGGCCGGTCAGCTGCGCGATGATGGCGTCGGCAGCCCGCTGGCCCATGGGTTCGCCTGATGCGCAAGACATCCGCAGCGGTTTTCCGCCCGCGCCCTCGGCCAGCGCCGCGTCGCCGATGGCGTACACGTCCGGGTGAGAGACCGAACGCATGGCGCCGTCGACCACGATCCGGCCCGTCGCGCCGACCTCGAGCGTGCTCGCAGCGGCTATGTGATGAACGCCGAAACCGTTCGCCCACACTGTAATTCCTGCCGGAATCGTCTCACCGGCGGTGGTCGTCACGCCGGTCGCGTCGACCCTCGTGACATCGACGGACTCATGGACCGCGATACCGAGCCGTTCGAAGACCTCGCGCAGGTGCTGCCGAGCCTTGTCGCTGAGCCAGTCGCCGAAGGCTCCGCGAGTAGCGATCGAGACTCGCAGATCCGGTCGAGACTCGGCGATTTCGGCGCTCGCCTCGATTCCGGTCAATCCCCCACCGACGATCAGCACGGTCCCGCCCGGCTCGAGATCGCCGAGACGCTCGCGCAACCGCAGCGCGGACTGCCTGCCCGCGATGTCGACGGCATGCTCGGCGCCACCGCGTACACCATGGTCCGCAGCGGTGCTGCCGAGCGCGTAAACGAGTGTGTCGTAGGAGATTTCACCGGGACCATGCTCGTCGAGGAGCATTACGATCCTGCGGTCCACATCGAGCGCCGTGACCCGTGCCCGGCGCACGTTCACGCCCGTTCCCGCGTAGATCTCCTGGAGTGGACGGTGTTTCAGCTCCTGCCCGGCCGCGAGCTGATGCAAGCGCACCCGCTCCACGAAATCGGGCTCGGCGTTGACGAGTGTGATCTCGGTATCGGCGGGATGCAGACGCCTGGCGAGGCGTCCGGCGGCGAGTCCGCCGCTGTACCCGGCCCCGAGGACGACGATGCGATGCTTCATTTCCTGCTCCTGTCCGCTGGTGTCGCTTCCTGAACCGGACGGCAGCCGAAAACCTGACACCTGCGGACAGTGACGTGCGTCACCAGGACTCGAGCAGCGGGCGCCCACGCTCGACGGTGGACCACTGCCGCGTGAAGCGGACGAGCTTGTCGGGGTTGACCTGGGTGTGCAGGGCCGCGATGCCCTCGGGCGTCGTATCGAGGGTGATGACGCCCGCGACCCGGCCCTCCACCACAGCCACCAGCGCGGGCGCCGCATTGACGACCGCGGCGAAGAATGCGGGACTGCCACCCAAGAGGTTCCGCTTACCCGCCGTGGGTATGAAGATGCCGCGCAGGAACCTCGCGACCGCTCGCACTCCGACGAACGGTCTGGCCGCGGCGGGGACGTAACCGCCGCCGTCACCGATATGGGTCACGTCGTCGCCCAGCAACCGGACCAGCGAGTCGGTATTGCCGCTCAGGGCCGCCGCGAGGAACTCCTCGACGATCTTGCGGGCGGCGGCCTCGTCCACCGGCACCCGGGTTCGGTCGGCGGCGACGTGTTGTTTGGCGCGCCGGTAGAGCTGCTGGCAGCCCGATTCGGTGCGCTCGAGGATCTCGGCGATCTCGTTGTGCGAGTAGCCGAATGCCTCGCGCAGCACATACACCACACGCTCGGCGGGCGACAGCCGCTCCAGCACGGTGAGTATCGCGATCGAGACCGATTCCCGCTGTTCGACGGTGTCGGCCGGGCCGAGCATCCGGTCCCCCGCCAGGATCGGCTCGGGCAGCCACTGGCCCACATAGGATTCGCGCCGCACACGCGCCGAGGTCAGCTGGTTGAGACACACGTTGCTGAGCGCCTTGGTCAGCCATGCCTCGGGCGTCTCGACATAGCCGCGCTCGGCGGCCTGCCAGCGCAGGTACGTGTCCTGCACGGCGTCCTCGGCGTCGCTCGCCGAGCCCAGCAATCGGTAGGCGATGGCCTCCAGACGGGGCCTGGCGTCCTCGAACACCTCGACCGCACGCACATCGAGCATGCGTCGAGTCAACCACGGTTGCTCGCGCCGCACTCCCCAGGTCTACCCGAGATAGGCCATGATGCCGTCGGCGATCGTCGCGGCTATGCGGGCCCGGCCTTCCGGGGATTCCAGGACGGCGGCGTCGGTGGGGTGGAACATGTTGCCGCATTCGATCAGGGCGGTGG
>NZ_JAGPOX010000109.1 GCF_019038435.1 Nocardia alni
CGCCCCACCGGCTCACCGCCGCCGGGCCGCCCGCTCTCGGTCCCCGGGACGGTGCCTGGCACGATGTACCGCGTGCCGATCCGTCATCTCGTCCCGCCCCCGGGCCGCATCCGACCTCGCGACGCTTCGACCGACGCCGACATGTCCATGCTGGACCGCCGCGCGCTGCTGCGGGTCGCCGGCGGCGGCGCGTTCGCGATCGCGACGCTGAGTGCGGCCGCCTGCGCGCCGGACCAGCCCAAACAGCCGGATTCGTTGCTGCCGCACGAGGTTTCGGCACGTACCGATGCGGTCTGGGCACAGGCCGCCGCCGCAGCCGCACCGGACAAGGCCGCCGCGCTGACCGTGATCGCCACCCAGCGCACCGCGCACGCCGACGCCCTGCGCGCCGAGATCAACAGGGCCATCGGGGTATACGGCGACGGCACCCTGCCCAAGTCCCCTACTCCGCAGGTGGTCCCGCCGCCCGCGCCGAATCCGCCGCCTACGGCCGCCGCGGTGCACGACCGGCTCACCGCCGCACAGAAGTCGGCGGCAGCGGGAGCGGCGGCCGATTCCGCCTACCGGGCCGGATTACTGGCCTCGATCAGTGCGTCCTGTGCGAGCCAGGCGGGGGTGTTGATTCCCTCATGAGCAGCGTTGACCAGCAGGCGCTCACCGACGCGTTGAACGCCGAATACGCCGCCGTCTACGGCTACGGGGTCATCTCGGCCTACGCGGCCGCCGATCGCAACAAGATCATCCTGGAGTTCACCGCGGCCCACCGCGCCCGCCGCCAGTCCACCATCGACGCCCTGAAGGCGATGGACGCGCCGGTGCCCGGCCCCGCACCCGCCTACCCGCCGCCGTCCCCGGTCAACAATCCGATTCCAGCCGCGAAGTTCGCCGTCACGGTCGAGTCCGACACCGCCATCGCCTGGCGTTCACTGGTGGAGCGGACCGATTCCACCGAACTGCGCCGCATGGGCGTCGAAGCATTGACCGATTGCGCGGTGCGCCTGGCCACCTGGCAGCAGATCCTGGGCACGAGCCCGGCGACCTCGGCTTTCCCCGGAAGGGCCTGACGGCCGCCCGCATTCGGCGGGCGGCGTGAAATCTGTTCGTCTCGTACTGGTTACGGGAGGAAAGATCATGGAAACGCTCGGGTAATACCGTCGCGAGACGCTTGGGATCCCAAATCGTTCGGCAGAACCCAGGTAAGTCCATGATCACTCTCCCGCGCTCCCTGCGGATCCGGCGCAGTACCAGCGAGCATCCCGTCGACGAGATGCTCCCGCTCACCCAGCTGCTGGCCCTGGGCACCCAACACATGCTCGCGGCCTACGCGGGAATCGTCGCGCCGCCGTTCATCATCGGCACGGCGTTGCATCTGCCGACCGCCGACCTGATCTTCCTGATCAGCGCCAGCCTGCTGGCATCGGGCCTCACGACGGTGTTGCAGACTCTCGGCATCTGGCGGATCGGCGTCAGACTTCCTCTGGTGCAGGGGGTTTCATTCTCGGGCATCGCCTCGATGATCGCGATCGGCAAATCGCATGCCACCGGCACGGACGCGATGCGCGTCATCGTCGGCGCGGTGATCGTGGCCTCGGCGCTGATGTTCTTCGCCGCGCCGCTGTACAGCAAGCTGCTGCGGTTCTTCCCGCCGCTGGTCATGGGCGCGGTGGTGACGGTGATCGGGATCAGCCTGATCCCGATCTCCATCGGCTGGTTGCAGGGCACCCAGGGCACACCGCAGTTCGGGTCCGCGACGAACGTCGTCATCGGCATCGTGACACTGCTGCTGACGCTGTTCATCACCAAATACGTACCGGGCTTCACCCGGCGGATCGGCATGCTGGTCGCGATGGCCCTGGGAACGCTGATCTCGATTCCGTTCGGGCTGGTCGACTTCGGGAAAATGGGCAGCGCCCGGATCTTCGCCGTGCCCACGCCGTTCCACTTCGGCATGCCGCGCTTCGACGTCGCCGCGATCATCTCGATGGTCATCGTGATGCTGGTGATCATGACCGAGACGACCGCCGACATGCTCGCGATCGGCCAGATCGTCGAACGTCCGCTGACCCCCGCCGACATCGCCGACGGCCTGCGCGCGGACTGTCTGGGCTCGGTGGTCAGCGGCGGGCTCAACGGGTTCCAGGCCAGCGCCTACGGCCAGAACATCGGGCTGCTGGTGATGAGCCGGGTCAAGAGCCGCTTCGCGGTCGCGGCGTGCGGGCTGATCCTGGTCGCGCTGGCGCTGTTCCCGGTCGTCGGGGCCCTGGTGGCCATCGTGCCGCTGCCGGTGCTGGGCGGCGCGGGCATCGCCATCTTCGGTCTGGTCGCGGTGAACGGCCTGCAGACGCTGGGCCGGGTGGACTTCCACGACGAGCACACCGGCGCGGTGAACGCGCTGATCGTGGCGGCGACGCTCACGATGGGGATTCTGCCGATCGCGGCGCCGAACTTCTACGCGCACTTCCCCTCCGGGGTTCAGACCGTCTTCGGTTCCGGCATCGCCTCGGGCGCGATCACCGCTATCGTGCTGAACCTGCTGCTCAACGAGCTGAAAATCGGGCGGCGACGCGCTGATACGCAAGAGCCCACCCCGGATCCGGCACTGCCGGCATAGCTCCTTGCGCGATTCGCGAATCCACCGTATTTCACAGAGAGGGAACCGGACCATGAGGTTCGTGACATTCGCCCATGCCGGAACCGCTCGGCTCGGCGTGCATATCACCGAGGACGAAATCCTGGATCTGACCGGTATATCCGGTGGCGACCCGGCCTTCGCCTCGATGCTCGCGTTGATCGACAGTGGTGCCACGGCGTTGAAACAGGCACGCGCATGGGTTGATTCGGCCGATTCCGCGTACATCGTCCGTCTGGACGAAGTCGGACTGCTGGCACCGATACCCCGGCCGCGCAAGAACGTGTTCTGTGTGGGCCTGAACTACGTCTCGCACGTCGAGATGAACGCGCGCGCACTGGGTTTGCCGATCGAGATACCCGAGATCCCACTGTTCTTCGACAAACCGGTGACCGCCGTCGTCGGGCCCGGTGCGCCGATCATCCTGGATCCGCGGCTCACCGCACAGCTGGACTACGAGGTCGAACTGGCGATCGTCATCGGGCGCGGCGGCAGCTGGATCAGTGAAACCGACGCGCCCGACCACATTTTCGGCTACACCCTCGCCAACGACGTGTCCGCCCGGGATCTGCAGTTCCGGACCAGCCAGTTCCTCTACGGCAAGGGCCAGGACTCGTACTGCCCGATCGGTCCGGCGATCACGACACCCGACGAGGTCCGCGACCTGAGCGAGGTGACGGTCGAACTGCTGGTCAACGGCGAAGTGCGACAACAGGAGTCGGCGGGAAACATGCTGTTCTCCCCCGCCTCCGCGATCAGCCGGCTGTCCCAGGGGATCACCCTCGAACCTGGCGACATCATCACCCTGGGCACCCCGGGTGGATGCGGATATCAACTCACCCCGACCGCGTTCCTGCGGCACGGCGACATCGTGGAATGCCGTGCCACCGGCATCGGGCACCTCGCCAATCCGGTCACCGCGATCTGAGAATGGAAGGGAGACAACACCATGCACGTCGGTGTGCACAGACTGTCCATGGCCCATCCGGGCGATGTCGGTGCGTTGCGGGCACTGGTCGAATCCGGCGGGATCGATCCGGCCACGATCGTCGCGACGATCGGCAAGACCGAAGGTAACGGCGGCGCCAACGATTTCACGCGTGCGTTCGCCACGAACAGCTTCGCGCAATATCTGTCGAGCGTGCGCGGGCAGACACCGCAGGAGGTGGAGGAACAGATCGCCTTCGTCTGGTCCGGCGGCTGCGAGGGCGTGCTGTCGCCTCATGTCACGGTGTTCACCCGTGCGGATTCCACGCACGAATCCACCGACGGCACAAAACGACTGGCGATCTCCGTACAGCGCACCCGCGATCTCGCGCCCGAGGAGGTCGGCCGCGTCGCCACGGTGTTCGAGGTGGCCGAGGCGGTGGGGCGCGCGCTGGCCGAGTTGCGCTGCGAACCACAGGATGTGCACTATGTGCAGGTCAAGGGTCCGCTGCTGACCCCGGCGAGTATCGCCGCCGCGCACGCGCGCGGTGTCGAGGTGGTCACGACCGATCCCAACCGATCGAAGGCCTACGCCCGGGGCGCCACGGCGTTAGGGGTTGCCCTGGCACTGAAAGAGATTCCAGCAGAGGCGGTTACCGATGACGTGATCGCGGGCGACATGTCCCTGTACTCCGCGGTGGCCTCCACCTCGGCGGGCGGCGAGCTGGTGGCCGCGGAGGTCGTGATACTGGCCAATTCTATACATTCGACCAGCGAATTCCGCATCGGGCACGGCGTGCTGTCCGACGCGATCGACCTGGCCGGGGTGCGTTCGGCCCTGCGCGATGCCGGGCTGGCATTCGACTGCGAGCCCGATGATTCCGCCAGGGCGCGGATCGCCGCGGTCTTCGCGAAGGCGGAGGCGCCGGTGGGCGGGGGGTTGCGCGGGCAGCGGACCACGATGCTCTCGGACGCGGATATCAACTACGAGCGCCATTCCCGCGCCGCGGTCGGCGCGATCATCGCCAGTCAGACCGGTGATCCGCGGATCTTCGTCTCGGGCGGAACCGAACACCAGACGCCGCCGGGGCAGGCGCCGATCGCCGCCATCGTCGCGGTCGAGCCGGAAGGTCGGTCGTGACGCAGGAGCCCGAGCAAGCGCCGCGGGCGGTTCCGCTGCGCGTGGCGATCCGGGATACGGTGCGCACCCGGATCTTCGAGGGCTACTACCCGGTCGGTGCCCGTCTGATCGAGCGCGACCTCGCCGCCGAATTCGGCGTCTCGCGGCTGCCGGTCCGTGAGGCGGTGCGCATGCTGGTCCAGGAGGGACTGCTGGCCGAGCGGTCCACGCGCGGCGCGATAGTCGCGGATCTGACCGAACAGCAGGCCCGGGACCTGTTCGATGTTCGCTCCGCGCTGGAGGTGCTGGCCTGCCGCCTGGCCACGCAGCGGGCCACGCCCACGGATATCGCGACACTGCGCGGCCTGGTCGACGCCGCCGCGAAGGCACTGGCCCGCAACGATATCGACGCGGCGCACCGGGCGAACAGCGCGCTGCACGACGAGGTCACCGCGATCGCCGGAAATCCGTTCCTGCGCACCGCGCTGGAACCACTACAGGGCCGGATGCACTGGCTGTTCCGGCATGTCACGGACATGTCCGAACTCGTGGAGGAGCACCGCGCGCTCGTCGAGGCGATAGCCAGCGGCGATCCGGAACGCGCGGTCGCCCAGTCCGCGCACCACGTCGGAAAATACCGCGACCAATATTCCGCCGAGGAGGGACAGTGATGCCGGATCTCGTTGTGGCGCACGGGCTCGCGGTTGATTCGACCGCCGCCGCCCCCGCGCATATCGTCATCGACGACGGGCGGATCACCGCACTCATCGACGTGCGCGAACCGGTCCCGGAGGCCGAGCAGGTGATCGATGCCGCGGGGCGCGTGGTCATCCCGGGCGGTGTCGACGGGCACTGCCACGTCGCCCAGATCACCGGCCCCTACCGGACCCTCGACGACTACGCAATCACATCGGTCGCGGCGCTGTGGGGCGGCACCACCACGATCATCGACTTCGGCATACCGAGTGATGCCACGCAGACTCCACTCGAGGCTGCCGAGAACAAGATCTCCCTCGCCCGCGACGCCCGTTGCGACGTTGCCCTGCACGGGTCGGTGATCAGCTGGGACCCAACGGTTCCCGAGCAGCTGACCCGGCTGGCGGAACTCGGCGTGCGATCGGTCAAGCTGTATATGACCAACCGCGGCACAACCATGGCCGACAACGACACAGTGCTGCGGGTGATGCGGGAGATGGTCCGGCTCGACGGATTGACCTACGTGCACGCCGAGCACGACGCGATGATCGTCGACTGCACCGAGCATCACGCGGCCGCCGGGAACATGGGCATCCGGCACCTGCACCACACCCGCCCGGAGCTGGCCGAGGAGACCTCGGTCCGGGAGGTGCTCGGCATGGCCGAATACACCGGAGCCCCCGTCTATTTCGTACATCAATCGACGCCCGGGGCGGTCGATCTGGTGCGGGCGGCGCGAGACCGTGGCCTGTCCGCGCATTCGGAGACCTGCCCGCACTACCTCGTCCTGGACGACGGGGTGTACGCCTCCGCATTCCCGGAATGGTTCGCCTGCTGTCCGCCGATGCGATCCGCGCGAACTGTGGCCGCGCTGTGTGAGCGCTACGCGCAGGGGCATATCGATACCGTCGCCAGCGACCACTCCTGCTACGACCTGACCCAGAAACGCGTGCACGACACCGATATCCGGCAGATGCCGCACGGCCTACCCGGGGTCGAGACGCGCATGCAGGTGGCGTTCACCGCCCTGACCGAGGCGCTCGGCGACCCGTGCGATCCGGAGGTGCTGCGACGATTCGCCGAGATCTTCGCCGCGGCGCCCGCCCGGATCAACGCGATCCCCGGCAAGGGCGCGCTCGCTCCCGGATACGACGCCGACCTCGTCGTCTTCGACCCGGCCGAGTTGCGCCGGGTCTGCGCGACGGACCTGCACCAGGGCACGGACTTTTCCCCGTTCGACGGCCGCATGCTGCGCGGCTGGCCGCAGGTGGTCGTGAGTAGTGGTCGAATTGTGCTGCGGGATGGAGAATTCCACGATCCCGGCCCGGTCGGGCGGTTCTTGCGCCGCCGCGGCTACCGGCAGATGAACGCGTCGGCGACGACCGGCACGCTGACCACAACGCCGATGCCCTTCAGTACGTCGACGGCATCGAACGCCGGAGGCCGATGATGCGAGAAGAACGCCCCGCGCGGATCGGGATGATAGTCCCGTCGTCCAACACCTGCCTGGAACCGATGAGCGCCCGAATGCTCGGCGGCCGTGCGGATGTCACCATCCACTCCACCCGCATCCCGGTCACCCGGATCGCCCTGGACACCGGCTCGGACGGACAGTTCGATATCGAGCCCATGCGCCGGGCCGCCGAACTCCTCGCCACGGCCCACGTCGACGTCATCGCATGGAACGGCACCTCGGGTTCCTGGCTCGGCCCCGACCACGACCGCGCCATCGTCGCCGACATCACCGCGACCACCGGAATCCCAGCCACCACATCGACACTGGCCTATCTGGAGGCCGCCCACACCTTCAATCTGACCACCCTGGGCCTGCTCACCCCTTACACCGAGGACGTGAACGCCCGAATCATCGCCGCCTACGCCGCTGAGGGCATCGATATCGTCGAGCACCGAGCCCTCGGGCTGAGCGACAACGAATCGTTCGCGCGTGTCGAGCCCGCACGACTGGTCCCCTTATCGCGCGAGCTGGCCAGGCCACGCCCCGACGCACTGGCGTACCTGTGCACGAACATGTACGGCGCACCGATCACCGCCGAGGTCGAGGCGACCACCGGGGTTCCAGTGCTGGATTCGGTTGCCGTGACATTGTGGCGATGCTTGCGTGCACTCGGTCTATCCGCGCTGGCCCCACGCTGGGGCCGGTTGCTCACCTCCACATCGCAGCTACCGCGCTGAGCTTTCCGACGTGATGAGCGACAAGCCGGGCCTCTGGGATCCACTGACGCCGCCGCGCTCGAGTCGCCGTACGAGAAGCCCAGCACCCGCTCCTGGACTTTGATTCGCCTCACCGCGGGCACGATCTCGTCGACCACCTGCTCGTCGGCGGGCGCTCGGCGAAGTTCCATGCGGCGGCCGATAGCCTGTACCAGCTGACCGGTGTCAAGCCGGGCTGGAGCGGTGCGACTGGCCTGCGATCGGTTCAGGAAAACCCCGGCGGAATACACATCCGGACGGTGAGGTGGCGCTCGGGCAGCGGGCTCAGCCGCGGACCTTGGCCAGTACCGCCTCGACCGCACCCTCGGCCGGGATCTCGTCGCTGGTCCCGGCGAAGCGGTCGCGCAGTTCCACCTTGCCTTCGGCCCAGCCGCGGCCGACGATCAGGACCAGGGGCATGCCGAGTAGTTCGGCGTCCTTGAACTTCACTCCCGGGGATGCGGTGCGGTCGTCCAGCAGGACCTCGAGGCCTTGTGAATCCAGTTGGGCGGCAACCTGTTCCGCGCCCGCGCGGGCGGCGGCGTCCTTGTTGGCGATGACCACGTGCACGTCGAACGGGGCGACCTCGCGCGGCCAGCGCAGGCCCTTGTCGTCGTGCATCTGCTCGGCCAGCACCGCGACCATGCGGGAGACGCCGACGCCGTA
Source organism: Nocardia alni (assembly GCF_019038435.1). Taxonomy (GTDB): domain Bacteria; phylum Actinomycetota; class Actinomycetes; order Mycobacteriales; family Mycobacteriaceae; genus Nocardia; species Nocardia alni. The sequence goes on from NZ_JAGPOX010000109.1 coordinate 8,250, forward strand.
GGAGCCCATGACCAGGCGCACCGGCTTGCCGTTCTCGCCGAGCACGTCTACCTCGAAGGCGTCGGTGTACTTGTAGCCGAGCTGGAATATGTGGCCGATCTCGATGCCGCGCGCGGCCGCCAGCACGCCCTTGCCGTCGGGCGAGGGGTCGCCGTCGCGGACCTCGGCGGCCTCGATGGTGCCGTCGGGGGTGAAATCGCGCCCGGCGACCAGGCCCACCACATGCTTGTTCGGTGCGTCCGCGCCGGTGATCCAGGACGTCCCGGTGACGACGCGCGGGTCGACCAGATAGCGAACGCCGTTGTCCTGCAATCCCTTCGGGCCGATATAACCCTTCACCAGGAAGGGGTTCTCCTTGAAGTCCTGCTCGGTGAGCAGCTCCACCTCGGCCGGTTCCAGCGAGGCGCCCATGCGCTTGTCGTCGACCTCGCGATCGCCGGGCACGCCGATGCCGAGGATTTCGGTCTTGCCGTCCGGGTGCCGCAGTTTGACCATGACGTTCTTGAGCGTGTCCGCGGCGGTGACCGGGCGGCCGTACTGCTCCGCGATACCAGCCGCGTTGGCCCAGTCGACCAGGGTCGCGATCGTGGGCGCGCCGGGGGTGTCGTGGACCTTGGCGGCGGCCAGGCCCGCCAGCGGAATCTCCGCCGGCGGGGGCGTGACGACGGCCTCGACGTTCGCCGCGTAGCCGGACTCGCGGCAGACCACGTAGGTGTCCTCGCCGACCGGGCTGTCGGCCAGGAATTCCTCCGACGCACTGCCGCCCATCGCGCCCGAGGTGGCCGCGACGATCACGTACGTGACGCCGAGGCGGTCGAAGATGCGCTGATATGCCTTGCGGTGCGCGTCGTAGCTGACCTGGAGTCCGGCCGGATCGAGGTCGAAGGAGTACGAGTCCTTCATGACGAACTCGCGCCCACGCAGGATGCCCGCGCGGGGACGCTCCTCGTCGCGATACTTGGTCTGGATCTGGTACAGCGTGACGGGCAGATCCTTGTACGAGTTGTACTCGCCCTTCACGGTGAGGGCGAACAGCTCCTCATGAGTGGGTCCCAGCAGGTAATCGGCCTTCTTGCGGTCCTGCAGCCGGAACAGCGCGTCACCGTATTCGGTCCACCGGTTGGTGGCCTCGTACGGCTCGCGCGGCAGCAGCGCGGGCAGCGAGATCTCCTGGGCGCCGATCGCGTTCATCTCCTGGCGCACCACGTCCTCGACCTTGCGCAGCACCCGCAGCCCCAACGGCAACCATGAATACACGCCCGGCGCGATGCGGCGAACGTATCCCGCGCGCACGAGGAGTTTGTGGCTGGGCACCTCCGCGTCGGCGGGGTCGTCGCGCAGGGTGCGCAGGAACAGGTGCGAGAGACGGGTGATCACGGATGCACAGCGTAGCTGTCGTCCCGGCGATGCCGACAACGCATCAGACCTAACAGACCACGCGTCGCACCGGCCGAGCTCGTCTATCCCGCCGACCGATAGTCCCCTCAACCGAATCCGTCGCCCACGCCGGTACCGTATCGCCTCGTGCTGGTGATCTTGCCTCCCTCCGAAACCAAGTCCGATGGCGGCGACCTGGGTCCGCTCGACCTGGACTCGCTGTCGTTGCCACAGCTCACCGCCGTCCGCGACAAGCTGGTGACCGAGCTCGTCCAGCTGTCCGGCGACCCGGAGGCCGCACGCGCGGCGCTGAGCCTGGGCAAGGGCGCCGACGCGGAGATCGCCCGCAACGCCGCCCTGCGCACCTCCGCGACCCGGCCCGCGCTCGAGCGCTACACCGGGGTCCTCTACGACGCGCTGGACGCGGGATCGTTCACCGCGACCGAACGCGCGAAGGCGCGCGAGCGGCTCGCCATCGGTTCGGCGCTGTTCGGGGTGGTGCGCGCGGACGATCCGATCCCGGCGTACCGCCTGTCCGGCGGATCCAAGCTGCCCGGCCACACGACGCTTGCCGCACTGTGGAAACCGGTCCTGACACCGGCACTGCGCGAGGAGGCCGCCGGGCAGCTGGTCGTGGACCTGCGCTCGGGCGCCTACGCGCAGCTGGGCCGCATCCCCGGCGCCGTCACCGCGACCGTGCTGACCGAACGCCCGGACGGCACCCGCACGGTGGTCTCCCACTTCAACAAGCACCACAAGGGCCTGCTGGCCCGCGCGCTGGTGTGCAGCCGGGCCGAACCCACCGATATCGCCGGTCTGGCGCGCGTCGCCGAGAAATTCGGGTTGCACGCGGAAATCGCGTCCTCCTCCGAACTGCTGGTGCTCACCTGAACCCATTCCGGCGGGCTCGATCGTCTCTCCGAGATGAATTCCGAGTAGCGCGGAATTGAACGATAAGGTTCTGGGCGGCATCCAGTTTCGCAAGATCCGGCAAAGTCCGAGTATATCCGCAGCACAGCGCCTCGTAACACATTGTTGCGCTTGGGAAGTTGCGCCTTTAACCCGTACTCTCAGCGCAGGTACCGGCATGCGCCGGGCGACAATTCGTGATGTCGAGGAGCACGGCGTGGGTGCCGATACCCAACGTGAAAACATGGACGCACACAACGAAACAGCCTCCCCGGACGACGGTTCGGCTCCCGCGGACGGCGAAAACCCTGAGAGCAGAACGTCTTCCGATGTCCCCGAGGGCAGTACGTCTCATGAAGGTGTGCAGACTCCCACCGACGGCGCGGCGCGCGAGGCCAAGGCACTGGAAGAGCTGGCCGATCGGCTGAACAAGGAGTATGCGCACTCCGAACAGAGCGTCGCGAGTGCGATCGATAAGGCGCTCGCCCGCTTCCACGGGCATGCGGTCCGCGATTTCGTCCCGATCCTGGTGGAGCGGATCGCCCGCCGGGAATTGGAAGGCAAACCGGAGGAGAGCGTCGCCGAGAGCACCTCGAGTCCGGCCGATACGGGCACGGCCGCCGCGGACGCGATCGAGCCGGAACCGACGACTCCGGACACGAGCGATCCGGACACGGAGGATACCGCCGCGACCGATCCGGATACGACCGAGACAGCCACAACCACCTCGGACACAAGCACCCCGACCGCGACCGACACGCCTACAACCGATCCGGACACGAGCGATCCGGACACGAACGCCACGGCCATAGCCCATCCAGGCACGAACGATCCGGACACCAGCGATATCGCCGCGATCGATCCGGACGCCGGCGGTCCGAACACATCCGAAACAACTACAACTACCCCGACCACGACCGAAACAGCCGCAACCGAGCCAGACACGAGCGATCCGAACATGAGCACTCCAGGCACAACCGATCCAGGCAACAGCGATCCGGGCAACACGAGTCCTGAACCCACTGCAATCGCGGACAGATTGCGTTCCGGCGCAAGAAATCTCGTCCGCGGTCCATTGACCGGCGCCCACATCCTGGTTTCGGCGCTGGTGGCGATCGTACTGATTCTCCTGTTCGTGCACCCGCACACCACCGGTAAATCAAACGAAAATAACACTGCCACATCGACTTCCGTGGTAACAGTGCACGGCGTGGTCGGCTCGGAGAAGCTGGCCTACTTCGGCGATCCGAAGGTCATCGACGCACTGGCCCGGCACGGGCTGCGGGTGCAGGTCGAGCCCGCCGGGTCGCGTCAGATCGCCACCTCGGTGAACCTGGGCAAATACGATTTCGCCTTCCCGTCGAGCGAGCCGGCCGCGGAAACGATTCTGCGCGAACGCAATCTGACCACCAAGTACACACCGTTCTCCTCGCCGATGGCGATCGCGACATTCAAGCCCATCGTCGATCTGCTGACCGCGGCCGGCGTGGTGCGGCCGGGCCCGGTCCCGACCCTCGACATGAACCGCTACCTCCAACTGGTCGACACCGGAACGCAGTGGAATCAGTTGCCCGGCAACACCACCTACCCGGTGCCGAAGAACATCCTGGTTTCCACCACGGATCCGCGTACCTCCAATTCCGCGGACATGTATGTGGCGATCGCCAGTTACGTCGCCAACGACAACACGATCGTGCGCGGCCCGGTCGCGGAGGCCAACGCGGTGGACAAGATCGCCAAATTGTTCGTCGGACAAGGATATTCGGATAATTCCAGTGCGGGTCCGTTCGATCAGTACCTGTCCGCGGGCATGGGCCCGACCCCGATGGTGCTGATCTACGAGGCTCAGTACGTGGAGGCCGCGGTCGCGGGCCGGATCACCCCCGACATGGAGTTGCTGTACCCGTCCCCGACGGTGCTGTCGCGGCACACCCTGGTCCCGCTCGACCCCGCGGGCGACCGGCTCGGCCGCCTGCTGACCAGCGATCCGGAGCTGCAGGCACTGGCCGCCCAGCACGGATTCCGGACCGATGATCCGGCCCAGTTCACGAAGGTGACCACCCAGCACAACGTCCCGGTCACCCCGCAGGTGACGGACGTGGTCGACGCGCCCGCCTACGACACCCTGCAGCACCTGCTGGACGGTGTGTCCAAGGCCTACAGCTGAGGATCCTGAGGTGGTAGAAGTGAACGGGTGGACACCGACGGTATGGATCCAGAGCTGATCGAGCTGGCGGGCCGGGTATTCGACCTGGCCCGCACGGGTGACGCGAGCGCGCTGGGCGCCTATCTGGACGTCGGTGTGCCGGTGAATCTGACCAACGACCGCGGTGATTCCCTGCTCATGCTGGCGGCCTACCACGGCCACCTCGACGCGGTCACCGTCCTGCTCGACCATGACGCCGACCCCAACCGCGCCAACGACAAGGGGCAGACCCCCGCCGCGGGCGCGGTCTTCAAGGGTGAGGACGATATTCTGCGCGCTCTGCTCGACGCGGGCGCCGATCCGGATGCCGGGACTCCGTCCGCCCGGGATTCGGCCACCATGTTCGGCAAGACGGAGCTGCTCGAGCTATTCGGCTAGCGCTCACCACGCGACGCGGCGGGCCGGCCGATGGCGGCGTCTACTCCACGACGCCGATGTCCTCGTACCAGAGGTCGGGCCGCTCGGCGATGAACCGCGTCATCATGTCCACGCAGCGCTGATCATCGAGGACCGCGATCCGCACCCCGTGCTCGGCGAGCCAGTCGTGGCCGCCGGTGAATGTGCGCGACTCCCCCACGATGACCGCGCCGATGCCGAACTGCCGCACCAGCCCGCTGCAATACCAGCACGGCGACAACGTGGTGACCATGATCGTGTCGCGGTAATCCCGGCGCCGCCCCGCGGCGCGGAAGGCGTCGGTCTCCGCGTGCACGCTCGGGTCGTCGGCCTGGACACGTCGATTGTGCCCGCGCCCCAACAGATTTCCCGCCGAGTCGAACAGCGCGGCCCCGATGGGGATACCACCCTCCGAGAGTCCGAGCCGTGCCTCGTCGAAGGCCGTATCCAGGAGTCGTTCCGCGCTGATCATGATCACATCCTGCCCTATGCGCCGACTGCTCGTGCGTCTCCTCCAGGACCGTACGACCCAGCAGTGGGTACCGGTCCGGATCGCGGCGCTCCGGATACATCGCACAGCCCGAGCCCAGCACCGCGATCGCACACACCGGCGGCACCACGATCGCGGGCGAGGGAATGCCGCCGCGACGTGAAGCGAGGTTACGACCGCAGACGGCTCGTTCACCTCACGAATCATTCAGGCGCACACCGAGATCCCGGATCAACAATGCGGTGTGCAACGACGTGCGGATCTCGCCGTCGTCCAGATCCACCCCGAGGATGCGTTCGATTCGTGCCAGCCGATCGTAGAGGGCTGGGCGCGAAATGCTCATGCGCCGTGCGAGTTCGGTCTTGTTGCCCGCCATATCCAGGAAGCCCCGCAGCGTACGGGTCAGGTCGACGCGGTGCCGAATGTCGTGGTGCAGCAACGCGCTCAGCTCGGTCTCCGAAAACCGCTGCACGCCGGGCTCATTGCGAATCAGCGACAGCAGACCACGCAGCCGGACGTCGCCGCTTCGGTAGAACGGCCGTGGCACAGTCGAATACGGTGAGTTCTGTGATTTCAATGACAACGCGACCTCGGCGACATGCGCGGCATTGGCGAGTTCGCGCGCGGTGTCCAGCAGCGACTCCGATTCCGCGCCGACCCCGATCGCCACCCGCTCCACCCCTTCGGCACGCCGCACCTCGGCGGCGATCGCCGTACAGACCTTCGCCAAGCGTGGGTCCAGCTCACCGCCGCGCGTCAGCCCCAGAATCAGCGTGATCCGCCGGTCGTCGGCCGCACCCAAGGCAGTCGCCCGGCCCAACGCCACCCCGTGCCCGGCTGCGTCCAGCAGGGCCGCCGCGCGCCGTTCCCGCGCCACCGGATCCGATCCGCCCGCGCCCCCTTCGATCTCACGCGCAGTCCCATCGACCCCGTGCCGCGTCCGGCCGATCGAAAGCCTCGTCTCGCTGGTCACACGCCGTGCTCGGTCGGTCGACTGCCCTCCCCCACCGGTCACATCTCCGGCTCCTCCATCAGGCGCATCCCCTGTCCCGCCGATCGAATGCTCCACCCCGGCCGTAAGTCCCCTCCCACCGTCCACTCGGACCACAACAGGCACATACCGGGCGCGGCGGGCCAGTCCCAGGGTCGCCGCCCGACCCATGGCCTCTCGTTCGTCGACGACGCGACCGGCGACCATGTCTTCGATGAGCCCGGTCTGCGCCTGTCGATGCAGGCCGAAGCGGTCTCTTTCGATCATCCGGTGCAGGGTCAGCGTCTGTGCGGCGCGTTCGAGCACCATCCGGGCCCGCTCGCCGGGGATATGGTGCGAGCGCAGGATCAACCGCCCCCACCGCTCGGTATGCGGGCCCACCGGGACCGTGGTCGAATCCTCCGGCAGCAACCGCGAGGTGGTCTCCCAGTACTCCAGTAGCGCCGCCGCCGAGGTGTGGCGGGCGGTCAGGGCCAGCACCCGGTGCGAAAGATCCTCCAGTACCACCGACGAATCCAGCAGGTTCGCCGCGGTTGTCACGATCTCGTCGAGCGCGGCGCGGCGCACGCTCAGCGCGGTGAAGGTCTCGTGCACCGACCGGGCGAACTCCAGTTCCGCGTACTGATCGGCGACGATGAGGCGGTGGACCGCCTCGGTGACCTCCACGAACCGGGTGATCCGACGCAGCGCGACCACCGGGAATCCCAGGCGGTCGGCGGTGGCGGCGACGAACGGCGTGAGCTCCCCGACGGAGCCGCCCAGTTCCACCACCAGACCGGAAACTCCGGCCGCGGCCAGCGATTCCAGATAGCTTTCGGTCGCCGGGACGCCGCAGGCCAGGGGCTGGCCGGTGGTCAGCACCAGCTCGCGGCCCGACAGCACAGCCGCCACGTCGGCCAGCTCGCTCACGTGTACCCAGCGCACCGGACGGGTCAGGCCCTGCGCCCCGCCCACCACGTCCGGATCTCCGGCGCGGACGACGGGCATATCGAGGACCTCGGCAACCGTGGGCAACATCCGACGAATCGTAATACATAGTCACGCATTGCCGACGTTCTGTCGGCTCGCATTCCCCTCGGCGTGCGCCAGAGTAGGAGGTGACAGGTCCGTTCCATCGAGGAGTGAAATGCAGACCATCGCGCATTGGGTCGACGGCAAATCGTTCGCCGGTACCAGCGAGGCGACCTCGCCGGTCACCAACCCGGCCACCGGGCAGGTCAGCGGCACGCTCACGCTTGCCGACGCGGCCGATGCACGGGTGGCGGTGGACGCGGCCGTGGCGGCGTTCCCGAGCTGGCGGGACGCCTCGCTCACCCGGCGCACCCAGGTGCTGTTCCGTTTCCGCGAACTGCTCAACGAGCGCAAGCACGAGTTGGCCGCGATCATCACCGCCGAGCACGGCAAGGTGCTCCCGGACGCGCTGGGCGAGGTGACGCGCGGCCTGGAGGTCGTCGAATTCGCCTGCGGGATACCGCATCTGCTCAAGGGTGGATTCACCGAGAACGCCTCGACCCGGGTCGATGTGTTCTCCGTGCGCCAGCCCCTGGGGCCGGTGGCGATCATCTCGCCGTTCAACTTCCCGGCGATGGTGCCGATGTGGTTCTTCCCGGTCGCGATCGCGGCGGGCAATACGGTCGTGCTCAAGCCGAGCGAGAAGGATCCCTCGGCCGCACTGTGGCTGGCGCGGCTGTGGACCGAGGCGGGGCTGCCCGATGGGGTGTTCAACGTGGTGCAGGGCGATAAGGTCGCCGTGGACGAACTGCTGGACAACCCCGGGATCCGGGCGGTGTCGTTCGTCGGGTCCACACCCATCGCCCGGTACGTCTACCAGCGCGGCACCGCCACGGGGAAGCGGGTGCAGGCCCTGGGCGGGGCCAAGAACCACATGGTCGTGCTGCCGGACGCCGATCTGGGGCTGGCCGCCGATGCCGCAGTGAACGCCGGATTCGGTTCGGCCGGTGAGCGCTGTATGGCGATCAGCGTGGTGGTGGCCGTCGGGAATATCGCCGACGATCTGGTCGCCGCGATCAACCAGCGCGCGGCGACGATCAAGACCGGTGACGGCACCCGCGAGTCGGATATGGGCCCGCTGGTCACCCGGGCACACCGCGACAAGGTCGCCGGGTATATCGCGGCGGGCGAATCCGAGGGCGCCACAGTGGTTCTCGACGGACGCTCGGTGCAACCCGACGGCGCCCAGGACGGATTCTGGCTGGGCCCGACGCTGCTGGATCACGTCGATCCATCGATGAGCGTCTACACCGACGAGATCTTCGGTCCGGTCCTCGCGGTCGTTCGCGTCGAAACATATGACGACGCACTGGCTTTGATCAACGACAACCCCTACGGCAACGGCACCGCGATCTTCACCAACGACGGCGGCGCGGCCCGGCGCTTCCAGAACGAGGTCGAGGTCGGCATGGTCGGCATCAACGTGCCGATCCCTGTTCCCATGGCCTACTACAGCTTCGGCGGCTGGAAGGCGTCGCTGTTCGGCGACTCCCATGCGCACGGCACGGACGGTGTGCACTTCTTCACCCGCACCAAGGCCATCACCGCCCGCTGGCTCGATCCCAGCCACGGCGGACTGAACCTCGGCTTCCCCCAGAACAGCTGATACGAAAGGCGATCCGATGACGGCGGACAGCACCACATTGCCCAATGGCCTGAGCGTCGAGGAGGCGCGGGCCGAGGCCGAGCGCGCCTGTGAACTCGACCGCGCGCATGTATTCCACTCCTGGTCGGCACAGAAGAAGCTCACGCCCATGACGGTCACCGCCGCCGACGGTTGCTACCTCTGGGACGGCGAGGGAAATCGGTTGCTCGACTTCTCCTCTCAGATGGTGAACACCAATATCGGCCATCAGCACCCGAAAGTCGTCGCGGCCATTCGGGATCAGGCCGCGAAGCTGTGCACGATCGCGCCCCCGCACGTGAACGCGGCACGGTCGGAGGCGGCGCGATTGATCGCCGAGCGCACGCCGGGCGAGCTGAACCGCATCTTCTTCACCAATGGCGGCGCGGACGCCAACGAGCACGCGGTGCGCATGGCGCGGCTGCACACCGGCCGGCACAAGGTGATGGCCCGGTACCGCTCGTATCACGGCGGGACCGACCTGGCGATCAACCTGACCGGTGATCCGCGACGCTGGCCCAACGATCGCGGCGCCGACGGTGTGGTGCACTTCCACGGCCCGTTCCTGTACCGCTCCCAGTTCCACGCGGAAACCGAAGCGCAGGAATGTGATCGAGCGCTGGAGCACCTTGCCCAGACCATTGCCTTCGAGGGGCCGGACACGATCGCGGCGATCATCCTCGAGTCGGTGCCGGGTACCCCGGGCATCATGGTGCCGCCGCCCGGATATATGGCGGGCGTGCGGGAGCTGTGTGACCGGTTCGGAATCGTATTCATCGCCGACGAGGTGATGTCCGGCTTCGGCCGCACCGGAAAGTGGTTCGCCATCGAGCATGCCGATGGTCCGGTCGTCCCGGACCTGATCACCTTCGCCAAGGGTGTCAACTCCGGATATGTGCCGCTGGGCGGTGTCGCCATCGCCCCGCACATCGCCGCGACCTTCGACGAGCGCGCCTTTCCGGGCGGGCTGACCTACTCCGGCCACCCGCTGGCGACCGCGGCGGCGGTGGCCACCATCACGGCGATGAGCGAGGAAGGGATCGTCGAGAACGCCGCCGAGATCGGCGCCCGGGTGCTCGGCCCCGGACTGCGCGAGCTGGCGCAGCGGCATCCGAGCATCGGTGAGGTGCGCGGCCTGGGCGTGTTCTGGGCCCTCGAACTGGTCCGCGACCGCCGGACCCGCGAACCGCTCGCACCCTACGGTGGCACCAGCCCCGCCATGAACGAGGTGGTCGCTGCCGCCCGCGCGGCGGGTCTGCTGCTGTACGTGAACTTCAACCGCCTGCACATCGTCCCGCCGTGCACGATCAGCGAGGCCGAGGCGAAGGAGGGGTTGACGATCCTCGACGAGACGCTGACCGTCGCCGACGCGCACACGGTCTGAGCCGACCATCTGCCGGCATGTCGTTCCGGTGCGCGAACCGCCCGAGATCTCCCCGAGTACAACGGGATTCGGCCAGCCCCCGACACACTCCGTCATCTCCGCGAAAGCAGGGATCCATACACTTGTGCAGCCGTACCGCGGCCGCGCACCCGTGACGCCTATGGATCCCTGCTTTCGCCGAGGTGACGGCAGGAGTGCACGCCTCGGGTCTGACCTGACCGTCGTATCGCCGACGTCGACCTGGCTTGCACAAGGCCGCTTGCCGTCGACCCCGAGAAGTTTCGTCCCCGCCCGGGCCCCGTAGTCGGTCGCGACGGCGGCGGGATTGTCGGCCCCAGCGCGACGCAGCAGCGGGGGTGCTGCCAAATCGTGCCGCGGCGGGCGATGGCGGCGGTACGGTTCGCCTATGCCGCTACAGCCTCAGCGCTGGACGCCTCCCAAGGCTCCCGCGCGCGCTCGGGAGTCCCGCAGTGTGCCGCCGATGCCCGTGCCCCGACTGCTCGAACTCCCCGGTCCTGTTCCCGAAGATGTGGTGCTGGCGGCCGATGGGCGGGTCATCACCGGGATCAGCGGCGGGCCGATCCTGGCGGTCGACCCGAGCGACGGCGCGGTCGAGCAGATCGCGCACACCGGAGGTCGGCCGCTCGGGCTGCACGCCGAGCCGGACGGTTCGCTGCTCATCTGTGATTCCGAGCGCGGGCTGCTGCGGTTGGACAAGCCGCACGGGCAGTTGGAGACGCTCGTCGACGAGGTGGACGGGGAGCGACTCACGTTCGCCAGCAACGTGGTCGCCGACACCGATGGCGCCATCTACTTCTCCGCCTCCACCCGGCGCTACAGGTTCGACAACTACATGGGTGACTTCTACGAGCACTCCGGCACCGGCCGCCTGTTTCGCCGCACACCCGACGGCCGGGTCGAAACCCTTGTGGACGGACTGCAATTCGCAAATGGCGTAGTGCTCGCACCCGACCGCTCGTGCGTCCTGGTCGCCGAGACCGCCGCATACCGCGTCGCCCGATACCATCTGTCCGGCCCGCACGCCGGAACCACCGACTACCTGGTCGAGAACCTGCCCGGATTCCCCGACAACATGGGTCTTGGCAGCGACGGCCTGGTCTGGGTCACCCTGGTCACTCCTCGTAATCCGTTGCTGGACATCCTCCTTCCGCTCCCCGGGTTCCTGCGCAGCATCGTGTGGGCCATCCCCGCCTCGCTGCAGCCCAAGCCCGCCCGAACCGCCTGGGTCCAGGCATATTCGTTCGACGGTGCCCTCACCCACGATCTGCAACGAGAGGGTGACCACTACGCCCTGGTCACCGGTGTAGTCGAACACAACGGCACCCTCTACCTCGGCGGCCTGTCCGCCCCGGCGATCGCCGTAGTGCAGATACCGCAGTAGAAGCCTTGGGCTATCCGTAGCACTGCGGGCAGCGCCGTCGCGACCTCATCGCCCGGAGACCATCGCTCGGACCGTGTGTACGCCGGGCCGCCGAATCGGAGGGTGCGCAGGCGCGAGCGCGAGCGGCCGACAGGTCGATCCGAATGCGGTACGGCACTGTGGTGGCCAGGGTTTCGGTGTGAACGAAGGTGGGTGCGGGAACGTACTCACCCGATTCGTGGTCGAGCCAGTACTGGTAGACGATGGGGCGCTCGTCGTGCCCGCGCTCCACGCGCCAGTAGTTGGAGATTCCGGCGGCGGCGTAGAGGCGCGGTTTGCGGAACCAGTCGTCGCTCAGCGTAGCGGCGGAAACGATCTCAACGACCAGCGCCGCCGCGGAGGCCGAGAGACATTGCGTACCATACAGATTTGCTTCCGCCTCGTCGATGACCGCGATATCCGGGCGAACGACGTCGAGTTCGTCCAGGTACAGACATCGATCGGTGACCACCGCATAGGGCGCCCGCAGCGGCTGCCCCAGACTCGCCGCGATCGACTTTCGAATGCTCCTGTGCCACTGGTCGATTCGCCCTCGCACGATGAGCCGACCCTCGATCAGCTCCCAGTCGTACGGCACCTCCACCTCGCCGACCTGCGCGGAGGTCCACCCTCGGGATATCGCTCGAATCCCGTCGACCAACTCTGTGACCATGATCCCCTCCTGATGCCCCAGCGGGAGCCTCCCTGCAACCCCCGATGCACCCCACGCTAGCCCCGAATCACGAATAATCCCAGCTAGAACCCGCAAACGCACCCCTTACCGGAATACGCACCCCGTGCAGACCGCACGCACCCTTCCGAGCATCCGAAATTCCGGCCGACACGGCCTTTGGCGCGATCGGTGAACTCAGGACTGCTGCGATTCCTTCTCCGCGTCCTGCGCCTCAGCGAGCTGCTCGGGGGTGTACCGCAGGATGAGACCGAACAGCCCGACGGCGATCGCGCCGATCCCGCACAGGAACAACACCAGCGTGTATCCACTGCTGAGCGCCGTGATCTCGTGCGGCGTCATATTCGCCGCGCGCCCGGTGCGACCACCCATCGCCAGCGTGCGCGAGGCCGCGACCGGACTGAGAATTCCCACCGCGAGCGGGGTCCCGAGGTTGAACAGCATCTGCCCGATCGCCGACAGCGGCCCCACATCCGACACCGGCACCCCGACCAGCAGGCACAGCGGCGCGACGACGATCACGATGCCCACGCCCACTCCGGCGACCACCAGCAACGCCAGCAGCGTCGGGAAATAGTGCGCGCTGCTGTCCAACGTCGCGCCGTACAGCCCGGCCGCACCCAACAGCACCCCGGAGGCGGCGTACAGCCATCGCGGCTTGACCTTCGTGACGGCCTGGCTGGCCACACCGCTGCCCACCCCCGCGCCGAGGGTGAACGGAATCGACGCCACACCCGCCACCAGCGGGCTGAAACCGATGATGTTCTGCAGGAACTGCGCGACGAAGTAGGTCATCGCGCCGAGCACTCCCGACCCCAGCAGCAGAGCCGCGAAAATCGCGGCGCGCTGCGGATCATGGAACAGCGTCAACGGCAGCACGGGATTCTCGGCCAACCGCTCGGCCAGCACGAACACCACCAGCAATACCAGTCCCGCGACCAGCGAACCGATGATGAACCATGAGCCCCAGCCCATTTCGGGCCCCTCGGTCGCACCGAACACCAGGCAGGCACAGGCGAGCGTGCCCAGCACCGTACCGCGCACGTCCAAGGGCAGTCGGTGATGCGCGGAGCCGTGCAGTTTGTAGACCGCACCGAGCACGATCAGCGCGCCGATGGGCACATTGATCCAGAAGATCAGCCGCCAGTCCAGCTGGGTCAGCGCACCGCCGATGACCAGCCCGCCGACCGATCCGACGGCGACCATCGAACCGAAGATCGCGATGGCCTGGTTGCGCACCCGCCCCGGCGCGTACGTGCTGACCACCAGCGCCATCGCCGATGGCGCCGCGAGCGCCGCACCCGCACCCTGTACCGCGCGCGCGCTGATCAGCATCGCCTCGCCCTGCGCCAGCCCGCACACCATGGAGGCGAGCGTGAACAGCGAGACGCCGAGGATCAGCATGTTCTTGCGCCCGTACATATCGCCGATCCGCCCACCGAGCAGCATCAGCCCCGCGAAGGTCAGACCATACGCGGTCACCGTCCAAGCGCTGCCCGAACTCGAAAGCCCCATCTGCTCCTGCAACCGCGGGAGCGCGAGTATGACGATGCTGCCGTCCAGCACCACCATCAGATTCAGCCCGCTGAGCACCAGAATCGGCAATCCGAAAGCCCGCGTCGTCATTGGATAGTCCATCGTCACAGCAGGGTTATCGGGCACAGTCAGCCACTGTAACCGATCCTGTGAGTATCACGAACGCACCTGTTTCTTGTACCACCCGGGGCCACCGTCACATGTGCCCGACCCCGGTCCGAACTGGCTGGGCACGAGGGCTCGCAGCGCCCTGAACGAGGTAGCGACCGGACCTATGATTCGGCGCACATGGTCGTTGCGTTCGTATGAAACGTACGGGCGGCCTTCGAGTCGACGCCGAGCCGGACCGGACCGCGAACACCTCGTATCGGACCCGCGCGGCACGTGCGGCGGTCCGAGTTCAGCGCGAGGTCGACGACGCGGACTCGGTACTCCGCGTCACGTTCTGGTCGAAGCCGGCGGTCGGGCCGATGACGACGATCGCGGGCGGGCGAATCCCTTCGGCGCGAACGCGTTCGGCGACGGTGGACAGGTCGGCGCGCAGCACGCGCTCGGTGCGCAGGCTGCCCTCCTGGATCACGGTGACCGGCGTGTCCGCAGCGCGGCCGCCGTCCAGCAGTGCCGCGGCGAACTTGTCGACCCGTTCGACGGCCATCAGCAGGACCAGGGTGCCGCGCAGCCGGGCCAGCGCGGGCCAATCCACCAGCGAGTCCGGGTGATCGGGTGCGACATGCCCGCTGACCACCACGAATTCATGGGTGACCCCGCGATGCGTGACCGGGATGCCGGCCAGCGCCGGTACCGAGATGGCACTGGTCACGCCGGGCACCACGGTGACCGGCACACCCGCGGCGACGCACGCCTCGAGCTCCTCGTAACCCCGACCGAAGACGTAGGGGTCGCCACCCTTGAGGCGCACCACGAATTTGCCCGCCTTCGCGCCCTCGATCAGCGCGCTATTGATGGCCTCCTGCGCCATCGCGCGACCGTAGGGGATCTTGGCCGCATCCACGACCTCCACGTCGGGTGATAGTTCGGCGAGCAGTTCCGGCGGTGCGAGCCGATCGGCCACAACGAGATTCGCGCGGGCCAGCAGCCGCCGCCCACGCACGGTGATCAGATCCGGGTCGCCGGGCCCACCGCCGACCAGTGCGACACCGGGCGTCGCGGGCGCGGAATCGTCGGTGACCACGCCCGACTGCAACGCCTCCAGGAGCGCGTTGCGCACGGCGGCCGAGCGGCGGTGGCGGCCCCCGGCCAGCACACCGAGGGTCATCCCGTCGTACCGCGCGGTAGCGGGGGTGACCGCCGTGCCCAGGCGGGCGTTGTCGGCGCGCACGCAGAAGATGCGGCGGCGGGTGGCCTCGGCCACGACGGCGGCATTGGTATCGGGCTCGTCGGTGCAGGCCATGGCGTACCAGGCTCCGTCGAGGTCGCCGTCGGCGTAGTCGCGCAGGATGAGGCCGATCTGCCCGGAGGTGGCCATCGCCTCGACGGCCGGTGTGACAACCCGGCTGATCACGTGGACGTCGGCGCCGGAGGCGATGAGCAGCCCCAGCCGCCGCTGGGCGACCGTGCCTCCGCCCACCACGACGACACGGTGACCTGCGAGATCGATCCCGACCAGATAATTCGGGTCACCCGGTTGCTGGTCATTTTGCGTGTTCGGCACAGGTTTCGAGCCTACGGGCCACGCCGGAGGCTGTGACAACCACCTCCGCGCATACCCTCCCTGCGCCCCGCCGGGAACCGAGCCGACACTCTGAACTGCACACCAGAGGGCGAATGGAGGGCTATCACTCTATGCTGCCGGGCATGCGGAGGTTCACGGTTCAACTGGTCGCGGTGCTCGCCTCGCTCCTCTGTGCGATGGCACCGGCTGCCTTCGCGAATGCCGACACGCCCTACCATCCGGCGGGGTCGATCGAGGCCGAGTACACCCAGCCCGGCCCGTACGCGGTGACCTCCCAGTTCGGCTTCGGCTGCTGTGACAGCACCGGCGCGAAGTACGACATCTGGTATCCCACCGATCTGGGCAACACCCGCCATCCGATCCTCACCTGGGGTGACGGCACCGCCGCGGTGCCCCGGCAGTACGACTACCTGCTGCGACACCTGGCGTCCTGGGGCTTCGTGGTGGTCGCGACGGAGAACCAGAGCACCGGCACCGGCGAGGACATCATCGGCGCCGCACGGTATCTCATCCAGCGTGCGACCGATCCGTCCAGCATCTTCCATAATCGGCTCGACACCGCCGCGATCGGCGCGGTAGGGCATTCTCAGGGAGCGACCGGTTCGCTCAACGCACTCGCCCGATCGGGCGGATTGATCAAGACCGCTGTCCCGATCGAGCTGCCCATCCAGGCACTGTGCTTCACCCCGGGCGGCTGCGCCCAGGTCAACGAGATTCACGGCGGATCGATCTTCTACGTGAACGGGTCCGCCGATACCCTCATCTCCCCGTCCGATCCGTCACCGGTGAGCCCACCCGGACTGCAATCGATCCAACAGTTCTACGACGCCACCCCCGCCGGGGTGACCAAGGCGTGGGGCACCCTGGTAGGCCCCAACCACAACGACGTACAGGGCCGGCCCGACTGCGCGAACGCATCGTTCCCGTGCACGTCGGGCGTCTACGGCTACCTCGGCTACCCCACCGCCTGGCTCCTCGCCCAACTCCGGAACGACCCGGCCGCCCGCGCCGCCTTCACCCCCGGCTCAGGCGAGTTCTACCGCTCGAACCCCCACTGGACCAACCAGATCGGCGCGATCGCGAAGTAACATCTCGCCCCTGCCACGGGTGGAGCGCGACAATCATGTCGTGCCGCCGTCGACGCCCGATCCCCGGAAAAAGCTCGAAGCTCTCGTAGCCGAGCTACGTGGTCAGTGCCTCACCGCCGTCGTGTATTACACGTTTTCCGCAATTGAGGATGCCGCGCTGGCCGAAGAGTGGGATTTCGGCGACTGGCACGAGCCGACGATGGGCGTCGAGCTGATCACCTCCGCGGGTCGGCGATACTCGGCGATCTGGAACGACACCTTCAACGACTTCGGCATCGAGATTTTTCCGAAGCCGATGGACGAGTTCCTCGGCGGGACCGTCGTCGCGGTGCCGGTATCCGACCACCACCGCTGGACCGGGCTGATCGGTAAGAAGATCATCGCTGCCGATATCTGCTGGCGCCATTATCCCGACACCGCTATCCCAACGCCATTGGCAATCCGACTCGGCTTCCGAAAGGGCGTGGTCTGGATTGCGGCAGGGATCTCGCACAACCAAGGATCGTCAACGAACTTCCAACTCGGCAGCGACGACGTCATGGTCGTGTTCACCCAGGAAATGAGCTCACAGATCGGCATTCCGGAGACGCCTTGAGCCTTGCCGCAGCCACCGGACCTACTCGGCTATGGATTGGGCCGGTCCTGTAGCCAGTGGAATCCGGTGCTGCGCAAGGGTAATCGGTCCGGGTCTACGCGGTCGAGCGAGATCGTCACCTGGTGGCCCTCGAGTTCACCGGTCAACAGGGCCTTGTCGGGGGCAGGTTGCTGGAAGGTCAGGATGCCGAGGGGTGCGGGTTGTGGGGTGGCGGTGCGCAGAACCATTCGATGGGTCTGCGGATCGTCCTTTGCCTCGACGGTGACCAGCGTATCGTCCATGCGCTGGTAGGTGAACGTGCCGGGATAGTCGACAACGACTCTGCGCCAACGGTTCTGGTCGGTGAGCAGTGGTGGTAGCCGCTGGCCGTCGCGGGTGAAATCGGTGACCGACCAGATGCCGTACAGGGGCGGCTTCGGGCGGCCTTCACCGATCAGATGCCAGGTCAGCCACTGGGCGTGTAGTAAACCGGCCGCCACCCAGATGCCGAGCAGCACGTGGACCAGCGCCGCGATGCGCCGGGCGCTGGACGCGTGGAACGGGTACGGGGAGGTCGCGGGCCCGGTGGCACGGCCCAGCAGCATGTCGCACAGTCGGCGGGCCTCGGGGGCGAGCAGGACCATGCTCAGGAGCAGCAGATGACCGGACAGGATCTTGACCGGAACGTCGAAGGTCATGTTCAGCACGAAGACCTGCGCCATATCCACCAGGCTCAGCATCGCGCCAACCAGCGCGGTCCGCGGAATGAACAGCAGCACACCCGCCGACACCTCGGCCAGCCCGAGCAGTATCTCGTACGGCTGCGAGGATCCGACCTGATTCCACAGCACTCCCATCGGCCTGAAATTGCCGTAGGGCTCGATCAGGGTGGACAGGCGCGGCCGGGGCATCTGGGTCGGGATCAGCTTGACGAAGCCGTACGTCAGCATCTGCCCGCCCAGGCACAGCCGCGCGAACACCAGGAACCACCCGGCGACGGTGCGATATTCGGTGCGCCGCCGATCCAATACCGACCACACCGCTGCCGCGACCACCGCGATCACCAGGACACAGAACAACCGCACCCAGTCGATCGTCTGGTCGCCGCTGCCGCTCGGGATCGCCTCCACCCGCACGTCGAATACCGTGCGCCCCACCCACCGCAGCACCGGCTCGTAGAACCGATCGACCGATATCGCCACACCCTGTAACGACAGGCTGAACCAGCCTGAGTACGCGAACGGTATCTGTGTGGTCGTCAGGCAGAACAGCACGGAGTAGACCACGCAGAAGCGGAATACGGTCCGCGTCAACGGATTCCATCTCGGCTGCTCCGCCCCACCCGATTCCCGCTCCCGCAGCGGATAGTCCGTAGTCGCCACCGCGCTCATGCTTCGGCTCCGCTCGCGCTCGGCTCCGGCATGATCACGTTCGCGGATGCGCCCATTGCCGACCCGCGCGTGCTCTCGCACCACTCCGGAATGGGCGACGGCTCAGCTGCGTCCATCGGCCGCTCGCTCATACCTCCCCCCCGCCGAGGCTGGGCCCGGCCGCACGCGCGGCGCACCGTACCCATCGCTGGCTCTCCTGCATTCCGCTCACGCGCGTCCCCTCTCGAATGAAGCCGACAACCGCCTACGCAACACAACCGACCGCACCGGGAACTCCGGTAATCCCGCGCCCCCGCAACCTTGATACACCCCCGCACCGACAATTCGGCGGATCCGCAACACTCGGCCGCTCCCTGCCGCAATCCCCGGTCCCGCTGAGTAGATTCCACCGAAATCGTCCTCGATTCCGCACCTAGGCAAGGTAGAACACGTTACATTCGCCCGGTACACGCCAGCGCCCACAGGCCGGGGCGCACGCATTACCATCTGCGCAGGGAGGCCCGAACATGTCGGACGATTCCGAACAAGATCCCGGACAACGTCACCAGCTGACCACCAGCACCCGCGACCTGGGCGATATCGCCGAGCGCCTGACCCGATGGCTGGGCAACACCGTCGGCAGCGACGGCGATCCGGCGATCAGCAACCTCGCCCGCCCGCAGACCGGGGGCATGTCCAGTTCCTCGGTGCTGTTCGATGCGTCCTGGCAGGCCGGCGGCAAAACGGACGGCGGCTCGTACGTCGCCCGGATGGCGCCCGAGGACGATTCCTTCCCGGTATTCGAAAAGTATGATCTGGCAGCGCAATACGCCGTCATGGCGGGCGTCGCCGAGCACACCGACATACCGGTGCCGCAGCTGTGCTGGTACGAGCCGGACGAATCGGTGCTCGGCGCACCGTTCTTCATCATGCGCAAGGCGGAAGGCCGGGTACCCGAAGACAATCCGCCGTACGTCTTCCTCGGCTGGCTGTTCGACTCCACCGTGGAACAGCGAACGCTGATAACCCGCAACACCATCGATATCATCGCGCGGGTTCACGCCATCCCCGATCCCGCCGCGAAATTCCCGATGTTCGCCGGGCCGGATGCGGCGGACTCGTCCCTGCGCCGCCATGTCGATGCCACCCGCCGCTGGTACGACTGGGCCCTCGCCGACGACGACTACCGAATTCCCTTGCTGGAGCGAACCTTCGACTGGCTGGAAGAGCACTGGCCCGCCGATCCGGGGTCGGACGTGCTCAGCTGGGGCGACTCGCGCCCGGGCAATATCATCTTCCGCGAGTTCGACCCGGTCGCGGTGCTGGACTGGGAGATGGCCGCGCTCGGGCCGCGTGAACTCGACGTGGCCTGGGTGATCTTCATCCACCGCTTCTTCCAGGACATCGCGACCCGGTTCGACCAGCCCGGCCTGCCCGATTTCCTGCGCCGCGACGACGTGGTCGAACAGTACGAGAAGGTCAGCGGATACCGCCTGCGGGACATGGACTTCCACATCGTCTACGCCGCGCTGCGGCACGGTGTGGTGATGGCCCGGATCAAGCGCCGGATGATCCATTTCGGCGAGGACACCGACACCCCCGATCGCGACGATTACGTCATGCACCGCGCGAGCCTCGAGGCACTGCTCGACGGCACCTACGAATGGGATTGAGAGACAATGGTTGACCCCATGCGCCCGGCCCCTGTCCCGCTGGACGAATACCCGATTCACCAGACCCCGCTGTCGCTGGCCCGCGTCGGCACCAGCGATCGGAACTTCTACGACCGCAGCTATTTCAACGCACACGACCGCGCGGGCGGCACCTTCCTGGTGACCGGAATGGGCGTGTACCCGAATCTCGGCGTCGTCGACGCCTATGCGGCTGTGCGACGCGGCGATACCGTACGGTCCGTGCGCTTTTCCGACGCCCTGGCCGAGCGGAGCCTGGAGCAGCGGGTCGGCGGCTATCACGTGGAGGTGCTCGAGCCCCTGCAGCGTGTCCGAATCGTTTGCGAGCATGAGGATCTGGGCTTCGACCTCACCTGGAACGGCGCCTTCCGCGCTGTCCAGGAGCAGCCGCACGTGATCCTGACGGGTAACCGCCCGATCATCGACGCCTCCCGGTTCGCCCAGGTCGGTTCGTGGGAGGGCACACTGCACCTGGACGGCGAGGACATCACCGTGGATCCGCGGGTGTGGACCGGCACCCGGGACCGCTCCTGGGGCATTCGCCCGGTGGGCGAGAGCGAACCGGGAGGCCGCGCGGCCGAGGCGGGATCCGGCGGATTCTGGTGGCTCTACGTGCCGCTGCGCTTCGAGGAATTCGCGATCGTCGTGATCGTGCAGGAGAATCCGGACGGGTTCCGCACCCTCAACGATGCCACCCGAATCTGGGCCGACGGGCGCGTCGAACAGCTCGGCTGGCCGCGTGTGCACTTCGAATACCGTTCGGGCACACGCATTCCCGTCTCCGCACGGCTGGAGCTGACCGCGCCGGACGGTAAACCGCTCGAGGTCGAGATCCGCCCGCACACCAATATGCCGTTGCATATCGGCTGCGGGTACGGCGGCGACCCGGACTGGCAGCACGGCACCTGGAAAGGGCCCGATTGGTCCTCTTCGAGTAGCTACGACCTCACCGATCCCGCTGTGGCAGCGCGCATCCCATGGGGCGTCATCGACCATGTCGCCCAGGCCCGCTGCGGGGACGCCGAGGGCTGGGGCCTGTTCGAACATGCCAGCCTGGGCCGCCACGACCCGACCGGCTTCGCCGACTGGACCTCGGTCGCACCCTGATCCGTCACCGGCCGCCGCGCCTGCACCGCTGTAACCCCTGTCTCGGGTAGCCTGCCAGCGATTACAGCCCGAACCCGAAGGTTCGGGACGGCACAGCGAAAGGCGAAGCTCCATGAGTGGATCAATGATCTCGCGTGTCGCGGCCGGCGCCGTGCTCGCGGCGGCAACGGTGACGGCGCCGGCCCTGCTGACGCCGCACGCGGGCGCGGCGGCCGAGTCGAACATCTCGCTGTCGATGACGGGGTCGGCCATGGCCGCGGTCAATACCGACGCGGTCGGCTGCCGGCAGACCGTGCGGGCCATGGTGCGTAATCCGGACGGCAGCCCGGCGACGAACGGCAGTGTCGACTTCTTCAGCCACCTGAGCGGGCTGAGCGGCAACCTCGTCGGCACCTCCCGGGTAAACAACGGCAACGCCAGTGCTCTGTGGAGTCCCGATCGCGCCGGTCAGCACGTCATCAGCGCCATCTTCTACAACGACGCAGCCGGTGTGCAGCCGGTCGCCGGGTCCACCGTGATCACGGTGCTCCCATTCCCCGGCGCCTGCGTATAGTCCCCGCACCTGCGGTAATGCTCCACGCACCATCCCATGCGCGAACCGATGGACGACGGCCGCGCGGGCGGGTACGCCACCCGCCCGCGCGAGGCCGCCGAATTCTCGTCATCCGCGTCCTCTATCGTTCAAGACCGTGTCCAAGCTTCAGCGTCGAGTGGTCACGGCCGCCGAAGCGGCACTGGCCCAGCGTAAATACGTGTCCGTGGTCGACATCGCGGTCGGGCTCGGCTGGTTGCGATCGGCGCAGGTCGATCAGTGGCGGCAGGGTCGGGTGGCCACGCTGGAGGAGTTGGCCGCCGTGGATGGGGCCCGCTTGCGTGACACCGCGGATCTGCTGGGTCGATGGGCGCGCGAGGGCGGGCTCACGCCGAGCGAGACCGCGTACATCGCGGGCAACCGTGACCGCGCGCCGTTGAAGTTCGTCGCGCACGGCGACGACGCGGTATTCCGGATTCATTGGCTCGCACCGGATCTGAGCCCGGCCCGGCGAGCACAACTGGTGCAGCGGCAGAACAAGGCGCCCGATCTGGTCGTGGTCGAGGCGACATCGGAGTGGTCGTGTGCCGAATGTTCGGACACCGGGCCGTATCTCATCATGTCCGATACCGGCCCACTGTGCCTGACCTGCGCCGATCTGGATCATCTCGAATTCTTGCCCGCCGGAGACGCGGCGCTGAGCCGCCGGGCCAAGAAGGAGAGCACCCTCGCCGCGATCGTGGTCCGGCTCAATACGCGGCGCAAACGCTATGAGCGCAAGGGCATCCTGGTCGAGGAGCAGGCGCTGGCCCGGGCGGAGGAGCAGTGCCTCGCCGACGAGGAGGTGCGGTTGCGCCGCCGCGAGCGCGACACCGTGCGCCGCGCCACGCAGGATGACGAGTTCCGGGTGCGGATGGCGGCGGAGATCCTGCGGTTGTTCCCCCGCTGTCCGGAAGAGAGGGCCACCGAGATCGCCGAACATGCCGCCGTTCGCGGCAGCGGGCGCGTGGGACGCAGCGCGGCGGCGAAGGTGCTCGATCGGGAGGCGGTGACACTGGCCGTCGTCGCATCGGTCCGGCACCTCGATACCGACTACGACCGGCTGCTCATGGACGGTGTGCCGCGCCGGGACGCGCGGACGGCGATTCGGGAGACGTTGGATCGTGTACTGGAGTCCTGGCGGGAGTGACACTCAGCAATCGCGCGTCGCCGCGGCAATCGTGACGCCCTCGATCACCGTCTTGGTGATTACGAGATGCCCTCCCCCACAAACCGATTCGCACGCCAGCAGAGCTGCGGCCTCGGCGACACTCGGAGTGGCGAGCGCGATGGCGGTGCGTTCGGCCGGATTCGGCACCTCCACAGCGGCGAGTTCGTCCGGCGTGAAAGCCACGATCGGAACCTGTAATTCGTCCGCCGCCTGCTGGAATCCCAGTTCGACCGCGCGCCGATCGACCGTGGCGATCAGCCGAATCCTCCTGTCCCCCATAATCTCCTGAACTGCGCGAACAATACTCCGCATCGGAGTTCCCGGTCGAAGGCCTACACCGACCACCAATGCCGTGTCGGCTTCCGGATCTGGCTGCTGCTCCCGGCCAAGGGCAGACCGAGATGACGAGTCAGTCCCAGCGTCGGCCCTCGGATATCCCGAGTCACCCGGGCGGATCGTCACCGCACCACGCCTTCACCGGGCGTCCCGGCCCTCGGATTCCGGAACGATCGCACAACTCTACGAGAAGGAAAGCCGTAGTCACACGGATATGACGCCGGCCACGAGCAGGCCGAGGCAACGGGGAACAACACGCGGACGGCGCTACGGCAGAGCCTTGCGCGGACGATGACGAGGCGGAATTACGCTCACACATCGGCACGGATGGCGGCGAACTCGGCGGCCGCGGCGAGGAATCGGCTTATCGCGGCAGGGTTTCCGGCCGGGTGGGTGTGCAAATAAGAGGCATGGACGCGGTTGACCAGCGCGCCCTCGCGGACGGTCTCACCGCTCGGCGCACGCCAGGCCCAGGCCGGGTTGCCGGAACCGGCGTCGGTCAGGCGAGTGCGATGGAATTCGTGGCCGCGCACGCGGGTACCGGCCGGCCACAGCGGGGAATCGGTCAGCGCCACCGCATCTCGGTAGCCGAGGGTCAGGCGCGGGCCGAATTCGGCGGTGGCGTCGAGGACTCCGGCCATCCGGTGGCCATCGAGACTACGGGTCAGGTACAGCAGACCGGCGCATTCGGCGTGGATCGGCATCCCGGCCCGCGCGGCCTCGCGGACCGCATCCAGCAGCCGGATGTTGGCCGACAGATCGGCCGCATGCTCTTCCGGAAACCCACCCGGTAGGACCAGCCCGGCTGCGCCGACGGGCAATTCGTCACACAACGGGTCGAATACCGCGACCTGCGCGCCCACCGCGAGCAACTCGCGATGCTCGGCATATCCGAACGTGAATGCGGCGCCACCCGCGACCGCGATCACGAGTTCGGGTGCTGTGCGTCGATCCTCGTGCACCGGTCTGATGTGCGCACCGAGGTCCGCCCGCGTCGCCGCACGTCCCTGTGCGAGCGTGACCGCTGCGCCGTCCTCGCCCGCCGCCGGTCCTGCTTCACCCGGCGACCACATCTGCCGAGCCGAGTCCCTATTCGCCTCCGGCACCGACGCACCGGACTGCGCAGAGAAGATCTCCTCGACCGGATCCCACATCGGCCCAGTCACCCGCGCGCCGGCCAAGCCCGCGATGCCCGCCAGATCCACATGCGCCGCAACGAGTTCGGTCATCGCATCGACCGCCGCCCGCGCGGCAGCACCGTGTTCGACAGCCGGGATCAGGCCCAGATGCCGTGAGGGAACGACCAATTCGTCCATTCGCGGCAGCGCGCCCAGCACCGGCAGCCCAACCCGGTCGCACGCGGCACGTAATACCTGCTCGTGCCGTTCGCTGCCGACACGGTTGAGAATCACTCCGCCGAGCCGGATCTCGCTGTCATAGGTGGCGAATCCGTGCAACAGGGCCGCCAGGCTCTGACTGTGCCCCCGCGCGTCGACCACCAGCACGACGGGCGCGCCGAGCAGCGCGGCCACCTGTGCGGTGGATCCCTCGGCGATGGGTGTGGCCTGGTTCTCGTCGATGCGGCCGTCGAACAGACCCATCACGCCTTCGACCACGGCGAGGTCGCATCCGCGTGTGCCGTGCAGGTACAGCGGGCATACCCGATCCACTCCCACCAGCACCGGGTCCAGATTCCGGCCCGGACGCCCCGCCGCCAAGCCGTGGTATCCCGGATCGATGTAGTCCGGCCCGACCTTGAACGGCGCGACGACATGTCCGGCACGCCGCAGCGCTCCGATCAAACCCGTTGCCAGAGTGGTTTTCCCGCTACCGGACGCCGGTGCCGCGATGACAACCGCAGGTACTGTCACCGCACCTCCGATCGCCCCCGGAAACGGTGTGCGGTGGTTCACCATTCGATACCGCGCTGGCCCTTGCGTCCGACGTCCATCGGATGCTTGGTCTTGGTCATCTCGGTGACCAGATCGGCGGCATCGATCAACGCTTGCGGTGCATCTCTTCCGGTGATCACCACGTGCTGGTTGCCCGGACGGGTCCGCAGCGTCTCCACGACCTCGCCCACATCCACCCAGCCCCACTTCAGCGGGTAGGTGAACTCGTCGAGCACATAGAATCGATGCTGTTCGGCGGCCAGCCGCCGCGCGATCTCCCGCCACCCGTCCAACGCCGCCGCGGCGTGATCCTGCTCGGACC
>NZ_JAGPOX010000010.1 GCF_019038435.1 Nocardia alni
CGTCGGTGTGGCGGGGGTGGCGGGCAACGGTCAGGAGACGTTGGCCGCGGTTGTGGCAGGACACCGTCCCTTGGCCAGTGGCACCGTCACGTTGGGCGGGACGGACGTCACCGCCTGGGACAACGCGCGTCGCCGCGCCCAGGGTCTGACCCATATTCCCGAGGATCGTAACGGTGCGGGCGTGGCGCTGGACGGGACGGCGACCGCCAACCTCGTCGCGGGTTCCCATCGGCGTGCGCCCCTTGGCGGCCGCCTGCGGTTGCGGCCATCGGCGATGCGCGCCCACGCGCGAGATCTCATCCAGCGCTTCGGAATCCGGGTCGCCGACCCCGCGGCGCCGGTGCGCGGCCTGTCCGGCGGCAACGTACAGAAGCTGGTGGTCGCACGAGAACTGGCACACCGATCCCCGTTCCTGCTGGCCGAACAGCCCACTCGCGGAATCGACCTGGGCGCGATCGAATTCGTCTACGAACAGCTCGACGAATACCGCGCGTCCGGCGGATCGGTCCTCCTGATCTCGAGCGAACTGAGCGAACTCCTGGCCCTCAGCGACCGAATCGTCGTACTCACCGACGGGCATATCGCGGGCGAATTCGCCACCGCCGAAGCAGATCCGGAGCATATCGGCGCGCTGATGGCCGGAATCACAGTCACACCGGAGCCGGTATGAGTGAACGCTGTGGGGGAACCGATACGCAAGGTACATCTGGCCGTGGTGGACGCGGACGCGGTGGCTATCGATGGCCTTGGCCGAGCGCCTGCGAGGTGGCGGGTTGGCGCGCGTGGCGAAGAAACCCATTCGAGGCTGAGTGCCGTGAGAGGACTGTTGGCACGGCATCGGTGGTGGCGGCGGAGCCGAGTCTCGGCGAGGTCGCGCTGTGATCAGGGTGCGACAGGGCGACTCCGGAGGCGGTGGGCCTGAGCGTTGGCGTGGTGCGGCGGGGATCGTCGCGGCGAAAGGTTCGCGGGCGCTGGCGAGGTCGCGAGCGGATGTGGCGGACCGTCTCGTGGCCGTGGTGGTGACCGTCGTGCTGACCGGCGCCCTGTTCGCGCTGGCCGGTTACAACCCGATCACGGTGTACGGCAGCATGATTCAGGGCTCGCTGGTCGGGCCGGGGCTGGTCACCACGGTGCAGGAGACCGTTGTGGTGGTCGGGTTGGCGTTGGGTTTGTCGTTCGCGTTCCGGGCGGGGCAGTTCAATCTGGGCGCGAGTGGGCAATTCGTTGTCGGCGGCCTCGCGGGGACCGTGGTGGCCCTGTACTGTCCGGGGCCGGGGTGGATGGTCGTGACGCTGGCTCTCGTCGCGGCGATGGTGGCGGGTGCGCTGCTCGCGGCGGTGCCCGCGGTGTTGTTCACCGGGTTGTCCGCGCCGGTGTTCGCGACGTCGCTGCTGCTGAACTATCCCGTGCTGTCGTTCACGTCGTATCTGATCACGGCGTGGCTGAAGGATCCGGCGTCCGACCGGGAGGCGTCCCGGCTCATCGCGGCGGACCGACGGATTCCGGCGCTCGCGCCGGAGCATTCGGCGCCCGGCCGGTTGCTGGAATCGGTATTCGGCCGGTATCACGTGCTCACGCAGCTCGGCGCCGGGCTGAATTGGTCACTGCTGGTGGTGGCGGTGATCTTCGTGGTCGTGCTGCTGCTCGAGACGCGCACGCCGCTGGGTTTCGAGACCGGCCTGATCGGGCTCAATCCGCGCATGGCCGCCGGGGTCGGCATCCGCACCGGCCGCGCGATCGTGCTCGCACTGTCCACCGGCGGAGCGATCGCCGGGGTGATGGGCGCGCTGGTGGTGCTGGGCTCGCACTTCCGGCTGATCGACGGCGCGCTGGACGGTACGGGATATCCGATCACCGCGCTGCTGGTGGTGATGCTGGCACGCAGCAGCCCACTTGCCGTGGTGTGGATCGGCTTTCTGTTCACCGCGATCGGAGTCGGGGGTGAAGAGGTGGAGCGCGATTATGGCTTGTCGTCCTACGTTTCGACCGTGGTGCAGGCACTGGTCGTATTTCTGGTCTCTATGCGGTTGACGCTGCGAGTGACGTTGCGCCGCAAGCATACCCGAGAACAGTCGATCGATCACACGGTCGAGCCCGCACCCGAGCAGAGGGCCAGCGAGGTGGAGGCATGAACGAAAGCATCGAGATCATCTTCTGCGTGAGCCCGGGAGCGAATCATCTGCGTGGCACAGGCCGAATCTGTAGACCGGCGAGATGCGTCGGTGAGTGGAGAACACCAGCGGTACAGCGCGTCCCGCACACGATGGAGCCGAGTATCGGCGCGGCGGAAGTCGAATGCGGTTCGGCCGCAACCCGAGTGAGCCGTCTGCGCGGCGTAGGCCGGATCCGAGTAGCGCTGCCCTGCGACCGTGAGTGGAGGGCGCGGCGACGGTACGCGTCTTGTGCGCCGGAGCGGAGCGTCGGGGAGGTTCGGTCGTGAGTGCACTCGATCTCGTGATCTCGCCCGCGATTCTGGCTGCCATCGTGCGCAGTCTGGTTCCCTTGGTGCTGCTCGGTCTGGGCGGGCTGATCTGCCAGCGGGCCGGGGTGTTCAACGTCGCGCTGGAGGGGGTGCTGCTCGCCGGATGTTTCGCGGCGGTGGCGGGCAGTGCGTGGTCGGGTAGTGCCGCGGTCGGGGTTGTCGCGGCGGGGGCGGCCGGGACGCTGGTCGCGTTTGTCCTTGCGGCCGGGTCGATTTGGCGGCGCGGTGATCCGCTGGTGCTGGGGACCGCGCTGAATATCGTGGTGTCGGGGTTGACGACCTTTCTGCTGCAAGCGCTGTTCCATGTGCGCGGCACCTTCCAGCGCCCGGATCTGGCCCGGCTGCCGCACTGGTTCGCCGGGAACACACTGCCCTGGATCGGGCCTGCCGTAGCGGCGCTGAGCCCGCTGGGATGCCTGGCCGTGGTCGCGGTCCCCGCGGTACACGGTTTCTTGCGACACACCATCGCGGGCATGCGGTTGCGTGGAGTCGGGACCGACAGCGCCGCCGCCGCGTCGCTGGGCGTGCGGCCGGACCGCTACCGGTTCGCGGCACTGCTGGTCGCCGGGATATTCGGCGGCCTGGCGGGGGCCGAATTGTCGCTGGGATCGGTGGCTCTGTTCACCGAGAACATGTCGGCGGGCCGCGGCTGGGTCATCGTGCTGGTGCTGCTGCTCAGCAACGGCCGGTTGCGCGTCCTGCTCCTGGCGTTGATCGTCTACGCCTATGCCGAGGCCGTAGGATTCCGCCTGCAAACCGTCGGCCTACCCATGCAATTCTCCGATGCCGCACCATATTTGGCGACGCTGGGCGTGCTGGTCTGGGCCGGTCTGCGCAACCGGCGGGCGGCGTCGAAACTGGCGATAGGGTGATCAAGATCCTTCAGTCGCCTGTGAACGCGGCGAAAAACACGCGGTCCGTCCCTGCCCGCCGGTCCTTTCGATCAAGCCGATCGCAACCCTCGTCCGGGCTCCGCATCCAACTGTATGCAGTTATATGCAGGCAATGACCGAGGAGACGATATGGACCAGATCACGTTCGACGATGCGCAGGTTCGCGCGGCGTTCCGCAGCATCGGGGCGAAGGGCCCGTTCGTCTACGGACTGACGAATTACATCGCCGCCAACCTCAACGCGAACGTGCTGCTGGCGGTGGGTGCCGGACCGGCGATCGGTGCGGGAGTGGACTGGCCGAACTCCTTTCCGGCGGGCGCCGACGGCGTGTGGATCAACACCGCGGCGGTGATGAGCAACGAGGCCTCGACGTTGCGCACGGTGGCCGGGACAGCGCAGGCGGCCGGCACACCCTGGGTACTCGATCCGGTCGCGTTCGGCGCGGGCGCCCCGGGCTACGACGAGATCGTGCGTTACCTGCTCACTTTCCGGCCGACGATCATCCGCGGCAACGCCAGCGAACTGATCGCGCTGGCCGGCGGCGACGTCACCGGCAAAGGGGTCGAGACCACCGCCGATTCCGGCCAGGCCGTCGAATACGTCAGCGCGCTGGCCCGCGACACCGGCGCGGTCGTCGCGGTGAGCGGCCCGACCGACTACATCTCCGACGGCGTTCGCACCGTCGCGGTCCCCGGCGGCGACCCGCGGTTGACCAGGGTCACCGGCGCGGGATGCAGCCTCGGCGCACTGAGCGCGGGCGCCGCGGCGGTGATCGAGGATCCGCTGCTGGCCGCGATCACGGCCCACGCCGCGTTCGCCCGGGCGGCCGAGGCCGCCGCGCAACGGCTCGGGCCCACCGGCGGCAGCGGCTCGTTCGCGGTCGCGCTGGTCGACGAGCTGTACGCGTTGGCCGAAGGCACGGAGTAAGGCGCCATGCATCTGGCAGCGTTTCTCAACGCCGGACCGCAGGGCACCGTCGGCTGGCGGCACCCACAGGCCGCGGACGGATTCCTGACCGCCTCGCACTACGCGCATACCGCCCGGGTACTCGAACAGGCCGGTTTCGACTTCGCGTTCGTCCCGGACTCCCTCGCGGTGCCGCGCAGTCTCGGCGACTCCTTCGATCCCGCTGTGCAGTGGGGGACCGGAACACCCCGGCTCGATCCGATCCCGGTGATCACGATAATGGCCGCGGCCACAACCCATCTCGGGCTCGCGGCGACATCCTCCACCGGATATCAGGAGCCCTACAACCTGGCCCGCACCTTCGCGACCCTGGACCACCTCACCGCCGGCCGGATCGGCTGGAACGTGGTCACCAGCTTCCAGGACGCCGAGGCGAGGAATTTCGGCCAGGATCGGCTGCCGGGTCGTGACGCCCGCTACGAGCGTGCCGAGGAGTTCCTGGAGGTCACCACCAGGCTGTGGGACAGCTGGTCGGACGACGCGCTGATCCGGGACAAGGCGTCCGGCGTGTTCGGCCGGCCCGATCGGGTCGAGGCTCTCGATCATCGCGGCCCGTACTTCTCGGTGGCCGGGCCGCTCGGCGTTCCCCGTCCGCCGCAAGGGTATCCGGTCATCATTCAGGCCGGGGCCTCACCGTCCGGTCGCGACTTCGCCGCCCGCTGGGCCGATGTGATCTTCTGCAGCCATGAATCTCTGGACTCCGCAGTGGATTTCTATCGCGATATCAAACGCCGGGTCGCCGCGCGTGGGCGCGATCCCGAACACGTCAAGGTCCTGCCCGCCGCGACGACGGTCGTCGGCCGTGATCGCGGCGAGGCGCGGGCCAAACACGAGGCTTTCGTCGATCTGGTGACCCCCGAGGCCGGACTGTCCCGGATGGCGTACCACGTGAACGTCGATCTCACCCGTTACGACCTCGACGGACCGCTGCCGCCGCTGGCCGAGGTCGGCGTGGAGGGGCACTATCGGGAGATCGTGGAGTTCGCCGAGCGAGAGCGGCTCACCATTCGACAGATCGGCCGCTGGTACGGCGCGCGCACCGAAGGCGACATGGTGGGATCGGCGACCGATATCGCCGACACCATGGAACGCTGGCTCGATGCCGGAGCCGCCGACGGTTTCATGATCCAGGCCACCCATGTGCCAACGGCTTTCGAGGAATTCGCCGTCGCCGTGGCGCCGGAGCTACGCCGCCGGGGCCTGGTTCGGGACGGCTATCGGGGTGACACACTTCGCGACAATCTCGGCCTTCCCCGGCCCGCCCGAGGTGAGTGGCGAGCGCGGGCCGCGTCGACCGCGCAGAAGGCGGCGACGCGATGAGTCCGACCGGATCGGCGCTGGTGAGCGTCACCTGGCTGAAGCTGAACCTGGATCGAGTTGTTCTGCTGGACGCCAGCATTCGCCGCGGGACCGGATCGGAGCCGCCGTTCGCGGCCGGCCGGACGGATTTCGAGCGCACCCATCTTCCCGGCGCTCGCTTCGCCGATCTGTTCACCGTCTTCTCCGACCCGGAGTCGCCGCTGCCGTTCACTCGGCCCAGCGCCGACGGTATCCGCCGGGCGGCGGCCGAGACGGGGATCGATGACGACTCGACGGTGGTCGTCTATGACCGGCTGACCGGAGCGTGGGCTGCGCGGATCTGGTGGGTGCTGAGGTCTTTCGGCTTCGATCGGGTCTTCGTCCTGGACGGTGGTCTCGACGCTTGGCAACGGGCCGGATTGCCGCTGGAATCCGGGCCCGGCGATGTACCCGGGGCGACCGGCGCCTTCACCCCGGTGGAACGCCCGGAGTTTTTTGTCGACCTCGATACGGTGAAAACACTGTCGGCCCAACCGGATCCGCTTCGGCCACTGGTCTGCGCCCTGCGGGCCGAGGAATTTCAGGGTGATCCCGCTCGGCCCCGGTCCGGTCATATTCCCGGCTCGATCAACCTTCCGTTCTCCGCCACACTGGATTCGGAGGGTCTGCACTCCCGCAACGGAACTCGTGTGGCGGCCGCGGCGCTCGGTCTCCCGGTCGCGAGCGGCAGCGTGCTCTACTGCGGCGGCGCCATCAACGCGGCGGGGCTGGCGCTGGCCCTGCACGAGATCGGCATCACCGATGTCGGTGTCTACGACGGATCGCTGGCGCAGTGGCGCGCGGACCCGGAGTTGCCGCTCACGACCGGGCGGAACCCGTCGAAAAATGGTGCACCGGCGAGCCGTTCGCCCGACAGTAGCACCAGGACCGGCAGGTGAGCGCCCGCGACCACGTCTACGAAACCCTCCGGCGCCGCCTCATCATGGGCGAATACGATCATGACGCCGCGCTGGTCCCCGCCGCGCTGAGTATCGAATTCGCCGTGTCACGAACCCCCGTGCGCGAGGCTCTGGGACTGCTGGAACGCGACGGGCTGGTTCGCGGCACCACCCGCGGCTTCGTACCGCACACGCGCTCCGAGGAGGAGATACTGGAGATCTTCGAGGCTCGGGCGATCCTCGATTCGGCCGCGGCGGCAGCTGCCGCCGAACGCCGCACCACGGCCGATCTGCTCGCACTGCAAGAAATCTCCCAGCGAACCCAGCGGGAGCAGGACCCTTCGGAGATCCGGCGCTACCTCAACCTCTGGCACGACGCGGTGCGACGATCCGCCCACAACGTCACCATCGCCGGCTTGCTGCACACCCTGGACGCCCAGGCCAAACTGGCCGCCCCCTGGCACCCGGAAGCGCCCGCGACCGACCCGACCGTAGACGACCGCCGCGCCGAACACGACGAGATCTTGGCCGCCATCACCGCCCGCAACCCCGAGCGCGCCCGCACCCTCATGCTCACGCATCTGGCCCGCGATCGTGAGTTCCGCATCCGTCGCCGGGTGGCGGGCTGAATTCCGCTTCTCTCGCCTTGGCACACGGTCTCATGATTGATCGCCTCCAGGGTCGGTTCGTGGGTAGACGAGTTGTCGTGTCAGCCTCCGGGATTCGCCCGCACGACGGGGGCGGAAAGGCTGCGTAGATCGTCGAAGGCTCGGGAGAGATGCTCGTCCAGGCTTTGCGCGGGATCGTCTTGCCAGGCTTCGACCGCGTGTTGATAAGCGGCCCAGCCGGTTCGGGCGGCGAGGTCGGCCAATCCATTGCCGACACCGCGGTGTCGCAACGCCTCCGCCACGGCGTCGGTGAGCAGCGCGTGCTTGGCCAGCTCGCGTTCGCGCAGTGCCGGGGTCGCCGCGATGACCTTCCATCGCGGGTCGGAGTACGGGCGGTTGCTCTCCAGATTCCGGGCGGATTTCCGGAAGGCGCACAACAGGATCTCGAACGGTTCCAGATCCTCGGGCGCTTCGGCCACCGTCTGTATCAGTGCGTCGCGTAGCTCGGCCTCGCCGTCGAAGAGCACCTCGCGTTTGTCGGGGAAGTGCCGGAAGAAAGTGCGCTCGTTGACCCCGGCGCGGGCGGCGATCTCCGCGGTCGTGGTCTGGTCGAACCCTCGTTCCCGATACAGCTCCAGGGCCGCCTCTCGAAGGCGGCGACGCGCTTCCGCTCCGCTCCGTGGCATGCGCCGAGCCTACCGCAATGTGTCAGTGACTGGCGTCGCGTTGCGTCAGTCGCTGGCGTTACGTGTAGAGTCAGTGACTGGCGCTACTTAGTACCAGTAAATGGCGTTAAAGGGAGTGTTCCATGCATGTCTTCGTCACCGGGGGTTCCGGTCAGACCGGCCCTACCGTCGTCGCCGAGCTCGTCGCGGCCGGTCATACCGTGACTGGCCTGGCTCGTTCGGATGCCGCCGCCGCCCGGCTGGAGTCGCTGGGCGCCACACCGCATCGCGGCTCCCTGGACGATCTCGACAGCCTGCGCAGTGGCGCGCGAGCCGCCGATGGCGTCCTGCACATGGCCTACGGCGGCGACTACGCCGATCCGGACGACCTGATCCGCCGCGACTGCGCCGCGATCGAGGCGCTCGGTCAGGCGCTGGCCGGGTCCGGTAAGCCGTTCGTCAGCACGTCGGGCACGTTGGTGACGCGGGCCGGGCGGGTCAGCGCCGAGCAGGACGCGCCGGACCTCGATTCGGTTGCGGCCTTTCGTATTCCGGGCGAACAGGCATGTCTGGGTTTTGCCGATCGGGGTGTCCGATCCAGCGTCGTGCGACTCGCGCCGACCGTGCACGGCCCCGGCGACTACGGGTTCATTCCGGCCCTCGTCGCGGCCGCGCGCAGGGCGGGCGTCTCGGCCTACATCGGTGACGGCGCCAATCGGTGGCCCGCGGTCCACCGCGCCGACGCCGCGGTCCTGTTCCGGTTGGCATTGGAGAAAGCTCCCGCCGGAAGCGTGCTGCACGGCGTCGGTGAGAGCGCTGTCACGATCAAGAGCGTCGCGGACCGGATCGCGCGGGCATTCGACATCCCCACCGCCTCGCTGACCCTCGAACAGGCCGAAGCGCATCTCGGAAACCCATTCCTGGCACGCTTCTTCTCCCTCGACGTACCCGTCTCCAGCGAACACACCCGAGCACTCCTCGGTTGGACGCCGGAACACGCAACGCTGCTACAGGACCTCGAGACCGGCGACTACTTCACCCCGGAGGCCCACATCCGCGCCGAGGCGATCTGGTTACCGCACGAGCACAGCCGCAACTGACACACGACACCCATCTCAGAGAAGGCCAGTCATGCCCATCGACGACCTGCGCCCCACCATCGACTGGGGCAAGTACCGGACGCTCACACTCGAGCGCCGAGACAACGGGATCCTGCTCATCACGATCGCCGAACCCGACGGATACCCGGCTCCCACCCTCGCTCGCCGCCACACCGAAATCAGTTATATCTGGCGCGATTTCGCCGACGACCCAGCGCTACGTGTCGCCGTCATCACGGGCCAGGGAGACAAATTCTGGACGGTCGAAGGCACCGACGGCATCGACGAGATGCTCGAGAACCCCGGCGACTACGACAACACCGTCAATCTCATCCGGGAGGGCCTGCTCAACGCGCACGGCATCGTCAACTGCGACAAGCCGATCGTCTCCGCGATCAACGGCGAGGCGATGGGATCGGGGCTCGCGACCGGCCTGCTCGCGGACATCAGTGTCGCATCGACGCAGGCGCGCCTGATCGACGGGCATCTCCTGCAGGGCATCGCCGCAGGTGATCACTCGGTGCTGATCTGGCCGCTGCTGTGCGGTCTGGCCAAGGCCAAGCTGTACCTGCTCGCCTCCGAGGAGCTCACCGGCGAGGTGGCCGAGCGCATCGGTCTGGTGAGCCTCGCGGTTGCGCCGGGCGACGTGCTGGATACCGCACTCGACATCGCGCAACGCATGGCAATGGGTCCACAGCACGCCCTGCGTTGGACCAAACGCTCACTCAACCACTGGCTGCGGACCGCGACGCCCGCCTTCGAAGCCTCGATCGGTTTCGAGGCGATGAGCTTCTTCGGGCCGGATCTCGTCGAAGCGCTCATCGCCCAAATCGGGCGTCGCGCACCGAATTTCGCCGAGCCGCTGCCCTGGTGAACAACCGCGGCGGCCCGCACGGTACTCCCGATCAGCGATCCCGTGTCGGACTACCGTGTCCCACCGACCCGTGGCAGGGTCGGTCCAGGAGCATTCGCAGCGAGGGAGGACCCGATGTCGCGTACGGCCACGGAACTGCTGGAATCGACCACGGCACGGTTGGCCCCGGACCCGCGGGCCAACCCGTTCGTACCGCTGATCGCCCGGGGTGCGGCCGCCCGCGAGATCCTCGCGGCGCTTGCCCTGGAACAGCAGTGGGTGATCCCGGCGGACCGCCGCGCGTTTGCGCACCTGGCACAACGGTCGGGGAACTCGGCCGCCGCCGGGTTCTTCGAGATGCTCGCCGAGGGGGAGACGCTGGCGGGGCAGCGGTTGGCATCGTTCGCGACGGCCTGCGGCGTCGACGAGGAACGAGCCCGGGCCTATGACCCGCTGGCGGGATGTCAGGCATATCCGGCCTACATCTCCTGGCTCGCCCTGAACGCGGCACCGGCAAACGCGGTCCTGGCGATCACCGCCAATTTCTCGGCTTGGGGCGGTTATTGCGCAACCATCAGTGTGGCCCTGCGTACCCACTACGGCTTCGAGGCCGACGACTGCGCCTTCTTCGACTTCTTCGCAGAACCATCGTCGGAACTGGAGCGGAAAGCGGCGGCGGCGGTCCAAGAGGGCTTGGATGCGGGAAGCGTGAACGAGGACCTGGCACAGCGGTACGGCCGACTGCTGCAACACTACGAACTGCTGTTCTGGACGACACTGCATTCGGTCCAGTGATGCGTCTAATGCTGTAGTGCAGCTGGTGCTTGCTGGCACCCCGTGCTGTTGCCCGGATAATCGGTCGTGCTTTCACGGGTGCCGTTGCTACCGTGAGGTTCATGGAGGTCTACTCACGAACCGCTGTCGCGGCCGGGCGAGCTCACGGCTCGCCGGTCGCTGCCGCCTGACCCTCGTCGGCGCGACTGGAAACGGTCCGCCGGTGTCGGTTTGCCAGCCACAGTTGCCACGTGCGGTCGCTTCCGGTCGATCTCACCTCTACGGAGCAACCGTGATCACCACAGAGCAAACCATTCGCACCTTCCTCGAATTCTTCCGCGAGCGCGGCCATGAACTCACGCCGGGCGAATCGCTGGTTCCCCCGCCAGGCGATCCGGTGCTGTTCACCACCTCCGGCATGCATCCGTTGACTCCCTATCTGGCGGGTCGTCCGCATCCACTGGGCCGCCGGTTGACCAACCTTCAGCGGTGTCTGCGCACGACCGACCTGGACGAGGTCGGTGACGACACCCACCTGACCGTCTTCGAGATGCTCGGCTCCTGGTCGCTCGGCGACTACGAGGGCCCGCAGAGTCTGCGGTGGGGTCACGAGCTGCTGTGCGACGGGTTCGGCATAGACCGAGAGCGGCTGCACGTCACCGTTTTCGGCGGAGATGAACACGTCGGCCCCGACCACGAGTCGTGGGACACATGGGATGAGCTGGGTGTGCCGGTCGAGCCGACCGTGCACGAGAACTGGTGGTCGAATGGTCCTACCGGACTCTGCGGCCCCGATTCGGAGATCTTCGTCTGGACCGGGCTCGACTCACCGCGGGGCACGCCGACGATCGACGACCGCTGGGTGGAGGTGTGGAATCACGTCATGATGCGTTACGTCCGGCACTCGGACGGCAGCCTCGAGCCACTGACCCGGCCCGGCGTCGACACCGGCCTGGGTCTGGAGCGACTGGTGCGGATTCTGCAGGACAAGCAGTCCGTCTTCGAAATCGACCTTTTCCAGCCCTGGTCGACCACGCTGCCGCGACTCTGGGGATCCCTGGACGAATCGTCCACACGGCTGCTGTCCGATCACATGCGATCCAGCATCGTCGTTCTCGGCGACGGGATCGTGCCCTCGACATCCGGCCGCGGACATGTGCTGCGCCGCTTGATCCGTCGCACATTGACGACGCTATGGCGTGACGATCCGACCCGCACTCTGTCCGACCTGCCGATCGAACCGATAGAACACACCCTCGAGCACTTTCGGCAAGAGCGTCACCCACACGACGTGCGCACCACCCTGCTCGATGAAGAACGCAGATTCGGCCGGCTGCTGCAACGAGGGCGACAGATGTTGTCCCGCAATAGGTTCCGCCGATCCCTGTCCGAGGATGACTACCGGTATCTGTACGACACACATGGCCTGCCCCGCGACCTCGTCATGTACCTGAATGCCGAAGACTTTTCGAAGTAAGTGCCGACCTCACGGACAGCGGATGTCGCACAGGGAGGGTGCATTCGGCGTCGCCCCGGCCGGACGCGATGCACGACAACAGCATCGGCAGCGGCTGGAACGCGTCAGCCTGGCCGATCTCATCCACGCCCACGCCCCAGCCGCTCGAGTCTCGCCGCCCCCAAGGTCGGTTGCTTGAACCCCGAAGGAATCGCCGCCGTATGATCGGGCGACAGGTTCGGTCACCTGAGAAGTGAGCTGATGAACGCTGAGGACCGCGAGGCCATAACCCGTCTCATCAATCAGCACGGCCATCTGATCGACACCGGCCAACTCGATCGCCTGCACGAGATCTTCGCCGCTGACGTCGCATACGACGTGAGCGACTTCGGTGGCGGCGTAATCAACGGGCTGGAGGGCGTGCGCGAATGGGTGCTGACACTCGGCGAGAGGAACCCGGTAGGCCACCACGTCACCAACATCGTTCTGGATGAGATCGCCGATGACGTGGTGCACTGCCTGTCGAAGGGGATCGGCGTCACGGTCGAAGGGACCGTCCGCAGCGTCACATTCGATGATCGCCTCGAACGATCTGACGCAGGGTGGCGCGTCACCCGCCGTGCCGTCAAGCCCCGACGATCGCCCCTGCATCCATGAATTCCATTGTCGGACTGCTTCATTGCCGGTGGCAGGAGAACTCCAAATGATCGATCATGCCTACATTCGCCCCGGTTATTACGCTGCCAACGTCGCCGACCTGGATGGAAACCGCCTGGAGTTCGTGCACAAAGCCTGGAACTCCGCACACTAGACTCCGCTCTTCCACTCACCGAGACTGGGATTATCGGTGGCATAGTCCGGAAGGGACGGGTGGGTATGGTGGATCCGGTGACGTTAGGGGTTGCTGCGGCAGCGCTGTTGGCATCGAAGTTCGGTGAGGGGTTCGCGAAGGATGCCGGGTCGAGCAGCTGGCGAGCGATCGGTCGTCTTCGGGAGGTGATTGCCGTGAAACTCGGCCATAGGGTCGAAGACCCTGCGGCGCTGGGCACTTCGGCCGAGAATCCGACTCCGGAGAGCCAGGCGGCCGTGGCCGAGCTGGTGACGTCGGCCGCCCGATCGGACCCGGATTTCGCCCGTGAGGTCGAGCTGTTGGTGGTGACCGCGCGGCGGGACCGGGCTATCGAGGCGTTCGTCGCAAACGCCTACGACAATGCGAAACAGGTCAACATTCGCGGCGACAACACTGGCACCATCAACCTGTGACGAAGGACCACTCGGCTATTTCAGGGACGTAGGTATCCAGGCGCCGTGGAATCCGGTGGGAACCCGCACGGGCAGGTGGATTTTCGCGACCGGTGCGGCGGCGAGGTCGTCGGCGTGGAGGATCAGCAGGTAACCGGTCCCGCAGGCGCGGTCGTGGGCGAAGGTGAGCAAGTATCCGTCGTTTTCAGCGGCGGTGCGGCGGGGGACGAAGACCGCCTCGCCACAGGTGTGGCCGTCGGGTAGGCGGTGGGTGTGGCGGGTGAGGCCGCCGGTGAAGTCGTAGCGGTAGATGCGGGAGTGCGATGGGTGGACGTCGAGGGAGAAACTGGCCGCGTACCCGAAGTGATGCGCGCGCCCGATCACGGCGTCGGCGACTCGAGGATATTCCACATCCGCGTCGTCGAGTTGGTCTTCGGCGACTGTGCCGTGGGTGAGGTTCAGCTGCCACCGGTGCAGGCGCGGTAGCCCGCCGCTGATGTCGGCGCTGCCGCCACGCCACAGGCTCGGCACCCGGGCGCCGGTGAGAGTGAGGACACCGCCGGTTTCGAAGGCGTTGAGGGTATGCCAGACGAAGCAGGGCTGCACCTCGAACCAGCGGACGGGCCCGCCGGTGCGGGCCATCACCCCGAAGCGTGCCTCATGCGTATCGTCCCACCGCCACCCCGGGCCGCCCTCCGCTACTGGGTCGAATACCACTGGCAGATCCATGAATACCACGTGGCGTTCGGTGATTGCGAAATCGTGCATCATTGTCGCGCAGGGGATCTCGATGATCTGTGTCTGGAGTATCTTCCCGGACGGGGAAGCCCGGTAATACGTCAGATACGGCGGTCGTAGCCGCGACCCGAAGAACAGCAACTCCCCGGTCGCGGGGCAGACCTTGGGGTGCGCGGTCATCGGGGTCGCGAGCGCGCCATCGAAAGTGAACGGTCCTACAGTGTCCAGTTCGGGAGTGAGCTGGTAGGGAAAGCCGCCTTCCTCGAGGGCCAGCAGCCGGCCTGCGTGCGCGAGCAGGTGGGTGTTGGCGGTGGTGACCCGGTAGTCCATCGTGGCGGTGGTGGGATCGAAGGCGAGTTCGGCGCGTGATCGACCAGGATTGGCGTACAGCGGTGTGCGCACGTAGCGATTTCGGTACCAGCGAGCGCGTCCGCCCGACAGTGCGATCGCATGAACCATGCCATCGCCGGCGAAGTAGTGCGGTGACCACCCGGTGCGCGGATTGGGTCCGTTGCGCATGAATACCCCCTCCAGCTCGGGCGGGATCTGCCCGGTCACGTCAGTGGGTTCCACAGTCACTTCCTCGGCGACCGGCGCGTTGTTCCCGCCCAGGTGCAACGGCTTGTCGGCCTGCGATGCAGTCGTCATCAGCGTCTCCTGTCTCAGATGGCTGTGCCAGGATGCCGGGATAGGCGGTGAACAAACAGTCTTGTTTTCCAAACCACCGTCAGCCGCCCGTCGAACCACCAGTTCACAGCTGTGGAAAAAAATGGATCGTCAACCCGGCGCCGATGAGACATCAGGTAGTCGGCGATCACTCTCGCCGCGGTAGCCGTACTCGGGGAACTCGGCTCATCCAGTGCGATCGTCTGCACCCCGAGTTCGAATATCCGTGCTGTCGCCACCTATGAGTCAGAAGTAACCCCGGCCGACAACCGCGCACCACCCGGCATGAGCGCGTACTCGCGTTGAAGTCTCGGGAAAAAATCGACCGGATCGTGTCGATCTACGATGTTTCCGGTTCGACCTAGTGGTGAGAGGGTCCGAATGGGGCCCGGCAGACAAGGGAGACCGACACATGAAGTACATGCTGATCATGCGCGCCACCGACGAGGCATTCGCTGGGATGGTGAACACCGACTTCGAGCAGATGCTCGAGACCATCGGCAAGTACAACGACGAGATGATCCGGGCCGGTGTGCTGATCGCCGCGGAGGGACTCGACGAGGCCGCCGACGGTGTGGTGGTCGACTTCTCTTCCGAGACTCCCGTGGTCACCGACGGGCCGTACGGTGAGACCAAGGAGTTGTTCGGCGGGTTCTATATTCTCAATGTGGCGTCGAAACAGGAGGCGGTCGAGTGGGCCAAGCGTTCGCCGATCACCGGCCCGGGCTTCAAGACCGAGATCCGCCGGGTCACGACCATCGACGAATTCCCGCAGGACAACGTGTGGATTCAGAAGGAGCGCGCGTGGCGCGAGGCCACCGGTCAGCTCTGAGCGGGTCGGCGGGTGATGGCTGATCGCACCGGTCGTGAGGCCGTCGCCGCGGTCTGGCGGATCGAGTCCTCGCGGATCGTCGGTGCGCTGGCCCGCTATACCGGCGATTTCGCGCTGGCGGAGGATCTCGCCCAGGAGGCGCTGGCCGAGGCGCTCGTCGCATGGCCCCGGGACGGCACGCCCCGCAATCCAGCGGGATGGTTGCTGACCGTCGGCCGGCGGCGCGCGATCGACGCGTTTCGCCGGCGCTCGGTGCGCGACGAGAAGTACGCCGCCCTCGCTCACACCCTGAGCGAGGGCGACGTCCTCGCGGGTGGGCCACCGGCACCGGATACCGGGGACATGCTGTGGGATCCGGATCTGATCGATGACGATGTGCTGGCGTTGATGTTCATCTCCTGCCATCCCGTGGTGTCGCGGGAAGCGCGCGTGGCGCTCACCCTGCGGGTGGTCGGCGGCCTGACCAGCGACGAGATCGCGAAAGCGTTTCTCGTGCCGACCGCGACGGTGCAGGCCCGGATCACGCGGGCGAAGAAGACCCTGGCCGCGGCCCGGGTGCCGTTCGAGGTACCGCCGTCCGGCGAGCGGACCGCGCGCCTGGGCTCGGTACTCAGCGTTGTCTATCTGATTTTCACCGAGGGGTCCTCGGCCAGTTCCGGTGGGGAGTTGATCCGGCTCGACCTCGCGAGCGAGGCGCAGCGCCTGGCTCGGATGCTGGCCCGGCTGATGCCGAACGAGGGCGAGGTGCAGGGGCTGTTGGCG
Organism: Nocardia alni; assembly: GCF_019038435.1. GTDB lineage: Bacteria > Actinomycetota > Actinomycetes > Mycobacteriales > Mycobacteriaceae > Nocardia > Nocardia alni. Next base: position 16,275 of record NZ_JAGPOX010000010.1, read on the forward strand.
CTGCTCGAGCTGACCGCGGCACGTTTCCCCGCGCGGGTGCGGCCCGACGGCGAGCCGGTGCTGCTGGAACATCAGGACCGCCGCCGCTGGGACCGCGCCGCGATCGGTCGCGGGCGTGCGGCTCTGGTCCGTGCGGCACAACGCGGTCGAGGTTTGGGCGCCTACGGGCTGCAGGCGGCGATCGCCGAATGCCATGCTCTCGCACCGTCGGTCGAGGCGACCGACTGGCAGCGCATCGTGGTCCTCTACGAGGCGCTGAGCCGGCTCGCGCCATCACCGGTGGTCGACCTCAATCGAGCGGCGGCGGTGTCGATGGCCCAGGGACCCGCCGCCGCGCTGCCGATCGTGGACGCGCTGATGGCTGCTGGCGCCCTGTCGAACTCGCATCTGCTGCCGAGCGTTCGGGGGGAACTGCTCACCCGGCTGGGGCGCCTCGACGAGGCGCGCACCGAACTGACGAACGCCATCCGGATTTGCGGCAATGAACGTGAACGGGTGGTATTGGAACGCAAACTCGCCGATCTCGAACATCCTGAAATCGGCAAAGTAGTGCACGGTTGAAATGTGATGTGCCGGCGGCAGGTCGCCCTCGTTCGGGCCGGAGCCGTGTTCGAGAAGGCAATCGCGATGAGTTTTGCCCTCCGGTGCAGTCTGATCTCCATGGGAAAACTCATCTATGGCTTCAATGTGTCGGTGGACGGGTACATCGCCGACGCGCAAGGCAACATCGACTGGTCCGATCCGAGCGAAGAGCTCCACCAGTACTGGAACGACTTCGAGCGGGAGACCGCCCTGTCGTTCTACGGGCGGCGGCTCTACGACCTGATGTCCGCGTACTGGCCGACCGCTGACAAGGATCCGGACGCCACCCCTATGATCGTCGATTTCGCCCGCATCTGGCGCGACATGCCCAAGGTCGTGTTCTCACGCACCCTGGAGTCGGTCGACTGGAACTCCCGCCTGGAACGCGGCGACCCGGTCGAGGTGGTGCGGAAACTGAAAGCCGAAACCGACGGCACGCTGGAGGTGGCCGGCGCGACGCTCGCCGCACCGATCGTGCAGGCCGGACTGGTGGACGAGTACCGAATCGTGGTCACGCCCACCGCCGTGGGTGGCGGCACCCGGTTCTTCCCGACACTGCCGTCATGGATATCGCTGCGACTGTTGGAGAATCGCACGTTCCCGGGCGGCACGGTCCTGCTGCGCTACGAGGCGAAACACGGGCAATGAAGCGACTCCGCAGTGGATACTCTCTGGCGAGGTACCGGACGGACCCTGTCCGGATACGCGACGCGGCATGGCAGTACGCCTCCGGCGGAGGTTGACGGCCGGGCGGTCAACCGGACTTGGTCTGTGGCCGGGGGTCCGGTGCCAGACTCAGGGCGTTGAGCCAAAGATGAGTGAGGGTCGCTGCGGTGTCGTCGAGTGAGCGGCCGGTCTTCGATGCCTGATAGAACGCGCGTTCTGTCATCCACACGAGTGCGGTCGTCACCGCGTGCGCGCCGGTGGGGCCGTCGCCGTCGGGAAGTCCGGCGCGTTCGGCGATGGCTGTGGTGATATCGCGGATGGCGGCGACGGCCGAATGCCAGTTCTCATCGATGGCCGCGACGGTGGGAGCGAGCTCGACGGCCGCGCGCATGACGCTGCCGTGGTCGCGCCACATGTCGCGGGTCTGGTCGATGCTGCGCCGCAGGGCGGGGGCAGGTTCACCGGAGGCGTCGGCGGCGGCGATCCGCGTGCGCAGCGTGGCCACGGTGCGTTCTACCAGTGCGGCCAGGACCGCGTTCTTGGAGGCGAAGTAGAAGTAGAACGCTCCCCGGGCGATGCCCACCGCCTTGGTGATCGTCTCGATCGTCATCCGGTCGAATCCGATCGTGTCCAGCTGTTCCTCGGCGGCGTCGAGGATGGCTCGCTCGCGCTGGTCCCCCTTGGTGGGTGTGGTGCGGCGGCGGCCACGGATGGTTGCGCGCTCGGGCATGGACGTCAGCCTACCCGATGAAGACTAAATTCTACACAGTGTCGATTTTCATCGACTGTGTGTAGATTAGGTGGCATGACTGAGCTAGCCAACGGCAAGACGTTTCTGATCACCGGTGTGAGCTCCGGATTAGGGCAGGCAATCGCACGTAAGGCCATCGGGGACGGTCACGTCGTGGTGGGCACGGTTCGGCGAGCAGCCGACGCCGAGAAGTTCCGGGCACTGCATCCCGGCCGTGCCATCGCGCGCATCCTCGATGTCACCGACGACGAGGCCGTCCTGGCCGCGGTGAACGACATCGAATCCTCCCTGAGTCCCATCGATGTCGTCATCGCCAACGCCGGATACGGCCAGGAAGGGGCATTCGAGGAATCACCGTTGAACGAACTGCGAAACCAGTTCGCGGTCAACGTCTTCGGTGCGGTGGCCACCATCCAGGCGGTGCTGCCGCACATGCGGGCCCGACGCTCGGGCCACATCCTGGGCATCACCTCCATGGGCGGGCTCATGACCGTGCCCGGACTGGCCTACTACCACGGCAGCAAATACGCACTGGAAGGCATTCTGGAAACACTCGGCAAGGAGGTCGCCGGCTTCGGCATCCACGTCACCGCCGTCGCGCCCGGCTCGTTCCGCACCGACTGGGCGGGCCGATCCATGGTCCGCACCGAACGCGCGATCCCGGACTACGACGAGCTGATGGATCCGGTGCGCGCACACCGCCGCGCCGCTGACGGCAACCAGCTCGGAGATCCGGAAAAGGCGGCCGCCGCGATACTTTCGGTGATCGAAGCCGCGGACCCGCCGACGCATCTGCTGCTCGGCTCCGACGCCCTGCGACTGGTACGAACAGGTCGAGCGGCCGTCGACGCCGAAATCGAGAAATGGGCCGACCTCTCACGCACCACGGACTTCGCCGAAGGAGCCCAACTAGGCTGACCTGTCAGAAGGCAGCGCCGCAACGGTACTGTGTCGTGACACTGGGGGTAGCTCTGAGAGGGGAAGAGGCCGCACGCTTTGTGGCGTGCGGCCTCTTGCCGGTATTCGTGGTGGGTCAGAGATCCATGAGATCTCCAGCGAGGCTGGTCAACTCGTTCTTGTAGGTTGCGACGAGGTCCGCGAGGGAGTTGTTCTGGGCCTCCTGCGCTTTGACGATGTTTTCCAGGACCGACACTCGGCGGGCGAGTTTCGCGATGATTCGTTCCTGCTTACTGATGAGCGACTCGGCGTTTGCGGTATCGGTTGCCGCTGCATTGTCGGTGGCTGCCACCGCGTCTGCGTCGGCGTCCGGTGCCTCGGCATCGCTGCCATCGGCCACGGTGTTCTCGACCGGTGAGTCGGTCACGGCCGCTGTGTCGGCGACGGTTTCGGGCTCGACGTTGTCGGCTGTCTCCGCCACCGGCTCCGACGCGGGGGCTTCGGACTCGGCTGTTTTCTCGGCTGTAGCAACGGCCGCCGTCTCGGGGCTTGGAGCCGGTGAGGCGTCGGCGCGGGTCGCTGCTGCGATACCAAGGCCGGTTGCTGCCGCGGCACCTGCGGCCACCGCCACGGCGGCAGCCTCCGGGACGTGCGATGCCTCGGCATCGCTTTCGTCGGCCACGGTGTCCGCGACCGGGGATCCGGCCGGCTCGGCTACCGCGTCTTGCTCGGCTACCGTGTCGGCTACGGGCTCGGGGTCCTCGACGGTCTCCTGGGCTGCCACCGGCTCCGATTCGGGGACATCGGATTCGGCGATCTCGGGCGCCTCGGCCGAGGGCTCGGTCTCGGCATCTGCGGTGTTCACCGGCTCTGCCTCGTCCGCTGACCCGGCCTCGGATTCGACCTTGGCCGCTTCCGCGGCAACCACCTGTTCCGCTTCGCTGACCACTTGGTCCGATCCGGGGGCCTCAGGTTGGCCTTCGTCATCGGCTGCGGCGGTGAGGGATTCGGCCGGCTCGGCCACCTCGTCGGCGATAGCTTCGGATTCGGCCGGTTCTTCCTCGTCCGCGGCTGACGCGTGCTCGGCGGTCAGTTCGGTTGCCTCGGTCTCGGCCACTTCCTGACTTTCGGGCTCGGCTGTTGTTGCAAGGGCCTCGTCTTGGCCGTCGGCAACCTCCGCCGGTGACTCGGCTGTCTCGGTCACGGTGTCTTCGGTCAGCGGTTCGGTCGCCTCGGCTACCTTTTCGGCAGTAGCGTCGGACGCGGTGTCTTGCTGACCATCAACGGCCGCTTCGTCTTCGGTGGTTGTCGGCTCGGCTTCCTCGGTTTCGGTGGAGGTCTCTTCGCGGGCTGTCTCCTGACTTTCGGCGACTTCGGCTGCTGGTTGCACCTCGGAGGTTTCGGCCTGGTCCTCAGCGTCGCCTGCTTCGGTCTCGGTGTCTTCGGCCAGCGGCTCGCTGGTCTCGGCTACCGTTTCGGCGTTAGCGTCGGGCTCGGTGTCTTGCTGATCGTCAACGGCCGCTGCGTCTTCGGGGGTGATCGATGCGGTTGCCTCGGTTTCGGCGGGGGTCTCCTCCTCCGCGGCCGCTGTGTCTTCGGTGATCGTGGGCTCGGTTGCCTTGGCGTCGGTTGTCGCCTCTTCCTCGGCAGGCTCCTGGACTTCGGCCAGTTCGGGTGCGGGGGATTCGGCTTGCTCTTCGGTGTCGCCTGCTTCGGTCTCGGTGTCTTCGGTCAGCGGCTCGCTGGCCTCGGCTACCGTCTCGGCAGCAGTGTCGGGCTCGGTGTCTTGCTGATCGTCAACGGCCGCTGCGTCTTCGGGGATAGTCGCTTCGGTTGCCTCGGCGTCGGCGGGGGTCTCCTCCACGGCTGTCTCTTGATTTTCGGCGACTTCCGGCTCGGCGTCAGCCGTAGGCTCAGCCTCGGTCGTCTGGGCATCGGCTTCCTCGGTTGAGGCGTCTTCGGAAGGCGATGCCTCGGTTACCTCCTCGGCCGTAGCTTCTGGTGCGGCGTTCTCCTGCTCGTCAGTGGATGTTGCTGCTTCCTCGTCAGTGGTCGGCGCGGCTGCCTCTTCGCTTTCGGCCGCTTCGGGGGTCTCGGCTTGATCCTCGGTGGTCACGGCGTCCTCGGCCACCGGCTCGCTGGCTTGGGCCGCCGCCTCGGATTCGACCTTGGCTGCTTCGTCAGCGACCACCTGCTCCGCTTCGCTGACCACGCGGTCGGACGCGAGGGTATCGGTCTGGCCTTCGTCATCGGCTGCGTTGGTGGGCGATTCGGCGGACTGGGCAACCTCGTCGGACTCGGCCGGTTCGGCTTCGTCAGCGGCCGTTGTGTCCTCGGCAACCGGTTCGGGTGACTCCGTTTCGGCCGTCTCGGCTGCCGGTTCTGCCTCGGCAGTCTCGGCCTGGTCATCGGTGTCGTTTGCCTCGGACACGGTGACTTCGGTGAGCGGTTCGCTTGCCTCCGTCGCGGTGTCGTCGGTGAGCGGTTCGGCAACCTCGGCCACTGTTTCGGCAGCAGCGTCGGGCTCGGCGTCTTGCTGATCGTCAACGGCTACTGCGTCTTCCGTTGTTGTCGGGTCGGCTTCGGCGGCAGTTTCTGCCTCGGCCGTCTCCTGACTCTCGGCCGTCTCCGGCTCGGCGTCAGCCGTCAGCTCTGCCGTGGGCTCGCCTTCGCTGTCCGCCGTCTCTGTTGCGCCTACCTCGGTCGCGGACTCTTCGACGGGCGATTCGGCATCCTCGTCGACCGCCTCGGGCGCGACGTCGGCGACAGCCTCCTGGGCTGCCTCCGTCACCGGCTCCGATGCGAGGGCTTCGGCTTGGCCGTCGTCCTCGGTTTCCGTGGCTTCAGCGGAGATGGCTTCGGTGGGTGACTCGCTCGCTTCTGCGACAACGGCTGTGGGCTCGGCGTCTTGCTGATCATCAACGGCCGCTGCGTCTTCGGCGGTGGCCGCCTCGGTGTCTTCCTCGGCCGCTTCCCGACTTTCGTCGGCCTGGGGTTCCGCTTCGGCCGTCGGCTCTACCTCAGCCTCGGGCTCGCCTTCGTCGGCTGCTTCGCCAGTTTCCGCCGACGTGTCCTCGGCAGGAGACTCGGTTTCTTCGGTTACCGCGTCGGCGGCGGGTGCGAGCGCAACGTCGTCCGCATCCTTGGCGGCCTCCTGGACAGTCTCCGCCACCGGCTCCGAGTCGGGGGCTTCGATGCGGCCCTCGTCGTCAGATCCTGCAGTGTCGGCTGTCTCGGTCGCGACGTCCTCGGTGGGGGAGACGGTTTCCTCGGCTACCGCGTCGGCGACGGGTGCTGGCCCCTCACCCTCTACGCCATCGACGGACGTCGCCTGTTCGGCGTCGGCCGCCTCGGTTGCAGCCTGCGCCTCGGTGATCTCCGGACTGCCCTCGGACTGGGGTTCGCTGTCGGCTTCGGTTGTAGCAGTCTCGGCCGTAGTGTCCTCGGGGGATTCGGTTTCCTCGGCTGCTGCGTCGGTGACGGTCGCGATGTCGTTCGCACCCTCGGCAGTCTCTGTCACCGGCTCCGACTCCGGGATTTCGGTGTGGCCCTCGTCGTCAGTTCCTGTGGTGTCGGCTGTCTCGGTCGCGGCGTCCTCGGTGGGGGAGACGGTTTCCTCGGCTACCGCGTCGTCGACGGTTGCGGGCTCGGCATCGGTGATGGCCGTCGTCAGTTCGTCGGCCGGCGCCTCGGCGTCAGTCGCAGCCTGATCCTCGGCAGTCTCCGGACTGTCGGTGGTTTCGGATTGACTCGCTTCGTCGGCAACCTCCACATCACCGTCGGTGGCAGTGTCCTCGGCGGGTGCCTCGGTTGCCGCGTCTTCGGCTGCGGGTGTGAGATCCTCTGCACCGTCGACGGGGGTTGCTTCTTCGGCGACCGCCGGTTCTGCTGCCACGGTGTCGGCAGATGTCTGATCCTCGGCCGCCTCCTGAATCTCGGCCGCTTCGGGGCCTGCTTCGGCGGCCGATTCGGCTTGCGTCTCGTCGGTTGCTGCCTCGACTTCGGTGTCCTCGGTGGGGGTTTCGCTCACCTCGGTCGCCGCCTCGTCGGGTGCGAGTTCACCGGCGGCGGCCGTTGTTTCTTCGGTGACTGGTTCCGCTGCCTCGGTGTCGGCCGCGGTCTGGTCCTCGGCCGTTTCCTGGGCTTCGGAAGCCTCGGCCTCAGCGGTCGGTTCCGTCTCGGTGGTTTCTGCCTCGTCGTGGACGGCCTCGGTCGCTACCTCGGTGTCGGCCTCCGGCTCGGTTGCCTGCGCACCTTCGGTTGTCTCGACGTCGTCGGGGCTTTCAACGGACACTGCTACCCCGGAGTCTGCTACATTGTCGTCGGTTGTCAGTTGCTCGGTCGTTTCCTGAGTTTCGGTTGCTTCGGCCTCGGGGTTTGTAACCGATTCCGTCTCAGCGGTTTCGGCTTGATCCTCGTGAGTGGGTGCCTCGGCTTCGGCGTGTGCTTCGCTGTCGGGGGACGCTTCCTCGACGGCGGTGTCGGGCTCTGCGTGGGCCGCGTCTTCGATGATCGTTGTTTCTTCGGTTGCAGGTTCCGCTTCGGTTCCGAGGTCTGTAACCGATTCCGTCTCAGGGGTTTCGGTTCGATCCTCGTCGGCGGGCGTCTGGGCTACAGTGTCCTCGGCGGGCACTGCGGTGTCGGTGTCCACCTCGTCTCCGGCTTCGGGCTGATCGGTGTCCATCTCGGCGATTGCGGCGTCGTTGGCTGCTGTCGCCGCGTCCTCGCTCGGGGCGAGTTCGGTAGCCGTATCCTCGGCGGCGGTCGGGGTATCGACCACGGTGCTGTCCGAACCCTCAGTTTCTACTGTCGACTCATCGTGCGGCGCTTCGTCTTCGGCGGTGTCTTCTGCTTCGCTCACGGCGTCGGCCGACGCGGCTTGCCCGGCGGATGTAGCATCCCCCTGGGACACGCCCAGCAATCGCGCGGCGCCGGACCGCAGCGAGCCCAGCCACCCGCGCGGCTGCTCACCTTCGGTGGACGCCACCGTCGTCTCCTTCGTCGCACTGTCGGCTACGACTGCCGAATCGGCGTGCGGCGCTGTACTTTCGGCCATCAGATCGCCAGCCGTCGCAGGCGCTTCTACCTCGTCCACGGTGGCCGTCGGGCGCTCGGCCACCGCCACCCCAGCGTTGATAGCTGTTGCATTCTCCTCGGCCGCGGCGTCGTCGGCGCTGTTCGTCGCCCGGTCGTCGGGAGTTGTCATGATTCTCCGAACCTTTCGAATGGTGTGATAGATCCCCGGCTCCACTTCCCGGGGACTACAGCTTCGCACGAGATGGGGTTTGCTGCTGTCCAATTCGGCGGTGCCGGTAGACGATTCAGTGGGGCGTCGCGGCTATACCGGTCTGTGACAAATAGTGCCTATGATGCCCTGTCAGCTCCATTCGAACGACTCCTCGCGGGCACTCGATCCGACCCGGCCAACTCTCACCACGCAACGATGCTGGAATGTTGCTGCGCCGCAGCTGCGTCCGGTTGACGAAGCCTGAAACCGTGGTGCGGCCGATGTGTATACCCGGTTCGGCGGCAAGCGAATCCTGCCGAACGATCGACAGGACGGGGATGAATTCGCGAAAGCCACGCCGTATCCGGTCGCAGGGAAGTGTTCACCCGCTGTCTTCGGAGCATCGAATTGGATTGCAGTGCAACGGATAATGGCTGGCTCACATCTCCGCGCCATCCACCCGGTACGGACTGTGCTCCCGGTCCGGAATCTCGAGCGCGTTCGACTCGCTGGCGACGCGTGACAGTCGGATTGCAGCAACTCTCACGCGACCAGGGACAGACCCCGGGCGCCCGCCGGATGGGCCCATGGCCCACTGGAATTCGAGGTCAGACCACTACCAGATCACCCTCGGCCGGTGCGCGCGAGCGGGGCGCAGAGACCGGCACTCACTCGGATAAGGCTGCCCCGATCGCTCTCGTCCCCGCGCGTGTCCGGGCACCGGTAGAGTCCGCGCCCCGCGCGCTAGCGGTGTCGCCAGTCGTTGACAGCCGCGCACACGACCGCCCCCGTGCGGCGCGGACATCGCTGGCGTGCACCCGACAGCGAGCAGTCCTGGAGCGCATCGATGTACATCGCCGAGAGCAGAGCGCGGGGCCTACATGTCCATCGCGACCATCGGGGCCAGATACGTCGCGACGGAGCACATGAGCGCCAAGGGCTCATCCGGGCATATGGGCCTGGATGGGGGCAACGGACCACTGTTCCGGTCGCTCACGGGGCCGCTCACCCACGGGTTGCTCCCCGTCGAGCGCATACCGCGCCCGAACTGGGGCGCTCGAGCGAAACCTCGGAGTCGGTGATGCTGGGCCGAGGTTTATCACCTCGAAACCTCCTGCGCTGGCGCATTTTCTGCTGTGGTGCTGTGCTCGCGGATCAGGTCCAGGGCGCGGTTGTCGCCCGTCGCGATCGCCTCGACCAGTGCGGCGTGCAGTTCGTAGCGGGTGCGGACGTAGTCGGGGAGGGGGGTTTCGGCGACCGGCAGGACTGTGAGGGTGTGGGACTCGACGAGTTCGAGCAGGGAGAGATAGAGCGAACGGAGGATGGGGCTGGGGCTGATTTCGGCGATGCGGGCGTGCAGCGCCCAGTTCGCGTGCAGGAAGGCGTCTCCGTCGTAGTCGTCGGCCGCGGCCTTCATGCGATCGACCAGTGCGCGCAGGGCCGCGATGTCTTCGGGGGCGGCGTATTCGAGGGCGTCCTGTATCAGTAGCGGATCCAGTGCGTCGCGCAGGCGGACGGCGTCGGCGACCGACGCGGCATCTTCGTTCAACGCCAGTACCGAATTGCCCAGGCGGACCATGGGGGAGGGGCGATTGGCGAACAGTCCGCCGCCCGGGCCGCGACGCACGCTCACCACGCCGCGAGCCTCGGCCATGCGCAGTGCCTCGTTGAAGGTGCCCACCGAGACGCCGCACAGCGCGCGCAGCTCGTCCTTGGTGCCCAGCCGCTGGCCAGGCTCGGCGGCGGCGGCCATCTCGACGAGCAACGCCACGGCGGACTCGGGCCTGCTGAGATCGCGATCGGCGAGTCGCGACGGCCAGTCGCTGCGCCGGAAGGCCGGTGGATCGATGGTCATACGCCTCCTGCCTGGGCTCTCGGGCTTCGCTCCGGCACAGTCTAATTCATCATGATGAATTAGACCCAGCCTATTGACAAGTGACCGGCATCACGCCAACACTTGCAGTGCACGCAATTCATCATGATGAATATCGAGGTGGCTCACATGCTGGAGCAGCAGTTCCGCGATCTGATGGCGGGCGTGTGCGCCCCGGTCGCCGTGATCACCACTGCCGACCGCGACGGCCCGCACGGTGCCACGGTCAGCTCGCTGGCTTCGCTGTCGCTGCGTCCGCCGCTGTTGTCGATCGCGCTCGATCGCAGGTCGCGGCTGCTGGAACGGATCGTGAAGACCCGCCGATTCGGCGTGAACGTCCTGTCCGCGGCCCAGGACGACGTCGCGGAGCTGTTCGCGCGCCGGGACGCGGATCGCTTCGCGGCGGTGGCGTGGTCGTCCGCGGACGCGCTGCCGCGGCTGGACGAGGTGGCCGGCTGGGCGGTCTGCGAACTGTCGCAGGCAGTGCCGGCGGGTGATCATGTGCTGCTGATCGGGCTGGTGACCACCGGGGTCTCGGTGCAGCGCCCGCCGCTGGTGTTCGGCTATCGCACCTTCGGCACCCACTCCCGGTTTCACCTGCGACCGCGCCCGCCGATCGCGGACCAGATCGCCGCCTGTGCCCGGTGACCCGGCACGCTCAACCCCGTTCAGGAGGAGAATTATGACCGTCGTCCAGTCGAGCGCATCGCATGCCGATGCGGCGCAGGGAGATTCCACCGGTGATGCCGTCCCCGATCGTGACGAGCTCGTCGCGCGGGCACGGGCGCTGCGGCCGTTGCTGAGCGCGAATGCCGAGGCGGGAGAACGGGATCGACGGGTGGTCGAGGAGAGCATCACCGCGCTGACCGAGGCCGGGCTGTTCAAGATAGCGACGCCGAAACGCTATGGCGGATACGAGACGTCGATGCGCACCATGCTCGAGGTCTCGGCAGCGGTGGGCGAGGCCGACGGCGGCACCGCCTGGGTGCTCACGTTGTGCAATGTGTGCGCGTGGATGGTCGGGCTGTTTCCGCAGCGCGCGCAGGACGACGTGTTCGGCGCCGATCCCGATGCCAAGGTGTCGGGAGTACTCGCGCCGACGGCCGAATCCCGCAAGGTGCCCGGCGGCTGGCGAGTCACCGGCAAGTGGTACTACAACTCCGGTTCCTGGCACGCGAACTGGGCGGTGCTGGGCATCCCCATCACCGACGAGCAGGGCGCCACGGTGGACCAGGGAGTCGGCTTGTTCGACTGCTCCGAGCTGGAATTGGAGGACACCTGGTTCGTCGCGGGTATGCGGTCCTCGGGTAGCAACTGCCTGGTCGCCGCCGACGTCTTCGTGCCCGAACACCGCGTGGTGCGCATGCCGCCCGCGATTACCGGTACCTACGGCACCGAGCACCGCGACGAGGTCTTCTACCGGTCGGCCCTCGTGCCGATCCTGGCGCTCGTGCTCGTCGGCCCTCAGCTCGGAATGGGCAGGGCGGCACTGGATTACGTGATCAGGAAGGCGGCGACCAAGCCGATCTCCTACACCTTCTACACCACCCAGCGCGAATCGGTGGGCTTCCAGCTGCAGATCGCCGAGGCCGCGCGTCTCATCGATACCGCGCACCTGCACGCCTACCGGGCCGCGGACGAGATCGACCGGGCCGCCGCCGGCGACGAATACCCCGACTTCCTGGCCCGGGCCCGCGCGCGGTCGGACACCGGTTACGTCGCGGAGTGCATCACCCGCGCCATCGATATCCTGCTGTCCGCGCACGGCGCTGGCTCGTTCGCGGAAGTGAATCCGCTGCAACGCATCTGGCGTGATTCGGCCACCGCGGCCCGGCATGCCATCGTATCGTCGGCAGTGAGCTACGAGATATACGGCAAGGCCCTGCTCGGGCTCACCGATTCGATCACCCCGCTGGTCTGATGCCGGCGCCTCGAGAAGGACAGCGATCATGGCATTGCATCGACTGATATCGGTCACCATCGGGGTGCCGAATGTCGACGAAACTCGTTCGTACTATGCCGAATTCGGGCTCACTCCCGAGGCGGACGGCTGGTTCTCCACCCGTGACGGCGGTCGTCAGCTCCGCATCGTCGAAGCGCCGATGCGCCGCGCGGTCGAACTCCGGATCGGCGCGGACGACGCCGACGACCTCGATCGCATCGCGAACAATCTGCGCGGTCTGGGAATCGAGGCGGTCCGGAGTCCGGGGTCGATCACTGCGGTCGAGCCGGTCACCGGAGTGCGGGCGATCGTGACGAGCGGGGAACACGTTGTGCTGCTGGAGGTTCCGGCGACCCCCTACAACGGCCCCGGCCGGTACGAGCGAGTCGGCACACGCGCTCCAGGCGTGGTGCGCGCCGATCCGATCCGCCCGCGCAAGCTGGGTCATGTGGTGCTGGGCAGCACCGATATCGCTGTCACCGAGTCCTTTTTCATCACCGGACTTGGCTTGAAGGTCAGCGATCGGATCAAGGACGCCGGCGCCTTCCTGCGCTGCTCGACCGATCACCACAACGTTCTGGTCCTGGCCGCGCCGGTCGGCTTCCTGCACCACACCTCGTGGCAGGTCGACGACATCGACGAAGTCGGCAGGGGAGCGACCCGCATGCTCGAGGCCGACCCGACCCGGCACATCTGGGGCCTGGGCCGCCATCACGCCGGCTCGAATTTCTTCTGGTACCTGAAGGATCCGGCCGGAAACTTCTCCGAGTACTACTCCGACCTGGACTGCATCATCGACGACCAACTCTGGACGCCCGAGACCTTCGAGGGCGCCCGCGGTCTGTTCAACTGGGGTCCGCCGCCACCGCCGTCGTTCCTGGCCCCGGAGGATTTGGGGGCGTTGATGAGCGGGGCGCACAGCGTGGGCTGACGCGATTGGACTGCCGCCAATTCATGCGGTTGCTCAGGATCTCTCGCGCGTGCAGCATTCCGTCATCCTGGCCGTGAATTGTTACCCGGACGCGGCATAAGGAAGTAGCAGGTCATGCGGGACTTTGTGGAGCGCCCGATGCTTTGAGAGGGCACGCCGGGTGCGAGGAGCGTCCGGGGAAACGGGCCGGTCTGCAAGACGAGCACCGCACCCCGGGCCGACCTCACCTCGAGTGAGAACACCAACGCGTTTACCCCCGATGACTGCCAACTCGCCTAATCGTCGCTGGTCAAACCGACATCACCGCCGGTTCTGCAACACTGGGCCCGCGACCAGAATTGTCCCATTGAACTGCTACTGGCCTGCCGAAACAGAACATTGCAGGTACGCTGCTGACCCGGCAACGTAACAGACCATCAGCCATGAAACGAGACTCATCGCAGCCACTCTCGTAGCCGATCTGAATTCGACACAAATAAGGGCCGCTCAGATCTGCGTCCGGGCATACGATGTTGACGTCAAGCCCGATGTTCCAAGATCTGACCGATCGCGCGCAGCGAGCTGTTGCCACGCGCGGGCAGCTGGGGTCTGGCAGGACAGCAAGTCGGACGAGTTCGGCTGATAGGGGCATATGTGAGGAAAGTCGGAAAATGGTTCGTCGTGGGGATTGTTGCATTCGCAGCATGCGCGCTGGTTACTTGGATCGCCGGTGCATTTGCGCTTCCCCCATTGATGGGATCATCGGATGCCAGATGGGCTGTGGCTGCTGCCCTGGGTACCGCCGTAGCAGGTGCCGCTGGATTATGGGGTACGGAGTGGGGTAAGAAGTCGCCACCGGACGACACCGAGCGCGCGGTGCCGCCGGGAGTATCGCCGAAACCCGAGACTACATCGTCATCGCGGTGGATCCGAGTTGGCCGCGACTTGAAGGGTACGACATTTATGGGGGACAACGTAAAGATCGTGAAGCGGAAGTGAATTCACAGCGCGGGCGGCGAAAGCAGGTGGGACGCTCCGTTGAGGTCGGCCGAGACTTCGTCGGTAACAACTACTTCGGCGACAATCCGAAGATCGAACAGAACTTCACCCAGGTATCTCTGCCTAGGGCGATCCTCGCGATCACAGCGGCCGTGATTGTTGGCGCAGCAACGGTGGTTTTCGTCGTGTTGTCTCGTACTTCCGGTGGGTCGCCCAATGCGACACTTGATGCGCCTTCCACAACCACGAGGCCCAGCCCCAACGCGACGCCTGTCGTGGAGGTGCCGCAATGGTCGCCATTGCAGGTCGCGTACGTCACTCCTTTAAGCCTCAATGAAGGGGACGAACATATTGTGCTGCCCAACCCGCTGGGGGTCGCTCCCGCAGCACTCTACAGACCCGGAGGATGGGATCTCTCGGGCCTCCGCGAAAGATTCAACGGTGTCCCGGCCGGGCTGGGCATCACAAAATTCACCGTTCAGAACACGACCAATCAGACGATTCGCATCGTAGATATGAATGTAGTGAAGGACTGCGGCAATCCGTACACCGGCACATATATCGGAGGTTTCAGTCAAGGTGCGCCAAACCCGAGCCTTGATCTCGGTATCAATCTGGACAACCCCAACCCCGTTGTTCAGGCAGTCGATGACCCTCAAACCTTCACAAATTTCAGGACCTACTTCGTCGGCCAGGTTCCGCTGCACGGCTCCGACTACTTCGCTGCGAACACGGTGTCGATCGATGCTGGTGATATGCAGTCCTTCACGATCGGAGCATTTACTGAGCACTACAGCTGTACGTTCAAGATTCGGCTGGTCGTTGCCGTGATCGGACATCCCACGGTTTATGTCGATATTGCCCCACCGGGTGATCAGTCATTCAGAATAACGGCGCCGATTATCAAGGACGGCAACGGCAACACGGCCTGGTCCGGCTACGACGTCGCCTATCTGTTGCAGCCCGATTACTCGTGGTCACGAGTCGTACGAAACTGACAAGCTGAAGGACCGAGCAGCGTGAAAATTCGGACGGTTCTGTCCATCGTACTGACAATCCTGGTCGTAACCGTCGTCGCAGTCATGGCGATCGTCAGTAGGCCGTCCTCACGTGTACCATCGCCACCGGCTTCGCGTGTCTCGCACTACGCCAGCAACTCGTCGGAATCAGCTCCATCGACCACAACCGACCGCGCGCAACAGCAGGCTCAAGCCGTTTCGAGTTTGCTCGGTCAGATCGTCCGGACCAGAAGTCAAGTACTCAACGCCGTACAGCAGGAAGTGCTGGACTGTGAGGATGTCGACCAGGGCGTCAACGATCTGCAGCAAGGGATGCAAAACCGATCTCGAGAGCTGCAAATTGCGCAGAGCCTCGATATCGACGCACTGACCGGCGGCAGCCAGTTGAAAACGGATCTTGTTGCCGCATTGCATGCATCCTACGACGCCGATCAGTCATACGCCCTGTGGGGACAGAACATTGAATCCAGCGGCTGCTCGGCACCAGCCAAGGAGGATAACGACTTTGACCTGGGAAACACCTACTCAACTTCTGCGTCCAAGGCCAAAATCTCGTTCGTCGCCGATTGGCAGCCAATCGCATCCATTTACGGGCTTCCAGCGCCGACTCCGCAGCAGATCTGACCGCATGCTCAGCCCCGGGCCGCAATTCGGGGTGATGTTCGTGATCCGCTACCCATTCAGGCCCTCGTCCTCGGTAGCGGTAATTTCGTGGACGCAGATCACCAGGTCGGTGCCGCCGAATTCTCGTACTGAGAGAAGCCTGCCTGTGGTGCACAGAGATGTACGTCAACACCAAGATGGTGTTCGGAATCGCGTCTTCGTATCCGATCCGGGCAGCGGATCGGGCGGCAGGTAGAGGTTGTCGGCGGCGGGATCGGTAGGCTAACTCGCGATGTCGTTGGCGTGGCTGTCGAGCTTGTGGCGCAAGACCTTTCCGGTTGGGTTGCGGGGGATCTGTGTCAGGGTGACGAAATCCTTGGGGGTCTTGTAGCGCTCGAGGCGTTCGCGGATGTAGGTCTCGAGTTCGTTGGTGGTCGGTATGGTTCGGTCGGGTGCGGGTACCAGGTAGGCGCGTAGTACCTGGCCGAATTCCTCGCTGGGGACGGCGATGACGGCTACGTCGGCGATCGTCGGGTGGGCGGCGAGGAGGTCCTCTACCTCCTTGGGGTGGATGTTCTCGCCGCCGGAGATGATCATGTCGTCGTCGCGGCCGTCGATATAGAGGCGGCCCGCTCGATCGAGATGGCCCATGTCGCCGGTGTTCACGTAGCCGTTGATGATCTCCTTGGCCTTTGCAGGGGACTTCGAGTCTGCTACGTAGCCGTCATAGCCGAGGCCGCCGCGCACGAAGATGGCGCCGGTCTCGCCCATGGCGGCGGGGGTGCGGTCCGGGCGCAGAATGCGCACCGAGACACCGATTGCCGGTCGTCCGGTGGTCTTCGGTGAGTGGGCCAGATCCGCGGTGGTGGCCAATGCGACGATGCCGGCCTCGGTCGAGCCGTAACCGTTGACGAGGATCGGGCCGAAGGTCTCGATGAACCGGCCGATCGTCGCCGGGGCGATGGGTGCCGCTCCGGTCACGGCCAAACGCAGTGAGTCGGTGCGGAATTCACGTCGGCGCTGGTCGGGGATCGAGACGATGCGTTGCAGCATCACCGGAACTCCGACGAATACGGTGGCGCGGTGACGGTCGATATCGCTCAGTGCGGCATCGGGATCGAAGCGGCGCCGGACGATCACCGTGGCGCCCAGGGCCAGCGAGCCGATCAGCATGGCTAACCCGAAACCGTGAAAGAACGGCGGGGACAGCACCCCCACGTCGCGGGCGGTCAACCGTGTCGCGGCCATGGCGGTGGCGACCATCTCCAGCAGGGGGCGCTGACGGATCGGCCGGGACACGCCCTTGGCGAGCCCGGTGGTGCCGGAGGTCAGCAGGGTGATCTTGACCGCGTGCCGTACCCGGGGCGGCGTCGGATGACGTTCGCGCGCCAGTGAATCCAGTGAGTCTCGGGTTTCGGTAGTCTGCCAGGCATGGATTCTGGCACCAGGGAATCCGGCCTCGGTGACGGCGCTGTCGTATTCTTCGTCATGCACCAGAATGTCGGGGCTATGCCGCTGCAGGATCAATGCCAGTTGCGCTGCGGGCAGATCGGTGTTGAGGAAGATCAGCTCGCAACCCAGTTGTGCGCCTGCGGCGAACGCCTCCACGAAGCCGCAGTGGTTGCGGCACAGGATCGCCACGGATCTCGCGCCGGGATGCCGGGAATGCAGTGCGGCGGCGATGGCGGCGGCACGACTGTCCAACTGCCCGTACGTGATTGCGCCGCGCTCATCGATGACGGCGGTGCGATCGCCATAGCGCGCCGCCGACACAGCCAGCACGGTGGCGACCGACGGGCCGAATTGCCATGCGGCCTGGCCGATTCGGAAGGCTGTCAACGGCCCGATCGGGCGTATCAGACCCGAGGCTGCGAGCGGGGCGACCGCGTCGAGCCACCGAAAAGTGCTAGGCGACACGGTCATCCCCTTTCTTCACGCTGGCCAGCGACGCGGCGGTGTCGCCGAGAAACCGGTAGAGGAACGTGGTGAGGATTTCGATCGGGGTGCGCAGCAGCGGCACCAGCACCGACAGCGGCCACACGACGGCCGGTGCCAGCGTGCGCGGCTTCTTCGCTATCGCGCGGGCGACGATGTATCCGGCATCGCGGGCGGAATGCCCCGGCAGGGCCGAAACCCAGCCGCTGGGCGCGCTCATCCGGGTGAACATGGCCCCGGCATAGAAGCTGGTCAGCGTGACGCCGTCGGGGCGGGCCTCCATGGCGACCGAGCGTATCCAGATGTCGAACGCGGCCTTGGTCGACAGATAGAAACCCCATTTCGGGGCAACCGGGAACATGACCGCCGCGGTAGAGACGTTGACGATGTGGCCGCACCCGCGTTCCCGCATACCCGGCAGCAGTGCCAGCGTCAGCCGCATGGGTCCGATGTAGTTGGCCGAGGTCGTGGTGTTGAGATCCTTGGGCCGGTCGTAGGACAGGTGGATCGAGCGCCGCAGCGACTTGCCCGCATTGTGCACGAGGTAGTCGACCCGGCCGAACCGGGTAAGTATCTGATCGGCAAAGGATTTGACCGACTCCTCCGACGCCAGGTCCAGCGGGACGGCGACGGCATTGCCGCCCGCCTCGGCGATCTCGGCGACGATCAGGTCCAGTCTCTCCACCGTGCGCGCGCCGAGCACCACGGTCGCGCCCGCACCCGCCAGGATGCGGGCGGTGGCCTCACCCACCCCGAAGGACGCGCCGGTCACCACGGCGATCTTGCCGTCGACCTCGCGGCGCAACCGGACCTCGTCACGAAGCGGTCGCGGGCCGACCAGCCAGACGACGGCCCGGCCCAGCGGTCCGGCGGCGAGCCGGTTGCTGGGTCCGGCGTCGAGAGAGGTGTTCATTCGTCGTACTCCGTTGTCTGCGTCGGTGATTGGGAATGGTTGAGAAGCGCGTTGATCGCGCGGGAGGACAAAGGGGTGCCCGGGGCGAGGCTCAGTACTGTCTGGCCCGTGGCGAACAGGCTGGCCACCAACAGCTCCCGGATCTGGACCCGGCTCCGCTCGCGGGTGCGCAGCCAGTCGGTCACCGCGCCCTCGACGAAGGCGAACCAGCCCGCGATGGCGTTGCGCGCCAAGGCGGTACCGGTACCGTCGCTGAGCTCCTGCATCATCGCCTCGACCAGGCGGTCGAGTTGCCGCTGCTGGATGGCTCGCAGTTCGGGGTCGGGCACCCGGGTCGACAGGGCCAGCGGGGATCCTTCGAACTCCGCGGCGGTATCGAGGTAGATGTCCAGGCCACGGATCAGCCGGGACACCACGGGGCCGCGTAGTGCCTGCAGCCGGTCCCAGAACTCGCTGTGGACGGATTCGGCGGCGGCCAGGTAGAGGCCGCGTTTGCCGTCGAAGTGGTAGTTGATCAGGCCGATCGCCACACCGGCGCGTTGCGCGAGCTCGGTCGTCGACACCTCGTCGAAGCGCTTGGTTCGGAAGACCGCGACGGCCGCGTCGAGCAGCGCGGCCCGGGACTCCTCACTGCGCGGCGTTGTCTTCTTTGTGCGTTTTTCAATCGCGTGGGCGACAGGGCTCACGACTTGAACATCTTTCAAGGGATTGGTGGCGCCGGTGAGCAGGACGGGTAGCAGGGCGAAGGTTCGATCGGTCGTGGTCGTTGTATCGATCAGGCGCTGCACCCCGAGCCCGATGCCCAGGCTGAATACGGTTTTCGCGGCATCGAGAAAGGTTTCCGAGGACGGGGCGCCGGCGATGTCGGCGAACAGGCCGGCGATGGCGGTCTGGATATCGGACAGGTGGGCGGCGAGCTGGTCGCGCATGCGCGGATCACTCTGCGCCGCCAGGGCCAGTTCGAACTCGAGCCGGTTCGATCGAGTGTCTTCGACCCGGGTGCTTGCCCACCGCTGAAAAGCGGCGGTGCGCTCCTCGGCGGTCCCGTTGCTTTCGCGCAGATCCGCGATATCGGCCATGGCTTCGTCGTGGGTCAACTCCAGCACTTCGAGGCAGAGCTCGTTCTTGTTGCGAAAGTTGGAGTACACCGCGCCTTTGGAGTACCCGGCGGCCTCGGCGACCTGCGCCAGCGAGGTCCGTGTCAGCCCGTCGGCGACGAACAGCTCACGGGCGGTGCGAACGAGATCGGCGCGGGTGCGCGCCTGGCTCTCGGGGCGGGTCATCCCTGGCATGAAAATCAAGATACCACTGGTATTCGAATGCCGGTGCACCGGTTAACAGAACGTTCATTCTCTATGATGGGGGGATGGTGAACGCTACGAGTCCGCGGGACCGGCTCTTGGAGACGGCTCGGCGGCTGTTCTATACCGAGGGCATTCACACCGTGCCGGTGGATCGGCTGATCAGTGAGGCCGGGGTGACCAGGGCGACCTTCTATCGGCATTTTCCGGCCAAGGAAGATCTGGTGGTGGAGTATCTGCGTGCTACGGATGCGGATCTGCGGGGGGCGGTGGGGGAGGCGCTGCGGAAGCCGAGTGCGCGGGACAGTGCCGCGGCTCTGCTCGACCTGATCGGGCAGGTCACCTGTTCGGCGGGGTTTCGCGGCTGCCACTTCATCAATGCCTCGGCGGAGTATCCGGATCCGGCGCATCCGGTTCGTGTCGCAGTGACGGACCATCGCGCCTGGTTCCAGGAGACGGTGACCCGGCTGGCCGGTGAGGCGGGGCATCCGGATCCTGACTTCGCCGGTCGTGTCCTGGTGCTGCTGCACGACGGTGCGCTCGCGGCAGCGGACCTCGACGATCCGGAACAGGTGCGGGACACCGTGATTCGCGCGGGCAGGGAACTGCTTCGGCTCGACGTGTAGGGTCCTGCGGCATGCGGTAGACAGAACGTTCTGTTGACTCCTCCCGTCTCGGGCCGTAACGTGGTGCCCACAGAGAGAACGACTGTTCTATCTACTAGTGCCACCGATAGGAATCCAGACCATGCCCGGTACGACGTCCTCCTCGAACTTCGCTACCTACCTGGAACGTAATAAGCAGTTCGCGGCCACCGACGCCAAACAAGACATTCCCGCGATCCCGTTCATCCCCTTCCGGCAGCTCTACATCGTGACCTGTATCGACCCGCGGGTCGAGCCGGCCGCCGTGCTCGGCGTCGAATTGGGGGAGGCGATCGTGGCCCGCAATGTCGGCGGACGTGTCACACCCTCGGTCGTCAAGGACCTCACCTGGATCTGCCACCTGCACGAGAACAAGACCCCCGACGCGGACTGGTTCGAGGTCGCCATCATCCACCACACCGACTGCGGCTCAGCTCTTTTCGCCGACGAAGACCTGCGTCGCAGCTATGCCGCGCGCGGCGGTTACGACGACCGGACCGCGGCCGACATGGCCGTGCTCGACCCGGCCCAGACCGTCCGGGAGGATGTCGCGCGACTGCACGCGGCGCCCGAATTGCAGGCCAGCGTCGGCTCTTTCAGGATCGGCGGGTATGCCTACGACCTGAAGACGGGTCTGATCACAACCGTCGTCGACCCGGCCTGACCGAGGCGAGGGCCGCGGATCGAGCGCGACGCGGGGCCGATCATTGCGCTATGCGGTCGAGGTTGAGAGTATTTGATCGGTATGCCATTACACTCTGATGTCGCCCGCGACAGCCTCGACGGCTTGTCGGTCGGCGACGCGCTCGGCGCTCAGTTCTTCGTTCCCGGTTCCTCGCTGTCGGATCTTCTCGCCGGACGGCCACCCGCCCCGCCGTGGCCGTGGACCGACGACACCGAAATGGCCTGCTCGGTCTACACCGAGATCCTCGGGCGTGGCGACATCGACCGCGACGCACTGGCACTGGCCTTCGCCGACCGCTGTGAGCCCTACCGCGGCTACGGCGGCGGCACGGTCGTCGTACTCCATGAGATCCGGGACGGTCGTCCCTGGGCCGAGGCCGCAGGCGCGGCGTTCGACGGACGCGGATCCTGGGGCAACGGGGGCGCGATGCGGGTCGCGCCACTCGGCGCGTATTTCGCCGGAGATCCGGACCGCGCGGCGGGCCGAGCCGCGCTCTCGGCCGAAGTGACCCATCGGCACCCCGAAGCGATCGCCGGCGCCATGGCGGTAGCCGTCGCCGCCAGCCACGCCGCGCAAACTCGCGAAACCGGCTGCACGCCAACCGAACTGCTTGCCACGGTCGACCCCTACCTGATCGACGGCCACACCGCCGCCGGTATCCGCCGAGCCGTGAAGCTCCTGGGCAGATCGGTGGCCGAGGCGGCCTACGAGCTCGGCAACGGCGCACGGGTCAGCGCCCAGGACACGGTGCCCTTCACCCTCTGGGCCGCGGCCACCTTCCTCGACGACTACCCGGCCGCCATCACGGCCTGTGTTCAGGCCGGTGGTGATGCGGACACCACCGCGGCGATCGTCGGCGGCATCGTGGCGGCCCACACCGGAATCGGCAACCGCGACAACGTCCGTGGCATACCGGAGGCATGGCTGTCCGCTCGCGAACCTCTTCCCTCGTGGGTATGAGCAGAGCCCAGCGGTTTGGCCTACCGCCGGGCTCCGGTTGCCACCCATATGACACCTCGGGGGCGGGAACGAATCAGGTTGTCGGCGACGCGTCCTACCGTTGGACCACCTCCGCATGAGAGCGCGGAGAGCCGGAGATGAGCCGGCACCTCGTCGCGGTCGTCCGTTCCTGACCTCCTATGGTTCGGGTGGCGAAATACTCAATCTGGAGCGAGAGTCTGAGCTTGCCGCGGCTGCCTCTACCGATTGGGCTACCCGGGCCCGTGCCCGGGGCGGGACTCGAACCCGCACTGTCACCGCGATATCAGTGTCATCTTCAGTTTGAGCTTTGCGCTCCTCGCGCTTCCCTGCCGGGTGCCGGCAGGGAAATCTATTACCGGAACAGGTATCCGAACACGGCGTCGCCGACCCTGCGGTCGGTCACGTCCGCGGCGTTGGCCTCTTCGCGGGCGAACTGCACTGCCTGGCTCAGCTTTTCGATGCGATCGACGAGTTCGTTGATCCGCCGCGCGGGCAGGGCGCCCGAGAACTTGCTCGTGGTCCAGTAGCCGACCGCGATGTCCTCGTAGTACACCTCGACCTGCGCAGGGTGCTTCTCGGTCGCCTCGGCCTTGACGTGATTGCGCGGAATCTTCTTGGTACGGATGGTCCGCACCGGATCGGTCCGCCACGTGTCCGAGGAGTCGTCGAACACCCATGCCTCGGCGGCGTCGAGCACCGGCAGCTTCTTGACGAAGGTGAGCAGCTCGGCCAGCTGCTTCTCGAGGAACAGCAGATAGGTGACCGGAGCGTCGGTGAGCAGCGTCTGCCCCTCGACCGTCACATCGGCCCTGGCCTCGCAGTTCGCCCAATCCTTGGTCGCCGTCACATCGAACAGCCGGGTCAGCGTGGCCGCGGTCCGGCGCAGCACATCCTCCGACTTCACCTGCACGCGAGTCGATTCGGGCGGCAGCTGCTCACCCTCCTCGTCCTTGGGCTGGTAGGACCGCGAGATGCCGGCGAGCAGCGCGGGCTTCTGCAGGGTGGCCTGAGTGCCGGCCAGATCGCGCAGCGCTCCGCTCTTGATACCCTTCTCCACCGCGATGATCTGATTGAGCTTCGCCATAGTGCCTCCCTCCCGACAGCTTTCGTGCTTCGAGACCGAATACGTTGTGTCGCACCCGAAATTGCCCGAGTGCTGGACCGACGGTACGGCACCGGAGTGTCCGGCGCATCCGAATATTGGCCGCAGACCTCGACTCGGCGGATACGAGAGCGACAGGCATCGCTGATACCTGCCATCGCGATCGGCATTTTCCCAGCGGCCGGGGATGCCGCCTACCGTAGCCGGGGATGCTTCGCACTCCCGCCAACGTGCTTGCAGTGAAACACAGTTGAGGAGTCACCGATGAGTTACGTCGTCACCGCCACCTGGACCGCGCGGTCCGGCCACGAGGCCACCGTCCGCGAGGCGCTGGAAAAGCTGACCCCGCTGTCGCGTCAGGAGCCGGGCAATCTGTTCTACCAGGCATATCAGTCTCCGGACGAGCCGTTGGTCTTCCGCCTGTTCGAGATCTACGACGACGAACAGGCATACGCCGCGCACGGCGCCTCCGCGCATTTCAAGGAGTACGGCCACGATCTGGCCATCCCGCTGCTCGAGTCCCGCGAACGGGCATTCCACGAGACGATCGGCTGAAATCCGATGCGACTGGCAGCATTCCGGCGCATCGACGAGCCTGCCGGGACTCGTCGTGTGGGCCTGGTCGTCGGGGACGAGGACCGGTGGTCGATCCACCCCTTCGCCGCGGGCACCGAGATGATCACCCTGCTGGCAACGGGTTCGGCCGAACGTGAGGGGTTGGCCGAGGCGGCGGTTCGGAGTGACGGGCTGCGGTCCGAGGAGGTGGTGCTGCTCGCTCCGGTGTATCCGGTGGCGATGCGTGACTTCCTCACCTTCGAGGCGCACGTGGACGGAATGGAACGCGGCCATGGCAATCCGGGGCCGCCCGCGCAGTGGTACGAGGCTCCCGTATTCCTGTTCATGGCGCCGCACGCGGTGACCGGGCCCTACGACGACATCGCGATGCCCCCGGACACCGAACGGCTCGATTTCGAGCTCGAGATCGCGGCGATCGTGTGCCGGGACGCGCGGAACGTCACCCCGGCGCAGGCGCGCACCGCGATCGGCGGCTACTGCGTGATGAACGATTGGTCCGCCCGTGACGTCCAGAGCAGGGAGATGACGCTGAAACTCGGCCCGTCCAAGGGTAAGGATTTCGCGACGACGATCGGGCCCTGGGTCGTCACGGCCGATGAACTGGAGGACTGCCGGGATGCCGACGGGTTCCTCGACCTCGAGATGAGCGTCACGGTGAACGGTGAGCGAGTGGGCGGCGACCGCTCTGGGCATATGGGCTGGTCCTTCGAGCAGCTGGTGTCCCATGGTTCACGTGCCTCCTGGGTGAAGGCCGGTGAAGTGCTCGCCTCGGGAACGTGTGCCTCGGGGGCGCTGGCCGAGTCCTGGGGGCGCTCCGGATCGCTGATTCCACCGCCGCTGTCGGTGGGTGACGTCGTGGAGATGACCATCGATCGGCTGGGAACCGTCCGCAACACGATCGTGGCGGCCGGTGATGTGCCGTCGCCGGTCGCCCCGGCCCGGCGTCACACGACTCAGGAAGCTTCGGCATGAATCTGTCTGTGGTGAAACATATTCGGGCGGTGATGCTCTGATGACCGGTCGGCTCGAAGGCAAGATCGCGCTGATCACCGGGGTCGGCGGCGGCATAGGCGTCACCGCCGCGCGCCGATTCGCCGCGGAGGGCGCTCGGGTGGTGGGCTGCGATATCGATCGGGACAGCGCGGCGGCGACCGAGAAGTTGGTGCGCGCCGAGGGCGGTGAGATCACGGTGATGGGCGGGGTGGACCTCGGGGACGCCGAGGAGGCGCGATCCTGGGTCGATGCCGCGGTCGCGACCTACGACGGGATCGACATCCTCTACAACAACGCGTCCACCCAGCGGTTCGCGCCGATCGAGGAACTGTCGGTCCAGGACTGGGATTTCACCATGCGCAACGAGCTGAACCTGGTCTTCTACACGGTGAAAGCCGCGTGGCCGCACCTGAAGTCGTGCGGTGGCGGCTCGGTGATCAATGTGGGATCGATCGCCGCGTTGCGCGGCGTGGAGTTCATGGCGCAGAACGCGCACAGCACTGCCAAGGGCGGTGTGATCGCGCTGACCCTGCAACTGGTCGTGGAGGGCGGTCCGCATGGCATCCGAGCCAATGTGATCAGCCCCGGCCTCACCGAAACCCCCAATACCGCACCGATGTTGGCCGATCCACCGGAGCGGATGCGCAAGGTCGTGCTGGATCGGATACCGCTGGGCCGTCACGGTCAGCCCGAGGACATCGTCAACGCCGCGGTCTTCTTGGCTTCCGACGAATCCTCGTGGATCAGCGGCGCGAACATCGTCGTCGACGGGGGAGGGTCGGTCCTTGGCTAGCTCATCCGAGTCCGGCGGCGAGACGGCCAGTGAGACGGCCGTACGGCTGACTGGCGAATCAGCTGGTCGACAGTCTGGTGAATCGGCCGGTCGGCCATCTTGTGAATCGGCCAGTTGGCTCGGCAGTGCACCGGCCCGTCGGCTCGCTGACAAGATCGTCGTCATCACCGGCGCTGCCCGAGGCCAAGGCGCGGCCGAGGTCGAAGCACTCACCGTCGCCGGTGCGACAGTGGTGGCGACCGACGTGCTGCCCTTCAGCGGAGCGACACCTGACGCCGTGACCCGTCGCACGCTCGACGTCACCGACGCCGAAGGTTGGAAGCGGCTCGCGCAGTGGCTCACCGTCGAGTACGGGCGAGTTGACGCTCTGGTCAACAACGCGGGCGTGGCCGCCCGGGAACGGCTGCCGAACGTATCCCTGGAGACCTGGCAGCGAACCTTCGACATCAACGTCACCGGACCGCTATTGGGCATCCAGGCACTCGTGCCGTTGATGCGGGCCGGATCATCGATCGTGAACATCTGCTCGGTCGCCGCGCTGGCCGGACATGCGGCCGCCGCCTACACCGCCAGTAAGTGGGCGCTGCGGGGCCTGACCCGTTCGGCGTCACTCGAGCTGGGGGAGAGGGGAATTCGAGTCAACGCGGTAATGCCGGGCCTGATCGACACCCCGCTCATGGCATCGGCGTCACCGGCCTTCACGGGAGCCGCCCTGACCGAGATCCCACTCGGCCGCATCGGGCAGCCCGCGGATATCGCACCGACGATCGTCTTCCTGATCTCCGACGATTCGGCGTACTACAACGGCGCAGAACTGGTGATCGACGGCGGCCTCACCGCACACGTTTCGCACAAGCGGATCGCCGACGCCACCCGCTGAGTCATCTTCCCGAAGACGGCTCGATCGGATTCGTTTGCGGCGTTGGAGCATCGGGCAGTGCGCGGATTCTCGCACCGGTGATCGCGTTCCCGGTGTCCGACGATTCGGCGTATCGCAACGGCGATGAGCTGGTCTCCGAAGCGGCCTCACCGCGCACGCATCACACGACCGGATCCCACCGCTGGGCTTCCTGCCGGACGATGTCTCGAGCGGATTCGTCCTCAGCAGTGCGTTGTTGGTGACGCTTTGCCCGTGACTCGCATCCCAATCCGCCGGGGCAACGTACAGCCGAACTGATGACCGGTCAGTGCTTGGACAGCGAACGACAGCAAGAATTCCTTTACTCGGCGGCGCAGACAGCGAATCTGTCGGCGACCCAATCGGCGATGTAATCGCGCACGTACGGCAGATGGTCCAGGCCGATGTGCTCGGCGCCGCCCTCGGCGGCGGTGAATATGCGCAGTTCGCGTTTGGGGCTGTTGACGGCCTGGTCGTAGGAGCGGTGGGCGTAGTCGACCGGGATCTGCCGGTCGCCCTCGCCGTGCACGATCAGGAACGGCACGGTGATCCGCTCGACGATCCCGTCGAGGTGGACGCCGTCGGCATAGGCGATGAACTCCTCGACGGTGTCGAAACCCCACACCCACAGCACATGCTCCCAGTAGTGCGGCACCGGGCGTTCACCCTCGCGCTCCAGCCGTCGTCGCTGCACCGCGCCCCAGTTGTGGTTGGCGCCCCAGGCCACCACCAGTGCCAGCCGCTTCTCGAACGCGGCGGCGCGGGGAGCGTAGTAGCCGCCCAGCGACCAGCCCGCGAGCCCGATGCGGGCAGTGTCGACGTCCTCGCGGGTCTCCAGATAGTCCACGCACGCGGTGGCGAAGTCCTCGGTCTCGATGCGGGATGTCAAGCCGCCCAGTCGAAGTGCCTCGCCGCTGCCCGGTGTGTCGACCATCAGGGTGGAGATGCCCCGGGCCGCGAGTTCCTCGTGGGTGAAGGACGCGTAGATGTGTTCCTTGGTGCTGTCGAGGCCGTTCCACAGGATCAGCACCGGTACCCGCCCGTGGTCGGCGGCGGGCGCTGTGTGGAAGTAGGCGGGCAGCGTTGTGCCCTCGAACGGGATCGCCACCCGAGTGGTGCGGTGGTCGACGGTGTCGAATGCCTTCTGCTGCAACTCCAGAACCCGCCCGTAGGTGTCGAGCCGCTGCGGCGAGGAGGCGCTCTGCATGCGCTCGGCCTGGCACAGATAATTGGTGGCCCGGGTGTACAGCTTGCCGGCCGAACGCAGATGCCCTGCCTTCTCGGCGGTTTCGGCCCGCGCCACCGCGGTTTCGGTCAGCGCGGTCCAAGCCGCCAGCAACTCCCGGGTCCCGGCGTCCTCACCCCGCGCGGCGGCCTCGCGGATCGGTCGGCAGGCGCGGTCGACCTCATCGATGAGCCCGCCGCTGTTGAGGGTGGCGGCGACGCTCAGGTTCCAGATGTAGTTCCCGGGAAAGTATTCGAACATCGGGCTTCCTTTTCGGTTGCGGTGCGGGAGGTTTCGATGAATCGCCGTCAGTCCCGCGGGCCGCCGCGCATGAGCCCGGCGAGGCCGTCGGGCAGGGTGGCCGCGAGTGCGTCGTCGAACGCGCCGCCGACGAGAACGAAGACCACCCGGGCGATGTCGGCGCCGCGGTTGGCCCAGGCGTGGTTGGTGCCGCGTTGTACGACGATGTCGCCGGTGCGCAGCGTGACCTCGGATTCGTCGAGTATCAAAGTGATTTCGCCGGACAGGACGATTCCGTAGTCGATCGACGCGGTCCGGTGCACCGGCGACTGGAGGCCCCGCTCGTCCAGATGGCCGGGGGCGAACTCGTTGATCCTGATCTTCGTGCCGCGCGGGGGCGGCGGAACGGCCAGTGTGCGCCGCGTCGGCTCGTCCGGTTCGAGGGCGGTGATCGGCGCCGGGGCGCCCTCGGTGTTCCAGACTTCATGGAAAAGGACGCCCTCGCCGGGCAATTCGCGACTGACGGGGATCGGCCCATCGGACACCACGATCGACCTGCCGCCGGAGCCGTGCCCGGTTACCACGCGGCGCGGCAACGGCCCGCTCGCGGCGGGCTCACGGTTTCCATCGTGCGTTGTCATGAGCCCAGTCAGCCCGATGATCCCGGGGGTGAGCAAGGTTGTCCGGCATCGCGTCCACTGATCGCTGGTATCGATCCGATCGAGCGATGCCGGAGTGCCTCGCCCGCCCAGCGGTTAGCGGTACCGTTGCCAGTGGTGGTACTCGGCTGCGGGTGAGCTTATGCACATATTGTCCCAGTGGGACAATTTATGACTAGATTGGAGTCGTGACCAGCGAACGGCAGATCAGCGACCGGCGGCACGAACGCAGCCGCCGATCTCGGGCGGCCATGGCAGCCGCCGCGCTCGACCTGTTGCTGGAACGCGGCCTACCGGCGTTCACGGTGGAGGAGATCGCGGCGCGAGCGGGTGTCACCCGACGCACGTTCAGCCGTCACTTCATCGATCGAGCCGATGCCGTTCTGGACCACATCCGCTCCGACGGCCACCGGATCAACCGAGCGCTGCGCGAGCGGCCCGCCGGCGAATCCCTGCTGACCGCCTACGACCGAGCCACCGCGCTGGGATTTCGCGATATCGGTCCCGAACTCGACTGGGCGCGCCGGCACGCGCTGTTTCGCGCCATCGACCACGAGCCGACGCTGTTCGCGGCGTATCAGCGGATTCGCGTGGACGCACAGGAAGAGTCGGTGCGAATTCTGGCCGAGCGGATCGGTGTCGACCCCGACGTCGATCCGCGTCCCGCCGTGGCCGTCGGCATCGGCGCGGGCACCTTGACCGCCGCACTCACCGCGTGGGGGCGTGAGCATGATCCCGCGTCGCTGCCCACCGTATTGCGCATGTACTTCGACTCCCTGGGCGCACTGCTGCCCCCGGAGCCGCCGCACATCATCGACCGAACATCAGGAAAGGACGAATCATCATGAGCCACAACGCTCTCGACTATGCTACGGAGTTCTCCGGTAAGACCGCACTCGTCACCGGCGGCGCGTCCGGCATCGGCCTGGCCGTCGTCGAACGACTGGCCGCGGGCGGGGCCGCTGTCGTGATCGCCGACTACAACGCCGACCAGGCCCGTACCGTCGCCGAGCGGCTGGCCGCCACTGCCAAGGTCGTGGCGACCCCGCGGATCGACGTCTCCGACCCGGCCGGTTCGGAATCGGCCGTGACGTTCGCGGTGGAAACCTTCGGCCGTCTCGACCTCGCGGTGAACAACGCCGGGATCGGCGGCCCGGCACTGCCCACCGGCGAATACGAGATCGAGGCCTGGGACAAAGTGATCGCGACCAACCTCAGCGGCGTCTTCTACGGCATGCGGTACGAGCTGCCTGTCATGGCCGCGCAGGGCTCGGGTGCGATCGTCAACGTGTCATCGATCCTGGGCACCAACGGTTTCGCGGGTTCACCCGCCTACGTCGCCGCCAAGCACGGCGTAGTGGGACTCACCAAGACCGCGGCGCTCGAGTACGCACCACAAGGCTTGCGCGTCAACGCCGTCGGCCCGGGCTTCATCGAGACACCGCTGCTGGCCGAAACTCCTGCGCCCGAGCACGAGCAGCTTGTCGCCTTGCACCCGCAGGGCCGCCTCGGCCAGTCCGAGGAAGTGGCCGAGCTGATCGCCTTCCTCCTGTCGGACCGCGCGTCCTTCGTCAACGGCAGTTACCATCTGGTCGACGGCGGCTACTCGGCACGGTAGGCCGCTTAGCCACTGTTCACGAACCGGCCAGGACGGCGGCGCGGGCCACGAGGGCGTCGGCGATGTGGCGCGGACGGCGGCCGAGCCCGCACGAGCAGGCGACGCCGTCGACGCGGCGACCGAGTGCGTTCTCTATGGACTGCAATGTCTTTCGCTGTTCGGTCTCGGTGGGTGACTCGTGTACGAAGCCCGCGTAGAACCGGGTGCCCTCACTCAGCGACAGGTCGGCCAGCGGCGCGTAGAAGCGGCCGCTGGCCGCCGGTGGTTTGGCGCCCGCGGCGAACGGAGCGTGGACGTACTCCAGTGTTCGGCCCGATGGCCAGTGGCGCACAATGGAATTGGTCAGGTCGACGAGTGGTCGTGCGGTGCGCAGCGGTATTCCCCTGTTGTGCAGGCTGCCGAGGCACAGGTGCACTCCGAGGCGAGTGCGTGCCGGAGCCGCGGCGGCGAGCGCGGTGATTCCCTCGGCCAACGCCATCATTCGCTCCACCGTTCGGTGCAGTGGCTGGCTCAGTGCCATGAGCGCCAATTCCGCCGGGGCTTCCAGCTGGATGACGACGTTCTCGCCGAGTGACTGGACGATCGCGGCGATATCGCGGATCGTCGCGTCGACGAAGCCCTTTCGCTGGGATCGCCGTATGCCCCGCATGCCGAGTGCGATGCCCGCCAAGCCGAGATCGGTCGGCATGCCGATCTGCAGCGCGAGGTCCTCTCTGTCGTATGCGTCACGCAGCGCGGCGAATACGGGCATGGCCTCGGCGGCCTCCCGGTGGTAGCCGAGATCCATGAGATCCCCGGCCGGTGTCGTCCTGCCCGGGAGGCGGTATCTCGGTATGTCGCGAAGCGTCCGCCACTGGCCGGGCTTGCGAACCTCCAGCATCCCCTGGGTGACAAGATCTTCCACGATCGGGCGGATGTAGTACTCGTAACGCCGTGTCTCGCCGGTCGGCAGAGTGCGCAGCAGCGGACCTGCGCCGTCCAGCATGGCCCGCATCGCCGCGCCGGTGCTTTCGGCAGGATAACTTCCCACGAAATGCACACCGCGCGAATACATGTCGACAGTGTACGTGCAAACTGCCGGCAGGCCATCGTGTCGATCCACTGTCCCACATCGCCACGGTTGCCGGGTTCAGTGGTGGATCATGATCAGGATCGCGTCGTTGGCATCCTCCAGGCCCTGGTAGACGTGTGGCTGTGCGGCGTCGAAGTGCACCGAATCCCCGGCGTCGAGCGTCGTCGGCGCCTCGCTCGGGCCGGTCTCGACCCGGCCGCGGGTGACGATCAGGCATTCCTCGACCCCGCGCAGATGAGCCCGCGAGTGCTGGCGGTCGGACGTGACGTCGAGTTCGTACACTTCGATCCATCCGGGCGCGTGAATGCGATGCAGCAGCCGGGCGTGTACCGATTCGCCGGCGACACGCGGCCCCTCGCCGGCGCGAACCACGGTGCCTTCGGGCGAGGCGCTGTCGAGCAGTGTGCCCAGCGGAACCTCCAGTTCGGTCGCCAGCGACCACAACGTGCTGAGTGTGGGGTTCGCTTCGCCCTGTTCGATGGCATGCAGCGTGGTCTTGCTCAGGCCGGCGCTGGTGGCGAGGTCGGCCAGCGAACGACCGGCGGCCTCCCGCAGTCGCCGGGTGTTGTGCCCGATCTGGCGCGCGATGTTCATCGTTCCATTATATTGGTACGTTGTATCGGTTGAGTGAGATAGAGGAAGTTGCCGACATGAGCGTGTCCCGGCTTGCGCACATACCCGGGATCGGAGTCGACGAAATCGGCGACGCGGCGGACGCCGCCGCGGATCCCGACCTGCTGCGCCTGGAAAATCTCGACACCGACCTCCGGCCGCCGCAGGTCGCTGTCGAGGTCACTCATCACGCGATCGAAGACGACGACGCCAACAGCTACCTGCCATTTCAGGGCCACGCGGCGTTGCGTGAGGCGGCCGCGTCGCATGTCGGCAGGATCAGTGGGCGCCGGTACGATCCCGCGACCGAATGCGTCAGTGTGGCAGGCGGTCTCAACGGTGTGCTCAATGTTTTGCTAGCGATCAGCGAGCCCGGGCAGGAAGTCGTCATCGCCGATCCGATCTACGCCGGGCTGATCAACCGAATCCGCCTCGCCGGTGCGATCCCACGCCATGTGCCGTGCACTGCGACGCCCTCCGGATGGGAGACCGACCCCGCGGAACTCGCCGCCGCGATCGGGCCGAATACCGCTGCCGTGCTGGCCATGTCGCCGGCCATGCCCACCGGAGGGCTGCTGGGCCGCCCGCATTGGGACGCGATCGCCCAGGCGGTGGCCGCCCACGGTTGCTGGGTGGTCTACGACGCGGCGATGGAACGCATCCGCTTCGACGGGCAACCCCCGGACCACCCGGCCAGTCACCCCGGACTCGCCCCGCGGACGATCACCATCGGTTCGGCGTCGAAGGAACTGCGAATGATCGGCTGGCGGGTCGGCTGGGTCGTGGGCCCCGCCGAGATCATGAGCGACATCAGTTTGGTCGGCATGGCCAACGTCGTGTGCCAGGTCGGAATCTCGCAGCAGGCGGTCGCCGCCGCTCTGAACGCCCCCGACGCCGACGGCGATGTCGCCGCGGCCACCCGTATCTGGCAGCAGCGTAGCGACAGGATCCTTCGGGAGCTGAGCGACTACCCCTGCATTCCGCCGCGCGGCGGCTGGTCACTGCTCATCGATACGGCGGCCTTGGGCCTGTCCGCGACGCAGGCGTCCCAGCGACTGTTCCGGCGGGGCAGGATCGCTGCCACTCCGATGGACGGTTGGGGCCCACGCGGTGCGAATTATCTACGGTTGGTTTTCGCGAATGAACCGATCGAACGGCTCACCGACCTTCGCGAGCGATTCCAGGCGGCCCTCGGCTGAGCCCGCGTCGCGTACCTTATCGCGTCGGGGTCCTCGGCGGGCGGTGCCGGGAAGGTGTCCAGTGCGGATACTATCCCGCGGCCGTGCCGATCCAGGCCGCCGGACGCACGGCGCAGGCGAGCGACGCCGACCCGATATCACCGCGCGACGCGTCGCGCGAGGCGTGACGCGGACCTGCGGAGGTCCGGGCCTGGGTTGTGGACTGACGATGGGTCCGCCTTACCAGTGCCTCTCGCCGGTGAACAGCGGTGACAAAGCGTCGTCCGGGCACACCGCGCGGGAGTACGCTGAGTGCGTCGGCGGTCGAGTGGCCGACGGATATCCGAGGAATCGAGATATCTCATGCACGAACTGGCAATCGCACAGGGGATCGTGGGCGGGGCGTGTGAGCATGCGGCGGGTCGGCGAATATATCGCGTGACCGTCGCGGTCGGAGCGTTGTGCGCGGTGGTGCCGGACGCTCTGCGATTCTGTTTCGAGCTGGCGGCGGAGGATACCCTCGCCGCGGGTGCGGAGTTGATCGTCGAGGACGTGCCCGCCCGGGCGGCGTGTCGATCCTGCGGCCGCGAGTTCACCCTGCGTGACGCGATTCCCTTGTGCGAGTGCGGAAGTGCGGATATCGATATCAGCGGGGGGAGAGATCTGCGAATTCGTTCGATGGAGGTGAGTGATTCATGTGCGCGACCTGCGGATGCGGAGGCGACGGCGGAGCGGTGATCACCGGACCGCGCGAGCATGATCAGCGCGGAGACCACGACCATGTGCACGACCACGGAAGCGACGCCGATGGACACACCCACGGCGATCATGCCGGGGGCGACGACCATCCGCACGATCACGCCCACGCGCACCCGGCGACGGAGACCGTGATCCTGGAACAAAAAGTGCTGGCGAAGAACGACGAACTGGCCCAACGCAATCGGCGTTGGTTCGCCGAGCGCGACATCCTCGCCCTCAACCTGACCAGCTCACCCGGCGCCGGCAAGACGACCCTGCTCGAACGCACCATCCGCGACTGCGCCGACATCCCGATCGGCGTCGTCGAGGGAGATCAGGAGACCCTGCTGGACGCCCGGCGGATCGAGGCGACCGGATGCCGGGTCGTGCAGATCAATACCGGCGCGGGTTGCCACCTGGACGCCGAAATGACAAGGCGTGCACTGGATTCACTGGACCCGGCCACCGGGAGCGTGGTCTTCATCGAGAATGTCGGGAATCTGGTGTGCCCGGCCCTGTTCGACCTCGGCGAGCAGGCGAAGGTCGTGATCATCTCGGTCACCGAGGGCACCGACAAACCGCTGAAGTATCCGCACATGTTCGCGGCGGCAGGACTGGTGCTGATCAACAAGATTGACCTGTTGCCCTACGTCGACTTCGATCTCGATGCCTGTGTGCGCCATGCGCGAACGATCAACGCGGGTGTTCCGGTACTGGCGTTGTCGGCCACGACGGGCGAGGGGCTGGGCGACTGGTACGACTGGCTGAGTCGCCGCCATAATTTGATCACCGGCTCATCCATTGAGGTTCGGGTCACGCAAGCATAAACTGATGTGGTCTGTATCACAGTTTGAAACGCCTTCGAGCCAGACTGGCCAGCTCCCCGCCCGGCTCGGGAAGAAGCGCTATGCCTACACAGGAAGCAGTTAAAGCCGAACAAACGCTGATACATGTTCTATGGATCAACGCAGGCCTCAGTTGTGACGGTGATTCGGTGGCTTTGACAGCCGCTACCCAGCCCAGTATCGAGGAGATCGCACTCGGCGCGCTGCCCGGCCTGCCGAAAATCGCCGTGCATTGGCCGCTGATCGATTTCGAATGCGGCCCGACCGGCGGGGCGGATGATTTCCTCGAATGGTTCTTCAAGGCCGACCGGGGTGAACTCGAGCCGTTCGTGTTGGTCGTCGAGGGTTCGATCCCGAACGAGCGGCTGCACGGCGACGGCTACTGGTGTGGTTTCGGAAACAACCCCGAGACGAATCAGCCGATGACCACGAGCGAATGGCTGGACCGGCTGACGCCGAAGGCCACCGCGGTAGTCGCGGTCGGCACCTGCGCCACCTACGGCGGAATTCATGCGATGGCGGGTAATCCGACCGGTGCGATGGGAGTTCCGGACTATCTGGGCTGGGATTGGAAGTCCAAGGCCGGCATCCCGATCGTCTGTGTACCCGGGTGCCCGATTCAGCCTGACAATCTGTCCGAGACGCTGACCTATCTGCTCTATATGGCGACGGATCAGGCCCCGATGATCCCGCTAGACGAATCCCTGCGTCCCCGTTGGCTTTTCGGGGCGACCGTGCACGAGGGCTGCGACCGCGCCGGATACTACGAGCAGGGCGACTTCGCCCACGAATACGGCTCGCCGAAGTGCATCGTGAAACTCGGATGCTGGGGTCCGGTCGTGAAATGTAATGTGCCCAAACGTGGCTGGATCAACGGTGTGGGCGGATGCCCCAATGTCGGCGGTATCTGCATCGGCTGCACCATGCCTGGATTCCCGGACAAGTTCATGCCTTTCATGGATGAGCCGCCGGGTGGAAAGCTCTCGTCCGCGGCATCGGGGTTGTACGGATCGATGATTCGCAGCCTGCGGCACATCACCGAGCGCACGGTCGACAAGGAGCCGCATTGGCGGCATACGGGCGAGAAATTGGAAACGGGCGCGACGCGCACGTGGTAGGAGGATCTCCAGATGACACAGATCATCCCGGAGGCGTCACACAAGAAGATCGAGCCGGATTCGCTCGTCGAAATGGCGTGGGACCCGATCACCCGGATCGTGGGCAGCCTCGGCATATACACCAAAATTGATTTCGCGAATCGGGAAGTGGTCGAATGCCACAGCACATCCTCGATTTTCCGCGGATACTCGATCTTCATGCGCGGCAAGGATCCACGCGACGCGCATTTCATCACCAGCCGTATCTGCGGCATCTGCGGTGACAATCACGCCACCTGCTCCTGCTACTGCCAGAATATGGCCTACGGTGTGAAACCCCCGCATCTCGGCGAGTGGATCGTCAATCTGGGCGAGGCCGCGGAATACATGTTCGACCACAACATCTTCCAGGAGAATCTGGTCGGCGTCGATTTCTGCGAGAAGATGGTCGCCGAGACCAATCCGAGTGTGCTCGCCCAGGCCCGCAGGACCGAGGCGCCGCACGCGGCGATGCATGGCTACCGCACGATCGCCGACATCATGGAAGCGCTCAATCCGTTCACCGGAGAGTTCTACCGTGAGGCTCTGCAGACCAGCCGCTATACGCGAGAGATGTTCTGCCTCATGGAGGGTCGGCACGTGCATCCCTCCACGCTGTATCCCGGCGGCGTCGGCACGGTGGCCACCATCCAGCTGATGACCGACTATATGTCCCGGCTGATGCGGTACGTGGAGTTCATGAAGAAGGTCGTGCCGATGCACGACGACCTGTTCGACTTCTTCTACGAGGCGATTCCCGGGTACGAGAAGGTCGGGTTGCGGCGCACGCTGCTGGGCTGCTGGGGCTCGTTCCAGGATCCGGAAGTGTGCAACTTCGCCTACAAGGATATGGAGCAGTGGGGTCGCAAGATGTTCGTGACCCCGGGCGTGGTGGTGGACGGGGAACTGGTTACCACCTCCCTCGTCGATATCAATCTGGGCATCCGAATCCTTTTGGGCAGTTCGTATTACGAGGACTGGACCGATCAGGAGATGTTCGTGAAGACCGATCCGCTGGGCAATCCGGTGGACCGGCGGCACCCCTGGAACCAGCACACCAACCCCAAGCCGCAGAAGCGCGACATGGACGACAAGTACAGCTGGGTGATGTCGCCGCGCTGGTTCGACGGCAAGGATCATCTGGCGCTCGACACCGGCGGTGGTCCGCTGGCTCGGCTGTGGTCGACGGCGCTGGCCGGTCTGGTCGACGTCGGCTACGTCCGCTCGACCGGGCACAGTGTGCAGATCAACCTGCCCAAGACCGCGCTGAAGGGGCCGGTGGAGTTCGAGTGGACGATCCCGGCGCACGGTAGCAACACCATCGAACGCAACCGGGCTCGCACCTACTTCCAGGCCTATGCGGCCGCGTGCGCACTGCATTTCGCCGAGCAGGCGCTGGTGGAGATCCGCGCCGGCCGGACCAAGACCTGGGAGAAGTTCGACGTGCCCGACGAGGGCATCGGCTGCGGCTTCACCGAGGCCGTGCGTGGCGTGCTGTCGCATCACATGGTCATCCGCGACGGCAAGATCGCCAACTATCACCCGTATCCGCCGACGCCGTGGAATGCCAACCCCCGCGACAGTTTCGGGACTCCCGGGCCGTACGAGGACGCGGTGCAGGGCCAGCCGATCTTCGAGGAGAACGATCGCGAGCACTTCAAGGGCATCGACATCATGCGCACCGTGCGCAGTTTCGATCCCTGCCTGCCGTGCGGTGTGCACATGTACCTCGGCAATGGCAAGACGCTGGACACCCTGCACTCACCGACCCAGACGCTGACCGCCGGATAGTTCTACGCCGTCGCGGCGGCCGGTTCGCAGTGGAGAGGAGGCGGTGATCACGCGCCCCGACGACGATAGGCCCGGCGTCGCGACCGACGAGGATCGGTGGCGTAGCGCGGGCGAGCGCATCGAGAATCTGCTCGATGCCTGCGCGGCGAGCGGCGGCTTGGCCCGGGAGCGGGCCGAGGCGCTCGTCGGCGAGGTCGTGGACCTCTACGGTGCGGGCCTGCGACGCATCTTCGAGGGCCTCGACGAGGTCACCGCGCGCCGGCTGGCCGACGACGATCTCGTCGCCAGCCTGCTGCTGGTGCACGGGATGCATCCGCACGACGTGCGCACCCGGGTCGCCGGCGCACTGGACAGCGTGCGTCCGTATCTGGGCTCACACGGTGGTGACGTGCGCCTGCTGGAGATCACCGGCGACGGTGTGGTCCGCCTCGAACTGACCGGCAGCTGCCGGTCCTGCCCGTCCTCCTCGGTGACCCTGGAGCTGGCGGTCGAGGACGCCGTCCGCGCGGCGGCGCCGGAGATCGCCACGATCGAGGCCGTCGCGGCCGAGCCCGATGCCGCGGTGATCGCGGCCGATTCGCTGTTCTCGCACGTGCGTTCCGGCGGAAACTGGGTAGTCGCACCGGAATTGGCGCAGCTGGCCCCCGGTGAGGTCGGCGGCTTCGCGGTGTCCGGGACGACGGTGCTGGCCTGCCGGATCGGCGAGGAGACCTACGTCTACCGCGACCGCTGCCCGGTCTGCGCGCGCTCACTGGCCGGCGCCGCACTGCACCGCGGCTTGGGCGCGGGCGATCCCGTCCTGCGCTGCCCGAGCTGCCGCGCCCACTTCGACGTCGTGCACGCGGGCGCGCGCCTGGACGGCGACGGCCACCTGGAGCCATTCCCGGTCCTGGTGCGTTCCGGGGAGCTGTCGGTCGCGGTTCCGGTGGGGGTGGGCGGATGAATCCGGCCGTGCGCGCCCTGCGCCGAATCGCCACCGACCGCCGCCCCCTGCCCGCGGCGGGCGAGCGCTGCGAGATGTGCGCGGAATCGATCGCCGACGAACATCAGCACGTCGTCGATGTACAAGCGCGACAACTGATGTGCGTATGCCGCGGCTGCTACCTCCTGTTCACCGACCGCGACGCCGCCCTGCGCTACCGCGCGGTCCCCGACCGATACATATCGTTCCCCGACTTCGCCCTGACCCTCCCGGAATGGGACGCCCTCGAGATCCCGGTCGGCCTGGCCTTCTTCTTCCGCAACTCGGCCGCCGACCGCACGGTCGCCCTGTACCCCGGCCCGGCCGGCGCCACCGAATCGGAACTACCCCTGAGCGATTGGCAGGCATTCGTGGACAACCACCACGAATTCGCCGATCTGGCCGACGATGTCGAGGCCCTACTGATCCGGGTACCCGACCGAGACGCCGCCGGGGCGCAATGCCTGCTGCTACCGATCGATGCCTGTTACGAATTCGTCGGCCGGATCCGGTTGCAGTGGCACGGTTTCGACGGTGGTTCGGAGGTACGCCGATACATCGAAGAGTTCTTCGCGGCGGTGTCGGCTCGCGCGCGGCCACGCGATGCGAGGTCGGGCCACACGGTGCCGCCGAGCGGTACGACGCGTCGGAGCGACACGTTGGGAGCGAGTGACGCAGCAGGACAGGGCGATGTGGCGTGGCCGGGTGATACGGCGGGCTCGGTCGACGGGGTTCGGGCGAGTGGCGTAGCGGGACCGTGCGATGCGGGCGGATCGGGCGACGCGGCGGGACAGGGAGTTACGGCTTCAGGGGGCGCACCATGAGCCCGGCCTACTCCACTACGTTCGCGGTCCTGGACATCCGTCCTGAGCCGTATGCCGTCACGCCGATCCTCTCGGCGCGGGTCGGAATCACTTCGGTCGGTGACGATCCCGTGCATGCGATCGCGTTGCGCGCGCAGGTACGGATCGAGCCGGGGCGGCGTGGTTATACCGAGGCCGAGGGGGAGGGGCTGCTGGATCTGTTCGGGTCGCGGGAGCGGTGGGCGCAGACCCAGCGGTCGTTTCTGTGGATGCATTGTGCGACAACCATTCCCGGGTTCGGTGGTGGCGCCGAGGTGGATCTGCCGATGTCGTGCACGTACGACCTGGAGGTCGCGGGCTCGAAATATCTGCACGCGCTGCGCGAGGGCACGGTGCCGCTGCTGTTTCTGTTCAGTGGCACGGTGTTCATCCGTGGCAGTCAGGGGTTCGCGATTCAGCAGATTCCCTGGGATCGCGAGGACCGCTACGAGATGCCGGTGTCGGTATGGCGGGATCTGATGGCGGCCCATTTCCCGAACGCGGGCTGGTTGCGGCTGCGTGAGGACACCTTGGCCGCACTTACCGCGTACAAGGCCGAGCACGGTCTGCTCGGATTCGACGATACGGTCGAGCGCCTGCTCACGGCGGCGGGTGAGTCGGCATGAGTACCGGCCGGGAACGCGCCCGCGCGGTAGCCGACGCGGTGCTCTACGAGGGCTATCTGCTGTATCCATACCGTGCCGATGCGCGAAAGAACCGTTCCCGGTGGCAGTTCGGCGTGCTCGGGCCGCCGGGCGCGCATGCGGCGGGACTGGGGGAGGACAGCGAGGTGAGCGGGCAGGCGTTGGTGAAAGCGGCAGGCGACTGCGAACTGCGGATCGCGGTCCGGTTCCTGCACCTGCAGCATCGGGGCATCCGCGACGCGACGGGTGCGTCCGTGCCGGAGCTGGCCGTCGCAGGAAGGGCCTGGCTGGACTGGGACGAGGCGGTCGAACAGGAGATCACCATCGGCCCGTGCGCCCCTACGGCCATGACCGAGCCGATCGAGATACCCGGCGACACCGATATCGAGACCATCGACGCTCCCGCCTCGGGCTCTGCCGGAGCGATCGTGCGCACCCGCCACGCCCTCCACGGCGAGTTCGAGCTGACCGTCGAACCGGACGGTGGATACCTGCGCCTCGCGATGACCGTGCGCAACACCGGCGAGCCCGCTGCCGACCAGCGCGACGCGATCGCCCGCTCGCTGATCGGGGCCCACGTGATCGCCGAGGTGAGCGGCGCGGAGTTCGTCTCCCTGCTGGAACCGCCGCCGCCCGCCGAGGCCGCCGTGGCGCGCTGCATCCAGCGTCGCTGCTTCCCCGTGCTGGCCGGCGCGCCCGGCGACCACACCCTGCTGCTGATCTCGCCGATCATCCTCTACGACCACCCCGAGATCGCCCCCCAGAGCACCGAACCGCTCTACGACTTCACCGAAATCGACGAGATCCTGACCCTGCGCGTGATGACGATGACCGACGAGGAGAAGGCGTCCGCCCGCGCGACCGACCCGCGCGCGGCCCGCATCGTCGACCGCTGCGACGCGATGACGGCCGAGGATCTGG
This sequence comes from Nocardia alni, assembly GCF_019038435.1. Taxonomy (GTDB): domain Bacteria; phylum Actinomycetota; class Actinomycetes; order Mycobacteriales; family Mycobacteriaceae; genus Nocardia; species Nocardia alni. The sequence continues at coordinate 57,047 of NZ_JAGPOX010000010.1, forward strand.
CCCGACTGCACGGCATCCTGCGCGACCCGCACGCGGGGCAGGCTCACTCGATCCCGGAGGTTACGCCCGGCCGGAGCAGCTGGGACCCGTTGGCAGACAACGCGGTACGGTCGGATTCAACCGCGATGATGACCGAGGATTTCGTGGGGTGGCGCGGAGCCGAGCTCGGCCAGACCGACTCGAACCCGGCGACCTCGCCCAGCGCGCGCGGCACCGTGCGGGATACGGATGCCGGGCGGACGCGGCGGACCCCAGAGATTCCGCCCAGTGTGGACGGGTGGGATCCGTTGGCCGACAACGCGGTACGGCTGGATTACGAGGTGCTGACGGCTGGGGGCTTGGCGCGCCCGCGCGGCATCGTTCGGGCCGCGGATGTCGGGCGGACGCGGCCGACTCCGGAGAGTTCGTCGAGCGTGGACGGGAGCGACCGGGCGCCCGATGATGCGGTGCAAGCGAACTCCGGTGCGATACCGGACGAGGACCCCGACCAACGGCGTGACATCACACATGTGCCGGACGCTGGGGAGGGCGGCTGGTTGCCGGGGATGTCGGCTGAGGAGCTGGCAGGACGGCATCGTGTGCCGGGTGATCCGGACCCTGGGCAGGCGCATCCGATTCCCGAAGTCCCGCTCGGTGTGGACTGGTGGGACCCAGCGGCCGACGAGGCTGTACGGCCCGGGTCGGATGCCGTGCCCATCGCGGGGGTGCTGGTGAGTCACGGGAGCCGGGTTCGATTGCATCCGAACAAGCGCGCGGACATTCACGACATGTTCTTCGACGGCAGGGACGCGCGCGTCACCTCCGTGCACGCCGACGTCGACGGCCGAACCCACGTGGGCGTGGTCATTCTCGACGATCCCGGGGCCGATCTGCACGAATGGTACGGGCGCTACCTGTATTTCGACCCGGATGAGCTGGAACCGCTGGAAGGACAGGGCAACTGAACACCGCACGGCCCGCCGGCGCGGGCATCAGGAAAGGAGGACCCATGGATATCGTGGGAATCATCGCGGTGGTGATCGTCGTGGTGGCGGTCGTATGCGGCGCGGCGGTCGGCGTGCGGTCGATCCCTGACATGCGCCGCTACCTGCGGATGCGACGCATGTGACGGCCCGGGTGCTGGTGGCCGGGATCGGCAACATCTTTCTCGGCGACGACGGCTTCGGCCCCGAAGTGGTGCGGCGGATGCCCCCGGCGCGCGACGGGTCCGTGCGCATCGTGGATTACGGCATCCGCGGTATGCATCTGGCCTACGACTTGCTGGAACCATGGGAGGCACTGGTACTCGTCGACGCCGTCCCGAATCGGGGCAGTCCCGGAACCCTCGAAGTGGTGCGAGCCGAACCCGACCGGGACCACCCGGCCGAGCTGGACGCGCACGGCATGGATCCGGCCGCGGTGTTCGCCGGGGTGCGGGCCCTGGGCGGCGAGATGCCGCCCACCGTGGTCGTCGGGTGTCAGGTGCTGTCGATCGCGGAAGCGATCGGACTGACCGATCCCGTTGCGGCAGCGTTGGATCCAGCGATCGAGGCCGTGGACCGGGTGCTGGCGGACCTACGGGCGCAACGAGCGGAGGTGTGAGACATGTGCCTCGGAATCCCGGGCCGCGTCGTCGAGATCGTCGATGGCTACAACCGTCAACTAGCCCTCGTCGACGTCTCGGGCGAGAAGCGAAAGGTGAATATCGGCCTGCTGCAAGATGATCCGGTACAGCCGGGGGAGTGGGTGATCATCCACATGGGGCTGGCGGTCGAGCGGACCGACGAGGCAGGCGCGCGGGAGGCACTGGCGGGCCTGCGACTACTGGGTCGGGGTGAGGATCCGTGATGGCCGGTCGCGAGGCAACGGGGTCGGCCGTTGAGCGGACCGACGTGGCTGATGCTCGCGATGGCCCGGAGGTTCCGCGACTACCGGGCCGAGGCGACGAACCATGACGGCCGATCGCGGTCGCTGCCGACTGCTCGTGCGCGGTGTCGTGCAGGGCGTCGGATTCCGGCCGTTCGTCTACAGTACGGCTGCCGAATTGGCGCTCACCGGCAGCGTTGCCAACGACAGCGCCGGGGTGATCATCGATATCGAGGGCGCGCCCGCCGCAGTGGACGAGTTCACCGCCCGGCTGCGGCACCGGCCGCCGCCGCTGGCGGTGATCGAATCGATCGAACGCACCGAACTTCCTGTGCGCGGCGGCACCGGTTTCCGCATCGCCGGCACCACCCGTGGCGGCGGTCGCACGCTGGCATCTCCGGATGTAGCGATCTGTGCCGACTGCGCCCGCGAGCTGATCGATCCCACCGACCGCCGGTACCGCCACCCGTTCATCAACTGCACCAACTGCGGCCCCCGATTCACGATCATCGCGAGCCTCCCGTACGACCGCGACCGGACCTCGATGGCCGATTTCGCGATGTGCGAGCGATGCGCCCGCGAGTACCACGATCCCGCCGACCGCCGCTTCCACGCCCAGCCGATCGCCTGCCCGGACTGCGGGCCCACACTGACCTATTCCGTTCCGGGAACGGCTGATCCGCTCGCGGCCGCACGAAAGATGCTGCGCGACGGCGGAGTCATCGCGGTCAAGGGCATCGGTGGATACCACCTGGCCTGCGCCGCGGACAACGAGGACGCGGTCGCGACCCTGCGCACCAGAAAACGCCGCGGCGACAAGCCCTTCGCCGTCATGGTCCCCGATCTGGACACCGCACGCACGATCGCGCGGATCGATGACGCCGCCGCTGCGGCACTCGGCGGCCCGCAGCGCCCGATCATGCTGCTACCGCGTGGAACTCGAACGCTCGCGCCGTCCGTGGCCCCCGGAAACCGTGACCTCGGCGTATTACTCGCCTACACCCCACTGCACCTGCTGCTGTTCGGGCTGCCCGGCGATCCGCCCGGCCCCGACGTTCTCGTGATGACCTCGGCCAATCTCGGCGGCGAACCGATCTGCTACACCGACGACGATGCCGCACAACGCCTTCCGGGGCTGGCCGAGGCCGTCCTCGGCCACGATCGCCGGATCCTGGTGCCCTGCGACGATTCGGTGATCCGGCTCGTCGACGGCGAGGAACTGCCGATCCGCCGCTCTCGCGGCTACGCACCACTACCGCTGTCCCTGCCGATGCCCGTCGCACCCACCGTCGCTGTCGGCGCGGACGTGAAGAACACCTGCGCGGTCGCCGACGGGCGCTACGCCTGGCTGAGCCAGCACATCGGCGACATGGACGACCTGGCCACCCTGCGCGCCTTCGAGGCCGCCGAGCGGCATCTCGAGGAGCTGACCGGAGTACGACCGGAGCGCCTGGCCGCCGACGAGCACCCGGGCTACCGTTCCAGCGCGTGGGCCCGCCGCGCCGCCGCCGGACGGCCCGTCCACACGATTCAGCATCACCATGCCCACATCGCCGCGGTGATGGGCGAGCACGGCCTGCCCGACACGGCAACCGTCACCGGAATCGCCTTCGACGGAACGGGGTTCGGATCCGACGGCGCGATCTGGGGCGGGGAGGTGCTCGCCGCCGGCTACAAAGGCTTCCGCCGCCTCGCGCACCTGGCCTATGTGCCGCTGCCCGGCGGAGACGCGAGCGTGCATCGGCCCTACCGGATGGCCCTTACACATCTGTACGCGGCCGGCATCGAGTGGTCGCAGTCCATTCCATCGGTGGCGGCATGCCCATCCGATGAGCGCCGGGTGCTGCTGCACCAGCTGGAAACCGGGCTGGGATGCGTGCCTACCTCGAGCATGGGCAGACTCTTCGACGCGGTGGCCTCCCTGGCCGGGGTGCGACAGGTGGCCGACTACGAGGCCCAGGCCGCCATTGAGCTGGAGGGCCTGTCGCGCGATATCGAGCCCGGTCCCGCCTACTGCTTCGCGATCATCGGCGCGGACTCCGAGGGAGTGTCGCGCATCGATCCCGCGCCCGTGTGCGCCGCGGTGGTGGCCGATATCGCCACCGGTGCGGGCGCGGGCCTGATCGGCGCCCGGTTCCACGCCGGCGTCGCGGACCTGATCGTCGAACTCGCGCACCGCTTCGGCGAGCCGGACGTACCGGTGGCCCTGTCCGGCGGGGTCTTCCAGAATGCCCTGCTGCTCTCGTTGGCGCGTAAAAAGCTACAGGAGAAGGGATTCCACGTCATCACCCATCGCAGAGTGCCGCCCAACGACGGCGGCCTCGCACTCGGGCAGCTGCTGGCTGCCGGGGCGCGCTGAGCGGAAGGAAGGAAAAGATCATGTGCCTGGCAGTCCCGGGAAGAGTGCTCGAACTCTACGACCGCGACGACACTCTGATGTCGGTGGTCGATTTCGGCGGCGTACACAAAGACGTCTGCCTGCAATATATTCCGGATGCCGACGTGGGCGACTACGTCGTCGTCCATGTCGGCTTCGCCATTCAGCGTCTCGACGAGGAGTCGGCGCTGCGCACGCTGGCCGAGTTCGAACATCTCGGCGTGCTGAAGGAGGAGTTCGGCGACGGGTTCGCTCGCGCGGCCCGCCAGGCCGGGCTGCCCGATCCCACTGCTCCGTCCTCGCGACAATGAGGTGAACCGATGAAATACCTGGACGAATTCAGCAATCCCGAGCTGGCCCAGCGCCTGCTCGAACGCATCCGCGCCACCACGACGCGACGGTGGGCCATCATGGAAGTCTGTGGCGGCCAAACACATTCGATCATCCGTCACGGCATCGATCAGCTGCTGCCCGATCAGATCGAGATGATCCACGGCCCGGGCTGTCCGGTATGCGTCACGCCGCTCGAGATCATCGACAAGGCGCTGGAGATCGCCGCGCAACCCGGGGTGATCTTCTGCTCCTTCGGCGACATGCTGCGTGTGCCCGGCAGTTCCAAGGATCTGTTCCGGGTCAAGAGCGAGGGCGGCGATGTGCGCGTGGTGTATTCACCACTGGACGCGCTCACCATCGCCGGACAGAATCCGGACAAGCAGGTGGTGTTCTTCGGCATCGGATTCGAGACCACCGCCCCCGCCAACGCGATGACGGTGTTCCAGGCGCAGCGACTGGGTATCGAGAACTTCTCGCTGCTGGTCTCGCACGTCCTGGTTCCGCCGGCCATCGCCGCCATCATGGAATCACCGGACTGCCGGGTGCAGGCGTTCCTCGCCGCCGGGCATGTCTGCTCGGTGATGGGTACAAATGAGTATCCACCGCTGGCGGAGAAATACCGGGTTCCGATGGTGGTCACCGGATTCGAGCCCCTGGATATCCTCGAGGGCATCCGGCGCACGGTGATTCAGCTGGAGGAGGGTCGCCACGAGCTGGAGAACGCCTATCCGCGTGCGGTGTCGGCCGCGGGCAATCCGGCCGCGCAGGCGATGCTCGAGGACGTGTTCGAGGTGACCGATCGGGCCTGGCGCGGCATCGGCGTGATTCCGCGCAGTGGGTGGCGGTTGTCGCCGCGGTACCGCGACTACGACGCCGAATACCGGTTCAGCGTGCAGGACGTGCACACCGAGGAGTCTTCGATCTGCCGCTCCGGCGAGGTGCTGCAGGGGCTGATCAAGCCGACCGACTGCGCGGCGTTCGGCACCAAGTGCACGCCCCGTAATCCGTTGGGCGCCACCATGGTGTCCTCCGAAGGAGCCTGCGCCGCCTACTACCTGTACCGGCGGCTGGATCAACCCGCGGAGGTGGCTCATGCTTGAGCAGGCCGGAACACAGCCGGTGACGATAGACGCGGGGAGCTGGGTATGCCCACTGCCGCTGCGTGATTCGCCGACCATCGTGATGGCGCACGGTGGCGGCGGCGCGATGTCGGGCGAGCTGATCGAGCACCTTTTCCTGCCCGCGTTCGGCGCTGCCGCCGACGCCGGGCTGGGCGATGCGGCGGTCATCGAAGTGGACGGCGCCCGACTGGCCTTCTCGACCGACTCGTTCGTGGTGAAGCCGCTGGTATTCCCCGGCGGCACCATCGGCGAGCTGGCCGTCAACGGCACGGTCAACGACCTCGCCATGATGGGCGCGCGGCCGCTGGTGCTGTCCACCGCATTCATCCTCGAGGAGGGCACCGCGCTGGCCGAGATCGCCCGGATCGCAGAACATCTCGGCACCGCGGCCGTCGCGGCGGGAGTGAAGCTGGTGACCGGCGATACGAAGGTCGTCGACGCCGGCCACGGAGACGGCATTTTCATCAATACCGCTGGAATCGGCGTGGTGCCCGCGGGTGTCGACATCGAGCCGCGGCGCGCCCGGTCCGGCGACGTCGTGCTGATCAGCGGTGACATCGGTGTGCACGGCATCGCGGTGATGAGCTGCCGGGAAGGCCTCGAGTTCGGCACGACCGTACTCAGCGATTCCGCCCCGCTGCACGGCCTGGTCGCCGCGGTCCTGGACGCCGGCGCCGACATCCACGTGCTGCGCGACCCGACCCGCGGCGGTGTCGCGGCCGCGCTGAACGAGATCGCGAAACTCGCGAATGTCGGTGTACGCCTGGATGAACGAGCGCTGCCGATCCCGAGTGCCGTCCGAGACGCCTGCGGCCTGCTGGGCCTGGATCCGCTCTACGTCGCCAACGAGGGCAAAGCGGTCGCCTTCGTCGCCCCGGACGACGCCGATCGCGCACTCGAGGCGATGCGGGCACACCCCCTCGGCGCACGAGCACAAGCGATCGGCGTCTGTGTAGACGAGCACCCCGGCATGGTGGTCGCCAGGACCGCACTCGGCGGTACCCGTGTAGTGGACCTGCCTGCGGGCGAACAACTTCCGCGAATCTGCTGACGGTTCGTCGAGCAGGTGACGGGGGAAGGAGGTGGATGCGAGAGCTCGGTCCGTGGATCTGCTGATTGGCTCGTGGAGAAGAGGAGCGAGGATGCGAATGGCGGGACCTGGTGGTGGATCTGATTGCGTTCGGCCGACTCTCTGTTGATCGAGTCGTTTGAGCGGAAGTTCCGGCGGGGCACGGGATTCGGTGCCGGATCAGCTGGTAGGCAGGATTCGGACGTGCTGACCGGGTGGTCGAGGTGAGAAGGGTCTGCCGGCAGACGCGTCGAGAGGTGACGGGGATGCAGGAGGTGAGACAGCGGCGGATCTGGCGGCAAGCGAACGGGTTCCGTGGATCTGCTGACCGGGTTGGCCAGGGAGGGAACACCGATGGGAGCGAGGATGCGGATGGCGGTGAGGCGGGTGTGGTCGGGATACGATTCCGGTCGGCGGCGGGCTGTCCTCGGGATGATCGCCACCGTCGCTGCTCTGCATCTGGCGGGCTGGGGGATGTTGTTCGCCCTGGTGGTGCCCGGGCATTACGCGGTTTTCGGCGCCGGACTCGGTCTCACCGCTTACACCCTGGGCGTGCGGCATGCCTTCGATGCCGACCATATCGCCGCCATCGACAACACCACGCGGAAGCTGGTGGCCGACAACGGGAAACCGATGACTGCCGGATTCTGGTTCTCGCTGGGGCATTCCACGGTGGTATTCGTCATGGTGTTCGCGCTCGGGCTCGGCGTGCGGGCCCTGGCCGGCGGTATCGAGGACGGAAATTCGGGCCTTCGACGCTGGACCGGCGTCCTCGGCACGGGTGTTTCGGCCGGCTTCCTGTTGCTGCTCGGGCTGCTGAACCTGGTGTCGCTCATGGGGATCGCGGGGGTGCTGCGCGCGCTGCGTCACGGTCGCTGCGATGAGCGCGAACTGGAGCGGCGGCTCGAGTCGCGTGGGGCGCTCGCGCGAATGGTGGCGCCGCTGCTGCGCGCGGTGCGTTCGCCGCGGCGGATGTATCCGATCGGCTTGCTGTTCGGGCTCGGATTCGACACCGTCACCGAGGTGGGACTGCTGGTGCTCGCGGGTGGCGCGGCGGCTACGGGCATGCCGTGGTACGCGATCGTCGTTCTGCCCCTGCTGTTCTCGGCGGGGATGGTGCTGTTCGACTCGCTCGACGGCGCGTACATGAACTACGCCTACGGCTGGGCCTTCGCCGAACCGATCCGCAAGATCTACTACAACCTGGTCGTGACCGGGCTTTCGGTAGCCGTCGCCCTGCTCATCGGCGGCCAGGAGATCATTTCCCTGCTGGCCGGGCGGTGCGGCATCGGCTCCGGCCCGCTGGCCTGGATCGCGGGCCTGAATCTGGGCTCGATGGGCCTGATCGTGGTGGCGCTGTTCCTCGGCACCTGGCTGCTGGCCCTGGCGGTGTGGCGGTATGGGCATGTCGAGCGGCGGTGGCGCGTCGGGCGGACCTCGGGGGCGGCATCGTGATGGGGGTGAGCGGGCCGCAGCTGTTCGCGCGCTACGCATACGCTCCCAACGCCCTGGGGTACTGCGGTCCCGCCGACGCCTCGGCTCTGGCCGACGGAACCGACACCGAGATCCGGACCGTGGCACGCCGCTTCTCGGGTGTGTGGCCGTACCTGCGGGTGCTGTCGTCGATGACCGCAATCGCCGATCCGCTCGACCCGCGCCTGGTCGAATCCTATTGGCTCGGTGGAGGAATCGGCGACGATCTCGATCCCGGAACATTCCTGTCGAACCTCCTCGCGCTCATCGGCCCGCTCGCGGGAGGGTATTGGCAGCACCTGACCACGGACCTGTCGCAGGAAGCATCTGCCAATCACAGCTTCCACGTCCTGGGCATCTATCCGTGGACTCGCCTGCTGGGCCGAGGCCGCGACGACCTGCCGTTGCACGTCCTCGACAATTGCCGGATCGCCTGGGCACGGGTCTGCGAACGCGACGGAACGACCTTGACGATCCAGGGCAGTGGTTTGCAGTGGGACGGCTACCACCTGTCCTTGTCCGAACAGCCCGCACGCCTGATCCAGATGACCCCGGCGGCGAACGACCACATCGCGATCGGCGACGATATCGCCTTGCACTGGGACCATATCTGCGGCCGCCTCGATGCCGCCCAGCTCACCCGGTTGACCATCAGCACCACTCATCAGCTCGAGGCGACCAACCGACGCCTTGACGATGCCCGTGCTCGCCTCCGGTAACTGCTGTCGAATTATTCGATTGGCCCCGTCGGGTATGACGGCCCTCGGCCAGGTCGTGGCATGGCCGAGGGGATCGGATGAAGGAGGTATGGCGGTCGAAGTCCTCGCGCTCGCGGAACGTTGCGCCGAAATGGCGTGGGTGCGGCGGCCACGATGATGCCGGCACTCGAGCCCGGATACCGCAGCATCGACACCGTGGCGGCCTACTCCAACGAGACCGAGGTCGGTACGGCGGTGCGTAAATCCGGCCTGCCCTGCCGCCCGAGCTGTGGGAATGTTGTCGGCCGGGGTGGCTAGGGTGGCCTGGTGAGGTACTTCAACACGGCAGGTCCGTGTTATCCGGACCTGCACTACATGCTGCCCGTCGACGAGCGGGTACCCGATGCCCGCACGTATATCGACTACGGGTTCTACTTCGTGCTGCATGCACCCCGGCAAAGCGGTAAGACCACGGCGCTGCTGGGCCTGTCCCGTGAGCTCATGGCCGAGGGGCGCTATGTGGCACTGTCGTTTTCGTGTGAAGTCGGGGAGGCACTCGGTGATGATGTCGTAGGAGTCGAGGATGCGTTGCTGGGGGCCATGCGCCTGACAGCCGTGAATCAGCGGATGGCGCCGGAGCTTCTTCCCCCGGATCCGTGGCCGGATTCGCCGCCGGGGACGCGCCTGCAAGCCGGACTGAGCGCGTGGGTGGCGAGTTGCCCGCGCCCGCTGGTGCTGTTCTTCGACGAGATCGATGCGCTGCGCGGGGATGGACTGATCACGGTGCTGCGCCAGCTGCGGGCCGGCTATACCCAGAATCGCAATGAGTTCGTGCATTCGGTGGTGTTGTGCGGACTGCGGGACGTGCGGGACTACAAGGCGTCGGGCGAGAATCCGAGCCGGTTGGGGACGGCCGGCCCGTTCAACATCAAGATTAAATCCGTCCGGATTGAGGATTTCACCGAATCCGAAGTGACGCAGCTGTATCGGCAGCACTCGGCCGAGACCGGACAGGAATTCCACGACAAGGCCATCGATCTGGCTTTCCACTACACACAGGGTCAACCATGGCTGACCAACGCCCTCGCCTGGGAAATCATCGGCAAGATGCGGGTGCGGGAGATGATCACACTCGATCACGTCGAGGAGGCGAAGGAGCGACTGATCCTGGCCCGGGCCACACATCTGGATTCGTTGGTCGACAAACTGAACCAGCCGCGCGTACAGCGGATCATCGAGCCCATCATCGCCGGTGCCGATCTGGCCGGCGACGTCACCTTCGACGATGACATCACGTATGCGCGCGATCTGGGTCTGATCGCGCCCGGCAAGCACCTGCGGATCGCCAATCCGATCTATCAGGAGGTGATCGTCCGGGTCCTCGGCGGCCGAACCGAGGCGATGATCGCGGCAGAGCCGTCCAGTTTCCGCTTCCCGGACGGACGCATCGACTTCGCACGGCTGCTGCGGGAATTCGTGGAGTTCTGGATCCGGCACGGTGATGTGCTGGCCGCTCGCGACAATTATCACGAGGCGGCCGCGCAACTGGTGCTGATGGCGTACTTGCATCGAATCGTCAACGGCGCCGGGCATGTCGACCGTGAGGTGGGAGTCGGGCGAGGCCGGATAGATCTGCTGATCCGGCAGCCGTATCGGGGTGCCGAGGGGCGCGTGGTGGAGCAGCGGGAGGCGCTGGAGCTGAAGGTGTGGGCGGGCGGGCAGAGCGATCCGCTGCCGGACGGCCTGGCCCAGCTCGACGGATATCTGGATCGGCTCGGCCTGGACACCGGCACGCTGGTGATTTTCGACCGCCGCCCATTCGCCGCCCCGATCGCCGAGCGCACCGAATTCGGGACTGCGGGCACGCCGTCCGGTCGTACCGTCGCAGTGCTGCGTGCCTGATACGTTGTATCGCGGCGGGATGAGCGTCCGGATGCCTCGTGGCTATCCGTGACGTCTTGCAGGGTGCCGTTCGCGCTCGACCTGTACATCGCGAAGCTTGTCAGTTCCCCGGCCTCTCGGGTAATCGTTGCCGACGAAATGACCGGAATCTATTGTTTCGCCACGCTTCTCGGCGATCACCCCGGTGCCGCGCACCGCCTCGATCTGCTACCGCAGCGGATACCTGCCGCCGGAACTGCTGGACCCGGACCGCGAGCCGCGGCGGATTGTCCTACAGGCGCAGGAGCCGGTCCGCGTTCCCGTGTGCGATCTTCTCGCGGTCGGCCGAGCTGAGGGGAGCGGTGTCCAGCAGGGTGCGGGCGGCCTGGTTGTGCAGGTAGGGATAGTCGACGGAGAACAGGATGCGGTCGACGCCGAGGACCGACAGGGCGCACTGTAGTGGGGCGACGGCGGTGTAACCGCTGGTGGTGATGTGGATGTTGGTTTGGAAGTACTCCGGGATCGGTTGGCGCAGTTGGGGTGTCAGTGGTGTGAGGACGTGGTCGATGCGGTCCAGGGCGAAGGGGATCATCTCGCCCATGTGGCCGATGATCAGCTGCAGGCGGGGGAGCCGGTCGAAGATGCCGGATACGATCAGGCGCAGCGTGTGCAGGGCGGCCTCGGCGTGCCAGCCCCACCCGGCCATCGCCAGCACGCGGCCCACTTCGGGCTGCAAGCCCGAATAGTACGCCTGCGCAACGGGTTCCGGCGGCAGGGCGGGATGCAGGTAGATCGGCACGTCGAGGTCCTGCGCGCATTCCAGGACCGGCATGAAGCGGGGGTCGTCGAGGAAGGTCCCGGCGGTGAGCCCGTTGATCATCGTGCCGCGCAGACCCAGACCGCGCACGGCGCGCTCCAGCTCGGCGGCGGCCTGCTCGGGATCCTGCATCGGCAGCGTGGCGAATCCGGCGAACCGGCTCGGATGCGCCGCGACCGTGGCTGCCAGAGCGTCGTTGACCTCCGTGGCCGCCCGCACCGCCCGCTCCGGATCCGGTCCCTCGGCGCCCGGCACGGTATGCGAAAGCACTTGCACGTCGATTCCCGCGGCATCCATATCCGCCAGCCGCTGCTCGCCGACATCGGCCAGCGCACCCTCGATATGTCCCATCCGCGGATGCTCGCGCAGCCGCGCGACCAGTTCGGGATCCCGCAGCGCGGGGTGGCTGAAGTGCTCTTCGAGGGCGACAACACGCATGAGGGCCACGTTACTGCTCCCGGAAGCCTTCCCCCGGCACTGTTCCGCTCATGGCAATCCGAGCCCACCCGAACCGGGCGTCGAGATCGGCCGCGACGCCGGTCCCGATCGAGCCCGTGATCACGTCGCTGTGGGCTGATGCGCTTTCGTCCCGGTCCAGCGGGCGAGCGCGGCGCGCCATCCGTCGTCGTCGGAGGGTCCCGCCCAAGCGATATAACCATCAGGGCGAACCAGCAGCGCCGGACCGTCGTCGGTTCGCCGAGCCTGCGCAAGCGCTCCGATGATCAGCGGCGCGCGGTCACGCTCCCGGACGAGCAGGAAACCCGGCCGCCGTTGCAATTCGGTCAGCCGTCCCTCGACCAGCGGAACCTCGGTCGCACGCGTTCCGACCAGCGGGTGCTCGCCGCGAGCGCGCGCATACCGCAGCGCGGTGCCGGTGAAGCTGCCGGCGATCGCATCCCGGATCCACGGCCGGGCCAGTGCCCGCGGGGCGATCCGATCACGCAACCACCGGGCCGGACGCGGGTGCAGCACAACCGAACGCATCATCAGCCCGGACTGCCGCAGCACCCGGCGCCCGATCGGGTGCCGCTCGGCGTGGTAACTCTCGAGGATCTCCGCGTTCGCACCGCCGAGCACGGCATCGATCTTCCAGGCCAGATTCGCCGCGTCCTGGATGCCGGTGTTCATGCCCTGCCCGCCCATCGGTGAATGCACGTGTGCCGCATCGCCGACGAAGAACACCCGCCCGCGCCGGTACTGCCGCACCTGGCGTTCCTCGCTGTGGAACCGGGAATGCCAGCCCACCTCGAGCACGCCGAGTTCATGACCCATCGCCCGCTCGAGCACCGAGACGATCTCGGATTCCGACACCGGTTCGGTGTCGGGGAGCTGATGTCGCCGGTCCCAGGTCATCGACCGGTACCAGGCGCCACCGCGCTCGTCGCGTCCGTAGGGCGCCAGGAAACCGAACTCCTCGCGGGTGCTGCCCAGCGTCAATCCGCCGTCCCGAGGGCCGTCGGTGAGCAGGACGTCGGCGAGCACCACCGAGGACAACACCGTCTTGCCCGGAAACCCGACATTCAAAAGGCTGCGTACCGTGCTGTGCGCTCCGTCAGCTGCGACGAGATATGTTGCGCGCCAGATGGTTCGGTGGGACGAGTCGTCGTCGTCCTTCGTGCGCGAGGTCACCTCGACACCATCGCCGTCCTGGGTGACGCCGACGACCTCGATACCGCGCCGGACGTCGGCGCCCTGCGCGGTGGCGTAGCGTTCCAGCGCCTGATCGACGTTCGTCTGCGGCGTGACCATGCCGAACCGGTAACGCGAATGTAAGTGTGTGAGATCGAGTTTCGCGCCGGCGAACAGGTTGACCGCCTGGGTGGTCGCGCTGTGGGCGAGCAGATCCTCGGCCAGACCGCGCGCGTCCAGTACCTCCAGTGTGCGGGCCATCGTGGCGAACGCGCGGCTGGACGGATTGATCGAGGGCCACCGTTCCAGCACCGTCACCCTGCGCCCGGCCCGGGCCAGATCACCGGCCAGCGTCAGACCCGCCGGGCCGGCGCCGACCAACAGCACCTCCGTCTCATACGTCGACATCACGCGACCTCGATCGTCGGGTCGGCCACCCGGGCCGGGTCGGGGTACCACCGGCGGATGTCCTTCGGTGTCGAGGCCGCGCCCTGGTTGAAGACGAACCGCGCACCCGGCTGGCTGACATGCGCCGCATTGACGATCGCCTCGAACAGCAGCGTGTTGCCGGCGACGAGACGCACACCGGCGCCGATCAGCACCGCGTCGTACCGTTTGGCGGTCAGGCACCGGCGCGCTGTCTCGATGCCCGCCGGACCGAAGCCGATCAGGCAGTTGTCCACCTCGTACCCGGCGGCCCGCAGGCCCGCGAGGTTGTCGTCGTTCGCGCGGCGCAGGCCCTCCTCGGTGAGCCCCGCGAACTGCGCGAAATCGGGTGAGTCGTAGTCGATGACCTCGGCATCGAGGCCGATCTGAATGGCGGTGGTCGGCATGGCGTCCTCCGAAAGCATATTCAACAACTGTTGAAAACGACGATAGACGACCGGCCGCCTGTGTTCAACACTTGTTGAGTACGCTCGCGTCATGACGAAGGCACGAGATCCCGACACTCGTCGCGCGGCGATCCTGAGCGCCGCGCGATCATTGTTCGGCGCCAACGGATTCGAGCGCACGACGATCCGGCGGATCGCCGCCGAGGCTGGTGTCGATCCCGCGCTCGTCATCCACCACTTCGACTCGAAGAACGCACTGTTCGCCGCGGTAGCGCAACCGGAGATCGAGCTGCCGGACCTGTCCGGCGTCCCACCGGACCGGGTAGCCGACGTGCTGTACCCCGTCTTCGCCGAACTCTGGGGCCCCGAAGGCCCCCTGATGCCCCTGCTCCGCGCCGCCTCGACCAGCCGACCGGCCGCCGACACCCTGCTCGAGGTCTTTCAGGAACGAGTCGCCCCCGCCCTCGCCCCCGTCGTCTCCGACCACGCCGGCGAGCGAGCCGCCCTCATCGGCACGCAAATGCTCGGCATAGCCGTCGCACGATTCGTCGTCGGCCTCCCGCCGCTGTGCGAAATGGACGACGCCACCACCATTCAATGGCTGCGGCCCGTCATCGCCCACTACCTCACATCGCCCGCACCCACGGCTACGTGAATCCCGAGCCGGCTGACCGGGCGACATGGTCGGACGTTTCCAGCATTGCTCCGGGTGGGTTTCATGGCCTACCGTTCGCGGTAGGTTGGTAAGACTGTCCGATGGCACCCAGATCGTCAGGGTTCTGGGGGAGCGGTGGATTCGGACGTCACCGATAGTGAAACGATGCTCATGCCTCGGCCGTGCGTCACTCGAGCGCGCAGCCGCCGGGAAGGTGTGACCGGCAGTACGCAACCGTATTGTCGATCTCATGAACGATGGTTTCGCGCGTGACATGTGGCGTGTTCTCGAGCCGGTGCACGGGGTCACGTACTTCGCGCCCGAGTGCGCCTCTGCTTTCAAAGCCGTTGGGCTGCGCGGTTTCTGGATGGGGTACTTCGGCGGACGGGCGGTACCGCTCGGCCAGGTGGGGCCGAGTGTCGTGGAGGCCGTTTTCTACAACTTCCATCCGGACATGGTCCGGCGTGCGATTCCCGACGCATGGAAGTTCGCCGCCCCCGAGGCGATTCTGGACGCGCGCCGCACGTCCAGCGCGCAGGTGCTGTGTGGACTGGTTCCCGATATCGCCGGCATCGCGGCGCAGGTGCTGCCCGCGCTGACGGCGGCGATCGATGCCGCACCCGTGTGCGGTCGCGCGCTGTTCGCGGCGAATCGGGACCTGCCTACTCCCGATGAACCGGTCGAGGCGCTCTGGCAGGCCGTCACGACGCTGCGTGAGCATCGCGGGGACGGGCACTTCGCCACGCTGCTGACCGAGGGACTCGACGGTTGTGAGGCCGTCGTGCTGTTCGCCGCCGATACCGGCACCGAGCCGGAGATGTGGCGCAGCCTTCGCAGCTGGAGCGAAAGCGACTGGGCGGCAGCGCGATCCCGACTGGCGGAGCGCGGACTGATGAGCGAGTCGGGCGGCATCACCGACGCGGGTCGCGCATTGCGGGCGCATATCGAATTGCGCACCGACGCCCTCGCCGCGACAGCCTATCGGCACGTGCCGGGGATCGAGGCAACTGTCGGCGCGCTCGTTCCGGCCGCACGTGCCGTCGAGAGCGCCGGCCTGGCTCGGTCCGCCGACTTCCTGCGCGTCGGCAGGGTATAGGAAATCGGGCCCGTCGACGAAACACAGGCCGGCTCGGGTGATCTCGATGCAAGCCGTTCCTCTGGGAACCGTCCGGGTGCGGTGGGCGCCGACCATCGGGTCGACGCCCACCGAACTACCTGCGCGGCACGCTAGTTCGCGTTGACCGTGGCCTTGCTCTCGGCGAACGAGTAGCTGATCGAGCCATTTTCGAACTGGCTGATCTTTCCGCCGTCGATGTCCTGCTCATCGGACGTCGGGTAACCCAGCCGGCCGCCCGCGCCGCCCTCGGCCTCCCATGCCTCACGGATGGCGCCGTACACGGTCCGGGTGCCTGTCGGGAGGCTGAAATAGATGACACCCCCGGTGAATTCCTGGTACTTGCCACCGTTGGGGGCGTCCTTCTCGTCCGAGGTCGGCTCGCCCAGCGGGCTTGTCGCGCCACCGGCTTCGTTGTAGTGGTCGCCGATCGCTCCCTTTACCTCGAATGCCATCCAACAGCTCCTTCCACTCAGTTACGCATTAGCAAACGTGCCTCGCCACAGTAGCGTAGTTCGTAGATACATGCGAGGGACTGTGAAACGGTCAGCGTCTGTACATGCGGTGTTTACTGGATGAGAAAAAGCTACCGACCAGCATCTCGGCTCTAGGCTGTATCATCGGACGTGTCCGGCGACTGTTCTTGGCGCGCATGCCATTCGGCAACTCAGGAGAGGTTCGGTCCGGAGGTGAATGGCTGCTGTCGAGGACGCGAGTCTCGAAGGGGCGCACGTGCCGACCGGCGCAGCGGTGTCCCCCCGGTTGCTGGCATGTCGTAAGTGACTGTGCTAGGCATGTTTTGAAGGTGGTGAAAGTTGGGGTGCCGCGGTGTGGTTCCTTCGGCTGGGCGTGGTGCCTTCGGCTGGTGCGGCCAGCGTAGCGGACGCGGAGGGCGGACTTGACCGATGCCCAGTGGGCTCGCCTGGAACTGTTGCTGCACTGCGGAATCCGTGTGTGATCCCGCCGATCACCCAGTGGCTCCGAACCGGTTGAGGGCGGCATCCACCCGCCCTCAACCGCTTTCGAAACCGATCTAGGTCAGTGCGACTCCACCGTCGATCTGTAGAACCTGCCCGGTGACGAACGCGGCTTGATCCGACGCCAGATAAACTGCGGCAGCACCGATTTCAGCGGGCCGCGCAGTACCGCGCGGGAGAGCCGTGGTCCGGCTGAACCGATCCGGGTCGGCAGGACGGCTCCGGAGCCGTTGCGCGAAGATGCCGTGCTCCGGGTGAAAACGGCTGCCCGAACTGGTTTCGCTGTGCACATCATCGGGGATCGTCCCGTAAGGCGCTATGGCATTCACCGTGATGCCGGATCGGCCGACCTCCAGAGCCAGCACCCGGGTGAAAGCGTGCACCGCCCCCTTGGCCGCCGAATAGACCGCCATGTGGGGATCGCCGATGATCGCCGCCATCGAGCCGATGTTGATGATGCGACCGCTCTCTCGTTCGAGCATCTGCGGCAATACCTTGTGCGTGCACAGCAGTGTGCTGCGCAGATTGATGTCGAGATCCGCCTGCCACTGCTCCGTCGTCGTCTCGGCGAACGGTACGACCGGGCCGTTACCGCCGACATTGTTGACCAGAACGTCGATTCCGCCGAACCGATGGCTTACTTCCGCGACCATCTCGCGCACGGAGTCCTCGACCGTGACATCGGTCGGCCGCCAGAACACATCCCGCGCGCCCCGCGTGCGGGCCAGTTCAGCGACGCGTGCGCCGGCCTGTACGTCGCGGCCGACCAGGACCAGGCGAGCCTCCTCCTCCGCGAAGGCCAACGCGATCGCTCTGCCGATGTTGGCAGTCGCACCGGTCACCAGGACCACCTGCCCGCACAGTCCGGTCTGCATTATTACCTTCCCCACCGTTCAGCCATCGATGAAAACGCTTTCGTAGTCGTCGAATACGCCGTTGAACATCGTCGTCGGGGTCAGTGGGCGAGTGCCGACACCGCCCATGATTCCGTGCTCGTGCGCCAGATGCGTCATGCTCTCCAGCCGACCCGAATAGTCGGTCGGTTGCGCGAGCATCCAGGCGATGCCTTCCGCGGCCGCCTCGGAAGGCTCCCATTCGCTGTGGTCGACGCTCGGCATATTGGCCACGGACCCCTCGGATGCGACCGGCGCGTCGATCCGGAAGCAGTTGACCGCGATCCGGTCCCCGGCCAGCTGTCGCGCGAGATCGACGGTGAGCCGCTCGAGCGCGACCTTCGCCATCCCGTAGGACATGAGGCCCGGCACCGGCTTCAGCGCGGCAAGAGAGGACACGTTCACGATCCGCCCCTCTCCGGCCGCCCGCAGATGCGGCACAGCCTGCCGAGCGGCGATCAGTGGCGCGTCCAGATCGACGGCCATCACCAGATCGTGTCGGCGCAAAGGGATGTCGAGATCGCCGACGAACGTCACCGCGGCATTGTTGACCAGAACATCGAGCCGACCGAGCAACTCGACGGTCCGATCCACCATCGCCGCGACCTGTTCCCGATCCGCCAGATCGACCGGCACGGCAACGGCAGTTCCTCCCGCTGCCCGAATCCGATCCACGACATCGTCCAACGTGCCCGGGGTGCGCTGCGGGCTCTCCCGCGTCGCCCGAGCCGCACAGGCGACGGCGTACCCCTGCGCAGCAAGAACCGAGGCAGTCGCCGCACCCACGCCACGACTCGCCCCCGTGACCAAGGCAACCTTCTCAAAACTCATGCTACCCACCTTGAAGAACGGGATTCTCAATATCAAGTATGACATTACCGCTACCTGGCCACCATCCACATCGCAGGCCTGGGATCTGCACAGTTCCGGCATCGTGCAGGTACCGGGTGTCACAGCGATGTGCGCGACCACAGTCGGATCCCCCTGCGGCGAGGGTTCCGTGAATATGTCGACGATGCTCGCGGGCGCGGCCGGCAACACGCCCGGCTCGCGAGTGCGTCTGCGCTCCCACACGGTGATCTTGTCAGGCCGTACCCTGCTGATGGTTTCGACAAACTTCGGCCTCGATTCGGGAATGTGCTGAGCTGTGGTGGTATCGGACGTCGTGAATTCGCCTGCCATGGGCGGGCGACCATGCCTCGTGGGCCGGCGGTGCGTGGGCGCTGCCCGTGCGCGAAAGTCGGTGCGGTGAGCAGAATCGCTCAGACGCCGGGGCGTGTGCTGCGACTGCTCGTGCCCGTCGTGATCGCGGCCGCGGTGCTCGGGCTGTTCGTGCGGTGGCCCGCGCCCGCGGATTCCGCACCCGTTGTGCTGGACGCGCGGCCCCTGGTTTGCCTGAACGAATCCCTCGAGGCATACGCGGACTCGGGTCGTGGATGGACCGGCGGGGATTCGACCTGGTCCACCGCGCTGCCCGGTGGCCGCGAGGTGTTCGCCTTCTCCGACACGTTCCTGTCACCTATCACCCCGCCGACACGGCCGCCGGATGCCGGATTCGTGCACAACTCACTGGTGGTTCGCGCCGCCGACGGCCAGTTGTCCACTATCACAGGAGGCGCCGCCGGCCATCCGGACTCACTGCTCGCCCCGTCCGACCGATCGCACTGGTACTGGCTCGGCGCGGCAACGTATCTCGATGGCGCACTGCAGATCCCAGTCACCGAATGGCGTTCGTCCGGACCGGGATCGCTCGACGTCACCTTCGTCGGATCGTCGCTGGCGCGATTCGACCCACGTGATCTGCACCGGCCGGAATCGATTACGCCACTGCCGCGTTCGCGCGGAATCCAGTGGGGACAGTGGGTGCGGCAGGAGGGGCCTTGGACATACATCTACGGCGTCGAGTCCGCCGCGAGCGGCAGATATCTGCGCGTCGCGCGCGTCACGGGAGACGATCTGCGGCAACAGTTCTCGTTCTGGACCGGCCGGGGATGGTCCGCCGCGGAGGCGGACTCCGCCCGAGTCTCCGCCGGCGTCTCCGCCGAGTTCTCGATCCAGCGCCTCCGCGCGGGAATGTACCTGCTGATCACCATGCAGGATGGGCAACTCGGTAATCGTCTCACCGCGCGGTACGGCCCAACGCCGATGGGACCGTTCGGCTCCGCGATCACGGTGTACATCACACCGGAGGCGGGTGCGGCGGGCTCGTATCACGACTCCGAGGTGTACGCCTACAACGCGCATACGCATCCCGAATTATCCACCCCCACAAGACTTGTCGTCTCCTACAATGTCAACAGCCTGGACACCGCACCCGGTGGTGAGGTCTACCGCCGAGTGAGCCTCTACCGTCCGCGTTTCATCGCGGTCGAACTCGGCGACGAGGTCGGCGCCCATACGCAATCCGGCGCTTCCCCGCGCGCGCTCTGTCCGTGAGGGACGTGTGCCGTCCTGGCTCGATCGTCTTCACGTCGAAGGGCTTCGAGAAGCTCGCTCGGCCTGGCGTTCCCCGCAGTGCGGGCGATGGCTTCCGTGTCGACGAGTTCGGATCCTTACGTGCCTGGTCGAGCCGGATGGTGCGCAGCAACTCGGCTGGGGTGCTGAACGTTCCTATTAGCGCGTTGTATCTGCGTGGGGTGGAGTATTCCGGTGCCCGGTGCCCGGTGCCCGGTGCCCGGTGCCCGGTGCCCGGTGGCACGTGGCCGTCGGCATCGCGTGGCCCAGCTGCGGATAGTGTCCGCCGGGATCGTGGCGATGGCATCGGACCTGTGCCGACAACTTCCGAAGAAGCCGTAACCCGCTGCGGTATCTGTTGGTATGAAGCCGTCCACATCGGGCACGGCAGCCGCCGTGCCGAATACAGCTGTTCGCCAGTGGATCGCGGTGGCAGTGCTGCTGATCGGCACCGTGATCGCAGTGACCCTCGGCCTGCTCGGCGCCCACTTCGGCCCCGTCCCCCGACCGCTGCCCACATGGGGATTCTCCTCGCCGCAAACCTTCAAGGCATATCTGAGCAGCCTGGTGCTCGTCCTACTCATCGCCCAATTGCTCACGGCCGTATGGATTTACCGGTGGGGTGCGGGTCAATGGGTCCACCGGTACCACCGCATTGTCGGTGCGCTCACCTTCACTGCGAGCCTGCCAGTCGGCTACTACTGCCTCTACAGCTTCGGCTTCCACCTCGACGCCGGTATCCCACCACGCATCCTGATCCACTCGATCGCCGGCACCGCCTTCTACGGCGCATTCGCTGCCAAAATGCTGGCATTGAGATTGCGCCACACGCCCGCCTGGCTGGTCCCGGTACTGGGTGGACTCGTCTTCGGGCTGTTCGTATTCGCTTGGACATCCGCAGCGCTGTGGTGGTTCCACACAGTGGGATTCGCCCACTAACCGGATCGGTTGTACCGCCACGGTGCCGCGACCGCGCGCCTCCGTGAGGACTATGACAATGGAAATATGCGCACTGGAATATGTCTATCTGAGAGTCCAGTGCGGGCCGCGCGTGACAGCCTTCGTCCGAAGGCTGTCAGCTCGCTGGACGGTTCAGATGAAGTAATGGCCCTGCTCGATGTCCTCGATGAGGCCGGGGTGGGTGGGTTTCCAGTTCAGGAGGTCCTGGGTGATGAGGCTGGAGGCGGGCATGTCGGTGCTGAGCAGGTGCGTGAACATGCCGGCGAATTCCGTGGCGGGCAGAGACTTGGTCGGTAGGTTCAGGTGGCGGCCGATGGTTTCGGCGATGTCGCGGACGGGGATGCCCTCCTCGCCGACGGCGTTGAGCACCGAGCCTGCGGGCGCCTGTTCGACGGCCAGCCGGTAGAGAACCGCGGCATCCTCGACGTGGACGGCGGGCCAGCGGCTGGTCCCGTCGCCGATGTAGCCGGAGACGCCCTTGGCCCGGGCCATGGCGATCAGTTGGGGGATGAATCCGTGACGTTCTCCCTCGCCGTGCACCGAGCGGGGGAGCATGACCAGGCAGGAGCGAATGCCTTTGTCCGCGGCGGCCAGTGCGCTTCGCATGTTGGTGATGCGGGCCGCGATGGGTCCGGCGGGGATGAGTTCGTCGCGTTCGGTCGCGGGTCGCCCGGGCCGCACGAGCGTTCCGCCGGAGACCACGAGGGGCTTACCGGAGTCGGCGAGGCTGCTGGTGAATGTCTCGATGGCCGCGGCGTCGGTTCGTGTCGCGGCCTCGCTGGTGCTGGGTACGACGAAGGCCAGGTGGATGACGCCGTCGCTGTCGAGGGCCCCGGCTCGCAGTACGTCGATGTCGTCGAGGTCGCCGCGCAACACCTCGGCGCCCATGTCGGCGACCGCCGCGGCGGAGGCGTCCGAGCGGGCCAGACCGATGACTTGGTGGCCGGCGCCGATGAGTTCGGGGACGAGGGCCGAGCCGATCCAGCCGGAAGCGCCGGTGACGAATATGCGCATGGAAGGTCTCCTTGATGCGAGTCTGCGTCCGGAACGCTGATGCGATCCAGTCGCATCAATCATAACCTGTTGATGCGATCCAGTCGCATCGATGTCCGTAGTGATGCGATCCGGTCGCGTCGCCTAGGATGTGACCGTGAGCAGATGGGCGCCGGACGCGCGTGAGCGGCTGGAGACCGCCGCGCTCGACCTGTTCGTGGAGAACGGGTACGAGGCGACGACGGTCGTCCAGATCGCGGATCGCGCCGGGCTGAACCGCGCCACGTTCTTCCGGCACTTCGCCGATAAGAGGGAGGTCCTGTTCGGCGGTGAAGACGTCTTGGCCGGACTGTTCTCCGAGGCAATCCGTGCCGCTCCCGCGGAGGCGACGCTCATCGAATGCCTCACGGCCGCGTTCTCGGACGCCGATGAGGCGATGACGCCGCAACAGCGGGCCAAGGCCGCCCAGCGCGTGCTGGTGGTCGCGGGGAACACCGAAGTTCAGGAGCGCGGACTGCTCAAGCATGCCCGGATCGCCGGCTCGATCGGCGCGGCCCTGCGCGAACGGGGTATCGACGAGCTGACCGCCCGGCTGGGGGCGGAAGTCGGGATGCTCGCCTTCAGGATCGCCGTCGAGCGCTGGATGAAGCCGGACGACGACGAACCGTTCGCGTTCCACGCCACAGCGGCTCTGAGTGAGTTGCAGGCGCGCGTCGCCGGGCTCGGCTCCCGGTCCCACCTGTCGGCCTGACTGCCCCGAACGACCTTCCGTGTCACCGTCATTGGAGTGTGGCTTCGCCGGCCAACGCGATCCGGCGCCCACGAAACTCGTCAGGCGGACGGGATGATGGCCGGACACCGCTGTGGTTCCGGCCGATCCGGGCTCTGCGGGAATATCTCGCCCCCGGAATCTGGACTACCGACCGAGTCCGTCCGTCATGATGGGCAGCGGAATTGAAAGGCGCGCTATGAAATTGATGTACGCCCTCTGGGGTTCGAGCCTGGACACGACGCTGCACCGGCCGACGCTGCACCGCGAACTCGCCGCGGCCGGGGCGACGACACTCCAGGTCAACGTCGCCGACACCGACGTCGCCCCGGCCACCACGCGTATCAACAGCTACCCGGAGCCGGTGAAGGCGATAGTCAGCGTGTGGTGCGACGACTACGCCGCGATCACACCGTTGTTGACCGCGATCAGCGAGGAGCACACCGGCTGGATGGTCGACGAGCGAATACCGCTGACCGCCCCGGATACACCGAGCGGCCGACGTTATGACGCCCTGGCGAATATCGCGCTGCTGCGGATCCCGGACGACATGAGCAGGCAGGAATGGCTGGAGCGCTGGCACGACCACCACACCGCTGTCGCGATCGAAACCCAGGCCACGTTCGGCTACGTTCAGAACGCGGTCCTCGAACAGATCACCCCCGGCCGTTCGGTCGACGGCCTGGTCGAGGAACTGTTCCCGATGGCCGCTATGACCGACCCCCACGCCTTCTGGGGCAGTGGTGGCGACGACGCGGAACTACACTCCCGCGCCACTCGAATGCTGCACAGCATCGCCACTTTCGGCGCGGACCGCAATCTCGATGTCATCCCGACGAGTCGCTACCGCTACGACTTGTCCTGACGCTGACCGGGATCGGTTGCGGTGGAACATGTTTCCACACCTCCCGGCACTCTGTCGCCGAGGACGTGACGGCCATACGGCGACTCCGGCCGCGCAACGGGCCGTCGGTTCATTCGAGTCCCTCGAGCACCTGTTCGACGGTGAGATCACGGGAAATCCGCTCCGGATCGGTATGCCCGAATTCGGTGCCGGCCGCGCGCGCGTAGGCGGCGGCGATGCCCTCGAACATCTCCGGCGGAAGTCCCGCGTCGCCCTGGGTGCGCGCGATCTCGCGCATCTCGCCGACGAAGCGATCCGATTTCGTCGCTGCCAGGGCTATATCGGTGTGCCAGTTCGGCACTCGCTCCGGCCAGATGTGTGCGACGTCGGCGAGAAACTCCTCGACGACGCCGTGGGTGCGGGCGGTGAGCATCGCCTGCATGATCAAGGCGTTGGTGCCCTTGTACATCGAGGCCGTGCACATCTTCAGCGCCGACGCCCGCCCGGCCGGGCCCGGGAGTTCGAACACCTCGGCCCACGGGCTCGCCAGTGCGGCCAACTGGTTCGCGCGCGGCCCGCTCAGATAGATCCGGGTCGCCGAGCGGCCGGGGCGCGGGGGAGGGCCGGAGATCGAGCCGTCCACCAGGTCCAGGCCCGCGGTCTTCAGCGCGGTCGCGATACCGTCGACCGTGGTGGGCGCGATGGCGTTGAGGTCGATCACCAGCGGTGTGGTTCCGGCCCGATTCGCCGCTGCGGCAATGGTGTTCGCGACGGCGGTGGCGTCGGTGGGCGGTACGACACTGACGACGATATCGGCCGCGGTCACCGCCTCGAGAGTCGCGACCGTGTCGATTCCCGCCTGCGACACCAGCTCTCGGGTTCGGTCGCTGCGATCCACCACGCACGTCAGCACTTCCGCGCCCCCGGCCCGCCAATTCGCGCCGAGCGCACTGCCCATGGCGCCCGCGCCGATCAGTCCGATGCTGACCATGATGTGCCCGCCTTTCCCTCCGCGTGAGCCCTCCTACCGCACGTCAATGCGCTGGGCGGAAGCCACTGTCGATGTACCGACAGCCTGCCACGGCGATGATGTACGCGGTGCGGCCAACCGACCGGGCTGACTCCGGACGCTGGAAGGACCGCTGGTCATAGCCCTGGAGCAGACGTACCTTCGCCCAGTCGCCGTCGTCCACCGGGACGTGGGTGATCAACTTGATCTCCGAACGCTCGCCGAGCCACAGTTGCGTGTAGTCCAGTTTCAGCACGCCGACCTCGGGGTGCAGGTAATGCTTCGTGAAGTTCTCCGGCGCCCGCACGTCGTGCTGGTCCCACAGCCGCTCGAAGTCCGGCGACTGTTGCCGCAGCCTCGAAACCAGGCTCTTCCAGCTCGGCTCGGCGGTGTGTGCTCCCATTCCCGCCCGAAATCGGCCGACCAGGCGCGAGGCGGCGCCTTCCCAGCCCAAGATGGTCGCCCGCCACCTCGGCGAAGTGAGCATCAGCAGCAACCAGTTGCGATCCTCGAACGGCAGTTGGTCCAGTCCACCGACCATCCGGTCGTAGGTGCGGTTGTAGGCGAGCAGGTCGAACCGAGCGTTGATCACGGTGGCCGGGATCGGCTCCAGGTGACGCAGCATCACCAGCACGGCGGCCGGGACGGCCTCGTAGTCGCGGTTCATCGGCGGTTCGGGGTGCCCGGCCAGCGTGTAGAGGTGGATCCGCTCGAAGGGGTCCAGCCGCAGCGTGCTCGCGATCGCGGCGAGAACCTGCTCGGACATGTTGACCCTGGCCTGCTCGGGCCACGTGTACCAGGTCACGCCCACCCCGTTCGGATACTAATTAGTTGATACCAGCTGACCTGGGGAAACGTAGGCAGCCCCGACGTGACGGGCAATTCAAGCCCGGACAGCGCGGCTGTTGCCGGGCATCGACAGGGTGCCGTCGATCGGACCGCATGACAGAATGCCGGGTATGAGTGCGGCGTACGCGGGTCTGGTCGTTTGGGACGTTGACGGCACTTTGATTCCGGCCGACTTACGTTGGCTCCGAAGGGCTATCGCCCGCACGTACGGTCTCGGGGACGAATCCATCGTCTTCCCGAAGGCCCGCGTGCATGGCTACACCGATGAGTTGATCGTGGTGGATACGGCTATCGCTTCGGGCGTTCGACCGGAGGTTGCCGAGGGCGGCGTCGGACGGTTTCACGAGGTGCTGGCCGAGGTCATGTCCGAGGGGGAACAGGAACTTGCCCGGGATCAGCCCGCGTATCCCGGTGCGCTCGATTCCATTGCCTCCCTGCACAAGCACGGGTTCGTACAGACGGTTCTGACCGGAAATCTGCGCGTCGCGGCTGAGGTCAAGCTGCGTGTTTCGGGCCTGGACCAGCATCTAGACCTGGATATCGGTGCATACGGGGACGATGCGCGGGACCGGTTCGAGCTTCCTGCCGTAGTTACCGAGCGGTTCACCACCCGGTACGGGACCGCGCTGGATGCGGGCCGGACGGTTGTCATCGGCGATGCGCCGAACGATATCGCGTGTGCTCGTCACGCGGGATTTCATATCATCGCGGTCGCGCACCGCATACCCGGTAACGAGCTGGAACAACATTCTCCCGATGTGGTCTTGGAGCGTCTGGAATCGGAAGCGGTGGTCTCGGCGGTCGCTTCATTGACGGGTAGCAGTTAGGAGGGCTGGAGCGCCTCGATTCTTCCTCTCAGTTCTCTGACTGGTTTTTCCGTGTGCCACGGTTTCAGTCGATCGAATGCGAGTTGTGCGCGTTCTGTCCCTCGCGAGTTTCCCATTGTGACCAGGTTTTCGTAAGCGTCTCCAAGTATTCGGCAGCCCTCTTCGAGTTCGCCGCCCAGCACGTGAGCGCTAGCAAGGTCGACTCGCGCCGCTAGGGCTACATTCTCATTGTCGGCATCGGTCGCGCGGATAGCTTGATTCAATGCCGATATCGCTTTTGAGGGCTCTTTGAGGAACAACCAGCAGGTGCCTTCATAAACGAGGAGTCGTGTCTGATTCCAGTCACTGAAAAGGCCGGTCTGGTCGGGTTCTGCAATCTCATCGACGGCGCGGCGGGCGCGGGCCAATGCCTCCCGGCATTCTTGGGCCAGCTCCAAGACGGCGAAGGCTTGCGCCTGCTCCGCCGCGATCCGGGCCTGCGCGGAGGGAGGTAGAACGTCGGCGACGGCGGCAGCTTCCCCGAGCAGCCGGAGGCCGTCTACGATATCGCCATCCGAACCGATCAGCGTGGCGGCATCCGAGCGGAGATTGCTTTCGAATATCCTTGCTATTCCACCGAGTGCCGGATCTTTGATGTCGTCCGCGAGGCGCCTTGCGAATGCGCAGCTTGCCAGCGCCATCGGACGGTCTCCTACTGCACTCCACAGGCGGCTCGCCACGATCGAGGTTTCGCCGAGTAGAAAGCCAATCTGATTCTTTACGTGCCCGTCGACGGCGCTTCGAAACAAGGTGGCTACCGAGTCTCGGTGCGCTGAGATGAGAGTCAATAACGCATCGGGTGCAATGCTTTGCCTTTGACCGGCAAGCAACCGGGTTACGGCTGTAAAGCTATTGACGGTACGCTCGGTCACCCGCCGGGATCGAATGATGGACTCGATAGGGTCGGCATTACGGATAAGGTCAGGGTCTAATGCGCTGGCTGCCGCGACTGCAATTCCTTGCGTGAGGAGTGTGCGACGGTCTATCACAGAATTATCCCCATCATCCTCGGGTTTATCAGTGGTGTCGGCAAGAGCGCCGACCGTGACGCCAACGACACGCGGGTCGAGGGGCAGCGAGACGACTCGGCCGTTGACGATGATCGGCAGCATCACGGTCGCGTGGTTGGTTGCGTGCTGCGGTGCGGTCGCGCCGCTGTGCTTTCGTGCCGCTTGTTGCTCGTCACGGGCTCGTGCACGCATTGCGACCAGGGCTCCGTCTGCACCCAGTGCGGCGTCCAGAGTGGCCACAAGCTCCTGTGAGGGCAGGATGGCGTCCTGGCTCTCGGCCATGCCGACGTACTGGCGGGTGTAGCGAATCTTCGCGGCAAGCTGGCGCTGGGTGAGGCCCGCGTCGTGCCTGCGACGCTTGATTTCGCGCGCCAACTGGTCGGCGACCGTTTCTGGGTGCGGTTCGTGTCCGGTGGCCGGGTTGTTCATCGGTGCCCCCTGATCATGGGTTCATTCTGTCCCACCGCATGGGGTTGGCAAGCGCGGTTTTTGGCTATTTGCCACCTTATTTGCCCGGCGGGGGCGGCGGTGTGCTTGGTGCGGGCACGGCGAATCTGACGGCCCGAATCGAGTGGGAGGCAGGCCGATGGCAACGACGAGGACCCGTCATGGTGTTCCGCTGCTGGACACCGCACAGCGAGCCGGGATGCGGCCCGAACTGCTGGACGTGATCGAGTACCGCAAGTCCGGGCTGAGCGTGAACTGGATCGTGGGCTGCCCGCTGGACTGCGGGTACTGCGTGCGGCACCTGTTCGACAACTTCGAGATGAAGGTTCCTCGCGCGTTGATGGACGACGAGCAGGCCGCGGACCTGCTGTGCGGCCACCGGTACTTCCGGCCGCACATCACACCGATCCAGCTGCTGAACCGGGCGACCGATCCGATGCTGCCCAGGGTCAAACAGCACACGCTCAACATGCTGAAACTGCTGGACGCACGCGGGTTGACCAACCACGTTCTCGTGATCACCCGATGGCGGATCGAACCCGAGGACTGCACGGTCCTGAACTCGATCACGAATCTGAAAGTTACTGTGCTGGTGACATATTCGGGTATTGACGATCCGCGTATCGAGCCGGTGGATTCCGGGATCGCGGCTCGGTCGCTGGTGACGGCGTTCGAGCACGCGGATCGATATCGGGTGGTGCTGTACTGGCGGCCGATCGTGCCGGGCCTCAACGACTCCGACGATCATCTCCGCCGAGCGCTCGAGCTGAGCCAGCACGCCCACGCGACCGTGTTCACCGGCCTGTTCTTCAAAGACCAGATCCGCGACTACTACCTGGCACATGGGTTGCCCGAACCGTATGCGGAGGCTGCCCGCCGCAAGGTGTTCCCCGAGGTGCTGGAGCGGCGCATCCTGGACGCGGCCGATGTCGGGCGTCCCGGTTCGCCGTTGTTCCGTAAGACCAGTTGCGCGGTTGCCTACGCGCACGGCCTCGCGGACTACAACGGCCACTTCGGTATCCGGGAACTGTGCGACATTTGCCCGGCCGCCCAGGTGCGGCGGTGCGCGCGGGCGTGGCAGCGGCCCGAGTCCCGGCATGTCGGCGGGCAGGCGGCCGAGTTGGGCGGCACCCTCGTAGAGGTCAACGACCGCGCCGTGGTCGTGGCCGGGCTGAACGAGCAACCCCGCTACTTTCTCCAGCACGGCCACGGCTACCAGGTCCACGACATCGACAGGCCCCACCACCACGGACACCACGGCCGAGCCGATCTCGGCTGGCCCACTACCAGGGAGAACACGCCATCATGACCAATCCGCTTGCGTTCCCGAAGGCTCTGCACGACCGGCAGTTGGCGGTGGTCGACGTGGAGGGCAACGGACAGAACCCGCCCGAGATCATCGAAATCGCGGTGCTGCTGGTGGACGGTCCGACAACCCCGGATGCGGTGCGGTCGTGGCTGATTCACCCGCAACAACCCGTGACGCCGATCGTGACGCGCAAGGTGCACGGGATCACCAATGCCGACCTTGCCGACTGTCGGCCCTGGGTCGAGGTGGCCGAGGAGATCGACGAGGCATTGTGCGGGCGAACACTGGTGGCCCACAACGCCATCGTGGAGCGCAAGGTGCTCACCGCGCATCTGCCGGACTGGAATCCGCCGCTGATCCTGGACACGTTGCGGTTGGCGAAAAAGGTGTGGCGGTGCCTGGATTCGTACGCGCTGGACAAGCTGATCGAACGCGGCCAACTCGACACCGCAGCGGTTGCCGGGCACGGCCACCACCGCGCCGGATACGACACCTGGGCGGCCTGGCAACTGCTGTGCGCACTGCTCGAGGACGGCGAACTGGACTGGCCCGGCCTGATCGCCGCCGCCGGGCTCCCCGAATTTGTCCCCGCACCCGAACCCGAAGGAGGCTTGTGGTGAACG
The DNA here is from genome assembly GCF_019038435.1 of Nocardia alni. Classification (GTDB taxonomy): domain Bacteria; phylum Actinomycetota; class Actinomycetes; order Mycobacteriales; family Mycobacteriaceae; genus Nocardia; species Nocardia alni. The sequence continues at coordinate 86,895 of NZ_JAGPOX010000010.1, forward strand.
ACTTCGACCAGCCGGTCACTATCGCTGTGGTCGGCACCCATTCCACCGGCAAGAGCACCTTCCTGGCCCGGCTCGCTCACGAACTGCGCCGTACGGGCCTGGCAGTTTCCACGGTCGCGGATCTCGGAGAACAGGCCCAACGCATGGGAATGCCGATCCTATGGAACCACACCTGGACCTCCACGCTATGGATCATGACCCGGGGTATCAGCAACGAACTCGGGGCATGGCTACACGGTGATGTCGTACTGGTCGATCGGGCCGTACCCGATGCGCTGGGCTACTACCGGGCCGCCCTCGAATATCGCGGTGAGATGCCCGACCCGGACGGCGCGTCGTATCTGGAGACTCTGGCTCGCACGCACAGCGACCGCTACGACCTGATCTTCCGGACCCAGCTCGATGTGGATATCCCGTTGGGCACCAACAAAACTCGTGACGGAAATCAGCAGTTCCGGAGATTGGCCGATCGGCATGTCGGCGAGGTGCTGACTGAGCTGGCGTTGCCGTCGCTGCCCCTGGCCGCCGACGGACACGACACGGCGCTCGCTTTGGCTATCAACTTCGTGGCCGAGCAACTGGGCGACGACGCCATGCCCGGCCCGGCCAGCGCCACCGCGTAAACGCTTCGATTTCCTTGAGATCCCTTCACCCGCATAGTAATCGACAGTTGCGATCCACAGAACCCGACATCCCCGAAGATAACGGCCGACCGAAAGCGGTTGGGCTGGTACGAGCAGACGTCTCGGGCCTCGACGCACCCCGGCACGCAGTCGCGATCGAGCGGCACGCCCGATCGTTGGGGTTGCTGTACGTCTACACCGTCAGGCCACCGCAGGATCATCCCGATCCGATCGGATACGCACTCGGCCTCGCGTCCGGGCTCGACGTAGCCGCGATCGTGATCTACGACCTGGCCCAGGTCGATAGCCAACCGGCGCGAGTCTGTGAGGACTTCGACCTGGAGACCGTATGCCCGGGGGCAACCTGGGCACGCACCGCGCACACGGCACCGGCGCGGACGGGGGCGGTGTGATGAACCAGATCATCGCCGCCCCGAAGTTGTGCGGGTACCCCGAGATCGAGTTGGCACACGCGCAGATGCAGCGGCATCGGGAATGCCGCATCGACAACTGCGTATGGAAGGCAGCGGCCTACCAGACGCTCGTGCTGACCAGCCGCCTCGTGCCGCAGTCGATACCCCCGCGCACTGGATAACCACGCTCTGGCACCCGGATAAATCGAGCCGGAGAGTTGGTGTCATCGTGGCCGATCTGTCGGGCATTCGGCACGTGGCAGCTGAGTTGGGTGTCCTGGATATCGCCCCGGACAATACAGCTAACTGTTAAGTAAGCTGTATAAATGATACGCTCCCAGCGTGACCGAACAGCGGCGGAAATCCTCGACGGATGCGGCTCAGGTGGCCGGTGAGCTCCGGATCGCCCTCGGGGAGCTCGTGCGGCGCTTGCGTGAGCAGATGCCGGGCACCGACCTCACCAGATCTCAATCCTCGGTGCTGTCCCGGCTGGAGCGCGACGGTGCGGCAACAGCGACCGCCCTGGCCAATGCCGAGGGTATGCGCCCGCAGTCGATGGGCACGATCGTGCGCGGACTCCAGGACGCCGGTCTGATCAGCGGCTCACCGGATCCGAACGACGGCCGCAAGACCCTGCTCGCCCTCACCGACGCCGCTCGCGAGGAGTACCGCACCGGCCGCCGCGCCCGTGCGGACTGGCTGACCCAGACCATGACCGCGACGTTGACTCCGCAGGAGATCACCGTGCTCGGTGAGGCCGCGGCCCTGCTGCGGCGCCTGGCCAAGGCGGCCTGACTCGCGGTCGCCCGATAACACATCCGCATACCAGTAAGGAACCCGCATGCCCATCACGACCATCGACCCGCGGACCGCCCTGATCGTCATCGACCTCCAGCAGGGCGTCGCGGAAATGCCTCTGGCGCATCCGTTTTCGGTCGTCACCGAACGAACCGTCGAATTGTTGCGGGCGTTTCGCGAGCGCGGTCTGCCGGTCGTCCTGGTGAACGTCGCGGGCTCCCCGAGCGGTCGCACCGACGCCGGTAGCAGCGCGCCCCGCAGCCTTCCCGACGACTGGAGTGTCCTGGTGCCGGAGCTGGACCGGCAACCCGAGGACATCCTGGTGACGAAGTACGCGCGCAGTGCGTTCACCGCGACGGGACTGGCCGAGCGGCTCCGTGAACTCGACGTCACACAGGTTGTGATCACCGGAGTCGCGACCGCCGGCGGTGTCGAGTCCACCGCCCGGGACGCGCACGAGCAGGGCTTCAACGTCACCCTGCCGGTCGACGCCATGACCGACTCGCAGCTGGCCCGGCACGAGCACAGCATCACGACCGTGTTCCCCCGCATCGCCGAGTCCGGAACCACTCGGGACGTCCTGGAGAAGCTGTGAGTTGAGCGACACCGCCCTTGACTTCAAGCGCTTGAAGGGTGGTTCGCTGAATGCATGACAGGTTTCACGATTCAAGACGTATCGCGCAGGAGCGGGCTGAGTGAGCCGACGCTGCGGTACTACGAACAGGTCGGTTTGATCGGGCCGGTCGACCGGGACGCGGGCAGCGGTCATCGACGGTATCGGACCGAGGACGTCGATACGCTGCTGGTCCTGGCCTGCCTGCGCACGATGGGGATGAGCATCGAGGATATGCGCACCTACCAGGCCAACCGGTCCCGCGGGCGCGCGGCCGCGGGGGAGCAGCGTGATCTGCTGCTGCGGCACGCCGAGCGGGTCGAGGCGAAGATCGACACACTGCACACGCATCTGGACTATCTGCGTGCGAAGGCCGCCGTGTGGGATGCGCGCGAGCGCGGTGACGCGCAGGACGAGGCCGCGTCGTGGCAGCGGGCGGACGCCGCGGTCCGGCGTCTGGAGGTGGCGCGATGAGCGACGTTCTGGTCACCGGCGGATCGGGCTACCTGGGCACCTGGTTGCTCACCTCGCTGCTCCGGGACGGGACCGCGGTGCGGACCACGGTGCGGTCGCTTGCCGGCGAGACCGGTGTGCGCGAGGCCGTGCGCCGGGGTGGGGCGGACGACGCCGGCCTCGAGGTCGTCGTCGCGGATCTACTGTCCGACGACGGGTGGGCCGACGCGATGAAGGGGTGCTCGCAGGTGTATCACGTTGCGACGCCGATGATTCAGCCGCAGGACCCGGACGAGGTGCTCCTGCCCGCCCGCGACGGCACGACGCGCGTATTGCGGTCCGCGCGTGATGCCGGCGCCCGGCGGGTCGTGCTCACCTCGTCGTTCGCGGCGATCGGCTACTCGCCCAAGCCGATTCGCGACTACACCGAGGCCGACTGGACCGACCCCGACACCCCGGGACTGCCGGCGTACCCACGAGCGAAGGTCATTCAGGAACGGGCCGCCTGGGATTTCATCGAGCGCGAGGGCGGCCACACCGAACTGGTCTCGATCAACCCCACGTTCATCCTCGGTCCGGCGCTCACCGCGCAGGTGCGCTCCTCACTACCGCTGATCACAGCGATGCTGAGCGGCGCGATGTCCGTCGCGCCCCGCCAGCGCTTCGGCATCGCCGACGTGCGCGACGTGGCCGACCTGCACATCAAGGCCATGGCGGCGCCGCAGGCGGCAGGCAAGCGCTACCTGGCCCTGGCCGACGGACCCACGACCACCTATCTGGGGATCGCGCAGACCCTGCGCGACCGGCTCGGCCCCCTCGCCGAACGGGTGCCGACCGAGCAGGCGCCGGGAGATGAACTGCCCGAGTTGGTCATTCACAACGATCGCGCCCGCGACGAACTCGGCTGGCGACCCCGGCCGGCCGACACCACGATCGTGGAAACCGCCGAAAGCCTGCGGGATCTAGGGCTTCTCGGCTGACTCGTGCGCCGCGGCCGGGCATTCCGGCCCTGCGCGCCACAGGCTGTCGGCGGTGCCCGCCGCCATGCGATCGGCGTAGAGCGCGACCTTCGCCCGGATCACGTCCAAGGATTCCTGAAGATCGGAGATCTGCTGTCGCACTACACCTTCGTGCCGACTCAGGATCTCGAAGCGCTCGGCTTCGGTGCCCGCGCCCAGTGCGACCAACTGCGCGTATCGGCGGATGTCCGGCAGCGGCATCCCCGACGAGCGCAGCTTCGCACAGACGCGCAGCCAGCCGACGTCCTGCTCGGTGAACACCCGCCGACCCGCGCTGTTGCGCTGCACCGGGGTCGCGAACAGTCCCTCCTGCTCGTAGAACCGCAGCGTATGGGTCGACAGGCCGGTCAGCGCGCTGACTTCACCGATACTGAACAGCGTTTCGGGTACAGCGGTCATGAAATCCAGTGTAGAGCTTGACTTCGAGTCGTCTCTAACTCCTACCGTCGGTGTATCACTTCGACATCGATTGGGAAAACACAATGGCGACAACATGGTTCATCACCGGCACATCCTCCGGGTTCGGGCGGCTGCTCACCGAGCGGCTGCTCGCCCGCGGCGATCGGGTCGCGGCGACGCTGCGCCGTCCCGAAGCGTTGGACGATCTGCGGGCCGAATACGGGGATCGCCTCTGGATCGCGCGCCTGGACGTCACCGACGGCGAACGGGTCCGGCACGTTGTGAACGAGGCGTTCGCGGCGTTGGCCAGCATCGACGTTATCGTCAACAACGCAGGCCACGGACTGTTCGCCGCGGGCGAGGAGGCCACCGACGAGCAGATCCGGGAGGTGATCGAGACGAACCTGCTCGGCTCGATACACGTGATCCGTGCCGCCCTGCCGCACCTGCGGGCGCAGGAGCACGGCCGGATCCTGCAGGTGTCCTCGGCAGGAGGTCAGGCGACCTACCCGAACTTCGGCTTCTACCACGCGTCCAAGTGGGGTATCGAGGGATTCTGTGAAACCGTGGCGCAGGAGGTCGAGCCGTTCGGAATCACCCTGACCATCGTCGAACCGGGCGCCACGCCAACGGGTTTCGGCTCCGCCCTGCCCATCGCCCCGGCGATGCCCGAATACCAGGCGGGTCCGGCGGGCGAGGTCCGCAGGGCGTTGCTGGACGGTCGATTCCCACTGCCCAACGATCCGGAGAAGATCGCCGATGCCATGATCGACCTGGTCGACAACGACGAGACCCCGCTGCGCCTACCGCTCGGCCCGGACACCTACGATGACGTCCGCGCCCGCCTCGTCGCCCGTCTCACCGAACACGATGCCCATCGCGACGTCGCACTGTCGGTAGCGTCCGCGATTGACGCTCGGTCGTGATCACCGGTTCGCAATCCATGCCACGAAGAAACCGATTATGTAGGTTTGATGCATGGCGGCAGAATCAGACGAGACGCAGGAGCGTATTCTCGACGCGGCCCTGAACCGGGTGTTACAGGTGGGCGTGCGGCGCGCCAGTCTGGACGATATCGCGCGCCGGGCCGGTGTCAACCGGGTGACGATCTACCGCCGATTCACCACCAAGGAGAACCTGATCGACGCGGTCCTGGGCCGCGAGATCAGGCGGGTGCTGGCAGAGGTCACCGCAATCGCCACGGCGACAGAGGGAATCGACGCGCAGATCGAGGCGACGGTGTTCCATGTGCTGCGCCAGACGCAGACGCACCCGCTGGTGACACGCCTGCTGGATGTCGCGCCGGAAGAGATCCTGGACTTCTACACCGTGCGCGGTGAGCAGGCGGTCGCCTTGGGGGTCGGCTACATCGGGGATATCCTCGAGCACACCCAGCAGATCGGCAAGATCGACCGCTACGACCCGCTGCCGGTCGCGGAACTACTTGCCCGCCTGGCACATTCGGTACTGCTCACCCCCGCGGGCGGGCTCGATTTCCGGGATGAGGAGCGGGTGCGCGCATTCGTCGCCGGGACCATCGTGCCGCTGGTTCGGTACGGCGTGCCGACGAGCGGGGCGGACGGTCGAAAGAAATCGGGTACGAACGCGAAGGGCGCCGGCGTTCGGTCGTAGTGCCGGATCAGCGCACGAATGTCGTTGCCTGCGACCGGTAATCAGCTGACGGCGTTGATCAGGATGTGCGGTGTGCCCTCGCCGAGCATCTCGTACAGATCGAGGGCCTGAGCGTCGGCCGCGGCGCTGCGGGTGAACATGGCCTGTTCGTAATCGGTGAGCGCGGTCTCGATGTCGCCCGGGTGTGCGGCGATGGCCTTGCCCAGTTCGGCGCCGTCATACAGGGCCAGGTTGGCGCCTTCGCCGTTGGGGGCCGTCAGGTGTGCGGCGTCGCCGAGCAGGGTCACCCCCGCCGTGCGGTACCCGTTCGTGCACGCGCGGGCGAGGCAGATGCGCGAACACGATGACCGTGAGCAGTTCCTCGCCGGCGTCGACATCTTCCTGGCGGGCATTGCCGCCCTGCGCTAGCCGGGGGACCATCGGCTCCGTCGGAGGGCTTCACCGCCGCCGCGCGGCGCCTCCAGGCTCGGTGCCGGGTGCGTTCCGGTATTTCCCGACCTGCTCCGTCTGGAGCGTGGGGGAGGGGTGGTGGCTCGGGTGCGAACGCAAGGCTGGCAGGGGAGCTGATAGGGCTCGTGTAACTCGTTGGTAGACAACGGAGTTCGTGGCCGAATGGTTCAGATGACAGAGCCTGGCCGTAAGCGAGAGTCTCAGTTTGGAAGATACCGAAATGGAACTATGCGCATCTAAACATGAATGCGTTGACGAGTCGACTCACCAAAACAACCAAAAACAAAAAAGCACAGATGTGAGTAGGGCTCTGCGGTTCGGTGCGGATGCTCGCACTACCGCCCGAAACGACAACATGGGTCGTGAGTCGCCCCCCGTTTGGCGATCGGCAAGCCGGGTAGAGCCACTGTGAGTGCGGTGTCGTCCCCTCCCGACGTCCGGCACCGCACTCGCCAGCTTCGGCCGAGCGTGTGACTAATCCATTTCCACCAGTGCGGCCATCGACTCGGTGCCGGGCTCGGGAGGCAGCCGCAGCGCACGGACGGTGAACGAGATGGCGTGATACCAGCCGCAGATCAGGATCAGTTCGAGCGCGGCATCCTCGTCGAGGACGGCAGTCAGCCCGGCCCAGGTCTCGTCGGAGAGATCGGACGTCGCATGGAGTTCGTCGACTGCTCGAAGTACGGCACGGTCGGCGGTGTCCCAGCAGTCCTGTGTGGGGTCTCCGGTGGCGAGGGAGTTGAGCTGCGTGGCGTCGAGTTCGGCCTTCTCGGCGAAGGTGGCGACATGTACGGCCCACTCGTAGCCCGCGCCGCACAGCGCGGTCGTCCGATCGATGATCAGCTCGCGCTGACGAAGTGTGAGCGCGCAACGTCGGGAGAAGTAGTACCGACCCCAGCCCGCGATCGAGTGGGCGAGTTCCGGGCGGCGTGCCCACATGCGGAACAGCTGGATGGGTGAATGTCCGAGAAGCTCGAGAGCCGTTCTGGCGTCCTGGCTGAATGGCGGTGAGAGCGGCTCGATGCGCGGCTGCTTCGGTTTTAGAGGCACGTGTCATACGCTAGCATTGGCGCTTCGGAAAGGGAAGCAGATGACACGACCGACCCCCCTCCCGGGCCGCCGGGTCCGTGGCTCGCAGACGGGGCGCCCGATCATGGCGCTACTGGATCTGCTGGGCCGGCGCTGGGCGCTGCGAGTGCTGTGGGAGCTGCGCGCGGATCGCGAGGATGCGGCCCCGACCTTCCGTCAGCTCCAGCAGCGCTGCGACGGCGTCTCCTCGAGCGTCCTGACTGACAGGCTTCGCGAGCTGGGTCAGGCCGACCTCGTCGAGCACACCGGCGAGGGTTACAGGCTCACCAAACAGGGTGGGAGCCTCCTGGAACGCCTCGCCCAGCTCGACGCGTGGGCCGTGGAGTGGCAACCCAAGACCGAGGGGGAGTACTAGCCGGGCAGCTGACGCGCCGTCGAATCCAGGATCGGCGCTCCGTGCGGGAATGCATCGTGTGCATCGTGTTTGGGCCACAACCGGCCCCACAGTCGCCCTAGGGCGTAGCAGGCCGCCGACAGCACCCCGACGTAGAACCCGACGGGCCAGCTCCACTGGTAGGCCGCCGCGATGGATGCCCAGACGATGACCAGTGCGATCGCGATCGACAACCCCAGTGCGGCCAGTGGCCGCGCGGTGAGCGACCGTGCGGCCGCCGGTGGGCCGATCATCAGGCTGAAGATCAGCAGCGCGCCGACCACGGGCAGGGTCATGCTGGTGGCCAGCGCTACGATCAGCAGGAATACCAATTCGAGTCGGCGGGTGCGAATTCCGGCGGCCTCGGCCATCTCCGGTAGTACCGAGGTCAGCAGCAGCGGGCGGAACAGCACGACGATCGCGGCGCAGCAGATCAGGGCCAGGACTGCGGTGGGTGCGATCTGGGTGGAGTTGACCCCGAGCACCTCACCGAACAGCAGGGAGAAGATCTCGGGTTCGTATTCGGTGTTCCAGCTCAGCAGCAGCGCGCCGGTGGCCAGCAGCAGGGTCAGCATGAGGGCGACGACGGCGTCGTGCCGGCCGCGCCGCCCGAGCCAGGAGATGCCCAGGGCCGCGAGTACCGCGACCACACCGAGCCCCAGCAGCACATTGATGCCCAGCAGGCTGGCCGCCGCGGCGCCCGCGAAGGCGCCCTGCGGGACGGCGTGCGCGAAGAACGCCGACCCGCGCATCACGACGAAATAGCCGACCAGCCCCGCGACGACCGCGACGATGCTGGCCGCGATCCAGGTGTCGGCCATGAAGCCGGTGAACATCAGCGCGCCTCCTGGAATTGCGTTGCGGGCGTGGGAGTCCGATCGTGCAGCCGCCTGCGGCGCCGATGTCGCATCGTGCGGCGCGCCCCGGTGGCCAGGTCGGCGATCAGATAGGCGGCGAAGATCAGCGCGACGATGAAGAAGCTGACCGGCCATCCGTGATGCCGGGGTGGCCAGGTGTTGCTGTCGTACGCCAGCAGCACGCCCAGCCAGGCCGCGCCGACGCCGAGCACGCAGGAGATGATCATCGCCGTGCCCGGTCGCCGGGTGAGCTTGACCGCTGCGGCGGCCGGGCCGATCAGCAACGCGGTGGACAGGATCGCCCCGACGGTGATCGAGGTCAACGCGACCGTGATCGCCGTGACGGCCAGATAGCCCACCCCGACCAAGCGCACCGGAATACCCCGGGCGGCGGCGATATCGGGATGGATCGCGCAGATCAGCAGTGGGCGGTAGAGCAGCACCATCGCGCCCAGGCTGACGACACTGAGCACGACGACCAGGGGGATGGTCCCCGAGTCGATGGCGAAGATGGACCCGAACAGGATCGTCATCGCCGCCCCGGTAGTGCTGCTGGCTGTGCTGTCCCAGTACAGGAACAGCGAGGTCAGCCCCAACGCTCCACCCAGTACGATGCCGGTCGCCAGGTCACGGCCGCGAGCACGCTGGATGCCGATCAGCTCCATGACCGCCGCACCCCCGAGGCTGAAGATCAGAAACCCCCACAGTGCCGGCGCCGCAACGAGATACGCGGCCGATCCCCCCGCGGTGCCGACATCGGCGAGCGAGTGCCCGGCGAACGACTGGCCACGGAGCACGGTGAACACACCCACCACCCCCGACACCACGGCAACCACTGCCCCGACGATCAGCGCGGTACGCACCTCGGGACTGGCGAAGAATCCCGGCTGAATGATCGCGTGCATCGAGGGCCCCATCACACGCCCCTCGAACTCGCCACGCCCTCGACAGAGCCGTTTGCCGAGGATTCTTCGATCTCGGCCGCGTCGTGGCCGGGGCCCGTCGCCGCGGGCGTGCCCGACCCCGTTTCACCGGGATTCGCGTCACCAGGACCGATGGTGACAGAGGAAACTCTGCCCCCGGTCCGGTCCGCGCCGTTGCTCGTACTCAGCGGGGCGGGTGTGCCCGATTCGGTGTCGCCGAGGTCCACGTCCACCGGATCGGTTGCGGAACCCGACCCGCCAGCGTCGGATCGGGTTCCGCCAAGGTCGCCGTTGGTTGAATCGGCCGTATCCGGCTCGACTTCGGCCGCATGGGCTCCGGCTGGGTCCGCGTGTACGAGTTCGGTTGCGTCCGGGGCGGGTTCAGCGGACTGCGTCACTGTGAAACAGGTTGCGGCGGAGGCGAGTCCGATGGACTCCGTGTCGCTGGATCGAGTTTCACCGAGGTGATCGTCGGTCGAGCAGGCCGCATCCGATCCGGGTTCGGCCGGTTGGGCTTCGGCTGGGTCGGATCCGGGGAAATCGGTTGTGGTGGGGTCGGTGTCGGCGACGACGAGTACCCGGCCGCGTACCTTCACCACGTCCACGGGGTGTCCGTACAGGTGGCTGAGTACGTCGGTGGTGATGACCTCGTCGACGCTGCCGCTGGCGGCGCGGCCGTGTGCGATGTACACGATCCGGTCGGTGACCGGCAGTAGCGGGTTCATCTCGTGCGCGGACAGGAGTACCGCGACCCGTTGTTCGCGGGCGATGCGGGAGAGCAGGCGCACGATCTCGTTGGCCGACGCGAGGTCCAGGTTGGCCAGGGGCTCGTCGAGGAGCAGGAGGTTCGGGCGGCTGATCAGCGCGTGGGCGATCAGCACCCGCTGCTGTTCGCCGCCGGACAGCAGTCCGATGCGGTGGTCGGCGAAGCGGGTGGCATCGACGGCCTCGAGCATCTCGTCGACCAGTTTCCGGCGGCTCGCCGAGGGCAGTCCGATGCCGAATCGGCGGCCGCCGAGGCCAAGTTCGACCACGTCGCGGGCGCGTAGCGGGATGTCGGGGTCCAGCAGCACCTTCTGCGGCACGTACCCCACGCGTCTGCCCCGCGCGGACCGGCCCTGGCCCGCGACGGTGACCGTCCCGGAGTCGGGTCGGGTCAGTCCGAGCAGGATGCGCAGCAGGGTTGTCTTGCCGGAGCCGTTCGGGCCGATCAGGCCGGTGAATTCGCCGGGTTGGACGCGGAAGCCGACGTCCCGCAGGATCGTGCGTCCGCCGAGCTGAATGGAGACGCCTTCGACGGCGAGCACGGGCTCGCCGTCGGGGGGTGTTTCGGTGTGGGATGCCAACTGCCTACAGTTTCTGGGTGGAGGTGCCGTCCGCGACGGCCTTCTGCAGTGCCTGAACCTCGGCCGACATCCACTTCTGGTAGTTGTAGCCGTCGGTCGGCATGGTCTCGTACACCCCGATCACGGGGATGTTCGCGGCGTGGGCGGCGGCCAGGAACTTGGTGGTCAGCTCGTCGGTCACCTGCTGGTTGTACAGGAACACCTTGACCTGCTTGCCGGTGAACAGGCTGGTCTGGGTGGCGATGTCCTGCGGGGTGGGGTCGGTGCCGTTCATGACCGCGGTCTGCATGCTCATCGGCGTCTTGTCCTGCGTGCCGGCGGCGTCGAGCAGGTAGTCGGCCACGGGCTCGGTGACCGCGACCGGGACGTTCGGGTACTGCCGCTTGAACGAGGCCAGCGCGTCGGTCCACGGCTTCAGTGCGTCCAGGAAGGTCTGCTCGTTCTTCCGGAAGTACGACGCGTGATCCGGTTGCAACGCCGACAGGTCGTCGGCCAGGGCGTTGGCCACGACGGGCATGGTCGCCGGGTCGTACCACAGGTGCGGGTTGGGCGTGTCGTCCGGGAGGCTGCGCAGCTTCTGTACGTTGACGACCTTGCGGCTCGCGTTCGGCGCGGCCTCGAGGATCGTGCTCATGAAGTCGTCGTAGCCCAACCCGTTCTGTACGACCAGGGACGCGGCCTGTACCTGCTTGGACACGCTCGCTGAGGACTCGAAGGTGTGGGGATCGGTGTTCGGGTCGCTCATGATGGCGCTCACCGTGACGTACTGCCCCCCGATCTGGGAAATCACGTCGGCGTACTCGTTCTCCGCACCCACCGCGACGATCTTGCCCCCGGAGGAGCCGCCCGACGTGCCGTTCGAGGAACACGCCGCGAGGGCGCCGGCGGCGAGGCCCACGATGGCGAGGGCGGCCGCGGCCCGCATGGCCATGTCAAGTTTTGTCATTCGTTGTCTCCAGATCGCTGAACTGGAGCTAATTGTCACTAAATGACAATGATTGTCAATACCTTTTCGGGGCAGTGGCGGCGATCGGGCGGGGTGTCATGGTTGCCGGCACGCTCGCGGCCTGCGTGTTCGGCTGTTCGGCGAGGGCGGGCGGATCGGACTGATGAGCCCGCTGACCGGCCGGGGCGCCGGGGAAACCGATCGGGGCGAGGACGACGGAACCGCCCGGCGTCCGCCCGGCGTCCCGACCGAACCGGTGTGCCGGGTCAGCGGACGGCCCGTCGGCCTCTGACTTGTGGCAGTGGAACGGCAGGAATGGGACCGCGAGTTCACGAACCGGGCTGAAGCGCGGCCCGGTCGCGGGTGGCCGAAGGCCGCTACGAGACCGGGATGTCCTAGTGCGGGAGGCCGACGAACAGGTGAATGACCGCGAGCTACTACATGATCGCTGGACCAAATGATCGCGTCCACCTAGAAATGAGCACGCTACTATATCCGACGGCTTCGATCGAATCCAAACGTCGTATTTCCGGCGTGTTGGTCAGTGCCGTAGGGAATGCGTCGAACGCATGTCGCGTAACACACAGAATGGACACAGGAAATACATAGCTATTGCCTAGCAAACTCTTCGATGCTAGGTGAAGTAGAAAGTCCCACGAAGAAAGGCTCCACCATGATCCCGGACCTGTTCCACACCGGCTTCACCGCGTTCCACGGGCTGCTCGGCACCGGCGGACACGCCTTCCACGGCCTGGCGAACACCGTCTGGACGGGTTCGTTCGGTCGCTGATCGCGGCGGACTCACGCCTGGACAGCCGAACACCCCGGCGATGATAGCGCCGGGGTGTTCGTCGTATTCGGGTATTACCAGATGTGGCAGCGGTTGTCGCGGTGACCGCGGGAATCGTGCTGGTCGTTGTGCCACAAGCCGTGGCGGTCACAGTGCCAGTCGTCACCGTGCTGGTTGTGGTAGCCCGGGTTGTTGAACCCGCCCCAGTCGCTGGGCTGCGCCGACGCGATGCCCACGGCGGGGACGACCATTGCAGCACCGGCCGCGGCGATGATGGCAAATTTCGCGAAACTCTTTTTCACGGGGGCCTCTCTTATCAGTGGACAAACGCTCCCGACCGCGTTTGATAGTGACTTACTGAGGTTCACTCGCCAACAGGTAGTTGCTTTGAAAGAGTCTGTTTGCCGAAAGAGTACTGGTTGGTTTATCGGAATGTCCAGTGCCGATATGTGGGACAGATGTCTATACGGCTGCCCGGGCCGGTCGGTAGGTTGGAGCCCGGCGGAGTCGGCCGTGACCTGTGACACAGTCGTGGGCTCGGTCGAACGACATCCGCTCGCAACGACGTGGAAAGGGTGGCGCCGTGACGCAGAGCGCAACCGGGGACCGGACCGAGTACGACCGGCTGTTCATCGGGGGCAGATGGGTGGAACCGGCCTCGGCACAGGTGATCGAGGTCCGTTCCCCGGCGACGGGTGAACCGGTGGGCCGCGTGCCGCTGGCCGTGGCCGCGGACGTCGATGCGGCCTGCGCCGCCGCGCGTAAGGCCTTCGACGAGGGCCCGTGGCCGCGCATGACCCCTGCCGAACGCGCCGCGATCCTGGGCAAGGCCACCGGCTTGCTCACCGAGCGCGCGGACCGCTTCAAGCACCTGCTGACCCTGGAGACCGGTCAGCCCGCGAGCATCGTGGACATGATGCAGTACGGCGCGGCACTGACCAGCCTGGCGTACTTCGCCGGCGCCGCGGACAAATTCGCCTGGCGCGAGATCCGCGACGGTGTCTACGGGCAGGTCCTGGTGACCCGCGAACCGGTCGGCGTGGTCGCCGCGATCACGGCCTGGAACGTGCCGTTGTTCCTGGCGGCCAATAAACTCGGGCCCGCGCTGCTGGCCGGGTGCACGATCGTGTTGAAACCCGCCGCGGAGACACCGCTGACGACCAACGCGCTCGCGGAAGTGTTCGCAGAGGCCGGCCTGCCCGAGGGAGTGCTGTCGGTGCTGCCCGGCGGCGCGGACGCCGGCCGCGCGCTGACCGCCAACCCGGAGATCGACAAGTTCACCTTCACCGGCAGCTCCGCGGTGGGCCGGGAGGTCGGCAAGATCGCCGCCGAGCGGCTCAAGCCGTGCACGCTCGAGCTGGGCGGGAAATCTGCCGCGATCATCCTCGAGGACGCCGACCTGGACGCGAGCGTGCCGATGCTGCTGTTCTCCGGCCTGATGAACTCCGGTCAGGCGTGTGTCGGCCAGACCCGCATCCTGGCCCCGCGCTCGCGCTACGCCGAAGTGGTGGAGAAGGTGGCCGCGGCCGCGGCGGCGAGCCCGGTCGGCCGCCCCGACAATGCGTCGGCCACCATCGGCCCGCTGATCTCCGAGCGCCAGCGCGAACGCGTCGAGGGCTACATCCGCACGGGCGTCGAGGAGGGCGCGCGGCTGGTCACCGGCGGGGCGCGCCCCGAGGGCCTGGACGGCGGATGGTTCGTGCAGCCAACGGTTTTCGCCGATGTGACCAACGAGATGCGGATCGCGCGCGAGGAGATCTTCGGCCCGGTGCTCGTGGTGATCCCGTACGAGGACGAGCAGGACGCGATCCGCATCGCCAACGACTCGGACTACGGCCTGGCAGGCAGCGTCTGGACCACCGACAACGAGCGCGCGCTGCGCATCGCCGCACAGATCCGCACCGGCACCTACGCGGTCAACATGTACGCGTTCGATCCGGGCTCGCCGTTCGGCGGGTACAAGAACTCCGGCATCGGGCGGGAGAACGGACCCGAGGGCATCGAGGCGTACTGCCAGTCCAAGAGTGTGATGTTGCCGTTCGGGTACACGCCGCAGGGTTAGTCTCGCTGCCTGAGCCGCTGGAAGAAACCGTGGTCCAAGTAGGTGACTCGGGGCATGCCGGGCCGGATTGATGTGAACCGCCGCAGTCCTGGGGCGAACCCTTATGCGACGACGGTCGCCCGAGCCCACCGCGCGAATGTCCGCACGGGAAGCCCCAAGGCCCGGGCCGCCTCGGGATCGGCCGGCGAGGGATAGGTCGTCATATAGCGCTGGGACAGGGCGAGGTGGTCCGGGAGTCCCTGTGCGACAGCGGCTTCCGGGCTGTCCGGTACTTCGATGGGCGCGCCCCATGCCTCGGACAGCGTCGCGGCGGCCGTACGGAAGCTGAGCCGATCACCGGCCAGTTCCAGCACGACGCCCGCGAAGCGCCGCGGATCGGCGAAGGCCGCGGCGGCCGCCGTGCCGATATCGTCGATCGCGATGAACGGCAGCGGGACGTCGAGGTCGACCGCGACCAGCAGGCGGTCCGAGGTCTGCTCGGCGAAGTAGAACGACGGTCGCAGGAAATTCTCCATGAAGGTCGCCGGGCGCAGAATCGTCCAGGACCCGAATCCCGCCTCGCGCACCGCATCCTCGACCGCCGCCTTGCTGCGCCAATAGTGGGGCATGTGCGCGCCCCAGCGCTGTTCGTCGAGTTTCGCCGGATCGGTTGCGCCCGTACCGGATACGGACGTATGCACGAACTGCTCCACTCCGGCCTCGCGGGCCGCGGCGACCAGGGCGCGGCCCTGGCGGACCTCGGAATCGCCGAGCAGGTTCGTCAGGTCGGGCATCTGAATCGAGAACGCCGCACGCGCTCCGGTCAACGCGGCCGTGAGCGTGGCCGGGTCGTCCAGATCGCCGCGGACCAGTGTCGCGCCGAGCTCGCCCACGGCCCTCGCGCGCTCGGAGTCCGGATCGCGCACCAGCGCGTGCACGGGCACCCCGACGGCGAGCAACGCGCGGGCCACGGCGCCGCCCTGCTTTCCTGTCGCGCCTGTGACCAGCACGAACGCATCCTTGTCGGACATTGTCGACTCCTTCCGGTGAAATGGGGAGGTACCCCGTTTCATGTTCGCTAGGATATGGGGAACCACCCCGTTTTGTCGACCAGGAAGGCGCCGGATGCCCGCACGAGCCGGTCGGCCCTCCGGTGCGCGTCCCTCGGCCGGGCGGGCGCCGCAGGAGTCGTGCGCGGTTTCGGGGGAGCCGGGCGTGGCGGGCGAACGTGACAGCGTGGCGGAAGGGAAGGGCACTCGAGCACCGGAAGGGCTTGCAGCAATGGAGAATTCGAGAGTGCAGCCTCGGTCGCAGCGTTCGGATTGGCAGCGCAATCACGAGCGGCTGCTGGCCGTCGCGGCGCAGGTCGTGGCCAGGGACGGATTCGAGGCATCGCTCGAGGAGATCGCGCGGCGGGCGGGAATCGGATCGGCCACCCTGCACCGGCATTTCCCGTCACGACATGCGTTGCTGGAGGAAATCTTCCAGGACGGCGTCGACCGATTGTGCCGTCGCGCACATGATCTGGCCGCCGAGCCCGCCTCCGGTCTGACCGCGTGGCTCGAGGAACTCGCGGTCTACTCCGCCGAAACCCGCGGCCTGGCAGCCTCACTCATCGCCGAACGTCCCGACCTGGCCGAGGCCCAGGGCTGTCACGGCCAGTTACTGGAAGCGGCGCAAGAACTCGTGCGGCGGGCATGCGCCGCCGGTGCGGTGCGTCCCGATGTCGCAGCCATGGATCTGCTCACGATCACCAACGCCGTCTCGCTGGTCAGTGAAGGAGACCCGGATACCGCGCGTCGGCTGATCCGTCTGGCCGTCGACGGGGTGAAGCTCTGAGGGCGGCGCTCGGCGATCCCGGCCTATTCGTCGAAGATGGCGACCGCCCGTGTCCAGCCCGCCGACGCGGCGTGCACCTTCACCGGAAAGCAGGAGATCTGAAATCCACTGGCGGGCAACGACTCCAGGTTGTGCAGTTTCTCGATGTGGCAGTAGCCGATGGTGCGTCCGGCCCGGTGTCCCTCCCAGATGATCGATGCGTCGTGCTCACGGGCGTAGCGGGCGGCGGTGTAGGAGAACGGCGGATCCCAGCTCCAGGCGTCGGTTCCGGTCAGGCGCACGCCCCGCTCGAGCAGATAGAGGGTGGCCTCGCGGCCCATACCGCATCCAGTGGACACGTAATCGTCCTGGCCATACCGGGCGCCGGCCGCGGTGTTGACCACGACGATCTCCAGCGGCCGCAGTTCGTGCCCGATCCGGTCGAGTTCGGCGGCCACGTCCGCGGCGGTGACCACGTACCCGTCCTGGAAATGCCGGAAGTCCAGCTTCACCGCCGGTTGCAGGCACCAGTCCAGGGGCACCTCGTCGATCGTGATGGCCCGCGCCCCACCGTCCATGGTCGCCGAATAATGATACGGCGCATCCAAATGCGTCCCGTTGTGCGTACTGATCCGCACACTCTCGACCGCCCACCCCTCCCGGTCCGGCAGATCGTCCACCGTGGCCCCGGGAAAGAACGCCAGCACCTGCTCGGCGGTGTCGGCATGCGAGAAGTAGTCGATCTCCGGCAGCAGCCCCGGCGGATCCGAGGCGATCCCCGCCTGCAACGGCACCGAAATATCCACCAACCGACGCACCATTCTCGAACACCTTCCCACTCCGGCGAGCCCGGCCGTCCCCGACCCGCTACAGCCACATCGTAGAAATGGTTCCCCGCCAAAGAAATCCCCAGTTCCCGAACCCAACGCCTCACGATCCCGATCAACCACCGTCTGCCCAACCCGACCGTCGTACACGACCGCCAGGAACGTCGAGACAACAGCTGAGACGATCGTCCACGTCACCAGCGACCGGTTGCGTCGACCGCCACCGGTCGGACACCGGACGATCAGCCCCGAACAGTGCAGCGATAGACCGGTTCGATCCCGCCGGTGCCGCCGCGCGAAGCGACACGACAGCCTTCGAGACATCGACCGACGAGGCAACCAAGCGCTGTGTAAGCGAGGTCGGCGACTTACGGCGATGACACGGCCCACCCAGGTCATACAGGAGCTAGTGATATGCCGGGCTGCCCTTCGCGTGCTGGTGTGCAGGCGGCTCGCAGAGTTCGATGTGGTCGTGGCCGTGGCCGTGCACCAGCGCCTGGCGGGTCACGGGTGAGATGTCGGGTCGGTCCGGGAGAACCGGCCTCCGGCTGCATTTTCCGGGGGTAATCGCCGGGAACCAGAGTTTTGGAGCCGGAGAATGCAGCGATAGGCCGGGGTTTCGTTCGCGTGGTGGTGTGGAGTCGGCTCGCAGAGCGCGGCTCGGTAGTGATCGTGCGCTGATAGCGGCTCGCGGGCGCGGTGCCGGGTCGGTAGGAGAGAACCG
>NZ_JAGPOX010000110.1 GCF_019038435.1 Nocardia alni
GGTGTGCGGTGTGCGGTGTGCGGTGTGCGGTGTGCGGTGTGCGGGCGTATCGGTGCGTCGGGTGCGTCGGGTGCGTCAGGGGGGCAGGGCATTCGGCGTCCGAGGTGCTCGATTGGTGTTACCGTTGCTATTACTGGAAAATCAACTGTTACGGCGTGAGCATGCCGACCGGGCGAGCGAGGAGTGCGCGGATGGCGCGGGTTGTCGGATTCGTGGGGGCCGGGCGGATGGGCGAGCCGATGGTGGTCCGGCTGGTCCGGGGCGGTCACCGGGTGGTGGTCTACGCGCGCCGGCCGGAGGTGCGCGAACGGGTCCGGGCGGCCGGGGCCGAGGTGGCGAATTCGGTGGCCGAGATGGCCGCCGTGAGCGATGTCGTGATCGTCTGCGTGTTCTCGGACGACCAGTTGGTGGAGGTACTCGGCGGCCCGCGGGGCGTGCTCGCGACCGGGCGCAAAGACTGCGTCGTCGTCTCGCACACCACCGGAGCCGTGTCGACGGTTCGTGGTCTGGCCGCCACTCATTCCGATGGCCCGGTACTGCTGGATGGTCCGGTGAGCGGGTCGGCTCAGGACATCGCCGCGGGGGAGTTGACCGTCCTGCTGGGTGGTCCGGCATCGTCGGTGGCGCTCGCGCGGCCGGTGCTGGAGTCCTATGCCGGCACCATCGTCACCACCGGTGAGCTGGGCAGCGCGTTACGCGTGAAGCTGGTGAACAACGCGCTGTTCGCCGCCAGCGCGCAGTTGGTCGCGACGGCCGCGGAGATCGGCCGGAAGATGGGCATCGCCGACGATGATCTGCTGCGCGCGCTACTTGTCTGTAGCGGGCGCAGCTATGCCATGGAGTCGATTCAGCGCATCGGCGGGCCGAGCGGGTTCGAGCGGGTGGCCGCACCGTTCCTGCGCAAAGACGTCGCGGCGTGTCTGGCCGCGACCACCGACAACGGCATCGAGCTGGGGCAGCTCGCCGCCGTGATTCATGATGGCCCACTGGATCTCGGATGACCGCAAAAATTACGCCCGGGGTCGCAACGACCGAAAACGACCGGTCGACAGGGCAATCCGCGACACCGGCCGCGATTCTGGAACGGCAGCGAGCGGCATTCCTGCGGGAGGGGCCACCCTCGGCGGCGGTGCGGCGCAACAGGATCGATCGGCTGCTCGCGATGGTCCTGGACAACGTCGATGCTTACGTGGACGCGATGACCGGCGATTTCGGTACACGGTCGCGGACCGGGACATTGTTCGCGGAGATCATGGGCATGCTCACGACCATCGAGCACACCCGCTCGCATGTGCGCGACTGGATGCGGCCACGCAATCCGAAACCGGCAGCGCGCCTCTACGGCATCCGCGCTCAGGTCCAGCCCACACCGCGGGGCGTCGTCGGCATCATCGGCCCGTGGAACTTCCCTCTCCAGCTGGTTGTCGTGCCCGCCGCGGCGGCCTTCGCCGCGGGCAATCGGGTGATGCTCAAGATGTCCGAGATCACTTCGCGCACTGCGGAATTGACTCGGAAACTAGCGCCCGACTATTTCGATCAGTGCGAGCTGGCCGTCGTGACCGGCGGCCCCGACGTGGCCGCAGCCTTCGCCGAGTTGCCCTTCGACTGTCTGTTCTTCACCGGATCGACCCGGGTCGGCAGGCTGGTTCAGCGTGCTGCCGCAGAGCATCTCGTGCCTGTCACGCTCGAACTCGGCGGGAAGAATCCGGTCGTCGTGGCGCCGAATGCCGATATCCGGCGCGCAGCTGGCCGGATCGCGCGGGCGCGCATGGTCAACGGCGGGCAGGTTTGCGTGTGCCCCGACACCGTTTTCGTACCGGCCGAACGAATCGACGCCTTCGCCGACGCGGTCCGCACCGCTCTGCGAGATATGTTCCCGGCGATCGCCGATGACGACGAGTACACCGCGTGCGTCGATACCGTGAACTACGATCGCGTTGTCGCGCTGGTCGATTCGGCACGCCAGGCGGGCGCGCACGTCGAGCAGATCGTTCCACCGGGTGAGACACTGCCGGATCCGGTGTCGCGCAAGATCGCACCGACCATCGTCCGGGACGTCACCGACGACATGCCGATCGCCACCGAGGAAATCTTCGGACCGGTGCTCGTCGTGCGACCGTATTCCGCACTCGCCGAGGTGATCGAGCACCTGAACCGGCGTCCCGCGCCCCTGGTCGCCTACTGGTACGGGCGCGGCGATCGCGATTTCCGCGCACTCGTCCGGGCGACCCGCAGCGGGGGCGTGTCCCGCAACGATTTCGGCATGCAGATGTTCCCGGCGGACGCGCCCTTCGGTGGGGTCGGCGACAGCGGCATGGGCGCGTATCGCGGCAAAGCCGGCTTCGATACCTTCACCCACTATCGAACTGTCGTCGGCACCGATCTTCCGTTCATGATCACCGCCCGTGCCGCACCACCGTTTTCGGGCATGCTCCGTCGCGTCACCGATCTCGCCCTGCGCCGCGCGCATCGGCGCACACACCGCCGGATAAGGCGCACAGCGCGGACCTGAGCGCCTCTCCCGCTCGGCGTGGGCCGCCGAATCCGTACTTGTAATCATTCCCGTAGGTATTACAGTTGGTTTACTCTATTGGTGTCGGCCAGTCGACCCAGGAGGCGCAGTTGTCTCGTCCGAGCAGCGTATCCGCACCGGTAACCTCGCAATTGACCCTGGTGGAGGCCGCGGATGCGGTCGCGGCCGCCCTTCCCGATCGTGAGCTGGTGGTGCAGGGCGATCGCCGGTGCACCTATGCCCGGGTCGCCGAGCAGTCGCGGCGGTTGGCGTCCTACCTGCACGCGCGCGGGCTGGGCTGTCACACCGAGCGATCGGCGCTCGCCGGGCACGAGACCGGGCAGGATCTGCTGGGCATCTACGCCTACAACGGTCCCGAATACATCGAGGGGATGATGGGGGCGTTCCGGGCGCGAGTGGCGCCGTTCAACGTCAACTATCGCTATGTCGAGAGCGAATTGCAGTATCTGCTGGCCGATTCCGGTGCGACCGCGCTCATCTACCACGCCGCGTTCGCGCCCCGCCTGGCCGAAGTACTGCCCGGCCTGACGGCGCTACGTGTGCTGATCCAGATCGCCGACGACTCCGGCAACGAATTGCTGGACGGCGCGGTCGATTACGAGACCGTCGTGGCAGCCACCGAACCGGATACGCAGCTGCCGCAAGCGGTTCCGGACGATCTGTATGTGCTGTACACCGGCGGCACCACCGGCATGCCCAAGGCCGTGCTGTGGCGCCAGCACGACATCTTCATGGCCGCCTGCGGAGGCCGGGACAACAACACCGGTGCGGTGATCGATTCGTACTCCGAGGTCGTCGCGCGAGCGGAAGCGAATCCCGGTGTGCGCCTGTTGCTTCTGCCGCCCATGATGCACGGTGCGGCACAGTGGGCGGTGCTCACCGCGATGACGACCGGACAGACGCTCGTGCTTCCCACTGTGGTCGACCATGTCGATGCCGAGGAGATCGTGCGAACCATCTCGAGGGAGCGCGCCGCCGTGGCGATCGTGGTCGGTGACGCGATGGCGCGTCCGCTCCTGGCCGCGATCGAGAAGACGTCGGCCGACGTGTCGTCGCTGGTGGCGTTGACCAGCGGAGGCGCCGTGCTGAGCCCGCAGATCAAGCGGCGTTGGATCGATGCGATCCCCGGGCTGGTCGTACTGGACGCGGTCGGTGCCTCGGAGACCGGCGCGCAGATGCACCACGTGTCGGCGGCCGGATCGGTGTCCACCGGCAGGTTCGCCGCGGGCGCGGATACCTGTGTGGTGGCCGAGGATTTCGGCTCGGTGCTGGCCGCGGGCCACGAGGGCATCGGCTGGCTCGCCCAACGCCGTTTCACGCCCCTGGGCTACAAGGGCGATGCCGTCAAGACCGCGATCACCTTTCCGCTCATCGACGGCATGCGCTTCGTGATTCCGGGCGACCGGGCTCGGCGCTTGGCCGACGGGTCCATAGAACTGCTCGGGCGCGATTCGGTGACGATCAACTCCGGTGGCGAGAAGATCTTCGTCGAGGAGGTCGAGATGGCGATCTCGTCCCATCCGGCCGTCGCCGACGTGGTCGTGGTGGGCCGCCCGAGCGAGCGATGGGGGCAGGAGGTCGTCGCCGTCGTCGCCCTGTCCGAAGGAGCCGAGGCGAGCGACGAGGATCTGATCACTCATGCGGCACTGTCCCTCGCGCGGTACAAATTGCCCAAGCACGTCGTGTTCCGCTCGGAGATCGTACGAAGTCCGGCCGGCAAGGCCGACTACCGCTGGGCCCGCGAACAAGTGATCGCCGCAGGCTGATTCACGGCACGAGACCATATCCGACGGTTTTTGCTGCGCGGGGTTACGCCGTCGCCTGTGCGGCTCGGGCGACGCGGGAGAGCCCGCAGCGCACCCCGGGCACTTGGACGACGTCGTGGATCGGATGGTGCGACAGCCAGGAGTAGTGATCGGTTCGATGGCCTGCGTGGGATCGAGCCCGAGCCCGCCCACTGCCGTGGGCGTAGCCGTTCAGGCCGTGCGTCTGACGCACCGGGGCGGACGCACGTCGTCGGCGTCGGAAGTGCCGGTTCCTGTAGGCGCGATGGTCAGGCGGGGAGCCCTCCCGGCGGGTTGTTCAGCGTCGCGCCCGGGTGGTCTGGGGCGAAGTGTGCTCGCACCGCGCGGAGATCGGCCTTGCCGGAGGGTGTGCGCGGGATGGCCGTGACGAGTGCGATGTCGGTGGGAATCTCATAGGGGGCCAAGCGGTGTCGCAGATGTTCGATGAGGTCGCCGGGTTCGGCGGAGTGGCCGGAGCGCAATTCCACCATCGCGACCGGTGTTTCGCCGAGGCGGCCGTCGGGGCGTGAGACCACCGCGGCGCCCAGGACGGCGGGATGGCTTTCCAGGGCGCCGCGCACATCGTCCGGCATGATCTTGAAGCCGCCGCGGATGATCGCCTGATCGGCGCGGCCCATGATCCACAGGAAGCCGTCGGCGTCGATGCGGGCCAGGTCGGTGGTGCGGATCCACTCCGCGGTCGGGCCGAGCTGGCCGGGTGCGACTTCCAGGAGGCCGGGACGGTCGGCGTCCAGGACGGTGCCGTCCTCATCGACCACCCGCAGCCGTGAACCTCCGGTCGCCCGGCCTACGCTGCCGCGCTTGGCGTTCCAGTACCGCCGGTGATCGGCCAGGGTCCAGCCCGCGACCCCGCCGCCGAATTCCGTTGCGGCATAAGAGGTGAGGACAGGGATTCCGAACTTCTCGTGGAACGCGTCGGCGTCCGCGGCCGACAGCGGCGCGGTACCCGAGGTCACGACCTGGATACCGGTCAGATCCTCCGGGCGCAGATCCGAATGCAGCACCGTGCGCAGCGCGGCGGGCACCAGTGACACGGCCTTGGGCCGATGCGTGCGCACGGCACGGGCCCAGCGCTCGAGCTCGAAGCGGGGGAGCAGCACGAAGGGCCGGGCCTCGACGACACACTGCAGCACCCGGAACACGCCGCCGATGTGGACCATCGGCGCGTTCACGATCGCGACGCCCTGCCGCGGTCGCGCGGGAAGCGGCGCGCGGTCCGGCTCGGGGCCGAGCACGCTGTGGGCCAGCATGTCGTAGGTGATGTCCACCCGTTTGGGCGGTCCGGTCGTGCCGCTGGTCAGCATGCGCACGGCGACACCGGGGTGGGTCGGTCCGTCGAGAACGCGCCTGCCGGGGAACGCGTGCGGTTCAGCCGCCATGCCCGAGATCGCCACGGTCGCCGTGCCGGGCGACGGCACGACCAGGGCCGCCAGATCGTCGGGCGCGCCGATGATCAGGGGCAGCCGGAGCGCGGTGATGTCGGCCCGTGTGCGCTCGTCCCCGCGGGCGGGATTGAGCACCACAACGGTGCCGCCGCCCAGCAGGACACCGAGCAGGGCGGCCACATGTTCGGGCCGGTTGCGCAGCAGGATGCCGACCGTGCGATGGCCCGCCGGGTGCGCGAGCACGAACGAGCGGATGCTCCCGGACAATTCGCTCAGCTCACCGAGGGTGTACCACCGGTCGTCGTACTCGATCGCGAGCGAATCTGGTTGCAGCGCCAGCATTTCGGCGATACGACGACTCAGCGCATGCCCGGAGTGATTCATCGGCACTGCCATTGCGGAGTCCTCTTCTCCACGAATGCCCGGGGCCCCTCGAGCGCGTCTTCGGTGCGGGTGACTCGTTCGCGGAACGATTCGGCGAGCATCTCGGCCTCGTGCAGCGGCACGTCCAGGCCCTTGAGGATGGCCAGCCGGGTGCCCCGGACGGCCAGGGGCGCATTGGAATTCACGATATCCGCGATCTCGTGAGCCCGCTCGAGCAGCCGGTCGTCCGCGACCACCTCGGTGATCATGCCCAGCTCGTAGGCCCGCTGCGCGCTGAGCCGCTCGTGCTTGCCCAGCAACGCCATTCGCAGCGCGACCGCCCGCGGCAGCACCCGGGCCAGGCGCACCACCTCGCGGCCCGCCACCAGCCCGATGCTGACGTGCGCGTCGAAGAAGGTCGCCGACTGCGCGGCGATGACGATATCGCCGGTGGTGACCCAGTCCAGCCCGGCGCCGCAACACAATCCGTTGATCGCGGCCAGGATGGGCTTGGTCATGCTGCGGAAGGGCGGTGTGCCCTCCTGGGGCGCCTCCCACTGCTCGTAGGTGGACAGATAGGGGCGCTCGTTGATCACCTTGCCGTCGCCGGGGATGGCCTTGACATCCGCGCCCGCGCAGAAGGCGCGACCGGCGCCGGTGACGACGATCGTCCAGACATTATCGTCGTTCTCGGCCTCGTCGTAGGCGGTCCGTAGTTCGGTGATCATGTGCGGGGTCAGGGCGTTGAGCGCCTGCGGGCGGTCGAGGGTGATCGTGGCCGTATGCCCGTCGACGCGGTACACGATGGAGTCGAACGACATTGGGGCTTCCTTCGTGGGATTGTCATGGTACTGAACGCGTCTCGATCAACCGGCTCGCGCGGTCGAGAATGCAGTGCAGTCCGAATTCGAAGTTGTGGTCGTCCGGTGTGCCCGCGCGCAGCCCGTTCGACATGGCCTCGGCGAGTAGCGGTGTCGTGTCCGGCGCGATCAGAATGCTGTCGTAGTATGCCCGCGCCTCACCGTCCGAATCGCCGTTCTTGTCGTAGAGCCGTTGCAGGACAACCGATCCCCGGACGTGGAGGTTGATCGCCGAGTAGAGGTCGAAGGCCTCGGCGGCGGTCAGGCCGGTGTCCACCAGCCTGGCGACCGTCCGCTCCACCTGCTCCGCGCCGATCCGGCTGGCGTGCTGGCTCAGCGCCGACCGGATCAGGATGAGGTCGCACAGAATCGGATTGGCCAGGAAGGTGTGCCGCATCGTGCGCGCGTGGTTCGCCAGTGTCTCCCGCCAGTTCGCCGTCTCGACGAACGGGTACGGGATCGCGTAGACCTGCAGCCGCAGCGCCCGATCGGTCATGGCGTTGAGCAGGTCGTCCTTCTTGCGGAAGTACCAGTAGATACTGGTGACACCCACCTGTAGGTGTCTGCCCAGCAGCGGCATGCTCAGGCCGTCGATGGATACGCGTTCGGCGAGTTCGAATGCGCCGTCGATGATGTCGTCCGGATTCAGCGAGCCGCGTTCGCGCCGCTGCCGTTTCCCGGCGCTGCTGCGTTCGGCCATGGCTAGCCGCCCGGCGTGCCGGTGAAGACGGGCGCGCGCTTCTCGGCGAACGCCGCGAACGCCTCGATGACGTCGGCGCCGGTCAGATTGACCGCCTGCGCCCGCGTCTCCTCCGCGAGCGACTCACTGAGTGTGCGAACGGTTCCCGCGTTCAGCAGCGCCTTGGTCTGGGCGAGCGCGAGCGGCGGCCCGGACGCCAGCCGCACGGCGAGTTCCTCCACGAACGTGTCGATGGCGTCCTCGGGGCGCACCCAGGTCACCAGCCCGAGGCCGCGCGCCTCGTCGGCGTCGATCGTCTCGGCCAGCAGCGCCAGCCGCTTGGCCTGTTGCAGGCCGACAAGTCTCGGCAGCAGCCACGAACCGCCACAGTCCGGCGACAGCGCCCGACGGGTGAAGATCTGGCAGAACCGCGCGTCGGGCGTCGCCACCACCAGATCGCATCCGAGCGCGAGATTCCATCCGGCGCCGGCGGCGACGCCGCGCACCTTCGCGACGGTGGGCACGGGCAGGTCGTGCAGCAGCTGCACGACGTCGTTGATGGCGTTCATCTCCCGACTCGGATCGGGGAATTCGTCCATCCCCGCGGCATCGGAGATGTCGGCGCCGGAGCAGAACGAGCCGCCGGAGCCGGTGAGGATGACCGCTCGCACGTCGGAATCCTTTGCGGCATGGTGAAGTTCGCCGCGCAGCGCCGCCCACAGGTCGCGGGTGATCGCGTTCTTCCGGTGCGGGCGGTTCAGGGTCAGTGTCCGCACATGACCGCTTTGCTCGGTGAGCAATACGGGTTCGTCGGTCACGGCTCCTCCTCGGCGTCGATCGGCAAGCGGCTCAGGCGATGACATCGAATGTCACCCGTAATGTGTTGGGGGAGCGGAACGGCTGGCCGAAGATGTGCGGATCGCCCTCGGGGAGCAGGGTGAATCCGGTCAGGCGGTTCAGCAGGCATTCCATCGCGACCCTGGTCTCCATCCGGGCCAGGTGCAGGCCGAGACAGGTGTGCGCGCCGGCGGTGAAGCTGATGTGCGGAGTGTGGGTCCGGAAGATGTCGAACTCCTCCGGGCGCTCCCATCGAGCCTCGTCGCGGTTCGCCGAGCCCAGGCACAGATCGAGCACCGCGCCCCCGGGGATCGCGACGCCGTCCAGCTCGGTGTCCTCGGTCACGGCCCGCTGGACCATCGTGAGCGGCGTTTCATAGCGCAGCCCCTCCTCGACGGCCTGCGGAATCAGATCGTGCCGCTGCTGGATCCGATCGAACTGGTCGGGATGCGTCAGCAGCAGGTACAGCAGGTTTCCCGAGGACCGGTAGGTGGTCTCCAGTCCGGCAGGCAGCAGCAGGCGCAGGAAGGAGTAGATGGCCCGGTCGGTCAGCTTCTCCCCGTCGATCTCGGCGGTCGCGAGATCGCCGATGATGTCGTCGGCCGGGTCCGACCGGCGCTGCTCGATATGCCCGAGGAAGTACTCCTTCAGCTCCTCGGACGCCTGCAAGGCCCGCGGAACCTTGTTGGCGTAGTTGATGATCGCCACGGCCGCCTTGCGGAAGAACGGCAGATCTCGCTCGGGGAGGCCGAGCAGTCGCGCGATGACTCGGGTCGGGAATTCGAAGGTGAACTCCCTGATCAGATCGGCGGAGCCCCGGACGGCGAACTCGTCGATGAGCGCATCGCAGATCGGCCGGACGATCTCCGGCTCCCAGCGCCGCAGCGATTGCGGCTTGAACGCCGTGGCCACCAGGTTCCGGTGAGCCCTGTGCATCGTCCCGTCCATGGCCAGGATGGTCGGTCCCATGAATATGCCGATGGTCGAGTCGTAGAACTTGGAACTGAACACCTGACTGTCGCGCAGCGCGGTGTTGACCGCGGAGTAGGAGACCGCGGCGTAGCTGTCCGTGGGGCGCAACGATTCCGGGGTCTCGGAGTAGTCCATGACCGTTCCGTGGAACACGCCCGCCTCCCGCCGCCTGGCGGCGAAGAAAGGGTAGGGATCGCGCGGATTCAGGGTGCTCCCGGCTGGCGCCGAGTGGTCTCCAGCAGAGGTATCCACGGCTCACCTTTACGTCGTAGCAGCGCACGGGGTCGGTGCGTTCCATATACTGTAATTGATACAGTATATACGACTGGCGATGGTTGTGTCGTTCCGTCGGTCCGGTGATCATCGCGCACGGCAGATCCTCGGCGCGAGGCTATAGATAGGGATACAGTAAACAAATCTGTGATGCTTTCTCCGGTCGTTTCGGTACGGGAGGCGGAGAGTGTGGTGCGATGAGTGAGTGGACCCTCGGCGAGGTGCTGGACACGCTCGCGGCGGCGGTACCGGATCGGGTGATGACCGTCTGCGGCGACCGGCGCGCAACGTTCGCCGAAACAGCGTCGAATACAAGGCGTTTCGCGAACTTCCTGGCCGATCGCGGATTCGGTGCGCACACGTCGCGGCCGCTGCTGCACCGCTGGGAATGTGGTCAGGACCGGGTCGCGCTGATCATGCGCAACGACCGCTACACCGATGCCATGCTGGGCTGTCTGAAGGCTCGTACGGTCCCGGTCAACGTCAATCATTACTACACCGTTCGTGAGATCCGGGATCTGCTCGACTACGTGCGGCCCCGGATCGTGGTCTACCACCGCGCTTTCGGTGACAAGGTCGCCGGCGTCGTGGCGGGGATGGACGTCGATCTGCTCGTCTCGGTCGACGACGGCAGCGGGGTGAACGAACTCGCGGAATCGGTCTCCTATGACGACTGTGTGGCCCGGGGTGATCCGGATCGAGTGATCGCGACCGATCCCGACGACCTGGTGATGATCTGCACGGGCGGCACCACCGGGCGGCCGAAGGGAGTCCTGTGGCGGCAGAGCGACATGTACGTCTCGGCGATGAGCGGCGGCGATCACGAATCCCCCGAGTCGCTGCACGAACTCGCCCGGGCCACCGGGCAGGTGTGGCTCGCGGCCTCGCCGCTGCTGCATGCCGCCGGGACGTGGACGGCGCTGGCGGGTGCGCTGTCCGGGCAGACGGTGGTGCTCTACGACGACCGCGAGAAGTTCGACGCCCGTAGGGCATTGAGCACCGCGGAGCGGGAGCGGGTGACGATGATGACCATCGTCGGCGACGCCTTCGCCGGACCCCTGGTGGACGAGATGCGCACCGGTGCTTACGACCTGTCCTCGCTGATGGCGATCGGGACCGGGGGAGCCGCCACGAATCCGGAGCACAAGCGGGCGTTGATCGGCATGCTGCCGCACGTGACCATCGTGGAGGGATACGGGTCCTCCGAGACCGGGGGCATGGGTTTCGGCCGCAGCACCCGGGACGCGCAGATCGAGACGTTCGCCCTGATGCGCGGTGGCGCCGCGGTATCCGCCGATCGGACGAGATTCCTGGCGCCCGGCGACACCGAAATCGGCTGGGCGGCACGGATCGGACGCGTCCCCTTGGGATACTTCGCCGACCGGGAGGCCACCGAGCGGACCTTCCCGGTGATCGACGGTGTACGCATGGCCATACCCGGCGACCGGGCGACCGTCGAGCCCGACGGCAGTCTCCGGCTGCTCGGGCGGGACTCGCTGGTCGTCAACACCGGCGGCGAGAAGGTGTTCGTCGAGGAGGTCGAAGGAATCCTGCGGGCGCACAGGGGAATCCGGGACGCCCTCGTGGTCGGCAGGGCCAGCGAGCGCTGGGGCCAGGAGGTTGTCGCGCTGGTCTGTGCTCGCGAGCTCACCGCCCCGACCGAGACCGAAATGCGGGAGGCATGCCGGAATCTGCTCGCCGGATACAAGGTGCCCAAGCAGTTCATCTTCGTCGACGCGATCGCGCGGCTCGGCAACGGCAAACCCGACTATCGCTGGGCAGCCGAGCGCGTCGCGGCCGGCATCGTCACGGAAATCGGAGGGTGATGAATCACCGTGTAATCGACTGCCTCGTCAACGTCCACTTCGGCGAGGCGCCGGCACAGCCGCGGTGGATGCAGGCCGTGCGGGAGGACTATTTCAAGGGCCCGAAGTCGATGTTCGACCCGGTCGATCTCGGTCGGCTGCTGGAGGAGATGGACGAGCAGGGTGTGCGGCGCGCGATTCTCATGGACTCGCTCTCGAAACCCTCGGTGACCGCCAGAAAATTCGTAGAGGCCCGGCCGGATCGTTTCTCGCTGGCCGTTGGCGGGATGAATCTGCTGCGTCCGATGCCGTCACTGCGTGAACTTGTCGCAGTGGTGAACAGCCTGCCGGTCGCCTACGCCGCGGTGGGCCCGAGCTTCTGGGGCGACGGGATGTACCCGCCCAGCGATGCCGTGTATTACCCGCTCTATACCAAGTGCGCCGAACTGGGTCTGCCGCTGTGCGTCAACACCGGTATTCCAGGGCCGCGCATTCCCGGCGAGGTGCAGAATCCGATTCATCTGGACCGGGTCTGCGTGCGATTCCCCGAGCTCCGGTTGTGCATGATCCACGGCGCCGACCCGTGGTGGGACGTGGCCATACGGCTGTTGATCAAATATCCGAACCTGCGTCTGATGACCTCCGCGTGGTCACCGAAAAGGCTGCCCGAGAGCCTGCTGCACTACATGCGCACCCGTGGCGGGAACAAAGTCATATTCGCCTCCGACTGGCCGGTCCTGCCCGAGCGCAGGGTCGTTCCGGAGGCATTGGCTCTCGACCTGCCCGACGATGTGCGCGACAACTACCTGTACGGCAACGCGGAGGAATTCTTCTTCAGCGAAGCGAATCTCGACGATCAGGAGAAGACGTGAGTGACGTCGTGGACGAACAGTCGGCCCCGAGCGTTGCGCTGGGACTGCGTGCGGCCGAACACGCGGAAACCCGGATGCTCATCGACGGCGAATTGGTCGCGGCGGCGTCCGGCGCGGAATTCGCGAATATCAGCCCCGCGACAGGCAGAGAGCTGGGTGTCACGGCGGCCGCCGGCGCGGAGGATATGGACCGGGCCATCGCGGCGGCCCGGCGGGCATTCGACGAATCCGACTGGTTGGCGAACCGGGCGTTGCGCAGGCGCTGCCTGGAACAGTTGCAGAGCGCCATCGAGGGCGACAGTGAGCTACTGCGGGAGGAATTGATCGCCGAGGTCGGCTGCCCCCGGATGACCACGCAGAACGCCCAATTGGATTGGCCGCTGGCCGACGCGCTGCGCTATCCGGCGCGATTGATCGATGAATTCGAGTGGGAGCGAACGCTGGACGGGGGAGGCCTGTTCGGTGAGCGCAATGTTCGCACCGTCGTCCAGGCGCCCGTGGGTGTGGTGGCGGCCATCTGCCCGTCGAATTTTCCGGTGGAGGTCATCCTCAACAAGCTCGGTCCGGCCCTTGCCGCGGGCAATACCGTTGTGCTCAAACCGGATCCGAACACGCCCTGGAACGCGACCAGGCTGGGACGGCTGATCGCCGAGCACACCGATATCCCGCCGGGCGTGGTCGATGTCGTGCCCACCCCGTCCAACGAGGTCGCCGCACTGTTGTCCAATGATCCACGGGTGGACCTGATCTCGTTCACCGGATCCACCGCGGTCGGCAAACACCTGATGCGCCAGGGCGCCGACACGATGAAACGCATGTTCCTGGAACTGGGCGGAAAGTCGGCGCTGATCGCGCTGGACGACGCCGATGTGGGCGCCGCGGTGCGCGGCGCGCTCGGTATCTGCGTGCACGCGGGCCAGGCCTGCGCGGCGAACAGCCGGATGCTGGTGCACCGTTCGCTGTTCGAGCCGATCGTGGCCGCGCTCACCATCGCGTTCGAGACTGTGCCAGTAGGTGATCCGACGCTACCGGAGACGCTGGTCGGTCCCGTCATCAGCGCCGCGCAGCAGGCTCGGGTGCTCGAGGTCTGCGAGCGCGGACAGCGGGCGGGCGCGCGGCTGGTGACCGGCGGTGGTCGTCCCGAGGGCCTGTCCGGTCACCTTGCGGGCGGGCACTTCCTGCGGCCGACGCTGTTCATCACCGAGGACAGTGCGAATCCGCTGGCGCAGGAGGAGGTCTTCGGGCCGGTGCTGACGGTCCTGCCCTTCGACGACGACGATCAGGCCGTGCGGATGGCGAACGACAGTGCCTACGGGCTGGCCGGCGCGGTGGTGTCGAGTTCGCTCGATCGCGGTATGGCCATCGCGCGGCGGGTCCGATCCGGTGTCTTCGGCGTGAACGGCGGCATGTTCTACGGCGCCGACGCGCCCTTCGGCGGAGTCAAGAACAGCGGCGTCGGCCGTCAGTGCGGAGTGGAGGGTTTCCGGCAGTATCTGGAAACCCGGACGATCGCCTATCGCGCCCCGAGGAAGCGTTGAGAGTGCCGGTTACAGCTCGATGGGCGCGCCGGCCGTGAGCGAGGTGATGAAGCCGGCGTCGACCTGGATGTCCTGGCCGGTGACCCATCCGGCCTCGGGGGAGGCCAGGAACGCGATCACCGGGACGATGTCGTCCACCGTGGCATGTCGGCCGGCGACGGTGCGGACCGTGTCGAGCATGTCCTTACCCATCGATTGCTCGAAATCGGGGAGGATCGGCGTCTCGGTGGGGCCCGGGCTGACCGTGTTGACGCGTACCCCGTACTTCGCCCACGCGGGTCCGGTCAGCCGCTTCACATACAGAATGGCCGCCTGCTTGGAGGTGCTGTAGACGGGGTAGCTGGGATCCTGGGCGGCCTGCCAGCGTTCCACGGCCTCGGCGTCGGTGGCCTCCAGCAGGCCGTTCAGGGCCTCGATGCGCTGCTCCCAGCCGACCGCGGCCACCGAGGCGACGGTCACCACGGAGCCGCCGCGTCGCAGCAGCGGCAGTGTGCCCTCCGTCATCAGGCGCATACCGAGATAGTTCACCCGCAGCACGTCGTTCGCCGGCGCGGTCCCGGGCAGCCCAGCGACGTAGGCCAGCAGATCCCAGCCCGGGTCGAGGCCGGCCAGCAGTCCGGCGATCGCCGCGGCGTCGCGCAGATCGCACCGCGCGAACTGCGATGCGGGCGTTGCGTTGTCGCGGATATCCACCGCGAGGACGTGATCGCCGTGGTCGTGGAAGTGGGCAGCGGTCGCCGCGCCGATCCCCGAGCCCGCTCCGACGACGATGACTTTTCGCTGCGCAGGTCTCATATCGACCGTCCTTCCGGGAGATGCCGTCGAATGTGCCGCGCACCGAATTCTTCTGCTCGGCTGGTGATTACGGCATGATGGCGGTGCGGTTCACGGGCTCGGCCGCGGCCTGTCGGCTGTACAGTCCGTGCCGCAGCGACAGCAGCAGGGCGTTACGGGTCTCGGCGGGGTGGAGCAGTTCGTCGAAACCCATGTGCTCGGCCGAGCGGTATGAAGCCTGAAGTTCCATGTCGCGCAGCTGTTTCGCGACAACCTCATCGACGCCGGCCGAGCGGCCGAGGGCGGCGGCGCTCATCGCGCCCATGGTGGCGCCGGGATAGGCGAAGGTGGCGATCTGGTTGTCGAATCCGATGAGCGACATGACCATCGAGCCGAAGCCGTAGGCCTTGCGCAATGTGAGGTGCAGCTTGAGCGTGGTCGCGGTGGTCTGGGCGACGAACATCCTCGCCCCACTGCGCAATACGCCGTTCAATTCTGATTCGCTGCCGGGCAGCATGCCGGGGTTGTCGGCGAGGAAGATCAGCGGCAGGTGGAAGGCGTCGGCGACGGAGATGAAGTGGGCGGCCTTGTCTGCCGCATCGGCATCGATCGAACCGGCCAGGACCAGAGGCTGATTGGCGACGACCGCGACGGGATGGCCGCCGAGATGACCCAGGGCGCAGACGATCGCCGTGCCGAACTGCGGCTGCACCTCGAACCAGTCGGTCCGGTCCAGCACGACGTCCAGCACGCGGCGCATATCGTAGACGCGCCGATTGTCGCGGGAGACGATGTCGAGCAGTTCCGGGGTCCGCCGCGGCGCGGCGTCCTCGTCGGGCAGCAGCGAGGCCGGATACGACCAGGCGCTGGGCGGGAAGTAGGACAGATAGTGGCGGATGTCGTCGAGCACGTCCTCGTCGCTCTCGGCGACGTTGTGGACGGTACCGCTGACGAGCGCGACGTCCGGGCCGCCCAGATCCTCCTTCGAGACGTCCTCCCCGGTCGACTCCCGCACCACCGGCGGTCCGGCGGTGAAGATCGCGGCCTGCCGGCTCATGATGGCGAAATCCGAGACCGGTCCCACCAGCGCGCCGTGCCCGGCCGAGGAGCCCAGCACCCCGGTCACCATGGGCACCCGGCCCGAACAGCGGGCCTGGGCGAGCAGATCGGTCGGGGTGCGTCCGTAATGCGCTCCGGTGGCGCGGAATCCGGCGCCCTCGAGCAGCATGATGAGCGGTACCCGATTGCGGACCGCGAGTTCGGCCAGCCGGTAGCGCTTGGAATTGCTGCCGGGAGCGATCGTTCCGGCCATGGTCGTGAAATCCTCGGCGCCGACCATCACCGGGGAGCCGTCGATCAGTCCGGAACCGGCGACGATGCCATCGGCGGCGACCTCGCCACCCACGAGCGTGCCGAATTCGTGGAACGACCCCTTGTCCAGCATACGGTCGACCCGGGCGCGGGCATCGAGCTTGCCCTTGCCGCGATGCTTGGCCACCCGCTCGGGTCCACCCATGCCGGTTGAGATCTCACGCCGCCGTGCGAGATCGTCGAGCGTGTGGTGCCAGCCGTCGGCCGCATCGTCGATCGGTGTGGCCACAGTGACCTCCTGGAGGGTATTGTCGCATTAACTGTAAAGCTTACCGTAGCGATGGTCGACAGGTGTCCGGTCAGCCGATTCGATGGTGTCGTCGCGCTGTACGGCGAGCGGGGTGATGGGGTAGGTTCCCGTTGCCGGTCGGCGGCTCACACGGTCGGCAGCAACTCCAGTGCCCCGGTGTCGAGTACATGTGCGCAGTGCCGGTTCAGCGTGGTCATGAACAGCGTGTCCCCGCGTTCGGTGCGTTCGACGATGACCGACGCGGCGATCGCGGTGATGACGCCCATGAAGCTCTGACTGCGGACCGTCTCACGCACCTGTAGTGGGGTCAGCGGGGAATCCGGTCCGGACGAGGCGTGATAGAGGTCCACGAGTTCGTCGTAGTGCGCACGGCGATCCTCGATCCGCAGTGCGCCGCCCAGGAAATTCGCGAGGTCGGATACCACCGGGCCGCTCATCACGCCCTGCCAATCCACCACTGTCAGTGGACGTTCGGCGTCCAGGGAGCCGAACAACATATTGTCCAGCCGGTAGTCGGCGTGCACGAGCCCGCGGGGGAGGTTCTGCTGCATCGCCCGATAGCCGTCGAACGCGCCGACCAGCGCCTCGCACACCGACCGTTGCGGTGCTGTCACCTGCTCGCCGTAGCGGTCGAGGAACATGCCGTACAGCTGTGCCAGTAGTTCCTGATTCAGCATCGACCCGCGCTGCAGCCAGTCGGCGCCGGTCAGTCCGGGATGTTCGCGGACGATCGCGTGCAGGCGGCCGAGTTCGCTCACCGCGAGCCTGGCCTGTTCGAGGGTCGCACCCCGGATCTCGTCGCCGGGGGCCGAGGCGACGGCGTCACCGATCAGGAGATCGAATGCGCCTGTGGCACTGTCGAATGCGGCGTGGTAACACGCCGGTAGCGGTCCCGCGGACAGCTGCGGGACGATCTCGCGATAGAAGCGAACCTCGCTCTCGTACAGGCCCAGCCCCGCGCCCGTCTGCCGGCTGACGGGGTCGCTGGATGCCACCTTCAGGACTGCCGACCCGGGGCCGCCGGTGCCCGGCGCGTAGTCCAGGCTCACCCGGTAGCAGTCGCTGACCTGTCCCGTGCCGATGCGCTCGTGCCGGAAGCCGGTGACGGTGCTCGCCCCGAGTTTCGCCGTCAGCCAGTCCGCGGTGAGATCGGCCGGGGTCGCGATGACGGAATCGTCCGAATGATCCTGCATGGTCGCCACTTTCGCATTCCGTCGCTGACGGT
Organism: Nocardia alni; assembly: GCF_019038435.1. Classification (GTDB taxonomy): domain Bacteria; phylum Actinomycetota; class Actinomycetes; order Mycobacteriales; family Mycobacteriaceae; genus Nocardia; species Nocardia alni. The sequence continues at coordinate 17,543 of NZ_JAGPOX010000110.1, forward strand.
CGGATCGTCACCGGTGACGAAAGACGAGGCATCGCACCGTGTGCCGTACTGTGTCGCGAAACGGAATTAATTACGGTAGTAGTTACAGTATAAGGTAACTCTCTTCGGGCGATCGCCTCGTGGAAATCGTTCGGGTCCTTCGATCGCCGCCGGCCGATGTCCGATTCGGCACTCATCGAGCGGTCCGAGTGGCTACTACGCAGCACAGCTGTTTGTCCGGGGTAGGTCTGGCGCTGCGAATCCTGCCGTGTTACAACGGAGTTACGTGTAGTTGCTAAAGCTAACTAATTGGAGGGCGTGAATCATGTGTGGAATCGCGGGCTGGGTGTCGTTCGACTCCGACCTGACCCAGCAACAGCGTGTCCTCGACGCTATGACGGAGACGATGGCTTGTCGGGGCCCCGACGGGCGAGGTACGTTCGTGCGGACACACGGTGCGTTAGGGCACCGGCGCTTGGCCATCATCGACCTACCCGGTGGCGCGCAGCCGATGAGCGTGAGCACCCCGTCCGGTGACATCGGGATGGTGTACTCGGGTGAGACCTACAACTTCACCGAATTACGCGCCGAGTTGACGGCGCTCGGGCACACCTTCCGGACCGACAGCGACACCGAGGTCGTCCTGCATGGCTACCTGCAGTGGGGTGAATCGGTCGTCGACCATCTCAATGGCATGTACGCGTTCGCGATCTGGGATCAGCGCACCGAGAAACTGGTGATGATCCGGGATCGCATGGGAATCAAGCCGTTCTACTACTACCCGACGCCGGACGGTGTGCTGTTCGGTTCGGAGCCCAAGGCGATCCTGGCCAATCCGCTGGCGCGCAAGGTCGTGGACAGCGAGGGGCTGCGGGAGCTGTTCTCCTTCACCAAGACCCCGGGCTGGTCGCTGTGGAAGGGCATGTACGAGGTGCTGCCCGGCACACTGGTCACGGTGGACCGCAACGGTATTCACGAGCGTACCTACTGGCGCCTGGACCCGGTCGAGCACACCGACAATCAGGAGGACACGGTCGCGCGGGTGCGTGAGCTGATGACGGACATCGTCGATCGGCAGCTCATCTCGGACGTGCCGCGCTGCGTGTTGCTCTCGGGCGGACTGGATTCCAGCGCCATCACGGGCCTTGCCGCGGCCCGGCTGGCCCGGGACGGTGAGCAGTTGCGCACGTTCTCGGTCGATTTCGTGAACCAGGAGCAGAATTTCGTCCCCGACGAGATGCGTGACACGCCCGACTCGCCGTTCGTGCGTGAGGTGGCCCAGCTGGTCGGTTCGGCGCACGAGGACGTCCTGCTGAATCCGGCGGACCTGTCGGATCTGGCGGTGCGCCGTGCGGTGATCACCGCACGCGACATCCCGGCCGGACTCGGAGATATGGACAGCTCGCTGTACCTGCTGTTCAAGGCGATTCGAGCGCAGTCGACGGTGGCCCTGTCGGGCGAGTCGGCCGACGAGGTGTTCGGTGGGTATCGCTGGTTCCACGACGAGGTCGCGCTGAAGGCGGACACCTTCCCGTGGATGGCGTTCAATACCCCGCTGACCGGCGAGGGACGCTGGCAGGTCCTCAATCCGGAACTGCGCCAGAATCTCGCGCTGGACGGCTATATCGCCGATCAGTACGCCACGGCCGTCGCGGAGGTGGGTCATCTGGACGGTGAGTCCGAGGTCGAGCACCGCATGCGCACGGTCTGCCATCTGCATCTGACCCGTTTCGTGCGTGCGCTGCTGGATCGCAAGGACCGCGCGTCGATGGCGGTCGGACTCGAGGTGCGAGTGCCGTTCTGCGATCACCGGCTGGTCGAATACGTCTACAACACGCCGTGGTCGCTGAAGACCTTCGACGGACGCGAGAAGAGCCTGCTGCGGCATGCCACGAAACACGTGCTGCCCCAGTCGGTTGTCGAGCGGGTGAAGAGCCCCTACCCCTCCACGCAGGATCCGGGCTACGCGGCGAATCTCCAGCAGCTGGTGAAAGAGATTCTGTCCGAGAAGGATTCGCCGGTCTTCCAGCTGGTCGACCGGGCCTGGCTGGAGAATGCGGTGACCCATGACCCGCAGCGGATGGAGTCGATGACCAGGGCCGGGCTGGATCGCGCCGTCGACCTGCACACCTGGCTGGACATCTACTCCCCGGAACTGTTGCTGGACTGAACATCCGCTCGCCCCGGGCATGTCCCGGGGCGAGGGGTCCTGACCACACCTCAGTCTGCCGAATGCCGCTGATCGGTGTGCGTATTACGCTGAACAAGAACTGAATACGGATCGCGGACCCTGCCGGACCGCCTGATCGTCGGATTTACCGAAACGCTAACGGTACTATTGCCCAAGCCCGCACACCGATTCCTGGATGCCCACGCCACGCAGTCGATCGAACTGCCGCTGCGCCTGGATTCCGGCGACGTGACTCCCAAACCCGGTGTGACTGCGCTGGAAGGCGATCATCAGTGCGCCGGACAACCGAATCCGCCTGTACAAACGCATATTCCGGCCCGGCATGAGCGATCTGGCCTTCGCCGGACTCGCGCGGTCGCTGCCGACGCTGTTCCCGTTCGTCGAGTGTCAGGCGCGCCTGATCGCCGCCTGAGCGGCTTTGCGGTACGTACTACTGTTACTTTATCAGTAGGCTGTTCCAGCCACGCCGACAAAGGACTCATCATGCAGAAGGCACTGGCGCCCGACATCTCGACCTGGCCCGACGAGAATCCCCAGTTGATCGGCAGCCGATGCGGCGGCTGCGGCGCCACCACCTTTCCCCGTCAGGATCGTTGCCCGCGATGCAGCGGCGCCGATATGGCCGAGCTCCTGCTTCCCCGCGACGGAAGACTGGTGGCGTGGACCACGCAGGGCTTCGCGCCCGGACCTCCGTACAAGGGGCCGACGGGAGACGCGTTCGTGCCGTTCGGCGTCGGTCTGGTCCAGCTCGGCGACGTCGTGCGGGTGGAGGGCCGACTCACCGAGAGTGATTCGGCCGCACTGGAGTTCGGCCAGAGCGTCGCATTGACATTCGTGCCGTTGACGACCGACGAGGCCGGCGACGAGATCATCACGTTCGCCTTCGAGGTCGTCCGATGAACGAGGTGGCCATCATCGGTGTCGGCATGCACCCCTTCGGCCGGTTCGGGACCAAGACCGCGATGCAGATGGGCGTCGAGGCCATGTTCGCGGCGGTCGACGACGCGGGCGTGCGATGGCGCGACATCCAGTTCGGGGTCGGGGGTAGTTGGACGGTCGCCAACCCCGACGCGATCGTCGGCATGACCGGCCTCACCGGCATCCCCTTCACGAACGTCTTCAACGCCTGCGCCACCGCGGCCAGCGCGGCCAAGGCCTGTGCGGACGGAATCCGGCTGGGCGACTACGACATCGGCATCGCGGTGGGCCTGGACAAGCATCCGCGCGGGGCCTTCACCGAGGACCCCGCGCTGGTAGGCATGCCGAGCTGGTATGCCGAGAACGGCCAGTACCTCACGACGCAGTTCTTCGGTATGAAGGCCAATCGTTATCTGCACGAGCACGGCATCGGCCACCGGACGCTGGCCAAGGTCGTCAACAAGAACCTGCGCAACGGCGCGCTCAACCCGAACGCGTTCCGCCGCAAGCCGATCGCCGAAGACGACGTGCTGAACTCGCCGATGCTGAACTACCCGCTGACCCAGTACATGTTCTGCTCTCCCGACGAGGGCGCGGCCGCGGTGATCATGTGCCGGGCCGACATCGCACACCGCTACACCGACAAGCCGGTCCATGTGCGCGCGATCGAGGTGCGCACGCGCCGATACGGCGCCTACGAGGTGAACACCACGTTCGCACCGGTCGAGGAGGATGCGTCCCCCACGGTCTACGCGGCCAGGGCCGCATTCGAAAAGGCCGGTGTCGCACCGTCGGACGTGGGTGTGATCCAGTTGCAGGACACCGACGCGGGCGCGGAGATCATCCATATGGCCGAGGCCGGTTTCTGTGGAGACGGTGAGCAGGAACGGCTGCTCGCCGACGGAGTCACCGAGATCACCGGTGCGATGCCGGTCAACACCGACGGCGGCCTGCTCGCCAACGGCGAGCCCATCGGGGCGTCGGGATTGCGGCAAATCCACGAGCTGGTCCGGCAACTGCGGGGTGAGGCCGGTGACCGTCAGGTCGCAAGGGCCCCGCGCGTCGGATTCGCCCAGCTCTACGGCGCCCCCGGAACCGCCGCCGCGACGATCCTCACCACCTGATCCGGCGACGACACGGACCGCGATGTGACCACAGGAAGAGGATTCCGATGAGCGACTCCAGTACCGCCGACGACCGCGTCCAGTGCGAGGTGGACCCCGACCGGCGGATCGCCACCCTCACGTTGAACAACCCGCGACAGCGCAATTCCTACGACGCCGCCATGCGCGACGTACTGGCCCGTCATCTCGACCGGATCGCCGAGGACGACGACATCACCGTCGTATTGCTGCGCGGAGCCGAGGGCGTGTTCAGCACCGGGGCGGACATGAACAACGCCTACGGCTGGTACGGAGAACGGGAGGGGAACCATCCCGCGAAGAGCCGGCCCAGCCAGCGCCGGCGGCTGACGGTCGATCGGAAGACCTTCGGCTTATACCACAATCTCCTGGGCTTCCCGAAGGTCACGGTGGGGGAGATCGCCGGCTACGCGCTGGGTGGGGGATTCGAGATGGCACTCATGACCGATATCTCGGTGATCGCCCGCGACACCAGGATCGGCATGCCCGCGACGCGGTTTCTCGGTCCCGCGCTGGGCAGCCTGCACATGTTCTTCCATCGGCTCGGTCCCGTACTCGCCCGGCGGCTGCTGCTGACGGGGGACATCATCGAGGCGGGCGCGGTGGAACATCTCGGTGTGTTCACCGAGACCTGCGACAGCGCGGCCGTTTCCGCACGCGCGCGATACTGGGCGGAGAAGGCGTCCAGGATGCCGGCCGACGGCGTGGTCATCGCCAAGGAGGCGTTCCGGCTGGTCGAGCAGAGCCAGGCGTATCAGGGGGAGGAGGTCGCGAGCTATCTGTTCCACGCGTTCGGGACGAATCTGCAGTTCGCCACAGGGGAATTCAATTTCGTCAAGACGCGCGCCGAGCACGGGACGAAGGAGGCGTTCCGGTTGCGCGACGAGCACTTCGATGTGCCGGAACCCGACGTTCGGTAGCTCCGCCGTTCACGGATACCGAATGCTTGACAGTAATGGCAACTATAAAACATTCTGGTGACTGACTGTCGCAACATTCCGGGCATGACATGCGATGGGTCGCAACCGAGCTCGGATGTGATCGGATGGAACGGAAGTCGCTGATGAGTATGCCGATCGTCGATGAGGCCGCGAAGGTGCTCGCGGAGCCTGCCGCGTATGCCGACGAGGAGAGATTGCACGCCGCACTGACGCGGTTGCGGGCGAAGGCTCCGGTATCGCTGGTGGACGTGCCCGACTACAAGCCCTTCTGGGCGATCACCAAGCACGCCGACATCCTGGCGGTGGAGCGGGCGAACCGGGTGTTCACCAACTGGCCGCGGCCGGTGCTGTTCCGTTCCGCGGCCGAGGATATGGAGGCGGCGGCGGGCGTTCGGACCCTGATCCACATGGACGATCCGCAGCATCGCGCGGTGCGGGCCGTCGCCGCGGACTGGTTCAGCCCGAAGGCGATGAAAGCGATGGATCGGCGCGTCCGGCAGCTCGCCGAACAGTACGTGGACAAGATGCGCGATACCGGCGGGGAATGCGACTTCGTGCAGGAGGTCGCGGTGAATTTCCCGCTCTACGTGATCATGTCGCTGCTCGGTGTGCCCGAGGCGGACTTCCCGCGGATGCTGAAGCTCACCCAGGAACTGGTCGGCAGCGAGGACGACGAGCTCAAGCGCAGCACGCCCGTCGACGAGACGATGAACTCCCTGGTCGAGATGTTCCAGTACTTCCAGGGTCTGACGGCGGCGTGGCGGGAGCATCCCACCGGCGATCTGGGGTCCACGATCGCCAACGCCCGCATCGATGGCGAGCCGCTGTCGGATATCGACACGATGTCCTATTACGCGATCATCGCCACCGCCGGGCACGACACCACCAGCAGCAGTATCTCCGGTGGTCTGCGCGCGTTGATCGAACATCCCGGCCAGCTCGAGCGGCTGCGCGGCAACCTGGACCTGATGCCGCGGGCGACCGAGGAGATCATCCGGTGGGTCACGCCGGTGAAGGCGTTCATGCGCACGGCCGCACAGGACGCCACGGTGCGCGACGTGCCCATCGCCGCGGGGGAGTCGGTGCTGCTGTCGTATGTATCCGCGAATCGTGACGAGGATGCCTTCGACAATCCGTTCCGCTTCGATATCGAGCGCGAGCCGAACAAGCACGTGGCGTTCGGATTCGGCGTGCACTTCTGTCTCGGGGCCGGGCTGGCCCGGATGGAGATCAACGGATTCCTCTCCGAGCTGCTACCGCGCCTGAAGTCCATCGAGCTGAACGGCGAACCCGCACTCACCGCCACGACCTTCGTCGGCGGGCTGAAACACCTACCCATCCGCTATTCCCTCACCTGACCGATCCGGCCGTCCTCGCAGCCCTGAGCGGTTCGTGAGATCCCTGTGCAATTCTATACTGATAGATATACAGTAGTCGTATCTATTCGGCCTTCCACGGGAGGCCGGATCAGCCGTGCGGAGCCGATCGGCCGGGCGGCGTCGCATCGTCGCGGCGACGGCACCGATTGTGCCCCGGTCGAGTTGGCGCACGAGCCGGGACGAAGCTCGGCGAACCGAAGGGATTGTGATGACCGCGCTGGAATACAAGGCGATCGATGTCGACAACCACTACTACGAGCCCCTGGACGCGTTCACCCGGCATCTGGACAAGAAGTTCCGGCGCCGCGGCGTGCGGATCGTGCGGGACGGCAAATACCACTCGGCGATCATCGGCGACCGGGTGAACCGCTTCATTCCCAATCCGACCTTCGATCCGATCATCGTGCCCGGTTGCCTGGACCTGATGTTCCGGGGTCAGGTCCCGGAGGGGGTGGATCCGGCGACGCTGCTGAAGGTCGAGAGCCTGGAACTGCGGCCCGAGTACCAGGATCGGGACGCCCGCGTCGCGGTGGTGGACAAGCAGGACATCGAGACGATCTTCCTGTTCCCGACGTTCGGTTGCGGCGTCGAGGAGGCCCTCGAGGGCGATGTCGAGGCCACGATGGCCTCGCTGCACGCGTTCAACCAATGGCTGGACGAGGACTGGGGTTTCGGCCGGCCCGATCATCGAGTCGTCGCGGCGCCGATGATCTCGCTGGCCGATCCGGTGGCCGCCGTCGCGGAGGTCGACTTCGTGCTCGGGCGTGGTGCGCGCCTGGTGCATATCCGGCCCGCGCCGGTACCCGGCGTCGTCAAGCCGCGTTCGCTCGGCGACCGCGCCCACGATCCGGTATGGGCCAGGCTGGCCGAGGCGAATGTGCCGGTCGCATTCCACCTGGGGGACAGCGGATATCTGCGGATCGCGGCGATGTGGGGTGGTAAGGACACCTTCGAGGCGTTCGGTGGCGCGGGCGACGCGCTGGACAAGATTCTCGTCGACGACCGTGCCATTCACGACACCATGGCCTCGATGATCATCCACGGTGTGTTCGACCGCCATCCGGGCCTGCGGGTGGCCAGCATCGAGAACGGCTCGGACTTCGTCGCCCGGCTGTGCAAGCGAATGAAGAAGCTGGCCAACCAATCTCCGCGATCGTTCCCGAACGATCCGGTGGACACGCTGCGTGAGCACGTGTGGGTCGCGCCGTACTACGAGGACGATCTGCCGCGGCTGGCCGAGACGATCGGCGTCGAGCGCATCCTGTTCGGCTCGGACTGGCCGCACGGCGAGGGGCTCGAACAGCCGCTGGCCTTCGCCGACGAGCTGACCGACTTCGACGCGCCGGCTGTTCGAAAGATCATGCGCGACAACGCTCTCGAGTACCTCGGCGTGCCCGTCGCCGCGGCCGCCCGGTAGCCGGGAGTACTGACGATGGACCGTTACGAATTGCGGCGGCAAGACTACAGCCTGTCGGCCGACCACATCCAGCTGCAGACGGCGTATGCGAAATTCCTCGAAAACCGTTGCCCGCTCGAACTGGTGCGGGCGGCCGAGGCGACGGGTTTCGACAACAATCTGTGGGAGCAGCTGTGCGGCACCGGCGCGAGTTCCATGGCCCTGCCCGAGTCGGCGGGTGGTGACGGGGCGACGCTGGTCGACCTGACGCTCGTCGCGGAGGAACTCGGCCGTGTCATCGCACCGGTGCCGTGGATCGACCATGTCTGCGCGGCAAGGTTGCTGGCCGCTCTGGGGGCGCTGGACCCGGCCACCGAGGATGGTTCCGACGTCCTCGCGGGACGGCAGGTGCTCGCCCTGGATTCGCGATTGCAGGCTACCGACGGGCCCCGGCTGATCGCCGCCGGTTCGGTCGCCGATCGCATCATCGTTCGCCAAGGGGACGACGTCGTCGCTCTGAGTTACGCCACCCGGCCGGCGAAGGTCGACAATATCGGCCGGTTGCCGATGGCGTGGATCGATCCGGCGGCCGCGGACCGGCGGGTCGTGCTGGGCAGCGGTGCGCGGGCGCTCGCGCGGTACGAGCGCGCGCTCGACGAATGGCAGGTGCTCACCGCGGCCGCGCTGGTCGGCCTGATCGAGGAGACGCTGCGGGTGGCGGCCGAATTCGCCAAGACCCGTTACACATTGGGTGTTCCGATATCGACACTGCAGGCCATCTCCCACCCCCTGGCCAATATCGCGATCGTGGTGCAGGGCGGGCGCAACCTGACCCGACGGGCGGCCTGGTTCCTGGACCACGAACCCGAGACGCAGCCGGCGCTCGCGGGGGCGGCGTTCGTCTATCTGGCCGAGGAGGCCGCCAAGGCCGCCACCATGGCCGTCCAGGTGCAGGGCGGGCTGGGGGTGTCGACGGAGTCGGCCGCCTCGGCATATCTGCTGCGGGCCCGTGGCTGGCCGCTGGCGGCCGGCGATCCTGGAGCCAGTGCCGTCCGGGTGGCCGAACTATTCACTGCCTCATAACTATTCGGGCCAACAGGACGGAATTACCGATGGACTTTTCCCGAGTCGACCTGTCCGCGCAGGACGCCGCGTTCCACGACCGTGCGCGCGCGTTCCTGGATCTGCATGTGACCGACGAGGTCCGGCGGCGCGATCGCGAAACCGGCGACAATTTCGATGCGGGCGTCCACCTCGCCATGGGCGCAGAGGGCTGGCTGGCGGCCGAGGCGAAGACCGGTGAGCCCGGCGGGATGACCCGGGTGCAGCGGCGCATCTGGGACCTGGAGAAGCGACGCGCGCAGGTCCCCTGGGTGACCGGGGGCACCACCGTCATCGTGGCGAAATCGGTCGAGCAGTTCGGCTCACCCGACCTGCGGGAGGAGGTGCTGCCGCGCGTGCTCAGCGGTAAGGTCCGGTTGTGTCTGGGCTACACCGAGCCGGAGGGTGGGTCCGACGTCGCGACGTGTAAGACCCGTGCGGTGCGGGACGGGGATCAGTGGGTGATCAACGGCGCCAAGATGTTCACCACCGGCGCGCACAACTGCCAGTACGTGTTCCTGATCGCCAATACCGACCCGCAGGCGCGTAAACACAAGAGCCTCACCATGTTCCTGGTCCCGCTGGACACCCCGGGTATCGACATCCAGGGCATCCGGACGGTGGACGGCGATCGCACCAACATCGTCTATTACACCGACGTCCGTATCGACGACAAGTACCGGCTGGGCGAGGTGAACGACGGCTGGCGGGTGCTGATGGAGCCGCTCAGCGTCGAGCACGGCGCCGTCGACGCGGCAGCCGACGGATTGGGGGACGTCTCGATCCTCGCGCACCAGGGGACGATGATGGCGACGGCGGCCGACCGGGTCGCCGAGATCGCCGCGCGACCGGGTCCGGACGGCCACCGCCTGCTGGACGACAGGTCGGTCGCGTATCGGCTCGGCCGCAGCGTCGCCCGGATCGAGGCCGCGCTGTCCACGCCCTCGCTGTTCGGCCGGGTCGCGATCGCCCAGGCGATGCGCGACACCTCGCCGGATCTGATGGACATCCTCGGCAGCGCCTCGGTGCTGCCCATCGATACCGAGGGCGCCGTGGATGACGGTGGCGCCGAATACATCTACCGCTGGGCGCCGCTGTGCGGAATCTACGGCGGCACGCTCGAGGTGTTCCGGAATATGATCGCGCAGCACGTGCTCGGGCTCGGGCGTCCGAACTATTCCCCGCCGGCCGCAGCGAGGGCCGGCTGACAGACGCTGTGGGTCGATGCGTGGCAACATGATTCGTGTCGCGGGGGCTCGGCGGTTCTACGAGGTGCCCCCGGCAGCGAGTACGCCGGTATGAGCCGGGCGGATCCTCACGATGCGAGAGGGTGGGCGCCATCGCGACGCGGTGACGCCCGCGGATCGGTCAACTCGCGGTGTGTGCGGTGGCCGCCTTGATCTGGTTCTGGTACTGCGCCAGCTTCTCCTGCGCCGAGGTTACCTTGTGGCTGCGCGCCTGGATGCTGACGTCGTGGTCGGCGGCGGCCGCGCGCAGGGATCCGACGGTCGCCAGCTCGCGTGGCACGTGGGTGAACGGGTCGAAGGAGTACCAGCGCATGGCATTCAGATGCGTCATCTTGTCGGTCTCGTCGTCGGGCACCTGTTCGCGCTCCAGCACGTCGTGCAGCGCTTCGGGGGCGTCCGGCCACATCGAGTCGCTGTGTGGGTAATCCGCTTCCCACGAGATGTTGTCGATGCCGATCTCGTTGCGCAGCCGCACGCCGATCGGATCGCTGATGAAGCAGGTCAGGAAGTGGTCGCGGAAGATCTCCGAGGGCAGTTTGCCGCCGAAGTTCTGCATCGTCCAGGCGGAGTGCATCTCGTAGGTGCGGTCCGCGCGTTCGAGGAAGTAGGGGATCCAGCCGGTGCCCCCCTCGGACAGGGCGATCTTCAGATCCGGGTAGTCCTTGATGGGTTGGGACCACAGGAGGTCGGCGGCGGCCTGCACGATGTTCATCGGTTGCAGGGTGATCATCACGTCCGGCGGCGAGTCCACCGCGGGCACCGACAACCGCCCGGACGACCCGATATGAACGCTGCACACGGTATCGGTGTCCACCAACGCTTTCCACAGCGGATTCCAGAACGGGTCATGGAAACTCGGATAGCCCAGGGCAGCAGGGTTTTCGGTGAATGTCAGGGAGTGCACACCCTTGTCCGCGCAGCGGCGCACCTCCGCGGCGCAGGCCTCGGCGTCCCAGATGACCGGCAGCGCCATCGGAATGAAGCGCCCGGGGTAGGCGCCGCACCACTCGTCGATATGCCAATCGTTGTAGGCGCGCACCAGCGCCAGGGAGAACTCCGGATCATCGGTGGCGAACAGGCGCGCCGCGAAGCCCGGGAACGACGGGAAGTTCATCGATCCCAGAATGCCGCCGGCGTTCATATCCTTGATCCGCTCGTGTACGTCGTAACAGCCGGGCCGGATCTCGTCCAGCCCTTCGGGTTCCAGGCCGTACTCCTGTTTGGGTCGCCCGGCCACGGCGTTGAGCGCGACATTGGGCACCACGATGTCCCGGAACTTCCACATATCGGCGCCGTCGTCGGTGTGGATGAGTTTCGGCGCGTCGGCGGCGTACTTCTCGGACAGGTGATTTCGGAACATATCGGGCGGTTCGATGATGTGGTCATCGACGCTGATGAGGATCATGTCGTTCTTGTCCACGACAACACTCCTAGAAATAGTGATCTCGGGCAGGCGTCAGATGATGGCGCCGGCGTCCTTGGCGGCGGCGATGTCCTCCCATGTCATGCCGAGTTCCAGCAGGATCGTCTCGGTATGTTCGCCGTACTCCGGTGAGCGGCTCGGCGGCGGCGGCATCTCGTCGAATTGCACAGGGGCGCTGACGCTTCGGTAGGGCCTGCCGGCGCTGTCGGGCTGCGTGGTCAGGTAACCGTTGGCGATCACCTGCGGGTCGTCGAGGACCTCGCGCGGACTGGCCAGGGTGGCCCAGACCGCGGGCTCGTCGGCGAGGATCTTCTGCCATTCGGACAGGTCGCGCTCGGCGAAGGTCGTGCGCAACTCCGTGGTGGCCGCCGCCTGATTGCGGACCAGATTCGCGAGCGGGACGAACCGCTCGTCGGTGGCCAGGCCCGGCCGGCCGATGCGGTCGCAGAACCCCTGCCAGAACCGATCGGTCTGTAGCAGCATCAGCTGGACCCACCGCCCGTCGCGCGTCTTGTAGCGGTTGACCGCGGGGTTCAGCGCGGTGCCCGCGACGCCCATGGGGATGCGATCGATATCGTAGTAATCCGCAGCCGCTATATCGGGGGCGATTGCCCACATGCCTTGTGCGAGTAGCGAACTGTCCACCAGTGGTGCGTGCCCGGTGCGCTCGCGATGGAACAGCGCGGTCGCGATGCCGCCCGCCAGTGTGATGCCGCCCTGGAGATCGCCGAACGCAGGGCCCTGGGTCACCGGATATTCGATGTCCGGCGGGGACAGCGCGTAGGCCACACCCGCGCGCGCCAGGTAACTCGAGGCGTCGAACCCGCCGCGCTCGCGATCGGGTCCCCGGCTGCCGTGGCCGCTGCCGCGGGCGATGATCACAGTCGGGTTGAACTCCCGGATCTGCTCGACCGTCAGCCCGGCTCGTTCGAGGGGGCCCGGCAGCCAGTTTGTCAGGAATACGTCCGCCTCGGCGATCAGCTTGCCGAGGATCTCCCGGCCTCGTTGGGACTTGATGTCGACGCCGATGCTGCGTTTGCCGTGGTTGCCGAGCTCCATCATGAAATTGGCTCGTACGGGCGACTGTTCGGGATCCAGACCGCCGACGACCAGTGCGCGGCAGGGATCGCCCCCCTTCGCGTCTTCGATCTTGATGACATCGGCCCCCCAATCCGCCAGTGCGGCGCCGGCGCTGGGTACATACGTCCACGACGCCAGTTCGACGATCCGTACGCCGCTCAGCAGACCCGACATAGGCGCTTCCTCTCCCGCGATGGCTGGCTTGAAGAACTATACCGTAATGGTTACAGTTAGTCAGCCAGGATGGCAGCCGCATCGGCGATGACCCTGACCATCGACCCGCCACGAAACAAAGGGGTGTCACCCGTGGGAAAACTGGACAACAAGGTCGCGGTGATCTCGGGTGCCGCACGCGGGCAGGGCCGTTCGCACGCGGTCAACCTCGCGGCCGAGGGTGCGAGCATCATCGCCCTGGACATCTGTGCCGACCTCGAGGGCAACACCTATCCGCTGGCTCGGCCGCAGGACCTCGAGGAAACGGCCCGCCTGGTGGAGAAGGAGGGCGTGCGAGTCCATCCGATAGTCGTCGACGTGCGGGAGCGTGGCGCGGTCTGGAGTTCGATCGCCGAGGCCGTGGAAGCGCTGGGGCGGTTGGACATCGTGGTGGCCAACGCCGGGATCGCCGCGATGGGAAAGCCGCAGACCCTCCGGTCGTGGTCCGACACCATCGACACCGATCTGGCGGGCGTGTTCAACGTCATCCAGGCGAGCCTGCCGCACCTGGATGCCGGAGCCTCCATCATCGCGACCGGATCGCTGGCCGCGCAGCTGGGCAGTTCCACCAAGGAGGGGCCCGGTGGTTCCGCGTACAGCTTCGCGAAACAGGTTGTCGCACACTATGTCAACGACCTGTCTATTCAGCTGGCGAAGAAGTCCATCCGGATCAACGCGGTGCATCCGACCAACGTGAACACCGACATGCTGCACAACGAGGGGATGTACCGGGTGTTCCGGCCCGATAAGGATTCGCCCACTCGCGAAGAGGCCGAGCAGGCGTTCCCGGCGATGCAGGGCATGCCGATTCCCTATATCGAGCCGCAGGATGTCTCCAACCTCGTCGTCTTCCTGGCCACCGACGATGCGCGCTATATCACCGGCAGTCAGCTGCGTGTGGACGCGGGCGGCTACGTCAAGGCCGTGCCCTGGGGTAAGTGAGCGATGGTGCCGCGGTGATCGTTTCGCGGCGCGACCGGTTGATGTAAAGAGTTACTGTATGAGCGACTATAGCCGTGAAAATGACTGCGTGGCGCCGCGTCCGCGGGGTGCGGCCAGATAGAGGTGGATGCACATGACCAAACCCGTCATCGTCAGCGCCGTCCGGACGGCGATCGGACGCTCCTTCAAGGGGGCGCTGGCCAATGTGCCCTCCGAGACGCTGGCGACCACGATCCTGCCCGAAGCGGTGCGCCGCGCGGGCATCGATCCGTCCGTCGTCGATGACGTCATCTTCGCCGAATTGAATTACGGCGGCGGCGATCTGGCTCGGCACGCGGCCGTGGCCGCCGGAATGATCGAGGTGCCCGGCCAAGCGGTCAATCGGCACTGTACGGGCAGTCTCACCGCGATCGCCGACGCGGCCGCGCACATCTGCTCCGGGATGGAGCGGGTGATCGTCGCGGGCGGTGTGCAATCCCTGTCGACCGCACCGCTGATGAAGTGGCGGGTGCCGGGTAAGGCGGAACTCGAGTTCATCGAGCCGTGGATCCCGCCGTCGCATCCGGAGACGCCCGACGCGCCCACCATGGACATGTCGATCACCGTCGGCTGGAATACGGCGAAGAAGGCGGGCATCTCACGCGCGGAGATGGACGCATGGGCGCTGCGCTCGCACGAGCGCGCCATCGCGGCGATCGACGCCGGTAAGTTCGCCGACGAGATCCTGCCCCTGAAGCTTCAGCAGCTCGACGGTTCGGTAGTCGACTTCGCGGTGGACGAATTCCCCAGGCGGGGTACCACATTGGAGCGGCTGGCGGGGCTGCCCGTGCTCCATCCGGAGATCGAGGGGTTCTCGATCACCGCCGGTAACAGCAGCGGGATCAACGATGCCGCCGCGGCGGTGACCGTCGTCGGCGACGACTATGCCGCCGCCGAAGGGCTCGAGGTGCTCGGCACGGTGCGAGCGTGGGCCAATACCGCTGTCACACCGGCCGATAACGGGCTCGCGGCGGGCAAGGTGATCGGCAAGATTCTGGATCGCGCGGGGCTGACACCGGGCGATGTGACGCTGTGGGAGATCAACGAGGCGTTCGCGTCCGTGCCGATCGCCGCGTGCCGCGAGCACGGGCTGGACGAGGAGCTGGTGAACTTCTCCGGCAGCGGATGCAGTCTCGGACACCCGATCTCGGCATCCGGCGCGCGCATGGTGACCACGCTGCTGTACGAACTGCGGCGGCGCGGTGGCGGTATCGGCGTGGCGGCGATGTGCGCGGGCGGCGGCCAGGGTGGCGCATTGGTGGTGGAGGTCTGATAACGGACGAAGTCTTGCGGGAACGCCGCGGTCGCACGTCATCGTCAAATCCAGTGAGTGGACAGCCGCCGAGATGTGGCAGAAACAGTTTCACGTCATCATGAATTAAGGAGACCTCGTGTCGTTCGAAGGTGAAGTAGTGCTTGTCACCGGCGGTGCCGGCGGTTTGGGTGATGCGACCGTGCGTCGATTGCACGGTGCGGGCGCCGCCGTCATCGTGGCCGATGTCAACGACGAGAAGGGCGCCGCGCTGGCGCGGGAGCTCGGGAACAAGGTCGTCTATGTGCATACCGATGTGCTGGACGAGGATTCGATCGGCGGTGCGCTCACCAAGGCGGATGAGCTTGGTGTGCTGCGGAACGTCGTGATCGCGCACGGGGGCTTCGGCGTCTTGGAGCGGGTGGTCAATCGGGACGGTAGCCCGGCCACGCTGAAGGGCTTTACCGACACCATCGCGCTGTATCTCACTGGCACCTACAACGTGCTGCGGCTGGCCGCCGCGCGGATCGGCAAGCTCGATGCCAAAGCCAACGGGGAACGCGGCGCCATCGTGATGACCAGCTCGATCGCCGGATATGAAGGGCAGATCGGCCAGTCGGCCTATTCGGCGGCAAAGGGCGGGGTGATCTCGCTGACGCTGTCGGGCGCTCGTGATCTGAGTTCACTGGGAATTCGGCTGAACAGCATCGCACCCGGCACCATGCATACGCCGCTGATGGATTTTCTCGGCGAGGAGAAGCTCGGGAAATTCGCCGCCTCGGTACCTTTTCCGAAGCGGCTCGGTGCGCCGGATGAATACGCGTCGCTGGCTCAGCATCTGCTGGAGAACCCGTATATCAACGGTGAGGTCGTCCGTATCGACGGGGCGCAGCGATTCCAGCCGCGCTGAGCACGACCGGAATTCGCGGCGGCTCTCACCGGTGGCCGCCGTGGTTGCTTCCGCCGGCGGGGCCGCCCTGGTTGCTCGAGACCTGAACCGTATTCACCGTTGGCGACGGTGTCGACGGGTGATGCGCCAGACCGAACACGACACCGCCGCCCAGCAGTGCGAGCACCACGGCGGCGCCGCCGACCATCCATGCGACCGGCCGTGGCTTGTGCCGCTCGTCCTGTGGTCCGGGCATCGGGCGATGCGGGGCTTGGCGTTGGGTGGCAGGGCGGGACGACGCAGGCCTGGATGATGCCGCAGATC
>NZ_JAGPOX010000111.1 GCF_019038435.1 Nocardia alni
CACCCCGCCCACCCCGCACACCCAGCCGGTGGAACCACAACACTTCGCGGTCGCCATCACCGCCTCGGCGAAGTCCCGGGGATGCGCGGCGTACCCGCCGAAGTCGGTCGGCTGGAGCATCCGCATGACCCCGGTCTGGCGCACCAGCTTGACGCTCTCGTCGGAGAGCTTGCCCCCGCGCTCGGTCTCGTCGGCGGCCGCCGTCAGTTGCGCGGCCACCTCCTCGACTCGGCGAACAACCTCGTGCGACATCCAGGACCTCCGAACGTGTCATGCTCCCCACCTCGTAGTGGGGACATTTCCGACCGTAGGCCGAATTCCGCCGGGCTTCGATGGTCGCTCTCGCTGATCGGGACCGGTCCGCGGGGGCGGACGAGCATCATCGTGGCCGCCGCCGAGCCGTCTTCGGTGCTCAGGCCCCGGCGGCGGCCCGGCTCCGATGACTCGAGCCGGCCGTCGGTCCGGTGGGTCAGGGGGTGATCAGCCCCGAGTCGCGGATGGACTCGGCGAGCGGTTCCAGGACGGTGGGTGTGTGGGGCGGGAGCAGGGCGATGATCGCCAGGTCCACGCCGTGTTCGCCGAATTCCGCTGCCCAGTCGAGGATTTCGCTGTGCCCCTTGGACGGATCGAAACGGCGCTGGGCCGAGACGGTGATCTCCGACGGATCGCGGCCGACGTCGGCGCAGTGCTGGGCCAGCACCTCGCGCTTGTGGGCGAATTCCTCGGCGCTTCCGCCGCTGAAGTTCCAGTGCTGGGCGTACTGGGCGACGATGCGCAGCGTGCGCTTCTCGCCACTGCCGCCGATGCAGATCGGCGGGTGCGGGCGCTGCGGGCCCTTGGGGTTGTTGCGTGCGTCCTTCAGCTGGTAGAAGCGGCCGTCGAAGTCCGTCGTCTCCTGGCTCAGCAGGCCGATCAGGACCTGGCAGGCCTCCTCGAACCGGTCGAGCCTGTCCTTGACGCTGCCCAATTCGATGCCGTAGGCGCCGGACTCCTCCTCGTTCCAGCCCGCGCCGATGCCCACCTCGAGCCGGCCACCCGAGATGATGTCCAGGGTCGCAACGATATTGGCCAGCACGGCCGGGTGCCGGTAATGGATGCCGGTGACCATGGTGCCCAGGCGAAGGCGGGTGGTCGCCTGGGCGAGGGCCGTGAGCGTGGTCCAGCCCTCCATACAGGGGCCGGTCGGGTCGGAGAAGATCGGATAGAAATGGTCGAATGTCCAGCCGGAGTCGTAGACATCGATCTCGTCGGCGGCACGCCAGGTCGCCAGCATGTCGGACCAGGTCGTTTCCTGTGGTGCGGTCTTGAAGGCGAATCGCATGGGTATGACGCTAAGATCTAGAGTGTGCTCCAAGTCAAGTCCGTCGAGATGACGGCGTGGCGGGTCGCTCGTCCAGGACCGATCTCCGGCGGTCCGCTGGAGCGTGTGCGGGAGACCGTTCCCGAGCCGGTTCCGGGGGAACTGCTGGTGCGCGTGCTGGCCTGTGGAGTATGCCGGACGGATCTGCATGTGACCGAGGGTGATCTGCCGGTGCATCGACCGGGGGTGGTGCCGGGGCACGAGGTCGTCGGGGAGGTCGTGGCGGTCGATGCGACGCGGCGGTTCGCGGTGGGTGACCGGGTCGGCATCGCGTGGTTGCGGTACACCTGCGGTGCGTGCCGGTTCTGCCTGCGCGGCGCGGAGAATCTGTGCCCGAACTCCCGCTACACCGGGTGGGACGCCGACGGCGGGTATGCCGAATTCACAACCGTTCCAGCG
Source organism: Nocardia alni (assembly GCF_019038435.1). GTDB lineage: Bacteria > Actinomycetota > Actinomycetes > Mycobacteriales > Mycobacteriaceae > Nocardia > Nocardia alni. The sequence continues at coordinate 1,760 of NZ_JAGPOX010000111.1, forward strand.
GATTACGCACATCCGCTGCCGTCCGGATATGCCGACGCCGAGCTCGCGCCGCTGCTGTGCGCGGGCATCATCGGGTATCGCGCGCTCGAGCGCGCCGCGCTGCCCGACGGCGGCCGGCTGGGCATCTACGGTTTCGGCGGCAGCGCGCATCTGGCCGCTCAGGTCGCCCTCGCGCGTGGGGCGCAGGTGCATGTGATGACCCGGGATCCGGCCGCGCAGTCCCTGGCGCTCGAGCTGGGTGTGGCCTCGGCGCAGGGCATGGCCGACCCGCCGCCTGTGCCGCTCGACTCGGCGATCCTGTTCGCGCCGGTGGGCAATCTGGTACTGCCGGCGCTCGAGGCATTGGACGGCGGCGGCGTGCTGTCGATCGCCGGCATTCACCTGAGTGATATCCCGGTGTTGAACTATCAGCGACATCTGTTCCGGGAGCGAGAGATTCGCTCGGTGACGGCGAATACCCGCGCCGACGCACGCGAATTCCTTGCGTTCGCGGGGGAGCACCGGCTCGAGGTGACCGCGCATCCGTACGGGTTGGACGCCGCCCCGCGGGCACTGTCGGATCTCGCACACGGGAAGTTTGCCGGTGCCGCCGTGATAATCCCCTGACACGCCGTAGACACGCCGATTCCCACAGGTAGGGTTCGCGATTCGCGTCCGATGACCTGGTCTCTGCTGCTTTGCTGTGACTATGCATCGGATAACCCAGCAGCGGCATGTCCGCGCCGCGCGGCCGTGGTTGTGGACGGCGCTGGTTGTGGGGTCGGTGGTGGCGGCCACGGTGTGGGCGGTGCGGCCGCATGCGGCGGAGTGCCGGTCCGTTGTCACGGTCCAACCGCCGATCCGTCATTCGGCGCCCGCCGTCACTGTTCCGTATTCCGCTGCACCCGAAGCGCCTTCGATCGTCGAGTGGCACGACGCGCCGGTCGCGGCCGAGGCCCGCTACTATGTCTTCACCCCCGGTGTGGCCTGTTCGTTCCCGGATCTGCCCATGGACGGTTATTACATCGGGGCGCCGACCGTCGAATACGACGGCAGCGCGGCGTGCGGCGCCTATGTCGACCTGACCGGTCCGCTCGGCACCGTGCGCGCCCAGATCGTGGATCGCTGCCCGGGCTGCGGGGCGGACCAGTACGACCTCAGCACCGCGGCCTTCACTCGAATCGCCGATCCGACAGCGGGTGTCGCGCAGATCGTCATGAGCCGCGTGCACAATCCGGCGCCCCCGGCGGATCTGGTGTACCGCGTGGCGGCCGGATCCTCGTCCGACTGGCTCGGTCTGCTGTTCACCGATTCCGGAAACCCGTTGAGCCGGGTGGAGATTCGTAACAGCTCCGGCGGGCCCGGCTACACCCTGACCCGTGGCATGGACGACTACTGGTCGATCTCCGGCGCGGGTCCGGGCCCGTTCACCGCCCTGGTGACCGATGTCGACGGTCACCAGGTGGAGGTTCACGGCATCACCCCCGCGCCGGGCTCCGGGCAACACACCGGCAGGAGCCTTTACGCCCTGGCCCCGCCGACGACCACCGCCCCGGTACCTATGGCCGCCGGGGCCACGGTCGCACCTGCGCCGGTTCGGTGCATGTGACGGTGCGGCGATCGGTTCCTCGCCCTGGCTGGGCGCACTCGATGTGCCTGTGGCCGAGGTCAGCACGACGCACGGTCGCGGGTTGCCGGTCCACCGTCAGCTGGAGATGGCCACCATGATTCCGGGCGCGCGGATCGTCCCGGCCAGGGCCGGGGACACCGCGTGTGTCTCGATGCCGATGTGTTCGTGTCCGGAACTGCTCGAGGCGTGCGCATCGGACACCGAGCCGCTGAAATAACCGTCTGCCGAGATGGATTCCCGCCGGGAAGCGTGGGGAAATAACGGGCGGCGTGCCGGAAAAAGTTAGGGGTTGTGTCGCGCGGATGGATACAGTATCGCCGCGATTGGGTATCTCTCCAGCAGAGTTCGTTGCCGGTTCCGGTCGGGCGCTCGTACCTTGGGTCTCATCAGGTCGGGAAAATAGTCACTGACAATAGTCGGTAGTTGCCGACCTCTCACAACGGCGTGAGTGGGTGAGGACAATGGGCGACCGGAAGGTTGTGCTATCTGGAAAATGGCGTACCACTTGGGTATTGGGCATCGCGCTGCTCTTGGCGGGCGTGCTCTACCCTGCTCCGCAGGCCAGAGCGCAAGGGTGCGCGGCCGTGGATGTGGTGGTCGCCAGGGGAACTACGGAACCGGGATATCTCGGCAGTGCGGTGGGTGATCCGCTCTACGCGGATCTGCAACGTCGATTGCCGATGAGCCTGAGCGGCTATCGGGTGAACTATCCGGCCGATCTCACCAACGTCGGCTCCGTCGGCGATGGCAGCGGGGATCTCGTTGCGCACCTGGCGAATCAGGCGGCGGCCTGTCCAGATCAGCGATTCGTCGTGGTTGGGTATTCGCAGGGCGCGGCCGTCGTGCACACGGTACTGGGCACCGGGCCCACCGGCGGCATCCCGGGCGCGGTCCGGCTGAACGGCGCCCTCGGCTCGCGGATTTCGGTGGTGCTGCTGTTCGGCGATCCGCTACGGCTGGCCGGTTGGGGTGTGCCCGCGCAGTTCGCCACGCGCACCGCGAACTTCTGTGCCCCTGGGGATCCCGTCTGCGCCGGGGGGCTGAATCCCGCCGCGCACGTGTCCTACGGCGGTGATTTCGTCGCCGCCGCGGATTTCACCGCGTCGCGGCTGTGATCACTTGCGCTGCACCCGGCTCGACGGTGGCTGCACGTTACCCTCGGTGGTGAGATACGACTCGAGGGCGTTCAGATCCGCCGGGCCGACCGCGCTCTGCGGGCCCTGGGCGAAGACGCTGAAACCGTCTCCGCCCGAGGCGAGGAAGTTGTTCGTCGAGACCTGGTACACCGCACCGGGATCCAGCGGACGCCCGGCTATGCGCACGGAGTCCTCGAGCACCTTGTGGTCCTTCGGCGCGGCATCGTCGTAGGCGTAGGTGATCCCGGCCACCGACAGTACGCCCGGGGTGACGTGGTTATCCCATTGTTGCTCCAGCAGTTTCAGGATCTGCTCACCGGTGAGCGCGACGTCCACCACCTCGTTGCCGAACGGCTCGACCGTGTACGCCTGCTGGTAGGTGATGGCCCCGCCGCTCAGATCGGCCCGCACGCCACCGGGATTCATGAACGCGGCCACCGCGTGCTGGGGCGCCATGGCCGAAAGCATGGAGTCGGCGATCAGATCGCCCAGCGGCGAATCACCGCCCGGCGTAGGATCGTTCGGCAGTGGGCCGTTGGCGTCGCCGATGACCTGTCCGGCCTTCGGCGCGGACTGCGCGGCATAGAAGTCGACCAGCCGGGAGGCCGCCGGATCCTTGGTGACCGTGCGGGTGACGACGCGATTGACCGCGTGGGCGTCCACGGTGCCATCGTGGAAGCGCAGCGTCACATCGGTGATCAGCCGCCCGAACGAGGACGCCTGGGTGACCACCTTGCCGTCGATGACGCAGTTGTAGGCCAGATGGGTGTGGCCGGTGAACAGCACGCGCACGGCGGAATCGATGTGCTGCGCCAGCGCGGTGACGTTCGGGGTGATGTTCACACAGCCGTTGTAATCGGCCGGTGCGCCGTGGGTCTGCTGTGCGCCGCCGTCGTGGATCAGCGCGACGATCGTTTCCGCGCCCGCCGACTTCATCTGCGGCACATACTTGTTTATCGCGTCCGCTTCGTCGCCGAAGGTATAGCCGGCGATGGCGTCGGGCATCACGATATTCGCGGTCGTCGGGGTGACGACGCCGACGACACCGATCTTGTGGCCGCCCACGGTGAGCATGGTCCACGGCCGCAGACCCGGCGGGAGCTGCCCGCCCTGGTCTGTCACATTGGCGGCCAGATACGGGAATGCGGCCCCCGTGAACGGCTGTCCGGGCGAACACCCGTCGGCCGCGCACCCGCCCTGCTGTAACCGCGTCAACTCCGGTATGCCGTGGTCGAATTCGTGATTGCCGACCGACGACGCAGCGACTCCTACGGAATTGAGGAAGTCGATGGTGGGCTCGTCGTGGAACAGTGCCGAGACCAGCGGGCTGGCACTGACGTTATCGCCGGCCGAGACGACTGCGCTGGCCGGATAGGCGGCCTTCAGCGTGGCCAGATGAGCGGCCAGATATGCCGCGCCACCCGCCGCGTACTGGTCGATATGGCCGTTGGTCCCCTCGGGCGGCTCCAGATTGCCGTGCAGATCGTTGATCCCGAACAGATGCACCTCATCCGACTTCGCCGGGATCAGGTCGTCGGTGGCGACCAGCGGTATCTTCCCGCCGTGCGCCGGTGTCGCGGTATTGTGTCCGCTGCTGCCGCAACTGACCACCACCACAACGCCGATCACGGCGACGGCCGCCTCGATTGCCCGGTGACGCAGCTTCATAAACCTCGACTCTGACAGATTCATCCGGCCGCCGCACTGCCGTCGGGTTAACTTCGCGTGCTCAGCAGTACCTCGGCCGCCCGGCGAGCCTCGGCGGCCGCGTCCGGCGTGCCGCTGATCCCCGCAGCCACCATCGCGCCCTCGGCCAGCAGGTATACGCCCTCCACCGCGGCGGGCCGTACGGCGCTCACCCATCCGGCCAGTTGGTCGTGGAACGCGGACTTATGAGTGCGGACCTCGGCGAGAACCGCCGCGGAGGACGCGCCGAGCTCACCGTGCGCGTTGATCCAGGCGCATCCGCGAAAACCCGGCTCGGCGAACCAGACGCGCAGCCAGTCGAAGACCGCGAGGACTCGCTCGCGTGGGTCGGCGACGCGCTCGACGTGCGCGGCCAGGTTCGAGCGCCACCGGATATCGCGCCGCCGCAGCATCGCCGCGACCAGATCGTCTTTGGATCCGTAGAGGGCGTAGACCCGCTTCAGCGACAGCCCGCTGGACCGGCATATCTCATCCATCCCGACGGCCTGAATGCCCTTGCCGTACATCAGTGTTTCAGCGGCGTCGAGCAGCGATCGCCGATCACGCTCCCTTTCCTCGGCAGTGATGGCGGCGGGCAACGCATGACTCCTTGACGTTGGGAACGGTCGTTCTCTATCGTAGCGGACGACGGTCGAGAACGACCGTTTCCGATAGTGCAGGAGGGATCAATGTCCGAGAGTCGCCCGCCGCTTCCGCCCTTCACACGGGAGACCGCGGCACAGAAGGTGCAGACCGCCGAGGATGCGTGGAATACGTGTGATCCGCACCGGGTGGCGCTGGCGTACACGACCGATTCGGTCTGGCGCAATCGCGACCGGTTCGTCAGCGGCCGGGCCGAGATCGTCGAGTTCCTGACCGGTAAGTGGGAGCGGGAGCTCGAGTACGCGCTGCGCAAGAGCCTCTGGGCGTTCGACGACAACCGGATCGCGGTGCGCTTCCAATACGAGTGCCGTGACGCCGAGGGGCAGTGGTGGCGCAGCTACGGCAACGAACTGTGGGAGTTCTCCGACGAGGGACTGATGCGGCGACGTGAGGCGAGCATCGACGACACCCGCATCACCGCGGCCGAACGCCGGATCTTCGGCCCGCGTCCGGAGAACGAGTACGGTAGCCCGATTCCGCTGCGCTGAGAAACGTGCGGGCACTGAACCTTCGGCTACCAGTTCAGGCCCGGGATACGGTTCGTGATGTGGGTCGCCGGGCTCGGCATACCCATCAGCGGCTGCACGATCGGGGCCAGCGCCAGCAGCGGGCTCCGGCCGGACTGCTTCGAGGTGTCGGGCCTCGAATCTCCACGGGCCGCGCCGGATTCGCCGAACATGCGGAAACCGCGATGCAGGACGGCCTTTTTCACCGACGGAAGCACGGTGTCCAGCAGTTGGGCGAAGGTGCCGATCGGGGTGTCGATGCGGTCGGGGCGTTCGGTCAGTGCGCGCAGCACGATGCCGGCCGCCTGCTCGGGGGTGTGCACGGGAATGGACCGGTACAGCTCGGTCGGAGCGATCATCGGCGTGCGCACCAGTGGCATCCGCACGGAGGTGAAGGTGATTCCGGCATCGGCGTTTTCGACCGCGGCGATCTCGCTGAACGTATCCAGGGCCGACTTGCTGGCCACGTAGGCGGCGAAGCGGGGCAGTTTGGTCTGCACCGCGATCGAGGAGATGTTGACGATGTGCCCGAAGCGGCGTTCGCGCATCGAGGGCAGCAGCGCCAGGATCAGCCGGACCGCGCCGAAGTAGTTGACGGCCATGGTGCGCTCGAAATCGTGCATCCGGTCGGTCGAATCGAGCACCGAGCGGCGGATCGAGCGGCCAGCGTTGTTGACCAGGTAGTCGACGTGGCGATGGTCGGCGAGGATCTGTTTGACCAGTAGTTCGACCGCCTTCTCGTCGGTGATGTCGCACGAGTACGCCTGCGCCGCACCGCCGGCCGAGCGCACCTCGGCGGCCGCTGTCTCGAGATCGTCGAGGTTGCGGGCCACCATCAGCACGGTGGCGCCGCGCCGGGCGACCGCGTGCGCGGTGGCCAGTCCGATGCCGGAGGACGCGCCGGTGATCAGCACGATCCGGCCGTGCAGCGGATCCCCGCGATGCGGACGGGCGCGGTCCGGATCCATTCGGGTGCGCCAGAATTCCCACAGTGTGGCGGCGTAGTCCTCGAAGGCGGGCGGGGTGATCCCGCGCAGCCGGGCTCGGGTGGAATCGGAGACGAACACCGAGGCGAAGGAGGCGTGCGGTGCGACCTGCGGTGGAATTCCCCACTGCCGCAACAGCTGATCGCGCACCTGCGGGACGCCGGGGATCTGTTCCAGGGCCCGCAGCGCCAGGCCGCTGCCCGGTAGCGTGCCCAGGGTGGCGGGTGCGCCCGCCGCGCGGGCCAGCGCGGCGTAGACCTCGGCGAACGGTTGCGGGCGCGGGTTGACCAGATGGAATGTGCGCCGGTTCATTCCGGGCTGGCCGATCAACTCGACCATCGCCGCGGCGACATAGTCGACCGGCACGATATTGGTCGCGCCCAGGTCGGGCAGCACCATCGGAGCAGGCACTGCGGCCAGGCGTGCGATCGCGGGGAAGAAGTAGTACGGCCCGTCGATCTTGTCCATCTCGCCGGTGCGCGAGTCGCCGACGATGATCGCCGGGCGATACACCCGCCAGCGCAGGCCGCGGGCCTCACGCACGAGCTTCTCGGCTGCGAATTTGGTTCGGTGATAGGGCGATTCGAGGTTCTGGCCCAGATCGAAGTCGTCCTCGAAGAATTCGCCGCGGTGATCGCCCGCGACGGCCACGGAGGAGACGTGGTGCAGCATCGCGCCGAGCCCGGTGGCGAGCGCGATCACCGAGCGGGTGCCGATGACGTTGGTGGCGTACGCGGCTTCCTCGTCCGCTGTCATGTCGTAGATCGCGCCCAGATGGACGATATGGTCCGCACGCGGCGGAACATCTTGCAGTCCAAGGTTTTCCGCTGCGAGATCGCCGAGCATGGGGAAGACCCGGTCGGTCGCGTTCCATGCGTCGGCCAGATCGGCGAGTTTGGCGGCCGAGGCCTCGCGCACCAGAACGTGCACGACGGCGTCGGCGTCGCGGGCCAACAGGTCCTGGACCACACGTCGTCCCAGGAATCCGGTGCCGCCCGTCACGATGTAGGAGACCATCGCCTCTCCTGACTGTCGAACGTGGACTTGTGAGAGTCACTGCTCGTCCGACATTCACCGATGGATGTGGACGTGAGAATCGCCCCGCGGGTCGGCTGCCCTAGCGGACACGGGGTCGAGTCGAGGAACCCCTTCGTGCCTAACTGGTAGGTAACTTTAGCTGCGCGGCCGACGAGTCCGCAAACTAGAAGACGCCCCCTGTGGTGTGTGTCGTGTCACCACGTGGGAGCGCCGAACGATAGGTGTTTCAACGGTTTTCAGATACCGCCGGGTACAGATGGTTACCTTTCGGCGAATCCGGTCAGCCGCGGCGTCGGATCGGGAATTCGGCCGCCAGCTCCCGGAACATCGCGGAGTTGAAGTCGAAGGCGCGCTGGCATTCGCCCAGCACCCGCTGGCGCTCGAGCTCGTCGACCGCGAGCGCGTCCAGCAGTTCACGGTATTCGCGCTTGAACGCGGCCGGGTTGGGGATCTGGTCGAAGACGTAGAACCGCACGCCGGCCCCGCGCTTGGGCAGCTGCCACAGCTTCTCGGCGGTGCCGCGGACGACCTGGCCGCCGGACAGATCGCCCAGGTAGCGGGTGTAGTGGTGGGCGACGTAGCCCGCGGGCCACTGCTGCGCGCATTCGCGCACGCGCGCGGCGTAGGCGGCGGTGGAGGGCAGCGGTTCGAGCTCCGCACGCCAGTTCGCACCGCCGAGATGAGCCAGATCGTCCTCGAGATGGGCGACGCGCGCCAGCTCCGGCCGCACGAACGGACCCGCCACCGGATCGTGCGCGAGGGCGTCGGAATACGCCTCGAGCGCCTCGTAGACATGCCACAGCTGGGCGGTATAGCGGTAGAACGCCTCGACCCCGAGGCCCCCGCCGAGCATATCGCTCATGAACGTGGAGTTCTCCGCGTCCGCGTGTTGCCGCTCGGTAGCGGTGCGGATCCGCGCGGAGAACGGCACGATCTCGGGCTGCGTGCTCTCGGGCATGTGCTGGGGTCCTCGCTTCGATCGGCGCATACTTTGGGTAACCTAAGTTCTACCCCGACGATACCCGGTCGGCCGTACCCTGGAATCAAACTTTCGGACGGTTGGTCCTCCGCCGCCGGTCGTCCGCTGGGAATTCCGTCATCGTGCATGACACCGGTCGCCCGGTGTCCGGTTGCTGATCGGAGGCTGGAGCCCCGGAACTCTGAGCGATCACTCGGGCGATTCCCAGCGGGGAGATAGTGACCGGCAGGTACCGTCCGGGATTATGAAGACTCCACTGGGGCGACGATTGTTGCTCGGTCTGGTGACGACGGGGGCGGTGGTTCCGGCTCTCGCGGCATGCGGTGGAAAGCATGATCGAGAGAAGGGGGCGCCGGTGGTGCGGTCCACGGGCGGTACGTCGCCCGATACGGTGATGATCATTCGGCATGCGGAGAAACCGGAGGGGTCCGGCCCGCCGTACGGGATCACCGATGACGGGGAGCAGGACGAGAAATCGCTGATCGTCCGGGGATGGACGCGGGCGGGCGCGCTCGTGGAGTTGTTCGATCCACGCGACGAGGATGCCGAGCCTGTCGCTATCCGCGCCGGAATCGCCCGGCCCGCGACCATTTTCGCGGCCGACCCGGGTAAGCACGGCAGTAAGCGGCCATTGGAGACGGTGACGCCGCTGGCGCAGGCGCTGGGGTTGCAGGTGGATCAACGGTTCGGCAAGGGGCAGGAGGCCGAACTGGTCGCCGCGCTCGCCGCCGCGCACGGTCCGGTGCTGATCGGCTGGGAGCACGAGAACATCGAGGCGATCATCGATGCGATGGGGACGATCACGCCGGCGCCGCCCAAGACCTGGCCGGGCGACCGGTTCGACGTGGTGTACGTATTCCACCGCGACGGGGCCGGATGGAGCTTCACGCAGGTCCCGCAGATGATGCTGGCCGGTGATACCACGACGCCGATCAGCTGAGCGCCGCGGCGACCGTCTCGGCCATGCGGGCGCGGAACGCGCTGGGGGAGAAGGACTCCGCGTACTCCCGGATAATGGCCGAATCATAGCCGTGCGGGTCGAATTCGCGCATGGCGGTGGCGAATTCGGTGACCAGCTCCGGATCCTCGGCCGGCGGCAGTAGTTCACCCGTCCGGCCGGGGAGCACGGTGTCCAGTGCGCCGCCCGCGCCGACGGCGAGAACCGGTGTGCCGCAGGCCATCGCCTCGACCGGGACGATGCCGAAGTCCTCGACGCCGGGCATCAGCAGGGCACGGCAGCGGCGGTACATGTCCAGCAGGACCGCATCGGGGGCTGCGCCGAGGAAGGTGGTCTCGGGGCCCGCGATCGATTCCAGGTAGGGGCGAAATCGACCCTGGCCCAGGATGATCAGGCGGCAGCCCGCCTGTTGCGCCGCGCGGATCGCCAGGTCGGGACGCTTGTACGGGACCAGGCGGCCCGCGCACAGGAAGAAATCCTCGCGGTCGAACGCGGGCTCGGGGGAGAACCGATCGATGCGCACGGGCGGGCTGACTACGGTCGCAGGCAGACCCCACCAGTCGTGTACGCGCGCGGCGACGGCCCTCGAGTTGGCGACCACGTGGGTCAGCCGGGGTGCGGCGGAGAGTTCCCGACGGCGGGCCAGGCGGCCCAGCGCGGTCAACGCAAGGCGTCCGGCGAGCCCGCCTGCCTCCTGTGCCCGGAATCCTGGATCCCAGGCCCAGCGTGCGGGACTGTGCACATACGCGATGACGGGTGCCTCGGTAGCGAATACGGCCTGGGTGGCGAAGGCGTGATGGCTGACGACGACCGCGTCGAATCGATCGCGCAGTGGTAGATGGCGCAGTGTTCGCGGGACCAGGGGCAGCAGCGGTGCGTGAGAACGACCGCGAAGCATCGTGTGCGCGTCACTGAGCCAGGTGGTGTGAAATGAAAAACGTTCCGGTGCCAGGAAATCGGGCACGTCGGATCGACGGGGTTGTGCCGCCGGGTGATCCTGGACGGTCGACCGGGCGGCGGCACGCACGGCCTCGAGGCACTCCGTCGTGGCGATCGGCGCGAAGACCTCGGCATCGGTCCAGAGCTTCAGCAACTCTGCGACAACCGCTTCGGATCCGCCGTACTCGGTGAACCGCTCGTGTACGAGCGCGATGCGTGGCCCGCTCATGATCGCTCGGCGATTTCTACGACGCGGGGCGCGGCCAGCCGCCGGAGCGCGGGCGCGACCGGGCGACCGCGCAGCAGCCCGGCGACCGTGCCGGATTCGATGGCGCGCCGGTAGATCTCGGCGGCCGGTCGGCACGCCTCGATGGTGGCGTCGATATCGTCGTCGGCGTGGGCGGCGGAGGTGACGAACGACTGTCCCAGCACGCCGCGCGCGAGCAACTCCTGGAGGAACAGCGTTCGAAACGGTTGGGACGGCTGCCCTTCGGGGTCGAGGGTGCGGAAGATCAGGCAGGCGGGCCGGCCCAGCACCTGGAGGTGGTCGGCGATGCCGAGATCGGCGGCGATCTTGTTCACCCCGTCCGCCAGCCGCCGCCCGGCGCGGCTCATCCGGCCGATGGGGTCGGTGTCGCGATACGCGGCGACGACCGCGCGGAATGCGGCCAGCGACGCGGTTTCCGGCCCGTGCGTGGTGGACAGCAGGAACACCCGGTCGCGGTCGGTGCGCAGGCCGCCCAGCTCCATGAATTCGCGCTTACCCGCGAGGGCCGAGAGCGGAAAGCCGTTGGCCATCGCCTTACCCCAGCAGGACAGGTCGGGTGTCACGCGGTACACCTGTTGCGCCCCACCGGAAGACCACCGGAATCCGGTGATCATCTCGTCGAAGACCAGCAGCGTGCCGTGCCGGTCGCACAGCGCCCGGACCCCGGCCAGATAACCGGGATCGGGCTCGGCCAGGGCGGTCGCGGCCTCCATCACCACACACGCCACCGGATGCGAATCGAGCGCGACGGCAAGGGAAGTCAGGTCGTTGTAGGTGAACCGCACGGTCGAGGTCGCGGGGATGCCGGCGTTCATCGGGGTGAGGCCGATGAACCAGTCGTCCACGGAGAAGAACGGCTGATCGCAGACCGCCACCACCTCGCGCCCGGTGGCCGCGCGGGCCAGGCGCACCGCCGCGGTGGTGGCGTCGGAGCCGTTCTTGGCGAACTTCACCATGTCCGCACCCGGAACCAGCGACAGGAAGTCCTGCGCGGCAAGTAGTTCCAATTCGGTGGGCCGGGAGAAGCTCACCCCGTCGGCGATGGTGCGCGTGACCGCGTCCACCACCGGGCGGTAGCCGTGCCCGAGGGTGACCGAGCGCAAGCCCATCCCGTATTCGACGTATTCGTTGCCGTCGCAGTCCCATACGTGACATCCGCTGCCGCGCACCAGGATCGGCGCCATCGCATCGGGATACTGATCGGCGCCCCGGGCATAGGTGTGCGCGCCGCCGGGGACGAGTTCGTGCAGGCGCGCCTGGATCGCGCTGCTTCGGGTGAAGTCCGGCACCTATTCACGCTCCCCGATCGTCAACGCCCACAGGGCATGATCGGAGCGGTGGCCCGTGGGCCCGCGATGGTCGCGCATGGTCCCCTCCTTCAACAGCCCTGCGTGCGCCGCGGCCGTGGTGGATTCGATATCGGTGGTCTCGATCTCCGCTGCCACCCGGTACAGGCCCAGCCGGTCGAACGCGTGGTGCAGGACCGCGCGGATCGCGGCCGCGCGGATGTCCACGCCGGCGCGGGTGGGGTCGGCCCACAGGAACAGCCGGGCGTTGCGATCGAACATGTCCAGGTCGAACAGCCGCGCCTCACCGCAATAGTCGCCGTCGATCTCGAGGACCAGGACGAGACCGCCGGGTGAGCGTAAACCTGCTCTGCTGAGGGAGAATTCGCGCCACCACGCGGTGCGCGAATGTCGCCGCGCCCACTGCGCGGACGGGATCACGCCATCGAGCAGCGCGTGATTGCGAATCCGGGACCTCCGCCAACCCGGACCGTCGGACCGTCGCCTGGTGCGCAGCACCGCGCGGGGATGCCCGGGGAGGTTCAGTCGCACAGTGCGTGTCGCACGCCATCGGGGTATCCGGTGGTAGAGGTCCCCGATAGCGAGACGACCCGCCACCAGCACGAGTTTCACCGACCGCTTCGGCGACCGTGCCGGTTCCGGTGCGATGGCCTCGTCGGTGTCGCAGGGCGCAGGAGGCGACGCGGCGGGGATCGGGGCGCACGGCCGGCCCGTGATGTGCGGATCATGCTGCCGTGACCCGTGTTCGGTACCGCTGCGCCGCGTCCACTGCGCGACGAATCCGCCCGGCGGGATCCGCGTCCTGATCAACGCCCACAGTGCGTGGTCGCGGCGCGCGCCTCCCGCGTCGAAATAGCGTGCCATCAGCGCCTCACGGACGAACCCGAGCTGCGCCGCACCGGCTGCCGCGGCGGTGTTCTCGGGTGATATCGGTGCGACGATGCGGTGCAGCCCCAGCGCGCCGAAACCGTAATCGGCGACCAATGCCGCGGCCAGGCCGCCGAATCCGTGCCTGGCCAGCCCCGCATCGATCCAGATGCTCATCTCCGCCGTACCGCCGTGCCGGTCGATCCCGCACAGCTCGCACTGTCCGGCGAACCGGCCGTTCACCTCGATCACCCCGGCCAGTCGGCGCCCGGCCCGCGCCTCGGCCAGGGCCAGGAGAACCTCACGGACCCACTGGCTTTCGGTATGCCGCAGTGGCCAGTCGAGCGTCGAGCTGTACCAGAACGGTTCGATCAGCGCCCGATCGCGCAACCGGATCGCGCGCCAGGAGGCATGGTCGGCCGGGCGCGGCGGCCGGATCACGACACTGCCACCGGGAAGCCGGGCCGGGCCGAGTACAACCCGGTCCAGACGCCCGCCGCTCATGTGCGTGGCCGCTGTGAACCCAGCGCCGTGGTCTTCAGGACGCCATCGGTTCCCACCGACACCCGCCAGTACGATCCGACGGGATCCTTGAGCACGATCCCCGCGGCAGTGTTGTCGGAAAGCCATGCGCCACTGGGGAGTACAGCAGACAGCACGGTACCGTCGCGATCGGCGAGGTGGAGGATGTCGTCGTCCGGTGAGGCGGCCCGCGCCACGGTCGTCCCGGAGAAACGCGCCCCATGCACGCTGCCGCGGGCGATGACGTGCCAGCCGGCCGGGAAGGCGCGCGGGTCGAGATCGTCGGCGGAGCCGGAGATCAGGTTGATCGCGGTCCCGTCGGGGCAGCCGGCGGGGTCGATGCGCAGCTCGGTGGCCGGGGTGTCCAGATCGGCGTCGAACTGCACGTTCGCCAGATACGGCTGACGGCAATGCACCAGGTCCAGGCAGGTCGTGCGGGCGGCGATCTTGCAGTTGACCATGCCGAACTGGGCCGGTCCGCCCTGCGAGTCGCCGATCGACAGGGCGGTGTCGGCGCCCTCGAACCAGACGTTGGTGAACCACCAGTCGTTGGCCTCGCCCTCGACCACGACATGGCGATCGGTGGTGCGCGGATCGGCGTCGGAGACGAATTCGACGTTGGTCAGCGCCAATCCGGCGTTGTCGTCGTTGCCGGTGCCGAGTACGCCGATCCGGTTGTCGGTGAATTTGGATGAGGTGACGTAATTCTGGATGCAGGAGGCGACCAGGCCGTAGCCGAAGTTGTTGATATCGCAGTCGATGAACGCGGTGCCGCCGGTATTGCCGTCCAGCACAACGCCGCGCTGGGCGGCATAGCGAGGATAGTTGCCGGACAGATGATTTCCGCGCAGCACCACCGATTCGAACGAACAGCGGAACGAGCCGGTGATGTGCACCGCCGTGGCCTTCGGGCCGGTCAGATAGAAGCCCATGCGGGAGAAGCGGACTCGCTGTCTTCCGTTGAGGGTGACCAGGGTGTCGTCACCGTCGTAGCTGATGGTGGTGACGTCCGCGCCGTCGCCGAGAATCGTCGCGTAGTCCGACAGTGCGGGCCACTGGGTGACGCGGTAGTCACCGGCGGGCAGATACAGCACCAGCGGCGACGTGCCGGCGGCCGCGGCCCGGGCCAGTGCGGCGGTGTCATCGGCCCTGCCGTCGCCGACCGCGCCGAAGTCGCGGATATTGCGAGCCGCGCGAACGTCGGTGACCCGGGGCGAACGGAATTGCGCGTCGCCGATCGAGGTGGCGTCCGACGCGCACGCCGCGAGTGACCCGGCCGCGGCCATGCCCAGCGTCACAGCCAGGACTCTGCGCCGGTCGAGTGGGCCGGGTGTGTCCGGTGGTCGCTCGCTCATGGCATCGACCGGATCACTGCCCCACCCCGACGGGGTCCGGTTCCGGGGCGGGCGACTCGTTCGGTGGTGTCGGCGACCGGTCGACGGACCGGCGGCTCTTTGTCCGCGTCACCAGCGCCCGCAGCCGGCGACGAGGCCGGGAACAGACCACCGCCCCGCTCAGACGCTGCTCGCCGAGGGTGGCCAGCGCCCCACTCACGCCGGTGGATGTGGCCGGGCCCAGTTCGACCACGCCGAGGGTGGCATCGCAGTGCGCGGATACGGCGATCGCGTCGGCGGCGGCTGTCACCGGTGCGACCTGGACCACGACATGGTCGAATTCGTCGCGCAGCGTGGACATGATCTCGGTGAACCGCCCGTTGGCCAGCAGATCCGGGGTGCGCGAATCCGGATCGCCCAGTGGCAGAACGCAGAACCCGGCCTCCGGCCATGCCACGAGCGCGTCCTCCACCGGCACGGACCGGCCCAGCAGTCCGGCCAGTCCCGGACCGTCGTGGTCGGGCACGCACGCCGATCCGCCGTGTCCGGTGGTGTCGGCGTCGACCAGCACGACCTGCGCGCCCGTATCGGCCAGGCTCCGCGCCAGACCGATGCCCACATCGGGCACCGATGCTTTCGAAAGCGAAGTCAGCAGAACAGTTTTCGTACTCGGACGGGCGGCGAGCCGGGTCCGCAGCCGGCGCAGTTCCCCGGTGGCCCCCGGACGGCCGTGATCGATGATGCCCAGGATCGGTACCGGCAGGAGGGCCGCGACGTCGGCGGAGGTGTGCAGGCGGCGGTCCAGCCGTTCCCGCCCGAAGGCTCCCGCGCCGCCCACGATGAGCCCGGCAACCAAGCCGAGCATCAGGATCCGGTTGCGCTTGGGGCCGCTCGGCACGGTCGGCAGCACGGCCGGATCGACCACCGCGACGCGGGCCGCGGGCGCCGCGCCGCGCTGGATGGTCTCCAATTGATCGACCAGCGCCCGGAATTGGGACACCGTCTGGTCGGCGATCTCCCGCGCGCCCACGGCGGTGCCGTCGGTGGCCGTGACGACGATGAGCATGGTCGCCGGTGGCGAGGAGGCGGTGAGCTTCGAGCGCAACGCGTCCACCGAGCCCGGCAGCCCCAGTTGGCCCTTCACGCGCAGCGCCACCCAGTCGCTGGTGGCCAGGGTCACGTAGGAGCGCACACGCTGCTGGGCGGCCAGGCCGCCCTCGTAGGAGTCGTTGACCGACGTCCCGGTCGCCATCGACACGTAACAGGTGCTGGACGCGGTGTAGGTGACGGGCAGGGTGGTCAGGTACGCGTAGGCGGCGGCCAGGCATATCAGTACCCCGGCGGCCGCGATCATCCACCGCCGCCGGGCGATCCGCCATAGTTCGGTCAAACCCACTGCGCTTCCCTCATTTCCGCGTTCTCCTTCAGCGGCCGGGGCCGCATTCGTCTGCGATATTCCTCGACGAGCAGGGCGACGATCCAGACCAGCACGAGGGCCTGGAGATACTTGCCCAGAGTTTCGACCGCGCCGAGCATTCCGCGCTCGTACAGCACCGGCGCCTCGATGAACGCCAGACCGAGGACCGCCAGCGTGACGCTGCGGCTGTACAGCCAGCGCGACCAGATGAGCAGCAGCGCGAATGTCACCGAAACGCCCAGGGCCACACCGATGTACCCGCCCAGCACATATCCCTCGGCGATATTGCCCTCGGCCAGCGACACCGACACCTGGGACATGTCCACGGACTGGCCTCGTACCTCGGTGGCCCAGGCGGCGCCGGACTGGAATTTCTCCGTGCCGAGCAACTGGGCCGGTATGAGGCTCTCGACGGCATGTTGCAGCGCCTGAACCGGGGTGAGCCACGAGCCCGGACCGGCGTAGTAGGCGTCGGTGGCCGCCTCTAGCAGGTCGAAGCGGCTCAGCAGGCTCAGGAAGGGCCGCACGATTCCCGGATACGCCGAGGCGATCACGGACGCGTCCGCCTTGGCGGCCGGGGTGGTCTTGAGCGATTGCAGCCAGCCGAACCCGCCGATCGCCACCACCGCCATCGTCACCACCGCGGCGGCCTTGATCCGAGTCCAGCCGGTCACCGCGCAGCGCACCGCGAGGGCCAGGGCCATGCCCATGACGGGCGTCTTGGACTGTACCGCGGCGGTCCACAGCAGTTCGCCCATCATCAGGAAGCCGATGAGCAGCAGGGTATTCCGGGTGCCGGCCGGGCGAGCGAAGACGATGAGCCCGATCGCGCCCACGGTGGCGAGGATGGCCACCAGGTTGAGGATCGGGTTGGGGCTCTCCAATTCCCCGGCCTGGCTGTTGTTTCCGGTCGCGATGGCGGCCAGACGGCCGACGGTGCCGATCACGTACAGCACGGCCAGGGTCGAGATGAACTGGCCGCTGCGGGCCAGCGGAAGATCCGCCCGCCGCGGTCCCGGGGCGCGCAATCGGGTCCAGAGCACATATGCCACAACGAGTCCCGCGTACAGCCACAGCCCGAAGACCACGGGCCGCAGTACCGCCGCGATGCCGACGTCGTAGCCCAGATCGGCCAGCCGCGGATCGGGAATGTTGTCGCCGAACTGCGGTTCCGGGCGCACCCACAGCAGGACCACCGGCCGCGCGAGGTAACAGATCGACCAGTGCGCCGCCTGGGCGATCAGGAACACCCGGATCGGCCCGGATATCCACGTAGCGGCGATCACCAGGGTCACCAGGGCGCCCGCGACGAGCAGTACCTCGGGTCGTGCACCGATCATCGCCGGACCTCCCGCACGTCCGGACCGCCCTCACCCCAGTGCATGGACGATCTCACGGGCTCGGTCGGCGTAGGTATGCCCGCCGTCGACGATGCGGTGATATCCGGCCTCGGCGACCGTCTCGGCGAGTTCCGGTGCGCGAGCGCATCGTTCGAGTATGTCGTGAAGTTCCGCCTCATCGGAGTAGAGGAAGCATTCGACGCCGTCGGTCAGCAGTTCGGCGTGCTCGTCGGTGCGCTCCCCGACGAAAAGCCCGCCGGCGGCGGGTATCTCGAAACTGCGGCAGGTGTGGGTGTCGCGGTTGTCGGAGTTGAGCAGCACCAGATTCGCGGTGATGCTCGAGACCGCGTCGGAGAACCGCTGTCCATAGACCGGTCCGCGCACGAGGGCAGGGGAGCGCCGCAGCGGCGGCACCCGTCGCCAGCCCGGCCCGTACACGGCCAGCTCGCGCCCGTAACGCCGGGCCAGATCGACGATCAGCTCGCGCCGGTCGGGCCGGTTCACACCGATGAACCCGAGCAGATGCCGACGCGTGGCGCGGCGGGCGGAGGGGTGATGCCAGGCCGGATCGTAGGCGCTGGAGACGAACAGGGCAGCCCGTACATCGCGTCGGCGCAACTCGGGGACGTTGTGCCGCTTGGTGGTGACGACCAGATCCCACTGTGCCTCGTAGGCAAGGTATTCCG
The DNA here is from genome assembly GCF_019038435.1 of Nocardia alni. Lineage (GTDB taxonomy): Bacteria > Actinomycetota > Actinomycetes > Mycobacteriales > Mycobacteriaceae > Nocardia > Nocardia alni. Next base: position 20,001 of record NZ_JAGPOX010000111.1, read on the forward strand.
GACTGATGTTCTCCGGATTCGCGACGTCGTCCGGGCTGTAGTGCACGTGCAGGCGTGCGGGCGTGGCCAGCAGCCGGGGCTGGTCGAGGTGAACGGCCTTGAACGCCAGCAGCATATCGGGAGCGAAATCCCTGGCGATACGGTCGAGTTCGGTGTGCACGGCCCCGACGGCCGAGGGCGCGCGACGGCCGGTCGCCTTGGCGTAGAACCACGGCGGTGACAGCCGGCGGGGCAGGGTCACCGAGGTGGTGTCCACGACGATCACCTCGTGCCCGGCCCGGCGGAATCCGTCGGCCAGCGAGCGAGCATTGCTGCCCACCCAGTCGTCACCGGCGAACAGGATCTTCATCAGGCTTCCCCCTCGACTGCCGCCACCGTCAGCGGGGCCGCCCGGCGCTCGGTGCGTTCGCGCACCATCAGCCACCGCATCCGGATGAGATACCAGCCGGCGACCGTGACCTCCGCGCAGACGGTGCCGTAGATCAGCGTCCACACCGAATGCGTATGCATCGCCACGAGTAACGCGGCCGCCGCGACACAGGTGCCCACGAGCGCCCCGGTCAGCACCCCGGCGGTGTCCTCCCGGACCGGCAGTACGGCGGTGGTGGCGAACGAGGTCACCGCCGTCGCGGGCAGGATCAGGGTCTCGGTGCGCAGCAGGGGAACCGCGCGCAGGAACGCGCTGCCGAACATCACGTGGATCAGCAGCGGGGCGGCCGTCCACACGCACACCACCGCTACCACCGCGACCGCGACGCAGGCGGTGATCGCCCGAATCGCGTTTCGCCAGAACGTCTCTTCACTGCTGCGCCGGGCCATGCGGGGTAGCAGCGCGAATCCGATGGGATCGAGCATGGATTGGATGGCCCGCACCAGACGGTCGCCGGCGGAATACAATCCGAGCGTCGCGGTATTGAGCACCGCGGAATACACTGCCGCCGAACCCTGCCCGTAACTGGTGACCAGAGCGCGCGAGGCCACGATCGGCGCGCCCAGGCGCAGGATCTGCCGCAGATATCGAGGGCGGCCGGGAATTCCGTAGGTGCGGAAGGAATCCCACCAGTTGAGCGCGTCGGTCACGACCGAGGACAGCAGCAGGCACAGCATGGCCATCGAGGCGCTCGGCGCATGTGGCAGCAGGGTGACCAGCAGGATGAGGTAGGTGACGCGCCCCGCGCCCTGGTACAGGGTCGAGGCGCCGAACCGGCCCTGCCCGATCAGCAGCCAGTCCTCGGAGAACGACCACACGCCGCCCGCGACCAGTCCGATCAGGATCATATGAACCTGCTCCGGGACGCGCAGCAGCGTGCCCACCAGCAGCGCAGTGCACAGCGTGCCGAGGGTGGTGGCACGGATGGCCAGGTAGGTGCCGCGCAGCTCGTGCAGTTCGGTCTCGAGGCCGTCGGCGTCGTGCACCCGGGCGGACAGGAACGAGGTGATGTTCAGATCCACCGCCAGCGACCCGATGAAATACGACGACATGCCGATGGCGAGCAGGCCGACGCCGTGCGGGCCGAGGATGCGGGCGATCAGCGGCAGGGTCACGATCGTGATGATGTACTGGCCGTATTTACCGATGCTCACGAAGCCGATATCGCGCATCACGGCCACCAAGCCGTGCTGAACGAGTCGCGGCGCCGGCGGCGGGCGGCGCTTGGCACTGTGCCTGGGAGAGTCGTCGAAGTCAGCCACGCCGCACTCGCTTTCGCTGAACCGAGTGCAGGAATGCCGCGACAGCGCGGGCCGACTCGGTGATATCGAACGACTGCGCGCGCAACCGGGCGGCATCGGCAAGTGTGGTGCGCAATCGGTGATCCTGAATGAGCGTATCGAGTGCGGCGGTGAGCTGGAGCCGATTTCCGGCATCGACCAGCAACCCGTGCACCCCCGGTTCGATCACTTCGGCCGGACCGCCGGGGCGGGTGGCGATCACGGCGCAGCCCGCCCGCATCCCCTCGACCACGACCTGGCCGAACGGTTCGGGCAGGACCGAGCAGTGCACGAGGATATCCGTGTGGCGCAGCAGGTCTTCCGGGTCGTCGACGTGTCCGGTGAAGGTCACCGGCAGATCCAGGTCGGCGGCCAGCCGGCGCAGGCGATCGGCGTACGAGTGCTCGTCGAAGAACGCGCCGCCGATCAGAAGTATCTGCCGAGGAACGGGTTTCGCCTCGGCGACCGCGCGAAGGAACAGATCCTGGCCCTTCCACGGCGCCAATCGCCCGACGACGGCCACGACCGTCTGCTCCGGCGGACGCTGTGGGGCGCGAGGCGATGGGCCGGGCCTGGGCTCCAGGCCCGGATAGGCGACCAGGGTAGGTCGCGATCCGGTGGACAGGGTCGCGAGGGTGGCGCGGCTGTTGGCGATGTAGGCGTTGGCCAGGATCCGTCCCAGCGTGCGGATGAGCGGGGCCAGACGCGCGCCGAAATAGTCGGCGGCGATGCGGTCGTGCACCTGCCAGACCAGCGGGATTCGCGCGCGGCGCGCGGCCACCGCACCCATCAGCAGCGCCTTGGAACTCTCCGCGACCAGCACCGTCGCCCCGAGTTCCCGGGCCGCGGCGCCCAGCGCCCAGCCGATCCGCAGCAGGCGCGCGCCCCCCGCGAGCAAGCGCCGCGGATCGGATCGCCGGATGGTTATCGAACGGCTGTCGAATGTGGTGGGCAGCAGGCGTGTTTCGATGCCGCGCTCGCGTGTGCGGCCGACCATCGGGCCGTCGGCGGTGTAGACGATCGCGGTGTCGAGATGGGCGCGCAGCGCGTGAGCCAGTCGCAGCGTGGCGAGTTCGGCGCCGGACGGCTCGGCGGTATGTGCCACGAAGACCGCCTTCACGATCCGGCCAGCTCAGCGTAGAGCGCCACATGCCTGCGGGCGGCGGTGTCCCAGGAGAAGCGCTCGGCGTGGGTTCGGCACTGCGGCGCGGTGGGGCGCGCACCGTGCAGGGCCGAGGTGATGCGCGCGGCGAGCGCGTCGGCGTCCCCGGCCGGCACGATCAGCGAATCGTCCAGGCCCCGGACGGAATCGGGAAGGCCGCCGCAGTCGGTGACGATCGGTGCGCGGCCCGCGGCGAGCGAGGCGAGCGCGACCAGGCCGAATCCTTCCAGGGCCAGGGAGGGGACCACCGTGAGTTCGGCGCGGGCGTAGAGATCGGCCAGCCGGGTGTCCTCGACGTATCCGGTGAAGGTGACCGAGTCCAGGCCACGGGCCTGCTCGCGCAGCAGGGTTTCGGCGGTTCCGGTGCCGACGATGACCAGGCGCGCCTCGGGATGCTCGTCCACGACCGATGGCCAGCACCGCAGGAGCACGTCGATGCCCATACGCCGCTCCAGGCGACGCACGCACAGCACGGTTCTCGTCGAATCATGGTGCGTGACTGTATGTGTGGTCGTCTCCGGGGGAAGCTCGACGCCCGGGGGGACGACCGAGATCCGGTCGGCGTGCACGTGGTAGTCCGCGATCAACAGGTCGCGGAAGTGCTCGGACAGCACGATGAATCGGTCCGCTCGGGCGTATCGGAGGCGTTCGAGGAGGTATTTGGCGCGGACCGACCGATCGCGCTCCCCGGCCAGGCGACTCTCGGCGGCCCAGGGGCCGTGAAAGTGGACGACCAGCGGAAGATGCCGGTATCGGCTCGTCGCGAGCGGACCGTAGAGGCAGAAGTGTCTGTCCAGCACGGTATTCCGCCGCAATTCCCGGCGGTCCAGGAATGCGGTGCGCACCCGGTGCAGGGTCGTCGCGCCGGTCGGCCCCCAGGAACGCGCGCCGGGCGGTGGATCGCCGAATGCGGCCGCGCCGACGTCGATATCGGGCAATACGGACAATGCCGCGTGCAGATCGGTGAAATATCGGTTCAATCCGCCGGGTAGGGTCGAAAACCATTCGGACCCCGTCATGTACACACGCACGCCACAACCCCAGGGGCAGGTGTGTCCGTCGCGGATGACGACGGGAATCTTTGTGCCCCACAGCAGTTTAGGGGGTGCCGAGGTCCGATGCCGGTTGACCGACACAGTACCGGGACCTATGGGGGGTAATTCGGGGACCGCGCCCGTTTCGTGGAGACATTCCGCTACTGCGGATGATGCGGAAGCCTCTTGTGATTCAGCATCGAAGAGTCCGGCCCGAATGTGAAACTTACTCAATTCGGACAACTGTGGACCGTAGCGAAATACTTTCGCTGTGCGATAGGTTCGCATGAGCAATGCTGCTTCCCGAATGAGGATTCCGGCGAGATCCGGACCGGCGGAAGGACGGCGGTAGTGGGGCAGGGGAAGCCGGGCGCGGATGCGGGTACCGGACAGACGCGGATTCTGGTCGAGAACGGTGAGTACTGGCTGCGCAATCGTGGTGACATCGCGATGATGGAGATCACCGTGCGGCGGCTGCGGGAGCATTGGCCGCGGGCGCGCGTGGGGCTGCTCACCGAGGCGCCACGTATTCTGCGGGCGCTGGTGCCCGAGGCCGAGCCGGTGCCCGCGAGCGGAGCGTGGGGCGGCGAAACCGCCGAGACCTCGTGGGATCGGGCGCTGGCCCCGATGGCACTGCGCTGGCGTGCGGCGACCGATGGGCCCAAGACGGCCTTGCGGGGCATCCGGAACAGCGTTCGCGGCGGCGGCGAGTCGCCGGCGCCGCCTCAGCCCGCGGTGCCCGCCGCGGCCGGCGCCGCCGATCTGGTACTGGCACAGGGCGGCGGCTATCTCACCGATATCGACCTGTACCAGGCGCATCGGGCCCTGAACCTGCTGGAATACGCGCAGGCGCAAGGGGTTCCGACGGCCATGATCGGACAGGGCCTCGGCCCCATCGACGATCCGGGACTGCTCGAGCATGCCGCGCGAGTGCTGCCGGGGGTCGGATTCATCGGCCTGCGCGAGGGGCGGCGCGGTCCGGACCTGCTGACCAAGCTCGGCGTCGCGCCCGAGCGCATCCTGGTGACCGGAGACGACGCCATCGAACCGGCGTACCTGCTGCGCCGCCCGGAGATCGGCGGCGACCTCGGAATCTGCTTGCGCGTCGCCTATTACGCGCGGGTCAGCGACGCCGCGCGGGCGACGCTCGGCGAGGTGGTCCGCGCCCGTGCGGCCGGTTTCGACGCGGCGCTCGCACCGCTGGTCATCTCCGAATACGACGGGGAGGACCGCCAGTGCACCCGGTCGCTGCTGACCGGCGCGGCCCGCGCCCGGGCTCCGATCGGGCGCGGCGGGAGTGCGACGGCGGTGATCCGGCAGGTCTCCGGTTGCCGGGTGGTGGTCACCAGCGCCTACCATCTGGCGGTTTTCGCGCTCGCGCAGGGGATTCCGGCCATCGGGTTGACCGCCTCCCGGTATTACGACGACAAATTCCACGGCCTGGCCGAGATATTCGGCGGCGGAATGCGAGTGGTCCGGCTGGACGCACCCGAACTCGGGCGGTCCCTGGACGACGCGATCCGCGAGTTGTGGGAGTCCGCACCGGATCTGCGAAAGAGCCTGCTGCACAGGGCGCAGCAGCAGACAGCGGCCGCCCGCACGGGGATGGACCGGGTATACGGCCTGGTCGAGGGCGACCGGGCGCGGGAGGAACGGTAGCGATGCGGACTGCGGCCCTGTCGGTCTGTGTACCGGCCTACAACGCCGCGCGCACACTCGCGGTGACGATGGAGTCGATCCTGGCCCAGGACGAGGACTTCGAACTGCTGGTGCTGGACAACGCCAGTGCCGACCGGACGGGCGCGGTCGCCGCCGGATTCCAGGATGAGCGGGTACGCATCGAGCGCAACGACCGGGTGCTGCCCATCGGCGACAACTGGAATCGCGTGGTATCGGCATCGCGCGGGGAACTGGTGAAGGTCGTGTGCGCCGACGATATTCTGTTCCCGGGCGCGTTGAAGGCGCAGCTGGGTTTGATGCGTGATCGCGAGATCGCGGTGGCCTCATCGAAATTCGACGTGATCGACGAGTCCGGTCTGATCGAGGACAGCGGGCTCGGTCTGCCCGGCCTGCTGGGACTGCATCCGGTGCGCACCCTGATGCGCACGATCGTGCGATGCGGCCCCGCGGAATTCGGCCCGACGGCGGCGGCGGTGTTCCGGCGCGCGGATTTCGATCGGGTGGGCGGATTCCGGGGCGATCTGGTCTTCCCGATGGACGTCGACCTGTTCGCGCGGGTGTGCGAGTTCGGCATGTTCTACGGAGCGTCGGATGTGCTTGCGGCATGGCGTAATTCGTCATTCAATCTGTGCAGTAGGAGTTCGACGGCCTCGAAGCTGATCGAGCTGGCGCGCTTTCACCACCGGCTGGCCCGGGAATACCCGGACCTGATCGGCGCGGCCGATGTGGCGGCCGCGGATATGCGGCTGCTACGCCAGGGCTCGGCACGGTTACGGATCCGGGCGGAAGCGTCGATTCTGCGCCGCCCGGAACTGCTGCGATGAGCACCGGCGCCACGTTCAGAGCTTCGTGGTCGGACCGTACGCGATCACGGTGTCGCCGTCGCTGCTGACCAGCTTCACGAACGGCCGGATCGTCGTGGTACCCAGGACGCCCGTGACCGTGCAATGGAATCCGGACAACCGGATGAATCCCTCGGCCCCGTGCACATCGCCGTCGGCGGCGTCCACCGACTTGACTCCGGGCCCCAGGCCGACGTCGAGTTCGCCGCCGATCCGGGGGACGAGGTCGTTGAAGTCCAGCGCAGGGGGATTCGTCAGCTCGAACTCGAGTCCCGGTGTCTCGTACTCGAATTTGAGCTTGCCGTCCAGTGTCGCCGGATAGCCGACCATGTATCCCACGGTGATGTGCCCGTGCCAGTCCTTCGCGCCGGGGCCGGATACATGGAAGGCGGCCGTCCCGTCGTGGTACCACTCGCGGGTCAGCGGATTGCCGTCCATCGGCTGTACGGCGGTGATCCGGGTGTCCTCCGACAGGGCCTGCACCGTTCGCAGGTCGTGGTCGATGACGCTGTTGGCGCCGTCGATGGTCGCGTCGGCAGGGCTCGCGCCGACGGTTGCGCCGAGGGCGATGGCGGCGACTGCGGATAGTGTGCAGACGATGGCGCGATGCTGTGAATACCTCATGTCTCAACCCCGATTGTGTGTTGGTAATGCGCTGTGATCAGCACGGGCGCATGTCTTCCCGCCGCGGTCGTAATCCCGCCCCCTGTGTCGCGGCATATGATGTGAGGTGCGTGAACGTCACGGTGGCCGGGGAACCTCGACCACCCACGCGGATTCGAGCGACGGGAACTCCGAGCGCACCTCCGGCAGCAGATCGGGCACGGTCAGCAATACTCGATCGGGGTGGGCGGCAACGAGTTCCGCCGGGGTGATGATCGGGATGTCGGTGCCGGGCATGCGCCGTCCGTGTTTGGCGGGCGATGCGTCGGCCACCGCGCACAGGAGGCCGAGATGCGCGCCGGCCCGGGCGAACAGGGCCACCGCGCGCGAGGCCGCGCCGTACGCGTAGACCCGATGGTCCACGGACGTCTCGTATTCCAGCCAGGTGCGCAGAGCGAGGGCCTGGCTGTCCGCCGCCTCCTGGAGCGATGCGAGATTTCGCGGCGCGATCAGGCCGGACTCGGCGGCCACCAGGCGGTGTAGCGGGCCTGGAGGGTCGGCGGGTAGTCGCAGGGGGTCACCCGGGTCGGCGGCGGCCGCGACGAGCACCGTGCCGCCGTAGAGGTCGAATTCCCATGCGGCCATGACCCGCAGGCCCGCCGAGGCCATCAAGGTGCGCAGCGCGGGCACGCTGTAGTAGGCGAAATGACCGTGCCGCAGGGCATTCCATTGGCCGTGTGTGACGATGGCGCGCAGCGAATGGAATTGCAGCAACAGCACACCGTAGGGTGCGAGGGCGGCCGCGCGGGCGCGAACCGCGCTGTGCTGGTCGGGTTCGTGCATCAGCCCGAAGCTGTCGATGACGACATCGGCCGGCTGGTCGGGGGTTTCGGTGAAGCCGCGCGCGGTCAGCAGCGGCGCCCAGGCGCCGCCGTGCGGACTGCCGAATTCGCGGACGGTGGCGCCGCCGCGCAGCCAACCGGCGTCGGCGACGCGGGCCACGGCATCGGCGGCCTGCTCGCGCAGCGCCCGCGGCTCGAGGCCGCGCGGTTCGGCGGCGATCGTATCGTCGTCGGCGAGCTGGGCCAGCCCGCATCGGCGGCACAGCGCCATCGCGAGCCGGTGGGTCGGATCGGCGGCCACGGGCTCGGTGGCCGGGGGAAAGTGGTCGGCGGCGGGCATCGCGCCCAGATCCAGGATCTCGTCGAGTTCCTTTGCGGCACAGGCGCGACACGGACCGTTCATGAGAGGATGACCCGGTGCGAATCGAGCCGACGGCACTGGCCGATGTACTGGTCCTGACCCCCGAACCGTTCCGTGACGAGCGCGGGCTGTTCACCCGAACCTTCGACGCGCAGGAGTTCGACGCCTTCCTGGGGGTGTCCGGGGCCGGTGCGGCGTTCGTCCAGGACTCCCAGTCGCGTTCGGTGCGCGGTGTGGTGCGCGGCATGCACGGCCGGTCCGGGCGCGGCGAGGCGAAGCTGGTGCGGTGCGCGCACGGCGCGATTCACGACGTGCTCGTCGATATCCGCCCGCTGTCGCCCACCTTCGGCCGGGTGGAAGCATTTCACTTGGACGACAACGCCTTCCGGCAGCTGTACGTCCCGCCGGGATTCCTGCACGGCTTCCAGGCCCTGACCGATACCGCCGACGTGTGCTATCGGATCGATCGGCCGCACGATCCGGCACAGGATATCGCGGTGGCGTACGACGATCCGGAGCTGGCGATCCCGTGGCCGGCGCCGGTGAGTGCCGTCTCCTCGCGCGACCGGGCGGCGGGCAGCTGGGCACGCCTGCGGGCGCATCTCACGCCCCGATCGTGACGCGCCGCAGCGAGTCATCCAGCACCCCGGTAGCTTTGAGGTCTTGCAGCCGGGCCAGGCGGGTGAATCGGTGCGTGAAGTCGTGCGCGGACAGCCCACGCGCGGAGTATTCGCGGTGGAGCTCGGTGGCCCCGGAGCGCACGCTCCATCCCGCCTCGAAGCCCAATGCCTCGCGCACGGCGGTGAAATCGACCCGATACGAGCGCGGATCCGGCCCCGTCTCGCCGGTGATCACCACGCGCGAGCCGGGCACCACCTCCGCGACCGCCTGCGCGATCTGCGCTACGGTCAGGTTGTTCGACTCGTCGCCGATATTGAAGGCGCGGGCGCGGATTCGGCCCACGGGCGCGGTCAGGCACAGCTCGAAAGCCCGGGCGATATCAGCGGCGTGGACCAGCGGGCGCCACGGCGTGCCGTCCGAGAGCACCCGCACCTCGCCGCTGAGCACCGCGTGCCCGACCAGGTTGTTGAGCACGATATCCGTGCGCAGCCTGGGCGAGAAGCCGAATGCGGTGGCGTTGCGCAGGAACACCGGGCAGAAGTCCGCGTCGGCGAGCGCGGCCACGTCGTCCTCCACTCGTACCTTGCTCGTCGCGTAGGGGGTGAGCGGGCGCAGCGGCGCGGACTCGTCGACCAGCCCGTCACCTGCCGAGCCGTACACCGAACAGGTCGAGGCGTACAGGAACCGGCGCACCCCAGCGGATTTGGCGAGCTTGGCCAGGCGCACCGAGGCTCGGTAGTTGACGTCGTAGGTGACCTTCGGGGCCAAGGCGCCCAGCGGATCGTTCGACAGCGCCGCCAAGTGGGCCACCGCATCGAATCCGGTGAGCGTATCGACGCTCACCTCCCGCAGATCCACGGTGCTTCCCGGCGGATCGGCGGGGGTGGCGCCCAGCACACAGTCGGCGTAGTAACCGATGTCCAGGCCGTGCACCTCATGTCCGGCCGCGCGTAGCACCGGGACCATGACGGTGCCGAGATATCCCTGATGTCCGGTGACGAGCACACGCACTGTCTTTCACCTCTCGAAAACCAAGACGGCCTTGTCGACGACGAAGGCCTCCGCATGTTCGGCACGGCACTGCACTCCGCGCAGCCGCGACAGACCCAGGAAGGCCGATTCGTCGAACCAGTCCCGATCCCGTTGCGAGCGATAGTGTTCGACCAGCAGCCGCGCCTTGAGGTGGGCGACCGCGGCCGGCAGCGGATGAAACAGCGTGGGGCGCGGCGTATCCGACTCCCACTTGAGGATCTCGTAACCCAGCAGTACATGGTCACGGAATTCGGTGGGCGCCAACCGCGCCAGCAACCGGTGATCCTGGTGTGCGTCAGCGGGCTGCGGTGCGAACACCAGATCCGGATCGCCGCGACGCGCCAGCGCGGCGAGCGCCTGCTTGACCGACTCCCAGTGCGCGGGCGTGTGACCGTCCGGCAGGTCCAGCACGGTCAGCTCGATATCCGCTCCGGGAGCGAAGGATTCCAGGGCCTTGCGTTCCTCGTCCTCGCGTTCGGTTCCGCCACCGCACAGCACCAGCGCCCGCACGCGCAGACCGGGCACTGCCGTGGCCAGGGTCAGCAGTGTGCCGCCCGCGCCGATGGCCAGATCGTCGCAGTGCGCGCCCAGCAGCGCGATCTCCCGAATCCCGGGCGCGTGCAGGCTCAGCATGCCGGGCTCGGTTCCCAGACCATCCACGGCCGCCGCCCGGCGTGGTAGGCGGCGTCGAGATCGGCGCGTTCCTTGAAGGTGTCGGCCGGCTTCCAGAATCCCAGATGCTGGTAGCCCACGAGACGGCCCTGGGCGGCCAGTGCCCCGCAGGCGTCCTCGACCAGGTCGCCGCCGGGCGGCAGCAGGTCGAAAACCTCTTGGGAGAGCACGAAGTAGCCGCCGTTCTCCCAGATCGGCAGTTGCGCGACGGGTGTGATGCGCTCCACCGCACCGGTGGCCGTGACATCCACGCAGTGGAACGAGGATTGCGGCGGCACGATCATCATCGATGCGCCCGCCTGGGCGGCGACGCATTTGTCGATCATCTCGTCCAGCGGCGCGTCGGTGAGCACATCGGCGTAGTTGGCCAGGAAATACGGTTGGTCGGCAACGTGTTCGCGCACGCGGCGCAGCCGCTCACCGATCGCGGACTCGACCCCGGTGTCGACGAAGGTGATCGTCCAATCGCTGATGTCCGAGCCGAGCAGCTGGACCCGGCCACCGTGGATGACGAAGTCGTTGGACATCGCCTCCTGGTAGGTCAGGAAGAAGTTCTTGATATGCGCCGCACCGTAACCGAGACACAGGATGAACTCGGTGTGCCCGAAGTGCGCGTAGTAGCGCATGACGTGCCACAGCAGCGGGCGCGGCCCGACCAGCTGCATGGGCTTGGGCACCGGATCCGCGGCGTCGCCGCGCATGCGCATCCCGTAACCGCCGCAGAACAGCACCACCTTCATCGCGCGTCCCCAGAGTCGGTGAACACCGCCGGATGCAGCGTGGGCATCGGGAATACCAGGTGCGCACCCCAGTCGCGGATATGCCGCAGCTGGCTGGTGAGTTCGGCCTCGAGATTCCAGGGCAGCGCGAGCACCACGTCCGGGCGATCGGCGTCCAGGTGCTCGGGCGGATGGATCGGGATGCGAGTGCCCGGTGTGTAGCGGCCCTGTTTGTAAGGGTTGCGATCGACGGTGTAGGACAACAGGTCCGGGCGGATGCCGCAGTAGTTGAGCAGCGTATTGCCCTTGCCCGGAGCGCCGTAGCCGGCCACCCGCTTCCCGCCGGCGCGACAGGCGAGCAGATAGCGGAGCAGATCGTGGCGTACCACCTCGGCCCGTGACCGCAGTCCGGAATATCCGTCGGCGGTGTGCAATCCGGCCTGCGCCTCGATCGCGAGCACGCGCGCGATGCGTGGGCTCGGTTGCGCGACGCCGTCGGGCCGCACCCACAGCCGCAGGGAACCTCCGTGTGTCGGCAGCAGTTCCACGTCCACGACGGTGAGACCGCCGGTGGCCAGCGCGTATTGGGCCGACAGCAGCGTGTAGTACTGGAAGTGCTCGTGGTAGACGGTGTCGAACTGTCCGTGCCGCACCAGGTTCAGTGCGTGATGCACCTCGATGGTGAGCCAGCCGTCGTCCGCGAGCAGCTCGCGCAACGCCCGGGTGAAGCCGATGAGATCGGGGACGTGGGCGTAGACGTTGTTGGCCACCACCAGATCCGCGGGGCCGTATTCGGCGCGGATCTTCGCCGCGAGCTCCTCGTCCAGGAACCCGGTCGTGGTCGGAACGCCGCGCTCGCGGGCCGCGGCGCCCACGTTGACCGACGGTTCGATTCCGAGACAGGGGATTCCGGCCGCCACCGCGTGCTGGAGCAGGTACCCATCGTTGCTGGCGACCTCGACCAGCAGGGACTGCGCGTCCAGGTCGAGCTGGGTCACGGCGTGGTCGACGAAGGTTTTCGCGTGCCGTACCCAGCTGTCGGAGTAGGAGGCGAAGTAGGCGTACTCGGTGAACGTCTCGTCGGGGGTGATCAGCGCGGGGATCTGGAGCAGCAGACAGTCCTGGCATATCCGCAGATGCAGCGGATATGTGGTCTCGGGTTCATCCAATTCTATTTCGGTCAGAAATTTCTCACATGGCGGGGTCGCGCCGAGGTCGAGCACGCTGACCAGGCGCACGGAATCGCAGAGACGGCAATGCACGGAAAAGTTCCCCACCTCTCGCCGGAGGATCCGCCGGCGGGCTTGCCGACGCGTTCTGCTGTCGGCGTCGACGCGAATTACGTTACTACGGGATTCGGGGCCGCCGGTGGTTCGGACACATGGGCGCTGGAATAAATTCCGGTCGGTTTGGTCCGGTTTCGGCGCCCAGCTTTTACGCAGCTACCTTCGGCAACCGCTGTCGTGGAAATTCTCGCAGGCCAGAACCCCTCGACCTGCCGGATCTGAGCGGCTTGACCGATATTGGGTGGGGATACGGGGGACGTAACTGGAGACCGGTTGCCATGTTTCTGGTTATCTCCGAGATCAGGGTCTTTGGTAATCAATTGGTGGACGCAGAAGAAAAGGGCCCGGTAATATTCGGCTCCTGATCGGCGAAACATTGTCGTTCCCATCTGTTGTCGTGCGCGGCAAACCCCATGGTGTCCGGTCAGTAGGGGAACGGACCGGATTTTCTCCCGTGGGGGAGGGGCGTACATTCATGATTTTCGACCTACGAACGAATGCCGGGACGAGCGTGCCGAGCGCCGCGCGATCCGAGCGGGAGCGCTGGCAGGGCGATTACGCCCGGCGGCTGTGGATCGGCGACTTACTCGTGGTCGTGGCGGCCGTCGCGATCGCGCAGATCATTCGCTTCGGCAGTCCCGCGGGCCCGCCGCTGGCCACCACCGCGCCGCTCGAGGTTCGCTATACGGTGGTGTCGCTGATGTTCGGGCTGCTGTGGATCGGGTTCCTGTCCGGTGGCGGTACCCGCTCGCCGCGGGTGATCGGCAGCGGCACAGAGGAATACCGGCGTCTGATATCGGCGACGCTGCGCCTGTTCGGCGCCATCGCGATCGTGTCGCAGCTGTTCCGGTTCGATGTCGCGCGCGGCTATCTGGCGATCGCGTTGCCGCTGGGTCTGTTCGGGTTGATCCTGGAGCGCAGGCTGTGGC
>NZ_JAGPOX010000112.1 GCF_019038435.1 Nocardia alni
CCGCGGTGCCCTCGAAACCGGCGCCGCCCGAACCACTTCCAGGCTGGGTGGCATACCGGTTGCCGGGAATTCCGTCCGATCCGTTCCGCGCATTCAGGGATCCGGTGGCGGCGGTCACGCCCAGTGTGGTGAGCAGATCGTCGGTGGCCTGTAAAGAGGCTGTCGCCGACCGTAATTCCTCAGCGGCGGCCGATATGCGCTTACGTTCGTCGGCTGTCGCGTCAATGGTTCGCATGGCCGCGGAGAAACCGTCGGGGGTGGCCAGTTTCGCGATGACATCCGGTTCGGGGACTAGAGAGGACAGTTCGTTCCACGCGCGGGTCCAGGCCATCGAGCCCACGGCATAGCCGAGCAGCAGGCCGGGCGATCCACGGGACTCGGTCAGCTGGGTCAGCCGGGTCAGCTGACGCATCACGAGGGCTGTGGTGGCCGCGCTCTTCTGCTGCGCGACAAGGATGTGCGGAAGTTCCCGGAGAGTTGTGACGAGCCGGGCGGAGAACACTGATTCGCGGGCCGCGGCGGAACCCTCGGCCGCGGACTGTGTCCACTGGTTTCCCGGTGCCGTTCGAACGGTCTGGGCCGTCCGAATGTCCTGGCTCGCACCGGATATATGCCAGCTGCCCTCGGCGGGTGAGTACCAGCCGTCCGTTTCGGCTTCGACCTCCAAACCCGCCAACGTCGCATAGGCCCGTGTGTCGCCGGTCTGCGCGGCGGCATAGGCGCTCTCGACCTTTCCGAAGAATTCCTGCCGCTGCGTCCTTTCCACGGCGGGCAGGCCGGCGGTCTCGGCGGGATCGGCGTATTCCGCGGCGGTGGCATGGAAGATCTCGGCTCGATCCGCATCGGAGACTGGCGCCACGAACGAGACCGCAGCGGGCGGGGCATGGGGAGATGCGTTGCGGCGCAAGGCGCGGACCAGGCTCGTGTGAGCCTCCGCGGCCTTTTGCGCCTTCCGAACCATGTCGTCCGTGGCGGCGGCATGCTGGGCTCGCGCCGTAGCGAGTCCGCGTTCCGCCGCCCGAAGTGAGTGGGCGGTCGTCTCCCGCTCGGATGCGGCATCGGCGGCAGGCCTGTCCGTGTCCGCGAACGCCCGGGCCGCGTCGTATCGCGCGCTGGCTTCGAAGTGCTCCGAGGCCGCCTCGGCGACGGCCCTGTCGGTGGTGGCGTAGTGGACGACCGCCACGTGCACACCGAGATCCCTTGTCTGCGTGTACATGGGGTTTCGCAGCGAGTCGGCCTGGTAGGCGTCGCCCGGTTCCCCGTTGCGCGCGGCACGTGCCGGGCGCTGTTCGTTCTCGGCCGCCGCCTCCGAATCGAGACCCAACTGCACGCTTCGGAGACCGCCGAGCTCACGGACCCCCTTACCGAGCTTGATATCGGCGCCCCGCCCGAGTCCCTTGGCGACGGTCACCCTTCCCCTGTCACCGGCCTGCCCCTGGATGTGCAACAGGTGTTCGCGGGCGAGCCCATTGGCATCCCCGGACTCGACCATCGGACCGTGCCTGTCCGGATCGAACCAGTCGGCGTTCTCCCGCGACCGAACCCATGTCATGTCTTCATGTTTGTCCCAGAATTCCCTGTTGATAACGAAATCCGGTTTCACACCGGCCTCGGTCAGCATATGGGCGAAAGTCTCGACCATATCGTTGTGCACGGGATGAACGATTACCGGGCGGCCGTCGTGATGCGCCTCCATGACGGCGCTCAGGGTGTCGGCATACATCTCCTCGTCGGTTTTCCAGACCATTCGCCCCGATTCCAGACGTGAGGCGAAATGGTCCTTGATCCGCATGAATCCGTTCACCGGATACCTGTCCGCGATCGCATCCCCGGCGGCGCCCTCGAGCGTGCCCGACATGACGGCCACGGTATCGTAATTCGCGCTGCTGTAGCACTGCTCGTTCGTCATCACCGTGGTCCGCGCGAGATCGCCCTCCATGGTGATGAAGGCGTCATGTTTGGCCTGAACCGCCTGTTGCAGGCCATCCTGCCACTCGCTCTGCGATGAGCGCATGGGATCACGCAGTGGTTTGCCGTCGACGTCGAGCAGCTCTATCAGCTTCCTACCGCCGGGATCCGTATGCACTCCATATTGCCGCTCGGGCACCATATACTCGGCGTCGGCGGTTCGAATGAACATATTCTTCTCACCGGCCGTGAATTCTCGATCCGGATCATCGTACTTCTCGGCGCCCCACAATCGCGCAGCCCGGGCGACGGTATCATCGGTCACGTCGGGGCGACCGGAACGCAATTCATCCAAGCGGCCGAATGTCCGCTCGGTGATACCGAAATCCTTGTCGGTCCACCCGGCGCGGTCCACCTCGGTGACCTTGTGTTCGACGAAGAATTCGCGCATGGTCTTCCAGGCATCCGCGTGCGGGGACTCCTGGTCCATACCACTACCCTCACGAAGGTAGTGCGGAGTGTCGTTGTAATAGAGAACGCGGTCGGCCTCGTCGACAATGGCGAAACGCCCCGGCGGATCGTTTCCGTACAACCGGCTCGCGATATTCTCGTCATGGGTCATGAGGATGATCGTGGGCTTGTCCGACTCCCCCGGCGACTCGTGCGGGTCCCATCGGATGACCCTGTAGTCCAACAGCTTTCCCGCGGCGGCGAACCCCTCCTCGGACATCGCCCGATCGGCAAGCGTCTCGTTCGACGTGATCACCTGCACGACACCGTCTCTGGACGCCACCCGCAGCGCAAGCGCCAACGAGACGAACGTCTTGCCCTGAGCCGTCCGCATCTGCAGCATCACACCGTCGTCGCCGCCGAACACCGCCGTGAGCTGGTTCGACCGAAGTATCTTGCCGCCCTTCATATCCGCGCCGATCGTCGCTCGGCGAACCGTCTCGATCGTCGCCAGCGTCGACTCCAATTCGGGCGCGCCCTGGTGCATTTGCGCCAGATCCTCACCCGACAGCGCGGCCATCGTCTCGCCCACTTGCTCGGATCGGTAGTAGTCCAGCACGCGGATCGCCGCACGCCGATACCGCCAAGCCTGCGACATCGTCAACCTGTCGCCCGGACGCCGGGATTCACCGACCGCCCGCAGATCCTGTACCGCGGCCTCGGCCTTATCCCTGCGCCTTTCCTGGTGTGGATCGGAGGAACTGAGCAACCTGGACAGTTCCTCGCGCAGATGATCCGACAGCGGCCTCCTGTCCGCATCGGCAGGACGGGTCCCCTCGGCCTCGGTCTCCGATTCACCCGGTCGTGCGGCGTCGCCGGACGCCACGGCATATTTCCCGTCCTCCTGGGTGCCCGGCTTCGCTCCGGCATCTCCCGCCGACCGGGCGGAGCGCCCCTGGCTCGGTCCCGCATCCAGTGCGGTTTCGTGGCCGTCACCCAGCTTTTCAGGTGCACGACCGGACGAATGCTCCTGTGCCCCTGGAGTATCCGGCTTGGCAGTGCCGTTGCGCGCGGAGCCCGCGGTGTCGCGGTCGGAGATCGCCGCCCGGTATGCCGACTCGGCACTACGGAGTGACGCGCCTGTACGCAGCACCTCCGTATCGTCGGCGGCCCGGCCCAGCGCCTGCGCCTCGGCATCTACCGGGGCGAACGGCTTGCCCTCTGCTGCGGCCTGCTGTCGTGCGTCGTCCACCTGGTCGGTGACTGTGGCGTCCACAGTTCCCTGATGGTCCGCCCGCGCCTGATCCAGCGCCTGACTCATCTCCCGCACCCGGGGTCCGGCGATGTCAGATGGCACAGTATCGTGCGAATACTCCACCACGCCAGCAAGATTCGGGCTGTGTCCCGTGGTGTCGACAACCGAATCGGCGGCTTCGTGACCGGCAGGTGCGCCCTGGCCGTCGACGCCTAGCTCCTGCGGCTGCGCTGTCGCCTGTTCGCCGTCATGACCGACAACGGTCTCGGGCATCGTCGTGGCACTGCTCTCCGGCGCCTTCGCCGGGTCACCCGCAACCATCCTGGAAGTGGTTCCGGCGGAGGCGGTTCCATCGTTCGTCACGGTTTCGTCATGTGGCGCCCCGCTGGGTCCGGCTGCGCCGGAATGCCCCGCTGCCAGACCACTCTCGGCGGTCACGGCCACGGGCGCCGAGCCATCCTGTCCAGCAGCTTCGCGAGCCGAATCGCTCACATCGCGTGCGCGAACGGGCGCGGGTTTTCCGGAGACCTCCCCTCTCGCAGCCGATTCGGCGTCTCCCGCACGCGGTGCACTCTCCGAGGATGAAACCCCTTTCTTCGCACCGTTGCTCGGATCCGGAGTACCAGCCTGCCTCGACGCACTCGATGCGCCGCTCTTGTCGCCCACGGTCGGCTGCGCGGACCGACCAGACGAATTCGCCGCACCATCCTGCCCCGAACCCCCTGTCGGAGCACCGGCCTCATCCGATGTTCCGTTGCGCCCGGTGTAGCCGCCGGTCCCGGAGACTCCCGCACCGGACCCGTTTCCGTTCGTAGCGTCCGCGTGGTCGGACGAGGGGACCGTTCGGGAAACATCGGTACCAGCCGGCTTGGGCATCGTGCCGTCAGCCGGTCCGGGTACCGTGCCATCCGCCGGCATCCGGCCCGCCGCAGCGCCATCCGACCCGGCCCGCATGCCTCGTATCTCGGTGTACATATGCCCCGCGCCGAGCCCGCCGAATGCCATTCCCTGCGCCAGCGACTGGAGGGTGAGCGGATTGCTGAGTTTGCCGAATGCGACGTGGCCGGTGTCGATCAACTGGCCGCCCACCTGCGCGGCGAAATTACCCCCGGACATTCCCAGGGAATAGCCGGTCCCTGTGATCAGACCGAATCCGAGGGTGCCCGCGAACGTCTGCGGCGTCCACACCTTGCTCAGCAGGCCGCCGGTAGCCTCGCCGACCAGCGCGCCGCCGGCCCACGACGCCGCGGATTTCGCCACATTACCGGGGCTGATGGATCCGGTGTCCTTCTGTTCGAGCAGAGCCTCGAACGCCGCGCCGCCGAGCCCCTGCAAGAGCACGCGAAATGCGGCCTTCGAGCCGAGAACCCCCGCCATCGAACCCAACTTCACCAGGAGCGAGACGACCCGCCCGGCCTCCGCCTCGGCGCCATCCTCGGCCAGTTTCTCCGCCAATTTCAGCGCGACAGCCCAGACTCCCTTCTTGCCCAGCAGAAATATCAGCGCCAGCACGCCGGGAATTGCCGCGTCGCCGAACAGGGTGCTCGACAACGCCAAGACCGCTCGAATCGCCATCCACAATGTCTGTACCGCGATGGCCACCTCGGAATCACCCGCGAGGCGCACGCTGTCCTGCTCGTCGCCCTGCCAGGCCGCGAACCGGGTAATGCTGTCGGCCACCGCATCGGGGGCGGACGATCCGCGCAAGAGCGACCTCATCGAGTGCACGAATGCGTCGGAGCCCGCTCCTTCGTAGGCCGCCGGCACATCGCCCACCGCTGCCTCGAGGTCCGTGCCGAGACCCTCGACCAGGGGCGCGATCTCGCTCCACACCTGACGCAGCTCGCCCATTCCGTTCGTGTAGTCGGTGGTGTAGGCATTCGGCAATGCTTGACCCAGGGCGAGGACCCGAACGACCTGAGACCATCCGACGAAGAACACGGCTACCTCTGGAGCCTCACCATGCGGACTCCACGGGGCCGGGCGTGGTGGAGCCGTCGCCGGAATCCGGCGCGGAACCCCTGTCGGCCGCACCCGGCGGGGCCGTGGAGATCGTGCCGCGTTTCGGCAGCGAATCTATGAATTCCGACAGGCCGGGAAAGAAGTCCTCGTCGTATCCGACCAGGTTCTCATCGACACTCCGCTGCACCGGTGCGAGTACATCGCCCGACCGCCGGCGCACATCTTTCGCGGCCTGTTGCGCCGCCCGGGTGAAGGCTTCCCCGATTTCATCGAACGTCAGGTCGCCGATATCGTCGGACAATCGGCACTCGATCACGACGCCCTCTGCGTTGACACAGACCGTCACCCGCCCATCGGCGGCCGACGCCGTCGCGGTCAACGCGGCAATCTTCCGATATGCGCGCTGCATGGATTCGAGCGTCCCCTCCAATGCGCGCATCAATTCCACGGGAGGCTCGACCGCGAACTCTGGTTCCATGGTTCTGTCAACCTCCGGCCGCGATACTCTTCATATTCCCGGCGGAACCTTCGTCGGTCCGTTCCAGAGCGTCCGCCGCCTCCCGCAACTTCGCGGCATAACCGCCCGGTCCGGCCAGGGTCTTGGACAGCGAGCCCAGCCAGTCGACAATGGAATCCTTGGTCGGGTTATAGCTCGAACGGATCTGTGTGCCGGTGCTGTCGTTACCGAATACCGGTTTGTCCTCCAGCGGCGTGGCCTGCGACCGCAGTCGAGTACGAATATCCTCGGCTTGCGTCCCCGTCGCGGCGATCCGATCCGCCACGGTCCGCATTCGTGCGGCCTGGACTCTCACCTCATCGGCCATTGCGCGTCTCCTGTCTGTCGATCGCCGGGATATTCACGCCGTCTGCCGCTTCCGATAACGCCGCTCGAACCCCTGCACGTACAGCGACGGCGCCACCGATGACGAGGAATGTTCCAGCACACCGTCATCGGCCACATAGAAGATCGCGCGGCCGATGGCGACCCGGCCGACGGGCACCGGGACGTACACCATCCAGCCGCAGCTGACGCGGTCGGCGGTCAGTTCCGACAGCGGATATCCGCTGGTGTCGAAACCCCGCGCCACGATGTATCCGCGGACCTGGCCGACCGCATCCGATTCGGGCAAAGGTTCGGGCAGCGTCGCCATGACACCGGCGACCGTCAGTTGAAACAGCGCACCGTCGAGGTCGTAGCCGCTCGCGTCGCCGAAGACCGCTCGCATCGATTCCCTTGTGACCACGCCGATCTCGGCAGCCGCCACCAGGTCCGCGACGGCATCGCGAAGCTCCTCGCCCGGACTGCCGATCAGGCCGGTGATGATCCCGGCGACCGTGTCGGCGGTCCACACACCCGGTACGGCTCGATCGCATTCGGCCGCGGGCGGCGACTGCGCACAATGCCAGGCGCCCCTGTCCCACCAGTAGCAGAACGAGAGCAACCCGGTCAGGGCGCGTGGATTGAGCACCGGATCGGCCACCCACTCGGGTGCGCCCGTATACAGCCGTGGCAGCGGCGCGCCGGAGTTGTCGGCGTCGTCGAGTGCGGGCGCTTCCCCTGCGCCGCCGGACAGTACCGCTCGATCGTTCGGCAGCACAACGAGTGTCGACCCGCTGCGCCGCGCGCTCTCGAACCAGGCAAGCGACGGCATGATTCGCGGCCCCCGATCCGAGCCGGCCGCGACGAATGCCGCGGACAGCACGGCCCACCGGGCCCACAGGATCGGCAGCGGCGCGAACTCGTCGGTGGTCCGGCGTGCGTGCCGTCCCGCCGCACGGTCGTCCCGCGCCGACACGGCCGCCTCCTGCGGACTGCGCGACTGCCGCTCCCCGTGCGACAGGTCCGGCTGCGTCCCGTGCGCTCCGCCATCCCCTGGGTCCGAGAGTTGTTGTAGCCCTGACAAATCGACGGCCTCGTCCGCGACACCGTCGGCCAGGGTGAACCCCACATCGGGACTACGGCTCTCCTCCGGTTCGGTGCCGTCCGGATCCACGGCCCGATCGGTGAACCCCTGCTCGTCGTCGCTCACTCGTATCATCCATATTCGATCGGACGGACCGAATCCGATCGGCGCAGTCGGCATTCGGTAGACAATTTCTACCCCGGGTTCACCTACCGGATACCGAAAGACCCGCAAACCTTACTGTCCCTTGAGAAACTGCCCGATTTCCGTCCGGGAATGGATACGCAGCTTCTTGAAGATCATCCGCACCTGCGCATCGACGGTCTTCACCGCGCTGCCCCGCCGGTCCGCGATCTCCCGATTGGTCCGGCCCTCGACCACCAGCGTGGCGATATCGCGCTCGGTCGCCGTCAACGCCGACCAATCCCCCAGTCGCGCGACCTCGGGAACGCCTTCCGCCGGCCGTTCGACCGGCGCGGGCACCCCCAGCGCCAGGCGATGCACGGCCCCGGACTCCGCACTCCACTGCCGCCCTTCCGATTCGGCGACCGCGAAACGCTCATCCCCCAGCACAGATCCGGCCATATCTCGCGCGCCGTGCTGCTCGATCGCCATGGGCCCCAACTCGTCGATATCGACGAACAACATCTCGCGCAGGCGTTCGTAACCACCGATGAGCCTGGCGATATCCACGGCCTGCGCCTCGATGTCGGCCGTGACGACGCCGTCCCGGACCGCGTTCGCGAGGATGTGCGCCCGCGCCCAGATCTGGATCTGCAGCGCCCACGCCGGGGTCCACTTGTCACCGACGGCAAGTTGTTGTGCCGCCGCCCTTTGCGCGGCCGCCAGCCCGGTGCGCGGATCGCCGAATTTCAGCTCGGCGACGGCCACCGTCAACAGTGCCCGTGCGATCTCACCGGACGCACCCGCCGCGACCGCGTTGTGATGGTGTCGATAGGACGCCTCCAGCGCCTGATCGGCGGTTCCGACATAGCCGGCGGCCTCCGCCTCCAGCAGTTCGGCGATGGCGGCGCCGCCGGAACTGCCCAGTCGGGTCATATGCTCGCGTGCCCTGGCGAGCACGATGATCGCCCGCGAATCTGCCTGTGCCAGAAGCAGTTCCGCCCCACTGACGAATTCTACGATGGCGGGCAACCCGAAGTCCGACTCCGGCGATTCCCGCCATCGAGCCGCGGTCTCGGCATCCAGGCACAGCGCCACGGCACGCCCGAGCACCGAGCGCGCCTCCTCGTGGATCCCCTGACAGGTCATCAGCCAGGCCAGCTGGCACAGCGCGCGCAACCGAAGCCTGCGCGGCGCCTGCGGCGCGGCCGACAGCGTCCGTTCGATCCAGCGGCGGATCTCCCGGAAGGCGCCCATCGAGAACGGGACTCCCAGAGCGGTCAAACCGCACGATATCTCCAGTCCGGCAACCGGTTTCATCGCACTGCCGGAGCTCCGCTCGATCGCGGCGATGATGTTGTCCCACGATGCGCAGGCCCAGTCCTGGATGGACTGTTCGGCGGCGGAGAACCACTCCGACTCCGCGGCCAGCACCATATCGCGGTAGTAGTCCAGATGACGCTGGTCCATCCGGGATACCTCGTCGCGCCCGCCGGCAGATCGCTGTTCGAGCCGCTGCGCGGCGAACAACCGAATGCTTTCCAGCAGTGAATATCTCACGGACTTCTCGCCGATATGGGCGATGACCAGGGACTGCTCGACCAGACGATTGAGCAGCGATTCGATGTCCTGCTCGCGCAGACGCGACTCGTCCAGCGGATCACCGTCCTGCGTATCGTCGGCGCAGATCTTCACCACCGCATCCAGATCGACGCCGACACGGGTGATGCGCGGGTCGGCATCGGCGGCGGAAATATCGTGTCCGGCGGCGAACACCGACATCCGATCCAGCAGCAATCGCTCCTTCGCGGAACACAATTCGTACGACCAGCCGATGACGTCGATGACCCGTCGATGTCGCTGGTCGCCGCCCACCCGCGGCCCCTCCCAGCGCATCCGCCGATCCGACGGACCGCCGCTCAGATCGCGCAGCACCATCGCGAGGGAGGAGTTCAGCAGGCGCGCCGCGGCCAGGCGGATGTACAGCGGGTAGCTGTCGACGCGGCGGCAGATCTGCCTAACCATCGAGATCTCGTCGGGTGAGTCGGCGACGTCGCGACCGGTGAATTCGGCCCGCTCCCGAAAGAGTCTGGCGGCCTGCGTATCCGACAGGGGCGGAACCGACACCACGTACTCGTCGATCCACCCCAGGGACTCGCGTGTGGTCATCACGATCGTCAGGGCGGGCAGTGCGGCCAGTAACCGGGTGCACACCTCCGCGACCGCGTCGAGCACATGCTCGACGTTGTCCAGCACCAGAATCGTCTGCAACTCCCGGCCGGCTCCGTCGGTGCGGCGCAGCCTGCTGATCAGGGATTCCCAGCCGGAACGGTCGGAGAAGTCGCTCTCGACGACCGACCTGACCACTTCCTCCTCGACCGACCGGGTACTCGACCTCTTGTCCAGCAGCGCCAGGCGAACCCAATGGACCGGTACCGCGGTCTCCCGCTGATAGCGCCCTACGGCCTCCTCGGCCAGGCGGGTCTTGCCGATACCGCCCGGACCCACCAGGGTCACCAATTGCGCTGGGCGCGAAAGCAGCTCGTTGATCCGGCGAAATTCGGGACCGCGTCCGACGAAGCCGCTCATACCCGGCTCACCGTGCCTGCGCTGGTATGGCCGGACGACGGTTTACGCGCCCGCGCCGTGTTCACCTCCTCCATCAACTCCGCGGGAATGTGCGCGACGACCTCACGGCGTGAGTGGATCATCAGCTTCTGGAAAACCGCCGCCATCTGGGTATTCACCGTCCTGAAGGATTTCCCCCGATAGCCCGCGATCGCCGTGTTGCTCCAGCCCGCCGCCGCCAGAACCGCGATGTGCCGTTCGGTCGACGTCAATCGACCCCAGCGCGACGCCTCCGGTGAAGGGTCGTCGTCCTCGGCGGCCATGCCAACCACGGCCGGGGAGGTTGCGGTCCACGCACTTCCGGTGGCCCGCCGATACCC
Source organism: Nocardia alni (assembly GCF_019038435.1). Classification (GTDB taxonomy): domain Bacteria; phylum Actinomycetota; class Actinomycetes; order Mycobacteriales; family Mycobacteriaceae; genus Nocardia; species Nocardia alni. The sequence goes on from NZ_JAGPOX010000112.1 coordinate 10,551, forward strand.
CGTCTCCTCGGCGCCGGCGTACTTCGAGGCGCCGAGCACCTGGCGGGCGATGTCGAATGCGCGCTCGGTCCACCCGTTGAAGTAGCCCTCGCCGACGTTCCTTATCCCCGCGGCCTCACACGCCCGGCGACGCCGCCCCGCCAGCGTCGCGAGGTCGATGGCCCGGGACGCCAGCGCCTGGTCGCCGACCCGAGATTCCATGCCGTCAGCCAGGATTCGCGCTGTCACCCACGCCTCGATCTCCACCACCGTCTCCCGCACCGGATAGTCACCCGGAACACGCTGCCGCTCCCCGGCCCGGCGCACGGCCGCCAATGCCGCGTCCGGATCTCCCTGCCTGAGCGCGGCGATCGCCCATGCCTGCTCGGCCTCCCCGATCAGCCATTCGATCCCCGTGGCGACGGCCTCGTCCAACTGCCGCTGCGCGCGCTCCGAGGCCACATCCGGCGATCCGAGACAGGCGTACGCCAGCGTCTCGACCAATCCGGAGACGAAGGCCCCGTTGGCATTTCCCGCCGCGCACATCTTACGGCGGGCGCGGGCGGCGACCACGACCGCAGCGGGATCGCCGTCACTCATCAGCAACTGTGTGGCCCAGACGTATTCGACGAGCGGCGGCAGGCCGATATCGATATCCGTGGTGTGCCGCCACTCGGGCGCGCCGATGCCCCCGGGCAGAGCCCGCACGGCCTGATCCAGCAATTCGGCGGACATCCGATATTCACGCTGACATGCCGCCAGCCACGACAGGACGTTGTTCGCCATGACCACGACTTCGGGTGGGCAGGACCACCGTGCCTCGACACCGGGAAGAAGCCGCCACGACCAATTCCGCAACTCGCGCATGCGCCCGCGGACGAGGGGAAATCCGAGAGCGAACAATGCGACGGCTATGTCCGGAACGGCGACCGCGTCCTCCGGTTGCTGAAGTCCGGCCTCCACGGCGAGCGCGATGTCGTTCCACTCTTTCCTGATCCAGTCCACCATATTCTCGTCGGCCGGTAATGTGGTGCGTTGCAGCTCCCTCAGCCGTCGCCGATAGTAATCACCGTGCCGCCGCTGTATCCGAATCACCTCGGCCGGGCGTTCCCGCAACCGATTCCGCGCGTAGACCCGGACGCACTCGGGCAGGAAATATCGTGCTTCCCCGTCCCCTTCGTTCACATTCACCAGCGAGCGCCGGGTGAGTGTCTCGAGGAGATCGTCCATATCGCCGGGAGCGAGAACACTGGCATCCGGCGATTCGGCCGCCTCGTCGGCGCATACCATCGCTATCGTATCGACGGCGACACCGCCGTAGTCCGAATCATCGCCCGGCGCGAATATCGACAGACGCTCGAGCAGTAGACGCTCATCACGTCCGCACAAGCTGTAAGACCAATCGAGCACATCGACCATACGATGGGATCTCGCATCCCCGTCGTCTTCGGCGGAAGAATCCCAAGCGAGGCGGGTATCGCCGGCGTCTCCACCGAGCTCCCGGCAGATATCCCCCAGTGACCGATCCGCCAATCGCGCGGCCGCGAGCGAAATGTACAGGGGATTGTTGTTGACATGCCGGCATATCTGCCGGATCACCGCCGCCTCCGGGGCATTCTCCTCGGGAATATCGTATCCTGCGGCCTTCATATGCCCCATGAACAGCTCCGCGGCGTCGTCGACCGACAGCGGCGGCACTCGCACGACATATTCATCGATCCAGCCGATCGGTTCCCTGCTCGTCACGACAATGGTCAGGCCCGGCACCTCGACCACCAGACGAGCGATGAGATCCGATGACGCGTCCACAATATGCTCACAGTTGTCCAGCACCAGAATCACGCGCAGATGCCGCCCCACCGCATCGGTACGCCGAAGCCCGGCCACGAGAGCATCCCAGCTCGATCGATCGGAAAAGTCGGTGCCGACGATAGGCCGGGCGACCTCCTCCTCGATCGCCGAGCAATCGGCGCCGGGTGTCACTCGGGCCAGCCGCGCCCAGAAGACAGGCACCCGCGTGCCGGCGTGAAACTGCCGAGTGGCCTGTTCGGCCAGACGGGTCTTTCCGATGCCGCCGGGGCCGATCAGCGTGATCACTCGTGCGGACCGCATGAGCAGAGTCCGCAATCGCTCGAGCTCGCTGCTTCGCCCAAGAAATTGTCCGACCATTGGAGGATCCACCTTAACCGACGCTCACGGTCCGGAAAACCCTGTCGCGGAACAGAAGAATGACGACTTCAGACCGCTCGTCCTGATCCGGCCGGGCGGCTCGGGCACCGGGCAAGGGCGCCGGGAATGATCGCACGGCCATAAGCCCATGTAACCACCCGGACACCGCACGGCCTACCTAAATCCACTACGTACGTAGTCCTCGGGCGGTACTGCTCGATGTGCGATACGCCGCGACGACGAAAACTGTAAAGGCCCATGACTCCCCCACGGGCGATATCGACACCGGCTCGAAGGCATGACCACCATGCGACTACTCGTAGTAGACGACGACAAGGGATTCGGCACCGCGTTGGTCGGCGCGCTCACCGCCAATCGGCACCACGCCGTCCTCACCGCCCGCGGCACCGAACTGCTCCGCACACACAACAACTACGACGCCGTCATTTTGGATCTGACACTCCCCGACATCGACGGCATCCAACTCCTGCGCCAACTCCGCCAACTGGACCCGCTGCCGGTCCTGGTCCTCACCGCCGATACCAACGAACGCACAGCCATGCGCGCCCTGCGTAACGGCGCCGACGATTACATGACGAAACCGCCGCGCCTCGGCGAACTCATCGCCAGGCTCGAGCGGGCCGTCTGGAGATCCACCCGAACCCCCACGCCGACAACGACGGTCACCACCGGCGACGTCCGTATCGATCTGCCCGCCCGCCATCTCGATATCGGCGGCTCGCCCACCCAGCTCACCCGCACGCAATTCGAACTTCTCAAGGTCCTCACCGAACAACCGGGCACGGCCGTTAGCCGACAGCAACTCATGGACCGGGTCTGGGGCAACGCGTTCCTGGCCACCTCCCGATCCCTCGACGTCCACATCTCCGCTCTCCGAGCCAAACTCGCCCGCCCCGACCTCATCACCACGATCCGCGGCTACGGTTACCGCTGGGGACCTCCCGCCGCCACTCAGCAGCCGGACCGGCAGTCCGGCGTGGCGTGAACGTCATGGCAGCGCAACCGCCGGGAGCCGGATCGCCACCGAAAGCCCGTGCGGCTGGACCGATTCCACCATGATCTGTCCGCCGTACCTGTTCGCCAGGGCCACCGCGATCGGTAGCCCGAGCCCGGAGCCGACGCCGTCCACGTCGCAGCCGCGGTAGAACCGCCGTGTGAGACACGGCAATTCCTGCTCGGATACGCCCTTGCCGTCGTCCGAGACCGTCACCACGACGGACGTGGGCTCGACCGCGATGGAGACGGTGACGCGGGCGTCGGCGCCCGCGTGCAGATACGAATTGCTCAGCGCCACATCGAGGATCTGTGCCAAGGCATCGGCCGGGGCCGCGACCTGCGCCCTCGAGGCCGTGACCGGCGAGCACAACCGGCGATCGGCTTCGTCGTACGCGTCACGCCACGCATCGGTCCTGTCCGCCACGACCGACACGGCATCGCAGTGTGTGTCGTCACGCGGGTTCGGGGTGTCGAACCCGCGCGGCGTCTCCGCCGTCGCCAGGCTCAGCAGCCCGTTGAGCAGACCGATCAGCCGGTCGACCTCGGCCTGGGCGCCGCGCAACGTCGCCGCCGCGGGCGCCGGAACCACCGCCTCCAGAGAGTCCAGACGAACAGCCATGGCGGACAGCGGATTCCGCATCGAATGCGCGGTATCGGCAACGAGTCTGCGCTGAGCGTCGACGGAATCCGCCATGGCGAACGCCATCGCATCGAACGATTCCGCCAAGGCCCGTATCTCGGGTGGGCCCCCGTGCTCGGTGGCCAGGGAACCCGGCCGAGGCGCTCGATCGGTTACCGCCGTGCGTGCGGGGAGCAGCGCCGTCAGGTCGGCTACCGCCCTGCTCAGGCCGCCCAGCGGACGCACGACCCACCGGCTCAACCCGACCGCGAGCAGTCCGAACCCCATCATGGCGATGACGGCGGCGGATCCGATCATCGTCCAGTCCCGGGCGATATCCGCGCGCGCCCGATCGGTGGACGCCTCGATCATCACCGCACCGCCGGCCCGCGGGTCCGGACCCAGCGGCCGGGAGAACAGCGCCGAGCGGGAACTCCACGGGGTCAATCGCTCCGGAAGTCGCGCGGTCTCGTTTCGGCGAGCGGCGACCAACGCGTTCTCGACAGCCGGATCTCGCGGATTCACTCCGGCATCGGCTATCGGACCTCCGGTGGCGTCGACGATCAACACCGGATCGCCGCCCATGGCGTGAAACCTGTTCGCCGCCTCGGCCAGTGCGGAGTCATCGCCGGAAGTGGTCGCGGCCTCGGCCATTGCCGCGAAACGATCGACATCGCTGGATCCGCGCGAGACCAGCGCCTCGGTCCGATTCGCCGCGTCCGACAGCGCCAGCGGTACTGCGAAGCCCAGCACCGCGATCGCCGCGAAGACCGTCAACACGATCAGAAGCCGTTGGCGCACAACGGCCTCACTCACCGGAGCCGATCGGTCCCGGTGGGCCCCAGCGGTAGCCGTAGCCGCGGATCGTGGTGATCAGCCCGGGCCGGTTCAATTTGGCCCGCAACCCCGAGATGTGCACATCCAGCGAGCGCGATACCGCCAAGAAGGCATCGCCCCAGATCCGATCCATGAGTTGCTGGCGGCTGATCGCACTCCCGGGATGCTCGGTCAGCACACGAACGAGCTCGAATTCCTTCTGTGTCAACGGAACCGACTGCCCCGCCACCGCCACCTCACGGGACACCAGATCGACCCGCACATCGTCTGTCACGACGATGGCGTCCACGGACTGGCTCATCGACACGCCCCGATGCGAGGTGGTGGCGGTCTCCATCCGGGCCACCAACTCGCCCATGCGCGGTGGTTTGACGATGTAATCGTCCGCGCCGCTGCGCAGCGCCCGGATCACCGTCCGCTCATCGCTGTCGGCGGTCAGCACCACCACCGGGATCGAGCTCACCGTGCGCAGGCGACGCAACAACTGCATGCCGTCGACATCCGGCAGACCGAGATCGAGCAAGACACATTCGAAGTCCCGATGCGTGGTCAGCACATCCGCACCACGCCGCGTCCGAACGACGTCGTATCCGCGCATGACCAACGCCTCGTGCAGCGCATCGGCCACCCCGTCGTCGTCCTCGACTACCAATATCCGCATCGAGCCTCCGGCGGCCTATTCGAGTCGTGACCGGCCCAGACAGTCCGGCACACCACCCGAACCAGCCGACATTTCCTATGGTGGGCCCAGTCTGAATCGCCCGCCGATATCACGTCGGGTATCCCGGTGATCACGGCCTTTCTTTTACACTCCCTTGAGTCCACCCACTAGCCGAAGAACGATCCGGTCGCCGGGTGTTGGTGCCCGGCCTGGACGAGGGCGCGGATCGGGATCATCGGGCTCCCCGCCCAGTACCGCACAATCGCACTCTCGTAACTCGATCCGGTCGGCAGCGGACGCGCAGCTCGGATGGATCCGATGGATGCCATGACGACGAGCCCGATTCCCGCCCACTGCACGATATGCAGCTCTTGGCCCAGCGTCAGGAGGCCGACGCCGGCGGCCACGGCGGGATCTGCGCTCATCAGCACGCCGAATGCCGAGGTCGGCATGCGGCGCAACGCTTCGAGTTCGGCCAAGAACGGACCCAGCGAGGACACCACGGCGACCGCCAACCCGCTCAGCGATACAACAGGATGGGACAACAGGACATTCGCGTGCAGGACAACGACCGGTAGCGAGAGCAACGCACCGAACATCATGGCCAGCGCAAACCCGCTGTGACCGCTGGTGCGCCTGCCCACCCCCGCACTGCAGACGATATAACCGCCATAGGAGCCCGCCGACCCGAGCGCGAACAGCACGCCCACCCACGACACCGACCCACCGGCCCAGGTCAGCAGTACGACACCGGCCGCCGCGAACATCGCCCACACCAGATCCGATCGCTGACGCGAATTCACCAGTGCGACAACGAGGGGACCGAGGTAGTCGATGGTGACCGCCATGCCCAGCGGTAAGTAGCGGATCGCCTCGTAGAAGCACACATTCATCACCGCGATGCTGGCGCCGAGACCCGCTATCGCGGGCAGCGCACCCCGATCGATGCGAAGGCTGGGCCGCCAGATCAGCAGCGCGATTCCCCCTGCGAACAGCAGCCGTACGGCCGCGGCGGTGACCGCGCCGGACAGATCCAGTAAATGTTTGGCGACGGCAGATCCGAGATCGCTACCGACCATCCCGCCGATCACCAGCGCGGGCGCCGGTACGGCCGCGAACATCTGCCCGGGCATATGCCTACGAAGCAGACTGCCGGCCGAGTTGATGGCCACGACGGCCTCCGTTCGGACTCGGATCGCCCGCACACCAGGAACCGGGGCCGGCGACATCCTGATCATGAACTACGTTGCACCACAGCGAGATACACATCGCGCCACGACACAGTGGCTATCTGTCCGGGCGTGCCATGGTCAGGCCGCTCGCCAGAATCAATCTTGCCATTATTCATGTACCATACCATATTTCAGCGGTACATAAGACCTGAGTGATCGACCTGCGCCTTTGACCGACGTGAAAACCACAGGCACCGGACGTCGATGCCTTGTCCCGGTATGTGGTTGCGGCGGAGGCCAAGTCACGGACAGGGGGCATCGACATCAGGTTGTCGTTGCAGGCGCACCGGATGATGTGAATGGCCGCCACGGGCGTCGGCGAGTTCTGGGTGCCGCCCATGGCTTGCCCTATCCAGCCTGGGCCCGATTCGAGAATATCGAAGCTACGCTGGCAAGGCCGCGAACGAAGAGGCCCTGGTATGTTCGGCGCGGCTGTCCCGCTCGAGTATGCGAAAGGGTTTCGCCCCCATGGGAATTGGCCTGTTGGTGCGTGTCGGAGTGGTAGTTGCTGCGATGGTGGCCAGCATGTCGGCGACGACCCTGTCGGCACACGCCGACCCCGTACTCGACAAATACCTGGACCTGCCGCTGACGAACCGCGACGCCGCGCACGGGCCCGGTGGGATCTCTCCCGAACTGCCGAACGACCGGGCCGCGCTCATGGCTCTGCCGACTCGCGCGGACTACTACCCCACCGACTTCGCCGCCTCCGCCGCACTTGCCGAGACCGCGTCCGCCGCACGCCGGTCGCGGCCGGTGAGCTTCCAGATGGCCAGCCGCGCGGCCATGGCGGGGGTCGGCGGGAAGGCGCCGAGTTGGCCGAGCATGGTCATATCGTCACGGACGGCCTCGTGGCGGATAACTTTCCCGCCGCGCACCGTCAGTAGGTGGATCTGCTCGTAATCGAGTTCGCGGCCGGAGGGCGGGATGATCTTGTCCAGCTTCTCGTCCCTGAACAGCACGAACGGTCCGGTGTGCCGCCCCTGCATGTGCACCCGGACGAAGACCTGGCCGCGCTGATCGTCGACGCCCGTGTCCAGGACGGGGAAGCGCAGGCCGGTGAACGCGGAACGCATCCAGGCGCTGGAGGCCAGCACGCCGGCTGGGCCGGGGATCGCGCAGGAGACCGGGGAGTTGACTGCCTCCCGGTTGTGAAAGTCGGCGCCGACGACCTCGGCGGCGAGCACCGGGTCGCCGGTCTCGATGACCTTGAACAGCGAATGCACGCTATCGATGGCGTTGCTGGCCATGGGAACTCCTGGCGGTGAGGGTCGGTGGGCGGTGCGCCTCGTCGAATTGAGCCTATCGCGGACCTATTGAATTCGCGAAAGATGTATCCAATATGCGCGATGGGTACGATGGCGGCCATGCTCAGCAAGCGCGCCTATGCCTCCCCGCTGCGGGAGAAGGCGGCCGCGCAGACGCGCGAGGCGATCCTGCGAGCCGCGACCGAGCTGTTCGGGCAGCGCGGGTACGGCCTGGTGACGGTCGCGGATATCGCGGCCGCGGCGGGCATCTCACCCAAGACTGTGTTCGCGAGCGTCGGCAGCAAACGCGAGATCATGGATCGCATCATCGATGCCGGGGTGGCCGCGGGCCGCTCCGAGGAGGCGATGCGGCAGGTGCTGGATGCGCGCACGCCGCGGGAGGTCCTCGCGGCGCTGGCGGCGGGCACCCGCTTCGGCAACGAGTCACAGTTCACCGTGCATGAGGCGATCCGCCTCGCGCTGCCGGTCCACGAGGACGGCGCGGCGCTCTGGGAGCGCGCCACCCGCAACTCCCGTGCGGCGCTGCGAGAAGCAGCCGACCATCTGCACACACTGACCCCGCGCCCGCGCTATCCGGCGACCGAGACCGCGGACCTGCTCTGGCTCTGGTTCGGCCCGCACGGCTGGCGCACGCTCGTCGCCGAGGCCGGCTGGTCCTGGGACCGCGCCGAAACCGCCATCCGCGAGACGGCCATCGCAGCCCTCTACGACGAGCGCTGAACCCGGACGAAGATCGCAGCAGGCTGCCCTGGTGGAGATCCGGTCTCGACGGCAGGCCTCCCATGATAGCGGCGTCCTCGAACGGAGACGACGCCCCCATTGCGGTGACTGCGACGCCTAGCATGCAACCTCGAGCACCAGTTTCCCTGTGGTGGAACCGGATTCGATGCGACGGTGTGCTTCGACGACTCGATGCAGAGGCAGGGTCTCGGTGTGGATGCGCAGATCTCCGCTATCTTCGGCGCCGGAAGCGTTGCCCATCACCACCAAAGATGTGGGTCGCGGAGAAGGTCATCGCCGCCTACGAGGACTCCACCGTCCTTGCCCGCCTGGACCGGGGCAACGACAACGCCGGACGCATCGCGGAACTGGAAAAGCGCATCGAGACCACCGCCGAAATCTGGACGCCGAGGCCGACCGCCGCACTGAAGTCCTGTCCGGCGCACGCGATGAATACGACCTGCGCGTGATCGTAAGCGGGATTGGTCGGCCAAGTCCGCGAACCACTGCTCACCGGCCACCAGCGAGGACACCATCTCTGTGGGTAAGCAGATGTTCTCTGAGCTGAGTGACACTGATGCCAGTGCATGCTGCGAGAGTGCTACAGCCCTTGATACGTGGTCAGTACTTGACGGACGGCATCGGTGACCGGCGTTTCCTCAGTCAGCGCCGTCCAGGTGTAGGCGTCGTGCTCCTGGAGCTCGACCGGTTCCGGGCTCTGTACATCGACGGCGAAGTTGAACTGGCGGCTCTTCTTGCCACTGCCGGACTGGTAGTCGAAGCTACCGAGATAGGTGTCCGCGGCGATGACCCCGAGACCGGTCTCTTCCTGCACCTCTCGGATGAGGGCTCGATCGAGCGTTTCGCCGGGTTCGACCTTGCCGCTGGGCAGTTCCCAGATGCCGCCCATGAAGTCGTCCTTGGGGCGTTGAAGCAGTAGTACCTTGCCGTTGTGCTGGACGACAGCACCGACGACAAGTTGTAGTACACCGTCGCTCTCGGCTGCGGCGGTCAGTTGTTCGATCAGGGCGGAATCCATGAATTTATCCTTCCAAATCATCGACATGGTGGATCACTTTGCGAATGGCATTGACGTACTGCATCGCGATCGGGAGGTCCTCCTCCCGGTGCCAGACCGGTAGCTTGAGCGTGGTCCGGTGGATTCGCTCGGCCTGTGGGAAGTCGCCGGGCCGGTAGGCCAACGTGCCGTCGTATTGAGGGAATAGCGGCCCGGGCTCCTGGAACAGCGGCAGGAGGTTGAGCGGGCAGGTTGAGCCTGGTCGGTCCAACTCGATGCAGCCCTCGGCCTTCAGGGCTGCGTAGAACCGTTCGATGGGCAGCCCATCGAATTCCTGCTCCTGGTACTCGAGGGCCAGGCCGTACCAGGACGAACGCACGTCGGAATCGTGCAGGGGCACGACGAGACCACGGGTGTCCTCCAGCGCTTCGGTGATCTGTTCGGCGACGCTTGCCCGGCCTTCCAAGTATTTGTCCAGGTGGTCGAGCTGTTCCAGGGCGATGGCCGCGGCCATCGGGTGGATGCGGTGCTTGAGGCCCATCCCGGTGACGCTGTAACGGCTGAGGCCGAAGCTAGCTGGTATTTCGTTGCGGCACCGCTTGTTGTACTGGCCGTGCAGCAGGACCCGGTAATAGACGTGTTCGTCGTCGGTGAGGACGAACCCGCCCTCACCGGCCGACAGGGGCTTGGGACCGTTCATGCTGAAGGCGCCAGCGCGGCCGAAGGTCCCGACCTTCCGGCTATCGACCATCGCGCCATGGGCGTGCGAGGCATCTTCCAGGAGTTGCACGCCGTACACGTCTGCCAGGCTCTTGAGGCTGCGGATTTGCGCTGGCACACCCCACATGTGCTGTACCACAATTGCTTTGGTGCGTTCGGTGATGCGCCGGGGGGTGTCGTGTGGATCCAGGTTGCCGCTGCTGTCGCAGTCCGCGAGCACCGGAATCGCTCCGAGGTGCAGCAGCGGGGTGACCGTGGCGAAGAAGGTGTAGGCGGGCACGATGACTTCGTCGCCGGGGCCGATTCCGCAGGAAGCGTACATCGAGTAGAGCGCCGCGGTACCCGAGCTGGTCGAGATCGCGTATCGCACACCGAAGTAGCTGCGCAGCGCATCCTCCAGTCGAGCGACGACGCCCGAGCGGTCGTAGATCGAGATCCCTTCGTCCAACTGGTCGAGCACAGCGTGAGCGGTGCTGTCGGTGATCGGGGGCCAGCTGAAGTGCGGTCCGGGGTCGGTGATGGCCGGTGTTCCGCCGAGTAGGGCCAGGGGTGAGGTCACAGCAACTCCTTGGGGTTGACCGATGTGTGGGTGCGGGCGGACTGGTAGCACGCAGCAACGAAGCTCATGTGCGCGAGGTTCTCTTGCGGCCCACTGAGATTCGGCCTGTCTCCGTCGATGACCTGGCGGAAGTAGTTGATCTGGCTGGTAGCGGCCGACGGCCATCCCTGTTCGCGGACCAGCGATTCGATGATTTCCCCGCTGTTGGTGAGGCGGCGGAGCCGGCCACGTTCCAGATGCACGATGCCTCTGCTTCCGACCAGGCGGATTTCCTCGGCCTTGGGGCCGATGAACCTGGAGAGGAGCAGGGACCCGTAAAGGCCGCTGTCGTAGGCGAAGTGGATCAATGCGGTGTCTTCGGCATCGTAGGTTCGGTCGGGCCTGGCACTGACCGAAAGATCCGCCGTGATGCGATCCGGGAGGCCGAAGTACCAGAGGATCAGGTCGATGAGGTGGTAGCCCATGTCGATGACGCAGCCACCACCCGCGGTCGCCGTGTTGCCGCGCCACCCGTCGGACGGATCGTCGATGTGCAGTGTGTAGCGGGCGTCGATGGCGAACGGCGTGCCGATTTGCTCGGCCAACTGGGTGAAGCTGGTGTAGATCGGATTGAATCGCCGTTGCAGCGTCACCATGAGCCGAATGCCGGACTGCTGGCAGATCTCGGCCAGTTCCTTCGCCTCGGCCATCGTGGTGGCGAAGGGCTTCTCCTTGAGCACATGGACGTGACGCTCGGCGGCGGCTTCGATGACTGCCCGGCCGACATCGTGCGGCACGCAGACCATGACGAGATCGAGCTGTTCGTGAGCGAACATCTGCCGAAAGTCCGTGTAGCCCGGAACGTCGTAACGAGTGTGCTGTTCCCGGACAACCTCGGGGTTCTCGTCGCAGACCGCGACCAGTTCGGCGCTGTCGGTCGCCTCGAGTCCCGGAAGGTGGTCATCGAGTGCTTGGCGGCCGAGCCCGACAACGCCCACGCGAAGCAGTGGCCGCCGCTCGTGTGTCAAAGATATTGTGCGCCAGAGTGCTTCGGAATCCGCCTTGGCTGCTGCGCATGTCTTGGTGCTACCGAGCGATCTCATTCGATTACCCCCAGCCGTTCGATGGTGGTGGCTGGAATGCCCAGCTCACACCAGGTGACGAGTCCGCCTTGCTCCGGATGAATCGGCCGTAGCGATGACTCAACCTGACAAGGTGATCGCTCAGCGGCAGGTCGATGAGCGGATGCGCGCCGCCCTGGCGGGCGTCCCACACCTCGATCACCACCCGCTGATCTGTCCGGGCAACACGCACCGTCAACTGTTTCAGCTCGGTGATCTCGCTCCACTTGGGATGCGGATCCGTGCTGCCGGTGGCCTGCACGGCGTCGGTGACCAGTTCGGTTACAAGCCGTTCGGTCGGAGCGATCAGCTCGATCAGCAACCAACGACTCAGCGTGTGACGCGCGTGCAACTGCGCCGTCGATACGGCGGTTGTCGTTGCCGCCAAGTGGATTTCGGCCATATCGCCCGCTCGAGGTAGCGGCTGCTGCCGGGTGACGGCCACAGTCCCAGAGCGGGGATATTCTCTGGCAGTAGGGATTTCGACCCTGTTATCAGTGTCTGCCGCGACGAACACGCCAGCGTTGGCCTCGCGCCACAGGCGAGCTTCGACTGCTTGCCTGGACATGCCCGGTTGGATCAAGTGTCTCATCGAGGGCACTGCTACATGGTGGGGCAGCGACCGTCGCAGTTCGGCGATCAGGGCCGTGAGCGCGACGTCTCCGTGGATGCGCTCATGGAAGATCATGCCCAGGTCGAAGCCTTCCCACTCGGCAAAGGCTCGGATCTGCGCTTCACAGGCCGGAACCTGGCCGCCCGCAAATTCGAGGCGCAGGTAGCCGTACATCAGGGGCCTCATCGTCACCGTCCTAGTTCGAAACCGGAAGGGCGTTCCGCTCTCCCTGCGTGGCTAGGGTCACCAGGCTCGTTCCGGTTGAAAGCCGTTACGGTCAAGGGTGAGCCGCCGCCAACCCCCTGGGGAGGGCACGTTACGGGGCAGAAAACGCCGGACCGGCCCCCTGCAGCACGGCGCGGTTAGACTTGGGCCGGACCGAGACCGGTAGGGGGTCGAAACGTGCCACCGAATCTGAAACTCCAGCAACGCCGCGAATCCACGCCGTCACGCGTCGTGCCCGGTCAGGCGATGGGGCGAGCCGAGCTAGCCGAAGCCGTCAACGACTACATTTGGCGCACCAGGAGTCTGCGTCGTGACCTTGACGGGCACACCGTTGCCCGGTACGAGCGGGGCGCTGTCCGGTGGCCGAACGAGGAGTACCGCGAAGCCTTCCGTTCCGTCCTTCGTACCACCGATGCCGAACTCGGTTTCATGCCTGCTCGGAAGCGGCGGGCAGCCGAGCGGGACCAGGCGCTTTATGTCAATTTGTTCAGCCCGTTCGATCCTGGGACTATCCCCGCGGACTACCTCCAGGATGACCGGTCTATCGGCCAAGTCGGCTGGTCTGACGTCGACAAGGTGAGGGCAGCAACGCGTGGCGCAGCCTCATCGGAAAATCTCTATGGCGGTGGATCGTCCAGCAGTGCAGCCGAAACCGAGCTTCGGCGGTTCGTGCCGCTGCTCACTGGGCAGTCGGTACCAGCGACCAGGCGCGCGTTGCTCGAGTCGATTGGGAATCTGAGCGGCGTCGCGGCCTACTCAGCCTTCGACATCGCCGACTACAACGAAGCCGAGCGCCGATTCCGGTTCGCGCTGTGGTGCGCAGACGCGGCCGGATCGTGGGAGCTGCGAGCCAGCACATTGGCGGACATGGCGCGCAAGGTGGCCTACGTCGGCAATGCCGATGGCGCACTCTCCCTGATCGAGCTGGCCCAAGTGCGATCTGACCAGTTGTCCGCCACCGCGCGTGCCATGCTCGGCGGGCTCAGAGCGCAATTCCTAGCCGCGATCGGCCGACTTGAAGACGCCCTGACCGAGGTAGCCCGCGCTGACGAACACTTCGCCGAACACATGCCCGAAGCAGCCGCTCCCTGGATGTGCTACTACGACGAAGCCGAGCATATGGGCAGCACGGGCAAGGCCTTGATCCCCGTCGCACAGGCCAGAAGCAGAATCGAACTGGCTGCACCACGTATCCGGCGGGCAGTTCAGCTCCAGCGCGAAGACTACCCTCGCTCCCGAACCTTTTCACTGACCCGACTGGCCACACTCACCATGCGCCTCGGCGACCCCAAAGAAGCAGCGGTGATCGGACTTCAGGCAGCCGACAACGCAAAACTGTTCCGCTCCAGGCGTATTCGTGACGAGTTGAATACCCTCGCCGAGGCCGCCGTGGCGCACCGGAAATTCGAGGGTGTAGCCGAACTGCGGCATGTAATCACCAGCAACGCGAATCCGGCTCTGTCATGAACCGGGCTGGGTCAATGGCAGACGTGCTCGTCGGGGCTGCGAGGCTCAGCGGCATCGACGCCAGCGGCGCCGTTTCGATCCGGAATGGATCGAATGCGATATATGAGCTGCATGGTGGGATCGTGGCGAGGATCGGCAAAGTGGGAAGTAGCGCGACTGCCGAGCGGGAAATCCTGGTGTCCCAGTGGCTCAACCACGCCGGTATTCCGACAGTCGAGGCGATTCCATCGGTTCCGCAACCCGTAGTGGTCGATGACCGGCCGGTGACATGGTGGCGGTTGATCCCAGACCACCGTGCATCAACACCCGAAGAACTGGGTGGAATGGTTCGCAGGCTCCATTCCTTGCCTCCGCCAATGGCGTTCGAACTGCCGATCTTCGACCCGCTTGTCGGGATCAGGGACCGTATCGTCTCGGCGGCAACGATCAATCACGATGATCGGTCTTGGCTCATTGAGCATTACACCATACTCGAGAAACAGTACGACGAGCTGTCCAATCCGGAATCGCCGTGCGTGATTCACGGCGATGCCTGGCAAGGCAATCTTGTTGTCCCGCAGTCAGGCATACCCATTGTGCTTGATCTCGACAAAGTTTCACTTGGTCGACGCGAGTGGGATCTGATTCAAATCGCCGTGGACTACACCGATTTCAGGCGAATCACCGAGGGTGAATATCGTTCCTTCGTCTCAGCGTACGGCGGCTACGACGTGACATCGTGGCCAGGGTTCCGAGTACTAGCAGACATCCAGGAGCTGCGATGGGTGACGTTTGCCCTGAGCCTGACGGAAGCGAGCGGAAACGCCGCAGACCAAGCCCGGCATAGGATTGCGTGTTTGAAGGGCGAAGTAGCACGGCCGTGGAAGTGGAGTGCGTTGTAACGAACTCAGGGCTGCCGCGCCCGTCCGGGCCTTGCCGCGTAAGTGAGTGTCACCTTGTCTGCATTGCGTACGGGGCAGGCGTATTAATCGCGACTTTCCGGCACTACTTATCAGAAGTATGTTCTGGACGATATAACGCTTTGCGT
This sequence comes from Nocardia alni, assembly GCF_019038435.1. Lineage (GTDB taxonomy): Bacteria > Actinomycetota > Actinomycetes > Mycobacteriales > Mycobacteriaceae > Nocardia > Nocardia alni. The sequence continues at coordinate 25,782 of NZ_JAGPOX010000112.1, forward strand.
CCTGCAGCAAGATAGGCGTATATTCTGTCGCCTGGCATCTGGGGCATCAATGAGTCAAGATGCCGGATTGGCCATGGCTGGTTGCTGTGCTCACCGCCTCCACAATAGGCCGCGCCGCGGTCACACTTCTGCATCATGAGCACCTGCGGGCCGCTCCTGGTAGACCAGCGACTGCCGAGAGCGATACCGTGAGGCCCGCCGGTGAGTCGGCATTCCGAAGCGGAATCAGCGGCCGATCGTGTCAAGTTCGGTGAGATCCTCGGCGGAGAGTTCGAGTCCCGCGCCGAGGACGTTCTCGCGGAGATGCGCCACCGACGAGGTGCCGGGGATCAGCAGGATGTTCGGTGAGCGGTGCAGGAGCCAGGCCAGGGCGACGGACATCGGTGTCGCGTTCAGCCGGGCGGCCACGCTCGACAGGGCCGAGGATTGCAGGGGGCTGAAACCGCCGAGGGGGAAGAAGGGCACGTAGGCGATGCGGGCGGCGGCTAGTTCATCGATCAGCGCGTCGTCGCCACGGTAGGCGAGGTTGTACATGTTCTGCACGCATACGATCGGCGCGATTGCCCGTGCCTCGGTGATCTGGTCCGCGGTGGCATTGCTGACGCCGAGGTGCCGGATCAGGCCCTGGTGCTGGAGTTCGACGAGCGTCTCGAATGGTTCGGCGAGGGAGCCGGGCTGGGGTCCCTGGGCGTTGCCGAGTCGCAGGTTGACCAGGTCGAGGGCCTCGACGCCGAGGGTTTCGAGGTTCTCGTGGATCGAACGGCGCAGGCTGTCCGGGTCTCTGGCCGGGGGCCAGCCGCCTTGCTCGTCGCGGATCGCGCCGACCTTGGTCACGACATGCAGCGATTCCGGGTATGGGTGCAGTGCGTCCCGGATCAGCTGGTTGGTAATGCGTGGGCCGTAGGCGTTGCTGGTGTCGATGTGGGTGATTCCGAGGTCGACGGCCGCGCGCAGGACGGCGAGGGCGGCGTCGGGGTCGACGGGTGGTCCCATAACCCCGGGCCCGGCGAGTTGCATTGCGCCGTAACCGAATCGGGTGATGGTTACGTCGCCCAGTGTCCAGGTGCCGCCGGGAAGCGAAGTGGAGAGTGTGGTCATACCTCTGCCTTTCCTGTTCGATCAGGGTGGTGCCCGAAGGTTTCTTGCTTCAGTATTGATAGGTAACTTCCTGCTGGGAAGTAGGCACTTCGAGGTGCGTAGGTCACCCGTGGGTGAGAGGAGCAGTCGATGGCAACGATGACGGCGGCACAGAAGAAGGCGCAGGCCAAGGTGGAATATGATGCCTTCATAGCGGCATGTCCCAGCCGCAAACTGCTCGATCGGATCTCCGACAAATGGGTCACCCTGATCCTCGCCGCTCTGGGCAGCGACGGCTCCCACCGGACCGGCGAACACTGCGCCGGCTCCCCTCGGCCGATGCGCTACTCCGAACTGTCCCGCCTCTTGGCCGGCGTCAGCCAGAAAATGCTCACCCAGACCCTGCGCTCCCTGGAACGCGACGGCCTGATCACCCGCACCGCGACCCCCACCGTTCCCGTCACGGTCACCTACGAACTGACCGACCTCGGCCTGTCCCTGCACCACCTGATGCGCGACCTGAAAGCCTGGGCCGAGGAGAATATGGACGACGTCCTCACCCACCGCGAAACGTACGACACCAGCCACCCCTGAGCCGCTGGTAACTACGTGACCAGCGGTATCGATCGTGATCGGGTCGCCGAGTGCCGTGCGCGGTCCGGCGGGCCGTCATGGCCTGTCGCGGAAGGCGGCTGCAACCGATCGGCCAGCAGTCCCCGGAAGTGCGGGCACGCCATGATGTCGTCGTGCGGGCATTCCAGACCGCCTTCGAGCATGTCCAGAGCGGCCTGCGCCCGGGCGATCCGTGCCAGCAACTTCTCGCGATGGCGGGCCATCATCGCATGCCGTGCCGACGCGGACCGGGCCGTGAACATCGTCCGGATATCGGCGAGTCCCAAACCCGCGTCCTTCGAAATCAGGATCGCCGCCACCCGGTACAGATCCGTGTCGGTGTAGCGGCGGCGATCACCGTCGCGGGCGGGCGTCAGCAATCCTTGCGTCTCCCAGTACCGCAAGACATGTGTCGGCAAACCGAACCGAGACGCCATCTCACCGATTGACTTCATGTCGACATTAACTCGCACAATGACGATCATGTCCACATTGCTCACTCTTCTCGACGCCTTCGACAACCTGCCCCAGGCTCGCGACCTGCGGGAAACCACCTACCGCGCGCTCGGCGACGCCGTTGTCGACGTCGGCTGCGGCGGCGGGCGCGCCGTCGGCGAGTTGGCTGCCCGCGGGGTGCGGGCCATCGGCGTCGATCTGAACCCCGCCATGATCCAGGCCGCCGCCGACCGCTGGCCGGCGGCGGAATTCCACGTCGCCGACGCCACCGCGCTGCCGCTCGACGACGGCTCGGTCACCGGCTACCGCGCCGACAAGCTCTTGCACGCCCTCCCCGAACCCGAGCGAGCCGTCGCCGAGGCCCGCCGGGTCCTGGCCGCACACGGCCGCGCGGTGCTGATCGGCCAGGACTGGGACACCTGGGTGATCGACTCCGACAATCCCGAACTCACCCGCGCGCTCGTCCACGCCCGCGCGGACCGCATGCCCCACCCGCGGATCGCCCGCCGATACCGAAACCTTCTGCTGGACAACGGGTTCACCGACGTCACCGTCGAGGTTCACACGATCGTGTGGACGGACGCCAGCTGCCTGCCGACGCTCGCCGACATCGCCGGAGAAGGCGCCTGGCTCGACGCCCAAGCCGCGAGGGCACGCGACGACCGCCTGTTCGCCGCCCTCCCGATCTTCGTCGCCTCGGGGACGCGCGCGGGCTGAGTACCGGCCCTCGCTACGGGATCTGCCAGATGAACACTATGACGGTGAGACGGTCAAGCAGAAGGGGTGACCGGAAGGATCCAGCAGTACACGCCAGCGATCGGGTGCGGGTTGGAAGTCGGCTTTGGAGGCGCCCAAAGCGATCGCCGCCTTCTCGGCGCTGTCGAGTTCGGAAACGAACAGATCCAGGTGCATCTGCTTGGGCACCCGATTGCCCGGCCAGTCCGGAGGCACGTGATCGTCCACGCGCTCGACCGTCATCGTGACACCATCACCCCGTAGAACAACGAGTTCCTCGGAGTCGTACACGATCTCGAATTCGAGCAGTTCCCGATAGAACCGCCCGAGGTCTCGCGGGTCCTTGCTGTCCAGCGAAACAGCGCCGAATCTGGCTGTCGCGGCCACGATCCCCCTGAAGTTGGTAGTTACCGCCCGCGGCAAAGCCATTCGGACGGTTGGTATTCCAGCGCCAGCCTACGCCCGAGGCGGTCCGGCAACTTGCGATGGCCTGGGCCGCGAGAAGTCCGCCGAATGTGTCGCCCCCTGTGAACTCTGGTACACGTGGAGCACATGAGCGACCTCATCGACCTCGCCGGCAAGACAGTCATCGTCACCGGCGCCTCCTCGGGAATCGGCGCCGCCACGGCGCGCCGGCTGCACGCGGCCGGCGCGCACCCCGTACTCGCCGCCCGCCGCGCCGACCGGCTGGACACCCTGAGCAAGGAACTCGACGGCGCCCTGGCCGTCCCCACCGACGTGACCGACCCCGCGCAGGTTCGAGATCTGGTCGCCGCGACTCTCGACCGGCACGACCGCATCGACGGACTGGTCAACAACGCCGGCGCCAACCTCGACGGACAACTGGACCAGGTCGATCCGGCCGAGTTCGCCCAGATCCTGCAGCTCAACGTCGCCAGCCTGCTGACGGTGACACAGGCCGTGCTGCCCGCCATGCGGCAACAGCACTTCGGGCGCATCGTGAACGTCAGCTCCGGGACAACCCGCCGCGTCGCCGTCGGCATCGGCGCCTACGCCTCGACCAAATCAGCGGTCAACATGCTCAGCGCGGTGCTGACCGAGGAACTCGCCGGCGACGGTATCGCGGTGTCGCTGGTGCTGCCCTCCATCACCGCCACCGAATTCGGCGACAGCATGTTCACCCTCGGCGCGTCGCCCCGGCCGGGCATGGTGGTGCAGAGCCCGGACTACGTGGCCCGGTTCGTGTTGCGGCTGCTGCGCACCGGCGAGGAATCCATCGACATCCCGCACGGCCCCGAACAATCCGATATCGATGAGGCGCCCGGCCGATAGGGTTGGCCCCAGCACCTGATACAGCCTCTCGGAACCGACCCCATCTCGAATGGCGTGCCGAGTTTTTCACAGCGAGAGTTGCCGTATAGTGAGATTTCGGTCATCATAGTTGTCATCTCCGCACGGTGAGCTATGGAGTGGCAATTCTCTCATTGACAATCGCAGACTCGAGTGGGGTCTCGAAAATCGGTGCAGCGCGGGCAATTCCGAATCTCTCACCGACGCAGATCGCGGATCGTGAGTAGACGGTTATTTCGCGGACATTGCGCGCAGCATCGGTGAAATATCCGTCACTTACCGTTGGCGCCGACCGATGTTTGGGAGGCCCTGATGAGCAGGTTGACGCGCGATCATGATATCGCGGAGTGGGATGCCGAGGATGTCGCGACCTGGGAGAGCGGCGGGAAGAAAATCGCCCGCCGCAATCTGATCTGGTCGGTGTTCGTCGAGCACGTCGGATTCTCGATATGGTCAATCTGGTCGGTGATGGTGCTGTTCATGCCGGTCGATGTCTTCCATATCGATCCGGCCGGGAAATTCTTCCTGGGTGCGGTGCCGACGCTGGTCGGCGGCGTGCTGCGAATACCTTATACGGTGGCGACCGCGCGATTCGGCGGACGCAACTGGACGATATTCAGCGCGTTGATGTTGTTTATCCCGATTCTGCTGACCCTGTATTTCATCAACCGACCGGGAACGTCGTATACGACATTTCTGGTGATCGCGGCCTTCGCCGGCTTCGGCGGTGGAAACTTCGCGTCGTCGATGACGAATATCAACGCCTTCTACCCGCAGCGGCTGAAGGGCTGGGCGCTGGGCATGAACGCCGGAGGCGGCAATCTCGGTGTCCCGGTGATCCAATTGGCCGGACTGGCGGTGATCGCCACCGTGGGCAGCGCATATCACCATGCCTCGGTCGTCTGCCTGGTGTATCTGGCGCTTGTCGTCGTCGCGGCCGCCGGCGCCGCGCTGAACATGGACAACCTGCGCAATCAGAAGGCGGATCTGTCGTACATGCTCACCGCGCTGCGTGTGCCGCAGTCGTGGGCGATCGCATTCCTGTACATCGGAACCTTCGGTTCCTTCATCGGATTCTCCTTCGCATTCGGACAGATACTTCAGGTGAGCTTCATGGCCGGCGGCGCCAAAGCGGCCCAGGCCTCGCTGCACGCCGCACAGATCGCATTCATCGGACCGTTGCTGGGCTCGGTGGCCCGGCCCTACGGGGGCAAATGGGCCGACCGATTCGGCGGCAGCCGAGTGACCGCGTGCAGTTTCGCGGCCATGATGGTCGCGGCGATTGCCGTCGCGGTGGCGAGCACGGTCGCCGACGGTCATCGGCACGTGCCGACCGGAGGCGTCATGGTCGCGCTGGTCGTCGGCTTCATCGCGCTGTTCGTTGTTTCCGGCATCGGCAACGGGGCGGTCACCAAAATCATTCCGTCCGTATTCGACGCGAAATCCAAGAGTCTGCCGCTGGATGGCGTGGCGCGCGCCGCGTGGTCGCAGAACACCTCGGGAGCGCTGATCGGGTTCGTCGGCGCCATCGGTGCGCTGGGCGGTGTCGGCATCAACATGGTGCTGCGCTCGTCGTATGCGTCGACACAATCGGCGACGACCGCCTTCTGGGTGTTCACCTCCTTCTACGTCGTATGCGCTGTCCTGTGCTGGGCGGTGTTCCTGCGCCGGCCGTCCCGTCGGGCGACGACCGACGAGGCCGTGACACCGGAGGCGATTACTGCAAGCCCTCATAACACATTGCCGGACAACGTGATTCGATCGCCGAAACTGCCGGTCCGGCAGCGCGGCTGAACAGACGCTCGGGGCACGGAGAGGAATCGCGATGGACAGCACAGCGGATTCGGCCCGGAAACGGACCGTCGTCGTAGTCGGCCACGGGATGGTCGGGCACCGGTTCGTGCAGGCGCTGCGCGCCCGCGACACGGCCGGTAGCTGGCAGGTGGTGGTGCTGGGCGAGGAGGCGCGAGCCGCCTACGACCGGGTCGGCCTGTCGTCCTATGTGGGCAGTTGGGACGCGGGGGCGCTGGCACTTTCCGGTAACGACTACGCCGGTGACTCGCTGGTCGACCTGCGGGTGGGCGTGCGGGCCGAGGCGATCGATCGTATCGCCCGCAAGGTGTTCACCTCCGATGGCGAGGCGATCGCCTATGACGCGGTGGTGCTGGCGACCGGTTCGTATCCGTTCGTGCCACCGGTGCCCGGGCATGACCGGCCCGAATGCTTCGTCTACCGCACCATCGATGATCTGGACGGCATCCGCGCCGCCGCGCAGGCGGCCGGTCCCGGGGCGGTCGGCGTCGTGGTCGGCGGTGGCCTGCTGGGTCTCGAGGCAGCGAATGCGTTGCGGCTCTTGGGAATGACTCCGCACGTGGTCGAGCACAACAAGCGGCTGATGTCCGCTCAGATCGACGAGGGCGGCGGCGCTGTCTTGGCGGCGCTGGTCGGCGAACTGGGTTTGCGGGTCCGTACCGGGGTCGGCCTCTCGGGTATCGAGGCCGTGCCGGGTGCGGACGTCGGCGATCGACTGGAGCTCGCGTTGTCCGATGAGTCGCGGTTGCGGGCGGCCGTGGTGGTGTTCGCTGCCGGTGTGCGTCCGCGTGATCAGGTGGCGCGCGACGCCGGGTTGCAGGTCGGTCCGCGTGGTGGTGTGATCACCGATCTCGGTTTGCGGACCAGCGATCCCGATATTTACGCCGTGGGTGAGGTCGCAGCGGTGGAGGGGACCTGTTACGGCCTGGTCGCACCCGGTTACACCACCGCCGAGGTCGTCG
>NZ_JAGPOX010000113.1 GCF_019038435.1 Nocardia alni
CTCCCGCCCGCGATGATGCCCGCGCCGATCCCCGTCGACGCCTTGACCAGCAGCAGGTCCCCGATCTCCGGATGGCGGGCGTGCTCGGCCAGGGCCAGCGCGTTCACATCACTGTCCACCCGCACCGGGGCGGCGAACCGCTCGGTGAAGTATTCGGACACGGCCACATCGCCCAGGGCCGGTCCCGCACCCATGCTCAGTCCGGTCGCGACGTCGACCGCCGCCGGCACGCTGACACCCACTCCGAATACCACCCGCCCCGCGCTCGTCCCGTTCCCATGCCGGATTCGGCCGCCCGTCGCAGGCGTATCGGCTGACGCCGGATCGTCGCCTTCTACAGACACGGCCGACATGCGCACGGCTTGCGAGCCGCCCGATCGTGGCTGTGCATCGTCACCTGCGTCACCGCCGCCCGATACGCGCGTACCCGGCACGGACCCGGCCGAGATGTCGGCTGTCGACTCCCGCGGGTCCGCGACATTGACACCCACTGCCGGTGCGGCCACGGCGCCACCGACCCGCGTGAGCAGAACTTCCATATGCTCGGCCGCCCGGGCGAGGACCTCCTGCGTCACTCCCCCCGCGTGAACGGCGAATTCGGCGGCGGCCAGGATGCGGCCGCCCAGGTCACACACCGCGACCTGGGCGCGGCTGGCGCCGATCGAAGCGGCCAGGACCACACCCGATTCGGGGTTGAAGACCAGTCGTGTCGGGGGACGGCCGCCGGTGGAGCCGCCCTCGGCGCGCTCGGCGATCAAGCCGCGCTCGAGCAGTTGATCCACCCGCAGCGTCACGGCGGTGCGGGACAGGCCCGTCAGGCGGCGGATATCCGCGCGGGTGATCACGTCGTGACCGCGGATCAGGCACAACACATCTCCTGCCGAGACGCCCGGCGTCGCCATCGGTCGACCGGTCACAGCTGCACCTCGCTAGCGCTCGGCTCCGCTGCGACCGCTGGTGCTGCGCCTACGGCTCCCTCGCTTCGCTCGGTCATTACACCTCCCGCACCTGAGCATCCATCGGATCGGCAGACCCTAGAGGACCACCATATCCACCCAGTTCAGAATGCCGTAACCTCATATAGGTACTTGATGAACCAAAGTTTGCTTGCAAATGATCTTAACTCTCGGATAGCGTCATGTGCGTTCGATCACAACCGAAGGAGCCCGCGATGTCGGCCCACCTCGAACCACACCCGGCGGTTCACCCCGTCGTCGCGGCCGTCACCGGCCGCGTCATCGAGCGCAGCGCCGCGACCCGGCGCGCCTACCTCGACCGCATCCGGGCCGCGGGATCCCGCGGCCCGGCCCGCATGTCCCTGGCCTGCAGCAATTTCGCGCACGGATTCGCCGCGTGCAACCCGGCCGACAAGCTCGCGCTGCGCGGCGAGACCCATCCCAATATCGCCATCGTGTCCGCGTACAACGACATGCTCTCGGCGCATCAGCCGTATCGGGACTACCCGGCCGTGCTGCGCGAGGCCATCGCCAGCGCGCGGGGTGTGGCGCAGTTCGCCGGGGGCGTGCCCGCCATGTGCGACGGGATCACCCAGGGCCGCCCCGGCATGGAACTGTCGCTGTTCAGCCGCGACGTCATCGCCATGGCCACCGCGATCGCGCTGTCCCACGACATGTTCGACGGAGCGCTGATGCTGGGCGTGTGCGACAAGATCGTGCCCGGGCTGGTCATCGGCGCGCTGTCGTTCGGCCATCTGCCGGTTCTGCTCGTGCCCGCCGGGCCGATGGAGTCCGGCATGGCCAACAAGGACAAGAGCCGGGTGCGCCAGCTGCACGCCGAGGGCAAAGCGAGCAAGGCGGATCTGCTCGCCGCCGAATCGGCCAGTTATCACGGCCCCGGCACCTGCACCTTCTACGGCACCGCGAATTCCAATCAGCTGCTGATGGAGGTCATGGGCCTGCATCTACCCGGAGCCAGCTTCGTCACCCCGAACACTCCCCTGCGCACGGCGCTGACCGCCGCGGCCGGGCGGCGCATTGTGGAACTGACCGCGCTGCGCGGGGGCACTGCACCGATCGGCGAGGTGATCGACGAGCACGCCATCGTCAACGGCGTGGTCGCGCTGCTGGCCACCGGTGGCTCGACCAACCACACCATGCACCTGGTGGCCATCGCCGCCGCGGCCGGAATCGACGTGCGCTGGAGCGATTTCGCCGAACTGTCGGCCCTGGTGCCCACCCTGACCCGGATCTACCCCAACGGCGAGGCCGATATCAACGCCTTCCAGACCGCCGGCGGAATGCCCCTGCTGATCAGCGAATTGCTCTCGGCGGGACTGCTGCACGACGACGTCACCACGGTGGCCGGCCGCGGCCTGTCCGCCCATTACTGCGAAGTGCCGCTGCTGGAGGACGACGGCGAACTCGCCTGGCACACCGGACCTTCCGACAGCGGTGACAAGACGGTCCTGCGCTCGGCGGCCGATCCGTTCGCCCCCGACGGCGGCCTGCGCATGCTCGACGGAACCCTCGGCCGCGCGGTGATCAAGGTGTCGGCGGTATCCCCGGAGCATCGCGTGGTCTGCGCTCCCGCGAGGGTTTTCGACGATCAGGAGGCCTTCCTGGCGGCGTTCCGGGCCGGTGAACTGAACCGGGACGTGGTGACCGTCATGCGATTCCAGGGGCCACGCGCCAACGGAATGCCCGAGCTGCACAAGCTGACCCCGGCATTGGGTGTGCTGCAGGATCGTGGCCACGCGGTCGCGCTGGTCACCGACGGACGCATGTCGGGGGCGTCGGGCAAGGTGCCCACCGCCATGCATGTGACGCCCGAGGCCGCGGCCGACGGGCCGATCGCCCGCATCGCCGACGGCGACCTCATCGAGGTGAACGCCGAGACCGGAGCGCTCGAAATCCTGGTCGGCCGAGAGGAATTCGACGCGCGCATCGCAGCGCAGGCCCCGGCCGCGGCGGTCGGCACCGGGCGCGAACTGTTCGAATCGTTCCGCACGGCTGTCGGCCCGGCCGATCGGGGCGCGACTGTCTTCGGAGCTGCCTGATGGGCCGACAGCAATCCATCGGTCCGGTACGCTTCTCGGCCGGATTCGACATCGAGTACGCCGGAGCCGGGTGTGGATCCCGGCCACGAACATGCCGCGATGACGGACCGACGGCATCCTGGGGCGACGGTAGGACCAAGCGCTCTCCGAACGCACAACTCCCCGAGGCGAATTCCCGATGACGACTCTCGAACCAACCCCCGACGCGCCGTGGTTGGTCGCCGATATCGGCGGCACCCATGCCCGGTTCGGCCTGGTATCCCGACTTCATGCCGAGCCGCAGGAGGTCCGGATTCTGCGCTGCGCGGACTACCCGGGCCTGGTTGCGGCAGTGGAGGATTACCTGCACAGGGTTCCCTCCTGCGCGCACCCGTCGGCGGCCTGCGTGGCCGTGGCGGGGCCGGTGCGCGGCGACCGGTTCCGGCTCACCAACGCGCACTGGGACTTCTCGATCTCCGAGAGCCGAATCCGGCTCGGTCTGGACCATCTCGAGCTGATCAACGATTTCACCGCTCTGGCCCTCGCCGTGCCGCAGTTGCCGAGTTCGGTGTTCGTTCGCATCGGCGCGGGTGTGCGCTGGGCGGCCGAGCCGATGGCGGTGATCGGGCCGGGCACGGGCCTGGGCGTGAGCGGGCTGATGCGAGTCCAGCAGCGCTGGGTGCCGATCCCCGGTGAGGGCGGGCACGCCGGTCTGCCGGTGGAGACCCAGGCCGAGGCCGAGGTGGCCAGGGTGCTGCGCGAACAGCACGCGATCGTGGACGCCGAGACGGCCCTGTCCGGGCCCGGGCTGGCGCGGCTGTACCGCGCGCTGTGCGTGGTACACGACCGCGCACCCGCGCCGATGGCGCCCGAACAGGTGTGCACGGCGGGTCGGCGCGGCGCGGATCCCGTTGCCCGCGAGGCATTGTCGATGTTCTGCGGGATGCTCGGAGCCTTCGCCGGGAATATCGCGCTGACCCTCGGCGCGCGGGGCGGAGTGCTGCTGGGCGGCGGCATCCTGCCCGGCATCGTGGACTTCCTGGCCGATAGCGACTTTCGCTCACGATTCGTCGGAAATCGCTGCGTGGCAGGCTATCTCGACCATGTCGCAACCGAACTCATCGTGGCCGCGACCCCCGCCCTGCTGGGCGCGACCGTCATCCTGCAACAGCACATCCTCGATCAGCAACTCGTCCCGGAGCCGGTATGAACCCCCTCGACACAGCCCCCGTAATCCCCGTCGTCGTACTCGACGATCCCGGCCGCGCCGTACCGCTGGCCCGAGCGCTGCTCGACGGCGGCATCGGCATCATCGAGGTCACGCTGCGCTCGGACGCGGCGCTGGCCGCGATCGAGGCCATCGCCGCCGAGGTGCCCGAGATGATGGTCGGCGCGGGCACCCTGCTCACCTCGGCGCAGATCGCGGCCGTCGTCGAGGCGGGGGCGCGCTTCCTGGTCAGCCCGGGCGCCACCCCCGCCCTGCTCGACGCGCTCGCCGATACCGGACTGCCGTATCTGCCCGGCGTATCGACGGTTTCGGAGATCCTGACCGTGCTCGAGCGCGGTGTCACCGAGATGAAGTTCTTCCCCGCCGAATCCTCCGGCGGCGTGGCCGCGCTGCGCTCGTTCACCGGACCGCTGCCGCAGATCCGCTTCTGCCCGACCGGGGGCATCACGCCCGCCACGGCGCCGGAGTATCTCGCCCTGCCGAACGTCGGCTGCGTCGGCGGGACCTGGCTCACCCCGGCGGCCGCCGTCACCGCGGGCGACTGGGCTCGGATCCGGAGCCTGGCCGAGTCCGCCGCCGACCTGCGGGCTTGACATGTCGTCCGGCGCCCGATTCCAGGGATAATAAAGTATTCAAATTCCCATGGATGGGAGCCGGCGATTACACCGTGCCCGAAGCCCCTCAATACACTTGGGGATCACCATCGATCTGATCGATTTCCGAAAGTGTCCATGCCTTTCGAGCGGATCGGCGGAACGGCGCCGAATTGTTACATATTCGGTCGCCGCCGAGTGAATCGAGAGGGTACTGCTATGAATCGCCAGTCGGCTGCCGCAACCCCCACGGGCCAAGGAATAGCCGCGATGTACGACCGACCGCGGGATGCCGGGCGGCACAACGGCTGGCTACTCGTCGAGGGCACCGCGGCGCATCGGACCGGACCGCTACCCTCCGCCGAGCTTCTCCTGGCGGCCATCCACGGCCACCAGGTGGAGCACCCGCTCGCTGGATATGCCCGTGCACTGGCCGAACTCCACCATCGGCAGATAACGGCATGTCCCGGGCAGGAGTCCGACATCGACACTGCCCGCCGCACCGCGATACACGCCATCACCGTCTGGCTCGAACATCAGATGCCGCAGCACCGCGAGAACGCGGCACTGCACACCGAATCCCTCGGCAGTGTCATCGATCGCTTCGCGGCCGCATGTGTTCGCGCCGACCATATTCTGCTCGACCTGCACGATGATCCAGGCGACCCCCGAATTCATGCCGCCTGGTTTCATCTCGCCGAATTGAGCAATGGATACGATGATCTGATTCTGGATGTTGCCGCCGGCAGAAGACGATTGCCGATATCGCCGGAACAGCTCTAGCCGATCAGGCTATGCGCACCCGCAGATCGGTCAGCCACATATTCGTCTCGAGTACATAGGCAATACGATTCAGCGCGGTCCAATCGGCGCCGTTGTCGTCATCGGCGATAATTCGTTCGACGACCGACCGATCCACCACTTGCCACACCGGCGCACCGTGATCCGCCAGCACATCGCGTGCCGCACCGAACTGCGCCCGTTGGTAGTCGGCGGTCTGGGCGCTCGGATATCCGCTCTTGCGCCGCATCGCGACGTCGGCGGGCAGCAGATCGCCGACGGCGGCGCGCAGGATTCCCTTCTCGATCCCGCCGTGATTCTTCATCGCCCAGGGAATGTTCCAGGCGTACTGGGCGAGATCGTGGTCGCAGAACGGGACTCTGGCCTCCACACTCGCGGCCATACTCATCCGGTCGACCCGCTGCAGCAGGAAGTCCAGATAGAAGGTGTAGGTCAGCCAGGAGACCTCCCGGGCCCGCCGATCGGCCGGCGTGTCGGAGTCCAGGCGGGGAATTCGATTGCGTGCCGTCGCATAGCTGTCGCGCGCGTAGTCGGTCAACTCCGCCTCCCAGACGACATCGCGGCGCAGCAGTGGCGTCGACTCCTGATACGTCCGGTGCCAAGGGAATACGCCGACTGGAGTGTCTCGCCACCACGGATATCCGGCGAACGCCTCGTCGGCGCCCTCGCCGCCGACGACCACGATGGTTCCGCTGTCGCGAATGTGCTGGAACAGCAGGTACATCGACACACTCAACGACCGGTGCATCGGGCGTCCCCAGATCCGCAGGGCGTGGTCCTGGGCCGCCAGAAGTTCGTCGGTCGACACCTCGCGAGTGGAGTGGGCCGAACCGATATGGGCCGCCATCTTGACCGCCCACGGCGAGTCACGGTCGATCTGGAGCGCCGAGGCAGAGTAGTTGGTCCGGGTCGAGGTGTAGTCGATATCGTAGGTCTTCAGGCCCGGAACATCCTGTGCGGCAAGGGCTGCCACGGCACTCGAGTCGACGCCGCCGGAGAGCATCGTGCCGAGCGGCACATCCGAGATCAGTTGCCCGCGCACCGATTCCTGCAGCAGTTCCCGGATCCGCTCGGCCGTCGTGGGTACGTCGTCACGGTGCGGCCGGGCCTCCAGCCGCCAGTAGCACCGTGAGCGGACGATCCCGTGCCGGAACGTCACGATATGCCCCGGCTCGACCTGATGAAATCCGCGCAGCACCGTGCGTTCCCGGTTGACCATCGGGACCAGGCAGAACAGTTCGGCCAACCCGGCGGCGTCGAGGACAGGCTCCACCTCGGGGTGCGCCAGGATGGCCTTCTCCTCACTGCCGAACACCACGTGATCGGGCGTATGGACATAGAACAGCGGCTTCACCCCGAGCGGGTCACGAGCCAGCGTCAGCGTGCGGGCGTGTTCGTCCCAGACTGCGAACGCGAACATCCCGGTGAATCGTTCGACGCAGCCCGCACCCCATTCGTCGAACGCCTGCAGCACCACCTCGGTATCGGATGCCGTCCGGAAAACCCTTCCCAGGCCCTGCAATTGGGCGCGCAGCTTCCGATAGTTGTACAACTCCCCGTTGTAGCTGATGACCAGCGCCGCACCGTTGCGGCCGCGCATCACCATCGGCTGCGCGCCGCTGTCGACATCGATCACCGACAGGCGCGTGTGGCCGATCGCGGCGTGCGCGCCGATCCACTGCCCGGCGCCGTCGGGGCCTCGGTGTCGAAGTGTGCCGGTCATGCGGTCGAGTACCGCACCGTCCCCGCCAGTCAATCCCGCCCAGGTCACGTATCCCGCGATACCGCACATATTCCAACCAGTTTCGATCCGGAGGCCGTCTGCCCAGGCCTCAGAACATATCCTGGCTAATCCCCAGCCATGGGGATACCGAGCGGTCTTATGCCGATAACCGGTGGGCGTACCGTGCATTACGTTCTACCGGCACGAGGTGCGGTAAGGAGGTCGTCGACAGCCAGGAAAATCTGCGTACGCGGACGTTATATCGTGAGCGACCTGCCGTTCTTCGCATTCGCGTCGAACCGACCGGAGCGCCTTTAACGAAGATACTTGCACTCCCGGAGGCGGTTGAACACCGCCTCCGGGCTGTCGGCCTCAGCACTCTCATAACCTGCTTGAACAGGCTCCTCCCGTAGGCGTAACACAGCCCATTTCGATGGTGCGCAATTCTGAATTCGGAGCAACGGATACGCTCCCGCCGACGAAGAGATTCGCGGCTGATATCGCAATCTATCCGCGATTCAACCAGCACGCTGCTGATCCCACGGTTCACCCAGCGGACGTACCGCGGCCATCTCATCGACCGCCGATTCGAATTCGATGATAGCGAGCCGGCGAGCCGAATATCCCGGATATCCGTACAGCGACAACCGGGTCGGCACATAGGCGCCGCTATTGTTGAGTACTCGCACGGTCATCCGGACCTTCTCGCCGGTCTGCAGATATGTCTCGGCGCCGATCAGCCGTGCCCGGTCCTCGGGATGGAAGACGTCCACCGGGGAAATCAGGCGATCCCACCGGACCCAGGGCGCCGGATCGGTCAGCCAATGCGAGATGCTCGCGTGCCCCACCTGCAGCATGGCCAGATGGGTGCCCGCCCGCCGATGAGCCTCGCGCAGGGCCACCTGTTCCAGTCCGGATGGCCAAGGCAGCACCCCTTCGGAACACACTTCTTCGATCAGCCACCATGCCCCGCGCGTCCGCTCGTCGTCACGGGCCCGAATCGAGACCCGCCAGCGCACCGACGCACCGACGGGCACGTCGAATTGCAGTGTCTCCCCATGCCTGGGCTCGTACAGCAGATCCAGGACCGCCGCATGCCCATCGAAGTTCGGCCAGCGGTGAAACAGCTCGGCGATCGACATGCTGGGGGCGTAGTGCCGTGCTGTCATACCCGCCAACTGGGTGGCGCCCGCGGGCAGCCGAATGGTCTGCGACGCGAGATCCCAGATCCCGCCGACCGCGGGCCGACGTTGCGGCAGGCGACTGCGCTCCGGCCCTACCCACAATCGCACGGCATGCACGTCGCCGGCCGGCCCGACTACCGGGTGGGCCTGCATCTGCACGGCACCGGTGCGAGTGCGCACCCGCACCGCTATCTCTCGCACCTCGTCGCGGGCGATGCGGACCAACTCGCCCACTCGCGCGGTCGACAGACTGTCGTATGCCCCCGGCGTCTTGCTCAACAATCGCTGTACCACGCGCTGCCACCCGGCGAAGTCCCGTGGCTCATCGCCTACCGACACCGCCGACATGGCATCCGACGACAACGTTTCGACCGTCACCCAGGGGGTGGAGGGCGCCGCACTACCCATAGTCATGTCATGTATACAACTCGGCCGAGGCGCCGGAAACATCGGCCATTATGCGGAGAACAGTCGCAACCCCGGCAGCCGCGTGATAACTGGTTCATGCACTTATTGAACGGGCCGTCATATAGTGGTACATTAAAGAAGAGTCAACGGAACCTCATCCTGCTGACTCCCGAGGCGGAAGGCGTCGCGACCCGGCGCCGACCGTCGCAACCCGGGCAGTCGGCCGCTCCGAACGCCTACTGCGGACCGGCGGGGAATGCGTAGCAGGGGTCCGACATCACTGACGTCGGAACTGTGGTGCGTGGTCGTACTCGGTCTCGGCCACCAACTCGGCCAGCGCCACCTCGTCGGCAGTCGGAAGCCCGAAGCTGTCCAGCACATCTCGCGCGACTCCGGCCGCGGCGAGTTCACCGCGCCGGGCCAGCCGGGCACGCGCCGAGGCCTGGCGGCACAATCGCAGGATCTCGCCCGCGAGCAGATCCGGGTCTCGCCGCAGTTCACCACGATCGACGGTGATGGCCGTGGGCAGTCCCATCTCGGTGGTCTCCACGGAGATGCGACCGGACCGCGATTCCGCTGTCCCCGTGATCAACCGCTGTTCCGGAACCGACATTTTCCGTTCCTCACTCACCCGGTGCGCCGCGGGCGCTCTTCGACCGATCGGTCACCGAGAATAGTTGTCCGGCAGTGCCCACCGGATGCCCGAGACTTCCCCGACCTGGGAGGCGATCCGGGACGATCCTCGTCACGACAGCGACGACAGCGTCCCGGGGCCGGTGAATACGGCATCGGCGAGGGCAGGTGCGCGGTGCGGTAGGTGCACCATGCGCTGTTCCCATTCGCCGTCGAGGATCTCCGCGCTCCAGCGCTTGTTCCAGCCGAACGGCATGAGATGAACCCGCGTCCCCTTGTCGGCCAGACGTTCGGTCAGAGCGTCGAGCACGCCCATCGCCATGGGTACGTCACCGCGCTGCGCCGGGTCCGCGAGGTGCGAGAAGCCGTTGATCACCGCATCCGTGGCCGCGGTCTTGGCGATGATTCGGCGGACGGATTTCACGGCGTCACCTACACGCGCGTCGTCTCCCTTCTCGACGCCGATGTGCAGGACGAGACAGTCGGTGAACGGGTGTGGGATCCCCAGGATGGCGACGTCCAACGGGACGGCGCACGGCCCCGCGGTCGTGACCGTGTAGGTGAAGGTTCGGCAGCGTTGGCTGAGAATCCTCATAGCATCCTCCTGGCGCTCGATCGAACGTGGTGAGCGCACAGCCTCGAATACTAGTGAGCTACCTCACTGTTACCAGCTGCGGCAAGACTCGTCCGGCCGGCGTTGCCCGCGCCTGTTCCCACCCCGGGTAATCCCGCGGTCCCCGCTCTAATCTCGAACCCAAGAATATCTCCACCACGCTCGGAAGCTTCGAAATATGTTGCTGCACAATGCAATCAAGCGCCGAGCAGCTCGCCATCACGCCCGCGTCAGTACCCGATCGGTGCACCCGCCGATCGGGGGTTACGAAGGAGCAGACCGTGACCGACAGCCACCAGCAATTCTTCGAGGATCTGGATTTCTTCGATGACAAGCACTGTGCGCGCCTGGACGACGAACTGAAATGGGCACGCGGGCAGTGCCCCGTCGTGCACACGAACTTCGGCGGCGGGACGCACGTCGTGACGCGCTATGCGGATTTGCGCACTGTCGCAGTGCATCCCGAGATATTCAGCTCGTCGATGCCGGGGCTCATGGAGGTACCGCTCGCGCTCCCACCCCTCGATCTGGATCCGCCACAGCACGGCCAGTTCCGGGCCTTTCTGAACGGTCGCTTCTCCCGCGCCGCGCTGCTGCGCTACCAGCCGGTCCTCGAGCAGCTCGCGGACGATCTGATCGATGGTTTCATCGACGCCGGCGAGGTCGAGTTCGTCAGCGGGTTCGCGATTCCCTTCACCGCCGGAACCCTGGCGAAGGTCGTGCTCGAGGACGACAACGAAGAGCGGATGCGGCGCGGCGCGGACGCGGTGACGGCCGTATCGGTGCTGGGCACGCCGGAGTCCTTCGCCGCGGTCACGGAGCTGGCCGCGGAATTGATGGCCGAGCGGGAGAGCGACCCGCGTGACGACTTCCTGCAGTCCGTCGTCGAGGCCAAGGTAGCGGGTGAACGACCGTTGACCCTGGAGGAGCGGCTGGGGCTGGTCACCCTTCTGCTCCTGGGCGGTCTGGACACCACGCGCGGGACACTGGCCTACATCGCTCAGTACCTGACCGAGGAGCCGGATCTGGAAGAGCGTCTGCGCCAGCCGAATTGGGTCGATCGGGACATGGACGAACTGCTGCGCTTCACCTCGACGGTGTCGGTCATGGGCCGGGTTGTGACACAGGACAACGACCTGCTCGGCGTCCCCCTCGCCAAGGGCGACCGGATCCTCGTGCACTGGCGCTCGGGCAACCGAGACGACACCAAGTTCGATGATCCGGACCGGCTGAGCTTCGACCGATTCCCGAACCCGCACATGGCTTTCGGCGTCGGCATCCACCGCTGTCTCGGGCAGTACCTGGCCCGGCTGCAGCTGGAGATCGGGGTGAACCGCCTGCTCGCCCGGCTGACGAACTTCCGGATCGCACCGGAAACCTCGATCCGCCCGTCCGTCGGCGTCGCCATAGGCTCACCCGAGGAGCTCCACCTGCGATTCGACCGCGTTTCGTGATTCCACCGGATTCCCCGCGGACCGTCGGAACCGTTCCGGTGGCCGACAGCTCGCGCATCCCGCTGCATGCTCCGGAATTCGCCGCGGATCCGCATCGCGCCTACGCCGAAATGCGCAGGCGGTACGGCTCTCTGGTGCCGGTGGAGCTGGCGCCGGACGTGCCGGCGACCCTGGTGATCGGCTATCACACCGCGGTGCGGATCCTCAACGACCCCGAACGTTTTCCCGCCGATCCGCGTGCGTGGGAGAAGGATGTCCCCGCCGACTGCCCCGTCCTGCCGTTCCTGGGGTTCCGCCCCACCGCGGGCAAGACCACCGGCATGGAATATCAGCGCTATCGGCAGGCGACCAACGCGGGCATCGACGGAGTCGATCTCTATGCCCTGCACGCCACCATCGAGCAGATAGCCATTCCGCGGATCAACACCTTCTGCGAGGCCGGCGCCGCCGATCTCCTGCGCCAGTACGCCATACCGGTGGCCTTCGAGGTCGTCAACAACCAGCTCGGCTGCCCGCCCGAGATCGGTGTACGCGCCGCGACGGCTCTGGCCGCGATGTTCGAGGGCAACGACGCGGAAGCGGCCAGCGGAATGCTCAACGGGGCGCTGGTCGAACTGGTTGCCCTCAAACGAGCGCGCCCCGGCGACGACATCACCTCGCGATTGCTCCAGCATCATGCCCAGCTCGATGACGTGGAAATGCTGTATCAGCTGGTCAGCTTCTACGGCGGCGCGTGCGAACTGCAACAGAATCTCATCGCCAACGCCCTGCTGCTGATACTCACCGACGAGCGCTTCGCGGGCAGCGTCCTGGGCGGAAGCCTATCCACCCGCGACGCGCTCGACGAGGTCCTGTTCCACGATCCGCCGCTGGCGAATCTCTGCGTCACCTTCCCCAGACAACCACTCGTCGTCGAGGACACCTGGCTACCCGCACATCAGCCGGTCGTCATCAGCATGGCCGCCTGCAACAACGACCCCGCGATACACAGCGGGAATCTCGCCGGCAACCGCGCGCATCTGGCGTGGGGTCTGGGAGCACACGCCTGCCCCGCACCGTCCATGGCCTACCTGATCGCCCAGGACGCGATCGATCAGCTGCTCGACGCACTTCCCGACCTCCGACTGGCAGGCAAGATCACCTGGCGCCCGGGCCCCATCCACCGGGCCGTGGCGGCACTGCCGGTCCGATTCCCACCCTCCACCCCTTTCAAGACATTTTAAATTTTGAGAATTGCGATTCAATGTATTCATCATCCGGTAAGTTCACACGTCCCGTCTCGGCGGCGGCCGCGACCGTCGGCATGGCCGTCGCCGCGGTGTGCGCGGTCGCCCATCCTGCCGCTGCCGATATAGGTCGCGCCTCATGCCGCACGGTACAGATCCCGGTCACTATCCCCGGTGTGCCGGCTCCTGGTCGGATCACCGGCGATTATTGCGTTCCGCTGCTCAGCAACGGCACGATCCTGCTCACGGCTGGTGGTGGCGCCGAGAACGCCAGCTATTGGAATATGCCAGGACTGGACAGTTACAGCCTGATCGATGCCGCGGCGACCGAAGGATATGCGACGCTCGCGATCGACCGGCTCGGCACCGGCCGCAGCACTATTCCATCGTCGAGCACCCTGGTCACCTACCAAGCCATCGTGTCGGCAACCCATGAGGTGGCGGTCGCGCTGCGCCGGGGTCAAGCCGGAATAGATCGGCAATGGCACTCGATCGCCGGTATCGGGCACTCGCTGGGATCGGGCACTATCGCGGGTCTCGCCGCCGCCGACCCCACGGACCTCGACGCGATAATCCTCACCGGCTACGGCCCGGCAGTTTCCCCGGAGACCACACAGCTCAATGCGCTGTATCAGGTGGCCGCGAGCACCGTATTTCCGCAATACGCCGATCTCGACTCCGGTTACCGGACCGTCATACCCAACGACGTCGGCGTCGCCGGCTCGTTCTATCTTCCCGACACCTCCTCCGAAGCGCTGGCCGCTCAAGGCAAATACGAAGGCCTGCTGTCCACAACCGAATTGAGCACCCGGCCACAGGGCAGCGCCGCGGAATCGCAAGGGGCCACGATCAAAGTTCCGGCATTCGTGGTCGACGGCCAGCAGGATCGGCACTACTGCGAGGACAACGCGATCAACGATCCCCCTTCCATCGGCGTCAACTGCGCTACCCAACAGGCATTCAACGCCTACGAACAACCACTGCTGCCCAACGCGTGCCTGGCCACGAGCGTGGTTCCCAACGCCGGCCACGCACTGCAACTGGAAGAAAACGCGCCCGATACGAACCGGCTGCTGCTGGGCTGGCTGCGAGCGACCTTCGGCCGAAATCGAGTCTCCGCCGATAGTCCGGCACAGGACAGCAACCCGCGGTGCGCTGTCACCGGTCCATTTGCCGGACCGTGATCGATCCGCCGCCGGACCGGAGTGGCGTCACCATGCGGCGCGCAAGCGGAATGGAGCGCATACGACGCGGTGACCTGGCTGCCGATGCCGCGCCAGCGGTCCAGGCCTACGCGGGTGGCCGCGCTCGACATCACCGTGTGTTCGCCCTGGCCGGCTCGGCACGCTGTCACAATTTCGCGAAAACCAGAACCGTACTGGAATCGTCTCGCGGCGTGGGCAGCCGGGTTGCCCGCGCAGTAGTTCATGGTTATCGAATCGGCGGTCCCGATCACCGTTGTTCCTGCGGTCCAGCGGCATCGGGCATCCGGGGGGACGGGCTGGTCGTCAGGCCGAGTACGGGCTCGGTGGCGATCCGGATGTCCCCCATCGCGGTGTCGGGTCCGAGGGGGTCGCGCCAGGCGTCCCACACCAGCGACATGTCCAGTCCGCCCATGTAGTTGACACTGGACCTGGCGGCATCGTCCTGGATCTGTTCGGCCTCGGAGATCAGGGTTCGGGTGCTCACCCGGCGGCCCAGTTCCCCGGTCTCACGCATATCGGTCAGGCCGGTCATGATGCGAGTGAACGATTCCTGGGGTGTGTCGCCGAGCCGCGCGTCGGCGTGGGTGAGGTCGTGTGCGTGGGAGAAATACTCGTCGGCGCCCAGGTATTGGGTGTACATGCGGGAGACCAGGACGAGGAACCGGGAGTAGGCGCGGCGGTAGGTGTAGTCGAAGAAGGTCAGGGCTTCGGGTTCGCCGACTTCCCCTCGCAGGACCGAGGCGATGGCGGCCGAGGCGGCCAGCGCCCCGTACATAGCCAGGTGGACCCCTGTCGACAGGAGCGGATCCAAGAAGCACACCGCATCGCCCACCATCGCGTAACCCGGCCCGCAGAACCGGTCCGATATGTACGAGTAGTCCTGTTCGGCACGAACCTCGGAGGTTCTGGTGGCCCCGTCGAGCAGAGCACTCATCCCGGCGCTACCGGCGATGACCTCGAGGTAGTAGTCGGTCAGCGAGCCGTGCCGGTCGCGGTTGACCACGAAGTGCCGCCTCGGCGTCACATGACCGACGCTGAACTTGTTGCCGCCCAAGGGGATATGCCAGAACCATCCACCCTCCGGGGTGGAGATGACGTTGATGGCGCCCTCGGGGCTGTCGGGCAGCGGGCGAGCGCCGTCCCAGTACGCCCAGACCGCGGTGTTCCGGAAGACTTCGTGCTGACGGCGCATACCGAAATGCTTGCGAGACAACACCCCGGCCCGGCCCGAGGCATCGATGAGAAAG
Source organism: Nocardia alni (assembly GCF_019038435.1). Taxonomy (GTDB): domain Bacteria; phylum Actinomycetota; class Actinomycetes; order Mycobacteriales; family Mycobacteriaceae; genus Nocardia; species Nocardia alni. The sequence goes on from NZ_JAGPOX010000113.1 coordinate 15,311, forward strand.
TCGAACGTCGTGGTCTCGTCCCGGCCGTCATGTTTCCAGTCCACGGCCACGGGCCGATCCGCATCGTCGAACACGACCCGCTCCACCCGGGCCTCCTCGATGACCTCCGCGCCCTGCTCGGCGGCGTTCCGCAACAGGATGTCGTCGAAGGCCGCGCGTTCGACCTGCCAGGACCACGCTTCGGCGTCGACCAGTTTGGACCAGTCCAGTAACCAGGTGTCGTTCTGCCACAGGAACACCGCGCCGCGTTTGATCTGAAATCCGAACGCCTCGACCTTCTCGTATGCGCCCGAGAGCCGCAGCACCGGCAGGCAGGACGCCAACAGGGATTCACCGATGTGATAGCGGGGGAACTTCTCCTGCTCGAGCAGTTGCACGCCGATGCCGGCGCGAGCCAGCAGTGCCGCGGTCGTCGATCCTGCCGGGCCGCCACCGATCACCAGCACCTGTGTGTGTTTCTTCATCTCACGTTTCCTCATAGATGACCCCGGGGTTGAAGACCTCGTTGACGAGAACCTTTTCGCCCGAGGAGAATTCGATTTCGTATGCCCGGCCCGGCGCCCCCTCGGGCAGCATGCCGAACCGCTTGCCGGTCACTCCATGGGCGAGCATCCGCCGGCGTTCGTACATACCGGAATCGCGCGTATGGACACCGAACGGCGTATCGTCGCGCGGAATGAGAACGTCTCGATCGGATCTGCGATAGACGATGATGTTCTCGCTGACCAAATTGTCGAATCCGTCGAATAGTCGTGAACGCCGGATCGCGAGATCCGGATACTCGTCCCCCCGGAACACCGCGGACAGATATACGCTGACCCGGTCGCTCACGCAGTCCGCTTCGGACGGCAGTGTCTCCGCACGCAACTTCGAGCCGATAAGGGTCTGCAACATCAGAGTCGTCGACCCGTCTCCTTCCAGCATCACGCGAGTCATGACAGACAAATCCACCGAGCGCACCAGCTCCGGGTAGGTGTACATCCGAAACTCGCCCCTTTTCCGCAATGCCGAATCGAGTCGTACATCAATTACGCTAACCGGTTCCCGGAGTTGGGGATATAGCGGCAATAGCGGTTTATAGCCACCAATGGGAAGCCGGGATCGGACGCTTACGCTCGACAGTATGCTTGATTCCATCGTCGGAAAAACAATCCGATTACACCTACCCAACGGATGGGTTTTCGAGCCCTGGTTCACCGGGCCCGATTTCATTGAATACACGCTCGTAGCGGGCCCTCACGCCGGACGTCATGCCATCCAGAAGCCGGTCTACGCCCGGCCCGCGCCCAGTCTGGAGACGCTCGCCTGGTACGAGGAGACCGGAACCGTCGTACACCTGAGCTGGCATCTGGAGAGCATGACCGTCGACCGGCACGCCGCCGTGCCCCGATGGCTCGCCGACAGCGACATGGCCGTCAGCGCCGGGGACAATCAGTCCGAGGAATTCCTGGAACGGATGCGAAAGCTTGCCGACCAGGGACCGGACATGCCCCGGCACATCTACTCCGATCACGGCTTCTTCGAGCTGATCGGGTAGCGCTCCGCCGATGCCACATCCGCGGCGGAGCGATTCTCACGACCGGCCCGCATAGGCGACCGCGACCTGCACTCGTGACTGCAGGCCGAGTTTCGCCAGAATATTGGAGACATGTGTCTGAATGGTTCGGGGCGACAAGAACATCTGTGCCGCGATATCCGCGTTCGAGCCGCCTTTTGCCACGAGTACGGCAACCTTCTGTTCGGTGACGGTCAGTGCCTCCCAGCCGCTCTTGGGCCGTTTACGCGATCCGCGAGTGCCGCGGCGCACGCGGAACAGTCGCAGCCGAGCCTCGGCCCGCGCGATATCCCATCGCGCGCCCAGCGCGGAGTAGCCGTCGACCGCCGTCTCCAATGCCGCACGCGCCGAAGAGAGCTGGTCGTCAACCGCGAACATGACCGCCAAGGTCTCGTACGTCTGCGCCACACAGAGGGGGCGGCCGGCCTGGTTGTAGGCGTCTGCCGCCTGCCCGACGAGTTCGATGCGCTGGTCGGCGACTCCCCGGCACAGCAGGGCCGTGGCCCGCCTACTCGACGTCGCGTGCACCGCCGCCAGCCTCTCGGCCGCCACCGCGACCCTGGCCACGACATCCTGGTCCCCGGTGATGGTGGCAAGCCTCGAGATGTCGGGATAGATGTCGTACACGGTGGCCATCGGCCTCGTGCCGCCTCCGTCGAGAAGTTCCAGAAGATCGATCATCTCGGCCAACGCGCGATCGGGCCGTCCCATACTCTCGTGCGCGAGTGCTGCCGCCCACCACACGAACTGCATGTATCCCCGTGCTCCGAGGTGGTGGCGATCCGCGGTCACGCCCGTGAGCATGCCCTCGTGAAAGGTGCCGCGATGCACGGCGATCAGTGCGGCCATGCCACGGGCCGCGGGGGCGATACCGTACGGGTCCGGGCCGGTGGGGCGGTCTTGCGGCCCCTCGAGGGGCTCATCCCACCGACCTGTGAGAAATAGCAGCCGACGATGGGCCAACTCGCTGATCGGCATGAGCAGTCCGGATTGCGGCTGGTCACGCACCAGCGCCGCGGCGAACACCCGATCGGCTTCGGCGAATCGATCCAACTCGATCAGGCAGCAGGCGCGGAACAGGTACGGGTCGAACCGATCCCATCGCTGTGTGCCCGCGGGCACCCGCTCGTACGACTCGACCAGACGATCGCTGATCTCCAGTGCCTGATCGAGCCGACCAGCACTGTAGTGCAGGCTGCCGAACACCTGCAGCGCGTAGTAATCGCCCAGCGAATCTCCTTGCTCGGCAGAGATTTCGATCGCCAACTCCGCTTCCCCCCGAGCCTCGTCGCGGGCCAGGAAGTACGACGCCAGGGCACAGAGCCCGCGCAAGCGACCCTCGTCGGTCCGGGTGAGATCGGGTTGCGACAACGCGATCCGGCCCTCGGCAACGGCATCGACCAGTCGGCCCTGCCGAAAGCACACCTGAACCAGCAACCAGTGCAGCTCATGGGCGTTCGCCGGCTTCGGTGACTGTGCCAGGGCCGAGCGGGCCTCGGATTCGGCCTCCGGATAGAGGCCGTCCAACAGCAGCGCGCGAATGAGACACCCGCGCAGCGCATCCCGGGTAGGACTCGCAAGATTCGGCCTGCTCAGTGCGCGCACCAGGGCTTCGGAAGCCAGCCTGGAATCTCGTGCCATCAATGTCGGCGCCATGGTCACGAGCCACTCGACGAGCGACTCGCTGGGCGGCGCCGGATCGGCGAGCAGATACATCGCGATCCGGTCGGCCGGCGCGTTCATCGACACCAGTACAGCGGCCGCCCGCCGCTGCAACCCCATGCGCAGGGACGGCGGCACATGGGCCGCGAGCACCCGGCGAATCAGGTCATGACGGAAAACCAGTTCGCCGGTGTCATGTTCGAGCAGCCCGACCTCGACGGCCCCGCGCACCGCGTTCCAGACCTCGAGTACGGGTGTGTCCAGGACCTCGGCCAGCTCGACGGCATCGACCTGCGGGGTCAGCACCGCGGCGACCTCCAGCACACGGCGGATCCCGTGGGGCAGATAGTCCAATCGCCGCATGATCAGCTCGAGCACTTCGGGTGGTAGTGGCGCTCCGTCGGCGATCGGTGTATCGGACCGCAGCACACCGGTCACCAGCGCGGTGACATACCCGGGGTTGCCCGCCGCGCCGGCGGCCGCATCGATCAGTCCTGGGGTGACGGACTGTCCGCTCATCGACTCCACCAATGCGCGAACTTCGGAGTCCGGCAGCCGATCCAATGTCAGCTTATGGGCGCCGACGCCGCCCAACTCGGTCAGCAGCGTCGACACGCCCTCGTCGAGCCGCGAGGTGCGCATCGTGGCCATCACGAAAATCGGGAGTTCTGCGGCCTCTGCCGCCAGTCGCCGCAGCACCGACAAACTCGCGGCATCGGCCCACTGGATATCGTCTATCAACAGCGCGACCGGGCCCTCGGCGCACCAGCGGCGCAACAGATCCACCACAGCGGATACCGCCGCCAGTTCGGCATACGGCAGCCGGTTGCCGGCCGCTTCCTCGTCGCCCGACGCCTCCGGCCGGCGGCCGGGAACCGGCGCCGAGGTCAGGGCCAGACACGATCCGATGAGTGCGAACGGCAGGCGCTGCTCCAGTTCGGTGCCGGCGCCGAGCATTACCCGCATGCCGCGCTCGCATGCGAGATCGGCCGCCTGACGAATCAGCGCCGTCTTTCCGATGCCGGACTCACCGTCGACCAGGACTATGGCCCCACGACCCGCACCCGCTCGGTCGATGAACGAGGCGACATCGCGCAATTGCGCCGAACGACCGACGAAGACCGGCGACGCGGCGACGCCGACAGCCGAGGCCTCGATCTCCAGCATGGATCCGACACCTCCGGCACTCACCATCCCACTATCGGGCCAACGACGGAAATCCGCCGCAGAATTTCGCAAATCTACTGTCTTGCAATACATTCCATATACTTCGTTCGCCCATCACCCCACGCCAGCGGTTATCGGCGCCCACGATTATCTGTCGCAAGACCTCAGAGGCCGCGCCCTGCACGCAGCGATTTCCGAGCTTCGATGTCCTTTGTCACGATCGGCCGCGGCGATGTTCACACCGCTTCGCCTCGGTTCGCAGCCGACCCGCTCACGGCCCCGAAGCCATATCGGCTACCGCCTTCCCGATTCTTCCCGCCGGCCAAGGCTTCTCGACCGATTCCAGCCTTGCCGACCGCAGCATGTTCAGCGCCGAGGCCAGTTGGAGCTGCCGATCGGTCGAGTCCCACTGACCGTCGTCGACCGGCCGTGTCCGGTCGCGAACCGGGGTCCCGCGCCGCCGCGCCGCCGCGGCTGCTGTCAGTACTATCGCCTCGGCGAGCGCCCGGCCCCACTGCTGGGCCAGCTCATCGACAGCGGGGTCGTGAAACCCGGCGAGTTCTTCGCGGCCTTCGCTGATCGCGCCCAACTGTTCGACCAGGACGGTCATCGGGTCCCGCCGGCGCGGTCCGAGACGACGAGCCGCACCGGTGAGCAGACTGTCGAGCGACTCGAGACTGCGCACAGCGGCACGCGCCGCGCACCGTCGGGCCCGGCGCTCACTCCGAGCTCGCACGGCGGCCCATATCCCCGCGGTCATCGACGCATCGGTGGCGCCGTCGTGATCGCGGCCGGATCCGAACGTCATGACCGCGCACCGCCCATCGATGAGTCCAGGCCCAGCATTCCGGTGGTGCCGGGGCGCAGCGAACTGCGCTGCGGCGGCATGGAACGACTCACCAGGAGTGTCCCGAAATACTCACACGCCAGCTCCGCCCTGCTGCGGCCGCCACATCGTGTGCGCAGCATCAGGAGTCCTGCCAGAAGTTCCGGCGGCAGGTCGGGGACCTGCTCGGCCATGATCCGGACCGGTACCCGCTCGGTCGGCGCCTTCCCGTCGTCGAGCCCGAGCGCGTGGCCGAGTTCGTGACCGGCCACCAGCGTTTCGATCGGTCCGCCACCCCGGTACGACTCATCGATCGTGATCACCAGCGGCCCGGCCGCGGTGCCGAGGAGACTCCCGGTGTAGCGCGGACTCGCGGTGTAGCACAGGCGTAGCGGGGCGCCCATGATGGCGGCGGCCTGATCGAGCAACTCGCCGGCGGTCAGGAATCGTCCCTCGGGCACATCGAACAGTGCCGCCGCGGCCTCGACCCGGCGCATCGTGGGCGTATCGAGCCGGCCGTTCCAGAATCGACTACGCAGGCGGTCGAACATCGGATTCCCCAGACGACTGGTCGACGGCGATCGGCACGGAGCCGACATTGTTCAACAGCCACTGCATGACCTGGCCGCCGAGCTGCGCCAGCGCCTCGGAGCTCGGCTGCCCGGCTCGCGCACCGAACATGTACATCTCGGTGTCGCGAGCCGCATTGACGAATCCGACCTGCGCGGCGATGCGCCGGGCGTACTCACCGTCGTGATCGGCGAAAAACGCACTGCCCGTGTGGAAGAACGCGCCGAGTGTGCGCATGACATCCAGCGTGGGGTTGGTCTTGGCGCCGCTGAGCATGTCCGCCAGATACGTTTTGCTCAGCGCATACCCGGCCGCGTGCTCCGCGGCGACGGGACGGCCGTCGAATGCGATCTTCCGGCCGATCATGTCGGCCATCTCGGTGGCCGAGAACGGCTCGTTTCGCCCCGGCGGAAGTATGGTGCGCCGCGCCCAGTCGAGCCGCTCGCGAAAGGTCCCCAGGGGCGGTACCCCGGGTTGCACGGCGCCCGACTCGGCCGATGCGCCGCCACGGGATTCACCCGGGCCGGAGGGATGAGCGCTCACCGGTTGCTCCCTGTCTCGATCACGGGTCCCGAGCCGACTGGGCTCTCCGCATGGTTTCAGCAAATCCACTATAGCGGCCTACCTCTAGGAATTCAGAGCTAGATGACTAGATTCTTCGGACGCTATAGCGGACCGGCCATTCACGGTCTCAGCGTGAGACGGTTCGTGTCCGACCTGTGGTCCGGCGAATCGCCCGTACTCTCCGGTATTGTGCAGTGTTTGCAGCATGGTCAGGGCCGAGGCGAGCCGCAGATCTCGCTCGAGTTCGGCGCGCAGGTCGAGCCGCGACGCGGTGGCCGGGGCCGCGCGCGTACGGCATTCCTGGGCCGCGGCCGCCAGCCGGATCGCCTCGGCCAGTACCTGTCCCCACTGGGCCGCCGCCTCTTCGACCTGCTCGTCCCGGTATTCGGCCAACTGCTTGCGCCCCTCGGCGATGGCGCAGACCTGATATGCCAGCGCCACGGTCGGATCCCTGCGCAGCAGGCCCAGACCGCGCCGCATCCGCATCGGCGCGCCGGAACCGACAAGCTTGTGCAACATCCGGAGCTGCCGGTAGTGCATTCGCGCCGCCTGTTTTTCGCTCGCGGAGCCGAACAAGCGCTCCAGCTGAGGTTTCCACACCCGGCAACTGAATGCTATGCACCCCATGACCGCTCCCACGCCGGCGATGGAGTCGGCAGCCGGCATCCACGAAGACGCCCGAACCCCCGCCACGGCGCTCGCGCACACGGCCGCCACCGCCAGTGCGTACAGGACCGTGGCGGTCATGCCCGCCTCGAGCAACGCCAATCCCGAACCGAGCCACCGTATTCCGCCTGCGGAACTCGCAACCCGCACCCGGTGCATCCGGACCGTGGCCCATGCCCACAGTCCGCCGTACATCACCGTGAACCCGAAAATCATCGCCCACGTCGCCAGATCGTGCGCATATGCCACGAAGGACCCGACCGGCTGCTCATCCGCATGGACACCGGCGGCGAACAGCAACGTCAACAGCGCACTACCGCCGATGACCACCAGGCCGAGGGTGCTCTTGCGCGGTGTGCCCCGCACGATGGTCAGCGTCGTCGACGGCCAGGTGCTGATCCACAGGTGCATGCCGCCGCCGCACACGATGTACGCCGAGAACTGCACCAGCACAGCGAGGTTGGGCACGCCGACCGCGGCGTCGAGCCGATGGTACACATCGGGAATCTGAACGAACACCCCGAGTGCGCCCGGCAGGATCATCCCCACCATCGCCCACCGCGCCCGGTCCCACGTCCGGCTGCGAACCATGTCCGCGACCGTCGTCGCGATGACGGCCACCGCGAACAGGGTCACGAAGATGAATTCCGGCGCGATCACCAGGTAGCCGCCCATCTCACACCGCCTCCGCCAGCTCGCCGCCCGGTGCGCAGCCGCACGAACGCCTGGTCACCAGCTCGGAGGGAACGATCGCGGTGGCCGGCGCGGTACTGCGCCCGTCGAGCCGGTCGCCGAGCATCTGCGCCGCGCGGCGGCCGAATTCGAGCGGCGAGCGCCGAATGGTAGTCAGCGGCGGCTCGAACAGCTCGGCGTGGTCGATGTCGTCGAAGCTGACCACCCGCATGTCCGCCGCCCGGCCCGCGTCGTGCAGTGCCCGGTAGACACCCAGCGCGACATCGTCGCTGTGGCAGATGATCCCGTCACATCCCGGCTCGGTCGCCAGCAGCCGACGGCCGGCCTCGAGACCACCGCGCGCGGTGGTCGGCGCGGGAATCGTGAGGAGGCGCTCGGGCGCGACGCCGTGCCGTTCGGCAGCGGCTCGCAGCCCGATCAGGTGGTCGTGCTGCGCGGGCGCGTCCACGGGTCCGCCCAGATAGGCAACGGTGCGGCAGCCGTGCCGGAACAGGTGATCGGCGGCGACGTCGCCGTCCGCGATGTCATCGGTGCGAATGCACAGATCCGGCGCGTCACCGACCGAACGGGTCAGGAACAGCAACGGAATCTGCTGCACGGCAAAAGAATCGAGCGAACGTGGATCGGTATCGAAGGCCGGGACCAGCACCACGCCGGCGACGTTGCTCTCCTGGACGAAGGTGACCAGTTCGGCCTGACGATCGCGATCGTTGAGGGTATCGGCCAGCAGCGACACATAGCCCAGCTCTGTCAGGCGCTCCTCCAGCCCCACGATCACCTCCGCGAAGAACGGATTCGTCACGGTGGTGACCAGGACGCCGATGACGTTGCTCCGGGGACCGCGCAACGAGGCCGCACCGCGGTTGTAGACATAGCCCAGCTCGTCCATGGCCTGCTGGACCCGGTCCCGGGTGGCCTGCGAGACCCGTCCGGCGCCGCGCACCACCAGCGAGGCGGTCGCCCGCGAGACATCGGCCCGCTGGGCCACATCGATCAGGGTGACGCGCCGGGCACCGGGAATCTGCCCGCTCACCGCACCGACCCGCTTCCGGCCGAGGGGTGTGCGTCGGGCGGCTCGCGCCGGTCCTGGCCATCCGTGATGATCGTGCGAGCACGCCCGGCCTGCTCGCGCGCGATCACCGAGGCCAGGCCCAGGTGCGTGCTCGGTTCGAGCAGCTCGACGACGGTGGCCATATCGAGCCCCCGGGCGATCCGGGCGTCCGCGGCGAGGGTATCGGCGAAGGGCATGGACGTGGTCGCGGCGGTCTGGGCGGCGTCGTAGACGATCTCGTGCGCCGTTTGCCGCCCGAGCGTCCGTCCCAGCCGCAGCATGATCGCCTCGGAAAGGATCATGCCGCCGGACAATTCGACGTTGCGGCGCATCCGTTCGGGGTTCAGGTGCAGCCCGGCGGTGACGACCGCGACGCGGGCCAGCGATTCCGCGGTCAGCTCGCACGCCCGCTGCTGAGCCTCGAACAGGGCGGAGGACGCGTGGTCGGCCTCGTGTTCGCTCATCGCCATTTCCAGCGCCAGCGGCGAGAGTGCCCGAATCTCGGCGGTGAGGCCGATGATGTCCTGGCACAGTTGTGGATTGCGCTTGTGCGGCATGGTGGAACTGCCGACCGTGCCGAGCGGGATCGGCTCCTCGACCTCCTGGTATTCGGTCTTCATCAGCTGATAGATCTCACGCGCGAGCTTCCCGCTGGTGGCGGCGATCAATCCGAGGACGACGACGAGCTCGGCCTGATGGTCGCCGATGCTGCGGGCCGGGACGGCCATCGGCGCCAGGCCGAGCCGCCGGGCGACCCGGCGCTGCAATTCCTGGGCATGCTCGCCGAGGGCGGCCGAGGTGCCCGCCGCGCCGCCCAGCAGCGCGACGAACAGCCGCGGCGCGAGCTGGTCGAGGCGTTCGAGATGGCGTAGATATTCATCGATCCACGCGGCGCTCTTGTACCCGAACGTGATCGGCACGGCGTGCTGGCCGTGCGTGCGCCCGGCCATGATCATGTCGGCGCCGCGGTCGGTCAGCTCGGCCAGGCCGGCCAGAATCTGCAGAACCTGCCGCCGGATCAGGGTGTAGGCCCGCCGCAGCAACAGGGTGTCACCGGTCTGCGTGATGTTCTGGGTGGTGACTCCCCAGTGCACCCATCCGCCGTGCGGCCCGCCGACGGTATCGGCGAGCTCGACGACCAACGCCATGAGCGGGTGACTCGTGCGCTCTATCTCCGCCTCGACCCGGCCGACATCGAGCCGTTCGACCCGGCAGGCATCGGCGATGGCAGTACCCGCCGCTTCGGGAATCAAGCCCAGATCGGCCTGCGAAAGGGCAAGCGCCGCTTCGACATCGAGCCAGCACTGCCAACGCTCGGGTAGTTCGAACAGGGATTCCATCCCGCTCGCCGGCACCCGGCCGGAGGTGAATCGTTTCGTCATAGGCCCTTCTCGGTCGTACATCAGGTGGCCCGCATGACGTGATGGCGCGGCCCTCGCCGACCGCGCTGCAGGGCGTTGCCGGCGATGAGAACCAGCAGGATCAGGGCGACCTGCAGCGTCCCGTAGGCCGCGGCGGTGCCGAATTCGGAGGAATAGATGCGGTTGTAGATCTCGACAGACAGGGGCGGGAAGCTGGCCGGGTAGATCACCACCGACGCGACGTACTCGCCAACACCGTCGACGAAGGCGAGTAGCGCCCCGGCGATGATTCCCTTGGCTATCAACGGGATCGTCACCGTGCGCAGCACGTGCAACGGTCCGGCGCCCAGGCTGCGCGCCGCCTCCTCCAGTGCCGGATCGATGGTATCCAGGGCCGCGCTCGACGAGCGAAATACCAAGGGCACGAACCGAACCAGATAGGCCACCGGCAGGATCCACAGCGTGCCGACCAGCGACAGACCCAGGTTCGAGGGCTGGGGGTCGTTGAAGGCGTTGACCAGGTTCAGGCCGACCACCGTCCCCGGTAGCGCCCAGGGCAGCATCGTCATGATGTCGATCCCGGTGCGTCCCGGCCCGCGCCAGCGCGCCACCACGTAGGCGGCGGCGACACCGAGCAGCACCGCGCCCGCCGTGGCCAGAAGACTCATCTGCACACTGACCGACATCGGCAGTAGACTGCCCGGGTCGGTGAACAGGGTGGCGTAGTTGGCGAAAGTGTAAGTGGGCGGCAGGATCTGGGTGGTCCATGAGTTGTCCACCGAGAACGACACCAGCACGACGGTGAGAATCGGAGCCAGCAGCACCAGCGTCAGGACGGTGGCGCCGCCCGCGCTCACCCAGCGCATCGGTCCCCTGCTCACGGTGCGCTCGCGCTGGGTCCCCTTCGACAGGCTGCGGTGCAGGCTGCGACCCTGATACCACCGCATCGCCACCAGGAATCCGATCGACACCACGGCCAGCACGGTCGCCTGCGTGGCGGCGAGATCCTGATCACCGCCGGTCTGGGTCGCGACGATCTGCATCGTGAGGGTCTGCACGTTGTAGAGCTGGGGTGCGGTGAACGAGGCCATCGAGATCATGAACGTCACCAGTGCGCCGGATACCAGGGCCGGGGTGAGCATCGGCAGAATCACGGTGCGCCACACCCGGATCCGACCGGCTCCGAGGTTGTAGGCGGCCGCCTCCAGCGAGGAGTCCTGCCCGGCCAGCCCCGCGGCCACCGGCAGGTAGAAGAACGGGTACATGGTGAGCACGTGCACCAGCACCACGCCGCCGACACCGCCGACCGATACGTCCGCCGGAGCGACGCCGAACCAGTGCGACAGTGTCCGCGGGACGATGCCGGTCTTGCTGTACAGCAGGACGAACGACACCGCGCCGATCAGGGGCGGCAGGGCCATCGGGACGAGAGCGGCGACCTCGAGAATCCGGCGGCCCGGGAACTCGAACCTGCTGACCGCGACGGCCAGGCACGTGCCGATGATGCCGCACCCCAGCACCGATGCCAGGGATATTCCGACCGACAGCAGCAGAGCCGTACTCGACCCGCCGTCGAGGAAGGTTCGATAGTTCGCGGCCGCGCCCCTGCCGTGGGTGCTGGACACCGCCGTATAGGCCATCGGGACGACGACGAACAGCAGCAGCACCGCGACCACCCCGGCCGCCACGACATAGACGAACCGGTCGCCGGGGCGGACCCACCGTCGCCCGCGGCCGCCGGGTATTTCCGGCAGCTCGGCGCGCGCCGGTGAATCCGTTGCCGGCGAGGGGAATTCGGTCGTCGACAGGGTCATGGCCGCACCAGCCATGCTTGCCCGGAGGTGAGGCCGACCGCCACCCGGTCGCCGACGTCCGGTCGCCCCGGCGCATCGGGGGCCGCCACGTGCACCGTCAGCTCCGCCGCGGCAACGGTGTACATCCTGGTGGCCCCGGTGAATTCGATCGCGCTCACCCGCCCCTGTAGGAAACCCTGCTCCGGCGTGGTGAATCCGAGCGTTTCCGGCCGCAGCGACAGCGCCAGGTCCGCACCGACCTCGATCGGCTCCCAGGCCGGCCGCGGGACCGTCATCGATGCACCGCCGGGCAGCGTCACGGCGATCTCGTGATCATGCGTGTGGACGACGGTGACGCACACGACATTACTGCGGCCGATGAATCTGGCGACGAATTCCGTTGCTGGACGGTGATATACGGTCGCGGGTGTATCGATCTGGTGCACCCTGCCCCGATCCAGGACCGCGACGCGGTCACTGATCGCCAACGCCTCGGCCTGATCGTGGGTGACGTAGACCGTGGTGATGCCCGCCGAAGTCTGCACCCGGCGGATTTCGGCGCGAGTCTCCTCGCGCAGCTTGGCGTCGAGGTTCGACAGCGGCTCGTCCAGGAGCAGCACGGCCGGCGTGATGACCACTGCCCGGGCCAAGGCCACCCGCTGCTGCTGGCCGCCGGAGAGCTGGTCGATCCGGCGGTCCGCGTAACCGGCCAGGCCGACCTGGTCGAGCGCCGCGGCCACCCGCTCGGCCCGGGATCGCTTGTCCACCTTGCGCGCCCGCAGGCCGTATCCGATGTTCTCGGCCACGCTCAGATGCGGGAACAGCGCGTAGTTCTGGAACACCATGCCGGTATCCCGGCGGTTCGGCGCGGTGCCGGTGACGTCGTTGTCCCCGAACAGGATTCGACCGCTCGTCGGGGCGACGAACCCCGCGATCACCCGCAGCAGCGTGGATTTACCGCAGCCGGACGGACCGAGCAGCGTGAACAACTCGCCCGCGCCGATGGTGGTGTGCATGGTGATATCGGTCGCGGGACCGTAGGTTTTCCGGATCCGGTCCAGGGTTATCGGCAACACGGCGCCTGGCGGGAGTTTCGAGCTGATCAACTGCGGTCCTTGATGTTCTGGATCCAGTAATCGATCCACTCGTCCTCGTGACTGTTCACCGTCGCCCAATCCACCGGCATTTCACGCAGGTCGATTCCGTTCAGCCAAAGCGGGTTTCGCGGCAGCGGGACCGTCGGCAGCTGAAACGACCTGTCCGCCAGCATCTGCTGGGTCGAGGGGCGCAACAGGAATTCCAGGAAGGCGTCGGCGGCATCGCCGTGCGGTCCATTCTTTATCCGGGCGACCCCGTCGAGTTGCATCATCGCCCCCGATGCAGGCACCACCGGCGTGAAATGCGCACCCTTCGATCGTTGCACCAGGATGTCCTGCAGGTCCCAGACGCTGATCGGCGCCTCCTGCCGCTCGATGCGCAGGTACAGATCGTTGGGATTCGCAGCGTACGTCGCGGTGTTGCGATCCAGTGCCCGCAGGAACTGATAGCCCTGCCGTGGACTCCCGGTCCGGGCGTAGGAGCGGCCGATCAGCGCCGCGAAGATGCTGCGCATCGTTCCCGAGGCCGCGATATCACGAATCAGCAGCTTGCCCTTACGATCCGGCGCGACCAGGTCGTCCCAGTCCCTCGGCGCCCGCGCGGCGCCGAGCATCGCATTGTTGTAGAAGATCAGGTTGACCGTGCGCATCTCACCCAGCCACAGATCGTCCTGTCCACGAAACTGGGGAGGCACACGGTCGATGACGCCCGAGCCGGTCGGCGACAGCAATCCGGCCCGCGCGGCTTGGTCGAACGCCTGCGGCGTGCCGCCCCACCACACGTCGGCCTGGGGTCGATGCGCCTCGGCGCGCACCCGCTCGGCCAACTCGGCCGCCCCGAGCGTGAGCACCCGCACGCGGCCCTTGAACACCGGCTCCGCGGCCTCGAAGGCGGTGATGACATTCTTCGAGATCGCCGTGGGGCGCGCGGTATAAATGGTCAACGCGGTCGCCGTCGGCCCCGAGGTGAGCCCGCACGCGGCTATCAGTGATACCAGTGCCATCACCAGCGGCACGGCCCACGACCTGACCCTCATCACGTGGGTGCCCTCTCACGCGGAACATGGGATCCGTCCCCATGGTAGATCGATCTACCATCCGCAGAAGCAAACCACCGCAAACCCTCGGTGTCAATAGAAACAGCTACGTTTCGGACAATTGCCGGCCCACCCCGTGCGCTGCCGAATCCGTCTCCGTATCAACACAGTCGGACCTGGCGTCCGAGCGCGTCGGCTTCGATCCCACCCCGGGCTATCCCGTCCGCCCCGGAGCCGAATGCGAGAATGCCAGCAATGAACACACGCCCGGTCCGTCACCGCATCCTGTCGCCGCGGCGCTGGTCGCTGCGGGCACGGCTGCTGGCCGGGCAGGTGCTGCTGCTGGTCACCGTGGTCGTCGGCATCGGCGTGACCACCGAGTTCGCGCTGCAGCAATTTCTGGTGGATCAACTCGACGGGCAGGTGCACGGCGCGCAGAAGCGAGCGCTGATGACCATCGACGGCGGGCCGTTCCACGGACCGCCGCCGTTCCCCGCGGGACCGCCGCCGTTCCCACCACCGCCGGGCGCCGCGCCGGGCCCGTGGCCGCCGGCCGATGCGGGACCGCCGCCCAGGCCGCCCTATGTACCAACGGGCGCCCCGGTGGCCGGTGTGACGCGAGTCGGCGCCGCGTCACCCGCAACGCCGCCGGACACCGCGTTTCCCGGACCGGACCCGCAGGACCCGGGCGCCGGACCACCGTTCCACCAGCCGCCCCGCCGGTCGTCGGCGTCCAACGGCCCGGGGCCCGGCTTCCTGGGGCGGCCCGGCGTGCCACAGGATGAGATCGGCGCGGTCGTGAACCGCGGCATCGTCAGTGCCGCGGGAAAACTCGAGGCGGACGGCAACCGGACGCTGCTGACGGCCTCCGCGCGACGACAGCTGGCCGCGGTCCCCGCCACTGGCCGGCCCAGGACGATGCACATCGACGGCCTGGGCAGCTACCGGGTGGTCGCCGATACCAGTCGCCGGGGTCCGACCGTCGTCACCGGGCTGGCGCTGGCCTCGGTCGACGCGACGCTGATGCGGGTGCTGGCGGTGCTGCTGAGCGTGACAGCGGTCGTCCTGCTCATCGCGGTCACGGTCGGCATCACCCTGATCCGCCGGGCGCTCGCACCGCTCGACCGCGTCGCCGCCACGGCATATCAGGTGGCCGCACTGCCGTTGGATCACGGCGAAGTCGCTCTGCCCGTCCGTGTTTCGACCCAGGACGCCGATCCGCACACCGAGGTCGGCAGCCTGGGCGCGGCGGTGAATCGCATGCTGGACAACATCACCGGCGCATTGTCGGCACGGCACGCGAGCGAGACGCGGGTGCGGCAGTTCGTCGCCGACGCCAGTCACGAGCTGCGCACGCCGCTGGCCGCGATCCGTGGATATACCGAACTGGCACAACGCCGAAGCGACGAACTGTCCGAGGAGGTCGCCGACGCGGTGAGCCGGGTCGACGCCGCGGCCCTGCGGATGTCCGGTCTGGTGGAGGATCTGCTGCTGCTGGCGCGGCTGGACTCCGGTCGGCCGCTCGAGCGCGAACCGGTGGACCTGAGCCGGCTCACCGTCGACGCGGCCAGCGACGCGCATATCGCCGGGCCCGGGCATCGGTGGGATCTGGAGCTGCCCGACGAGCCGGTCACGGTCACCGGCGACGGCATCCGCCTGCATCAGGTGCTGGCCAACCTGCTGGCCAACGCCCGCGTGCACACCCCACCCGGCACCGTCGTCACGGTAGGCCTGGAACCGGATGAGGGCGGCGCGATCTGGCGGGTCACCGACACCGGCCCCGGCATCCCCGCCGAACTCCAGCCGGAGATCTTCCAGCGCTTCGCCCGCGGCGACAGCTCCCGTTCCCGGCGCGCCGGGAGCACCGGCCTGGGCCTGGCCATCGCCGACGCCGTGATCCGGGCGCACGGCGGCGTCATCCTCCTGACCAGCGTTCCCGGGCACACCGAATTCACCGTCCGTCTGCCCGGGACGACCGGTGACGCGCCACCTCTGTGAGGACCTACCGGACCTCGGCGGGCTGACGGGCCGCGCGGGCGGCCTCGCGGGCCAGCAGGCGGTCACGCTGCTCCTCGAACCTGGTGGCGTCGCGGTCCAGTTTCTCCAGGAACTCGGCGAGCTCATCCCTGGCACGTTCACCGCGCGGTCCGAAGTCCTCGCGGCCGAAGACATTCCAGATCTTCAACACCGGCTGGACGACCTCCTCCAGATGCTGGCGCAGATCATAGATGCCGTGCTTGGCCATCAGCACACCGTTGCGGCGGAAATCGGGCATGCCGTATCCGGGCATCACGAAGTTCGTGACGATCCGGGTGATCGCCTCGATCTGCTGGTCCGGGACCAGGTCCAGAGCCGCGCCGCACAGGTTGCGGTAGAAGATCATGTGCAGGTTCTCGTCGGCCGCGATGCGCTGCAGCATCCGGTCCGCGATCGGGTCGTCACAGACCTTGCCCGTATTGCGGTGCGACACACGGGTTGCCAGCTCCTGGAAGGTCACGTACGCGACGTTCAGCAGGAACCCGCCCCAGTCGTCGGGTGATTGCGCGCCGTTGGTCATGTGGATCATCCGGGCCTGTTCCAGCGCGACCGGATCCACGCCGCGGGTGACCACGAGGTAGTCGCGCATGGCGATCCCGTGCCGATTCTCCTCCGCGGTCCACCGCCCGACCCAGGTGCCCCAGGCGCCGTCCATCGAGAGGTTCTCGGCGATCTCCCGGTGGTAAGAGGGCAGATTGTCCTCGGTCAGCAGGTTCGTGACCATCGCCGCCTTGGCGAGCTCACTGAGCCTGGACTGCTCCGGATCCCAGTCCGCGCCGCCCATAGCCGCGAAGTTGCGGCCCTCGTCCCACGGCACGTAATCGTGTGGATGCCAGTCCCTGGCGATCGACAGATGCCGGTCGAGGTTCTGCGCGGCCACCGGCTCCAGTTCACCGAGTATTTCCAGCTGGGTCAGATCTCTCGCCACTGGCGGAGCCTTTCTGTCATCGAGTCGTTCACGTGTCGAGGCCACCGGTGAACCTCACCCTGGCGACCGCACCAGTAGACGATGACCTGCTTGCCGCGCACTGTGGCTAACCTGTGGCTGACCTGTGAAGGGGTCGGACGGTGACTCACGGCACAGGCGCGTGCGCGACGAGTACTATCGACCGCCTGACGACATCAGGGAGCCTTTTTATGTCGAACGCTGCCGACGGCGCCGATGCGGGCGGGCGGTCGCCGCAGCACATCGGGGTATCGAGCGGGGCCGTGAACTCCGGTGCGCCGACGGATCCCACCCCCGGGCGAAGACTCGTCGGACGCGCGCGGGAGTTCGACGCGATCACCGATCTGCTCACCCGGGCGGGGAC